>DASVDJ010000029.1:0-4897 GCA_036381155.1 Vicinamibacterales bacterium
CCGCGCGGATCGACGAGGACGGCTACATCTCGATCGTCGGGCGCATCGACGACGTGATCAACGTCTCGGGCCACCGCATGTCCACGGCGGAGGTCGAGTCGGCGATCGTGTCGCATCCGCTCGTCGCCGAGGCGGCGGTGATCGGGCAGAGCGACGAGGACACCGGGCAGTCGATCGCGGCGTTCGTCACACTCGAGGGCGATCGCGCGGGCGACGACGACCTCGTCGGCGACATCCGCGAGCACGTCGCGACCAAGATCGGCAAGCTCGCACGGCCCAAGCGGATCATCTGGGCCGACGACCTGCCCAAGACGCGGTCGGGCAAGATCATGCGCCGGCTGCTGCGCGACATCGCCGAGGGGAAGGCGCTCGGCGACACGACGACGCTGGCGGATCCGGCCGTCGTGCAGGCGCTGAAGGCGCAGTACGAGGAGAAGGAAGCCGGCTAGTCAGCCAGGTCCTCCCGGGAGGTTCCGGCGCGTCCGGCCCGCGGCTCGGTCCGCGGGAAACTCCGGAACCTCCCGGACCGTCTAAGGTAGAGATTCCCATGGCCATCATCGAGACGCACGACCTCTGGAAGACCTACGTGATGGGCAGCGAGGAGATCCATGCCCTCCGGGGGGTCTCTATCAGCATCGAGAAGGGCGAGTACGTCGCCATCATGGGCCCGTCCGGGTCCGGCAAGTCCACGCTGATGAACCTCATCGGCTGCCTGGACACGCCGAGCCGTGGCAGCTACATGCTGAACGGCAAGCAGGTCAGCCAGATGAACGACAACGAGCTGGCCCACATCCGGAACCAGGAAATCGGGTTCGTGTTCCAGACGTTCAACCTGCTGCCGCGTGCCTCGGCGCTCCACAACGTCGAGCTGCCGCTGATCTACGCCGGCGTCCCGGCGAGGGAGCGGCAGGAGCGGGCCAGGGAGGCGCTGCGGAAGGTCGAGCTCGAGCACCGGATGAATCACAAGCCCAACGAGCTGTCGGGTGGCCAGCGGCAGCGCGTCGCCATCGCCCGTGCGCTCGTGAACAACCCGTCGATCCTCCTCGCCGACGAGCCGACCGGAAATCTCGACTCCAAGACGGGTGTCGAGATCATGAATCTCTTCGAGCGCCTGCACCAGGCAGGCAACACGATCGTGCTCGTCACGCACGAGCCGGACATCGCCGCGCACGCCCACCGGATCATCAGCATCCGCGACGGACAGGTCGAGAAGGACGTCAGGCAGGCAGCGTGATCGGGTCGGATCGGGTCTGATCAGGTCGGATCAGGTCAGATCAGGTCCCGCCCGCGCTTGCGACCGTCGCGCGGGCGGATCAGGTCGGATCAGGTCTCGCCTCGCCCGGCTTCGCGCCGGGCTCGGCGGGGCGGACCCAGTGCCCTGGCGCGACTTCGGCCATCGTCGCTTCCAGGCTCACGCCCTCCGGATTGAACGGCACAGGCGTCGGATGCACGTCAGGATCGGCGTGCGGGACCGCGGCGAGCAGCGCCTGCGTGTACGGATGGCGCGGCGCGGTGAACAGGTCTTCCGTGCGGGCGAGCTCGACGATCCGTCCGCGATACATCACGGCGACGCGGCTGCAGACCTGACGCACGAGCCTGAGGTCGTGCGCGATGAACAGGCAGGTCAGCCCGAGCTGCTCCTGCAGATCGATCAGCAGGTTCAGCACCTGAGCCTGCACCGACACGTCGAGCGCCGACACGGGCTCGTCCGCAATCAGGAACGACGGCTTCAGCGCCACGGCGCGCGCGAGTCCGACGCGCTGCCGCTGGCCCCCGCTGAACTCGTGCGGATACCGGTTGCGCCATCCCGGATCGAGCCCGACGAGCGTCAACAGCTCGGCCACCCGATTGCGGCGGGAAGCCCGCGTCCCGATCCCGTGGATCGCCAGCGGCTCCTCGACGATGTCGCCGATGCGCAGACGGGGATTGAGGGAGGTCCAGGGATCCTGGAAGACGATCTGCATCTCGCGGCGCAGCTCGCGCAGCCGCGGCCGCGGCGCGGCCAGGACGTTCTCGCCCTTGAACCAGACCTCGCCGGCGGTCGGTTCGATCAGCCGAAGCACGCAGCGCGCCGTCGTGGTCTTGCCGCTGCCGGATTCGCCCACCAGCCCGAAGCGCTCTCCGGCCTCGATCGAGAAGCTCACGCCATCGAGCGCCCGGACCGGCGCACCGCGCCGGAAGAGGCTCCCGCGCTGATACTCCTTGGTCAGATTGCGGACCTCGAGCAGCGCCATCAGTGGGCTCGTCCTCCGGCGTGCACGCACCGCGAGGCCTGGTCGCCGTCGATCGACGTGAGATCGGGCACCGCCTCGCGGCACACGGGGAGACGCTCGGCGCAGCGCGGCTCGAACGCGCATCCTGGCGGCATCGACGCCGGATCGGGAACGGTGCCGTCGATGGCAGCCAGCCGTCCTTTCCCCGTTCCGGGCATCGAGGCAAGGAGGCCACGCGTGTACGGATGCGCCGGGCTGGTGAAAAGGCGGCGCACCGATCCCTGCTCGACGATGCGCCCGGCGTACATCACGGCGACGCGGTCGGCCATCCGCGCGACCACGCCGAGGTCGTGCGTGACCAGCAGCAGCGCAAGTCCGTACTGGGCCTGCAGCTCGCGCAGCAGATCGAGCACCTCGGCCTGAATCCGCGCGTCGAGCGCAGTTGTCGGTTCGTCCGCGATGAGCAGCGCGGGCCGGCAGGCCAGCGCGGCCGCGATGAGCGCGCGCTGGCGCTGGCCGCCCGAGAGCTGGTGAGGGTAGTCGCGGGCCCGTGCCGCCGCATCGGGCATCTTCACCGCTTCGAGCAGCCGCACGGCTTCGGCGCGCGCCTCGCGGCGTCCGGCGCGTCCATGGATCACGAGCGGCTCGGCGATCTGATCGCCGATGGTCAGCACCGGGTTCAGCGCGGCGGACGGCTCCTGGAAGACCATCCCGATCTCCGCGCCGCGCACCGCGCACATGTCCTCTTCGGAGATCGTGAGGAGCTCGCGTCCGCGCAGCCGGATCGACCCTCGCAGGGTGCGTCCGGGAGACGGAACCAGCCGCATGGCTGCCAGGGCGGTCAGCGACTTGCCGCTGCCCGACTCGCCGACGAGGCACAGCGTCTCCCGCTCGCCGATCGACAGGCTCACGTCGTGCACGACCGGAAGCATCCGGCCGTGTGCGGGGAAGCCGACGGCGAGTCGGTCAATCTCGAGCAGCGGGGTCACGTCGGGTCGTCCGTGTGAAAGGCAGCCGCTGGCCCGACGGGCGTCACCGGCGTCTGGAGCACTGGCACGGCGCGCGTCAAATCTCGGCGGCCCCTTCGTACTCGCCGAACACGCGGCGCATCGCGTCTGCGATCTCGCCGACCGTGGCGTGCGCCTCGACCGCGGCGAGGATGGGCGGCACGAGATTGCGCCCGTCGGCCGCCGCGGCCTCGACGTCCGCGATCGCCTGGCGCCACGTCTGCTCGCTGCGTCCGGCGCGCACGGCACGCAGCCGTTCGCGCTGGCGCGCCTCGACCTCCGGATTCAGCTGGAACACCTCGATCGGAGGCGCCTCGTCCTGGTACCGGTTGACGCCCACGATCACCGCGTCGCCTGATTCGATCGCCTGTTGTGCGCGGTACGCCGAATCCTGGATCTCGCGCTGGACGACGCCGGCCTCGATGGCGGCCAGCATGCCGCCGAGGCGATCGATCCGCTCGATGATGGTCAGCGCCTCGGCCTCGATGCGGTCCGTCTCGCACTCGAACGTGTACGCGCCGGCCACGGGATCGACGGTGTTCGCGACGCCGGATTCCGCGGCGATGATCTGCTGCGTGCGCAGGGCGATGCGCGCCGACTCCTCGGTCGGCAGCGAGAGCGCCTCGTCGCGGCCGTTGCAGTGGAGCGACTGCGTCCCGCCGAGCACGGCCGCCAGCGCCTGAATCGCCACCCGGACGATGTTGTTGTCGGGCTGCCGGGCCGTGAGCGTGCTCCCGGCCGTCTGGGCATGGAAGCGCAGCTGCTGCGCGCGCGGGCTGGTGACGCCGAAGCGGTCGCGCATCAGGCGCGCCCACAGCCGGCGTGCCGCGCGGAACTTCGCGACCTCTTCGATGAAGTTGTTGTGGCAGTTGAAGAAGAACGACAGCCGCTCGCCGAAGGTGTTCGGATCGAGCCCCGCGTCGCGCGCGGCTACCACGTACGCGATGGCGTTGGCCAGCGTGAACGCGACTTCCTGCGCCGCGGTCGATCCCGCTTCGCGGATGTGATAGCCGCTGATCGAGATCGTGTTCCACTGCGGCATCGTGCGGGTGCACCACACGAGCATGTCGCGGATGATCCGCATGTGGCCGCGGATCGGGCTGATCCACTCCTTCTGCGCGATGAACTCCTTGAGCATGTCGTTCTGCAGCGTGCCGCGCAGCTTGTCCGGAGCCACGCCCTGCTTCTCGGCGACCGCGACGTAGAGCGCGAGCAGCACCGCGGCCGGCGCGTTGATCGTCATCGACGTCGACACCTTGTCGAGCGGGATGTCGCCGAACAGGCGCATCATGTCGTCGAGTGTCGCGACCGATACGCCCTCGCGGCCGACCTCGCCGAGCGAGCGCGCGTGGTCGGGGTCGTAGCCCATCAGCGTCGGCATATCGAACGCGGTCGACAGGCCGGTCTGCCCGTTCGCGAGCAGGAACTTGAAGCGCTGGTTCGTGTCCTCGGGCGTGCCGAAGCCGGCGAACATGCGCATCGTCCACGGCTTGCCGCGGTACATCGTCTGGTGCGGGCCGCGCGTGTACGGGTATTGCCCCGGGTCTCCGAGCTTCTCGGCGTACGTCCAGCCGCGGTCTGCGAGGTGCTGCGGTCCGTAGACGGTCTCGAGCGGGATCCCGCTGATCGTGCGCGGTTCGGCAGGCTCCGCCTTGTCGGGCTTCTTCACCGGTGCCA
>DASVDJ010000030.1:0-23584 GCA_036381155.1 Vicinamibacterales bacterium
CGGAGCCCGCGGACGTTCTCCGCGATGTCGTCCATCGGGATCGTCTCGTACTCGGGCAGCGGGATCTTCTCCACGTCCCACCTCCACGGCCCGATGGGCCGTGCACGCCTGTGTCCGCCGCTCGCGGACCGCGGAGCTGACGCGCCGCCCGTCACGTGCGGCGTACGGCTCGTGGACCACTCCGCCTTCCAGCTCTCCTGGCTGCGAGGACGGAGCCCGACACGGAACGGTGCACGATTCGTTCCGCGCCCGACGCCAGCTGGTTCGCGGGTTGCAGGTGCGTCGGCTGGAGCGGATGGGCCCTTCCGCGTGCGTGCATGTTCGACGCGCGCACGCGGAGCACGCTGGCCGGCTCAGCCGGCACGGCGCTCATCCGGTCCCGAAAGGGGACGCGCATGAGCCGCGATCCGTCCACGGTTGGCATCGTGGTGCCGCTCTGGATGCTGGCCATGATCGCCGTGGGCTTCTTCCTGCGCGAATCGCGCGAGCTGTGCGTGCCGATCGCGCTTGCGGTGCTGTTCAGCTATGCCCTCTATCCCGCGGTGTCCTGGCTGACGCGGCACCGTGTTCCGCGGCTGGCGGCGGCGACGCTCGTCGTCGGCGGCCTGCTGGGTGTGACGCTGCTGGGGGTCTCCACGCTGGGAGACGACGTGCGCAGCGCGGCGGAGACGTTGCCGCAGCAGCTGCGCGAGGTCCAGCAGCGGCTGCGGAGCGGCAGCGGCGGGCTGATGCAGCGGGTGCGCGAGTCGGCGCGCGAGGCACAGAAGGTCGGTCAGGTCGCGACGACAGGCGGGCCACAGTCCGGGAAGGCACCGGCGGATCAGGGAGGCGGCGCGTCAGGTCCGATGGCCGACTACCTGTGGCAGGGATCGGCGGGCCTCGTCTCGCTCGCCGGTCACGTCACGGTGATCACGTTCCTCGTCTTCTTCATCCTGCTCAGCGCGCCGGCGTGGCGCCGCCGTCTCATCGTGCTGTCGGGGGACGTGCTCTCCAGCCGCCGTACCGGCACGGAAGTGCTGGACGAGATCTCATGGCAGGTCCAGCGCTTCCTGCTCGTGCGGCTGGTGACGTCCGTGGTCGTCGGCGTCGCGACCTGGCTCGCGCTGGCCTGGCTGGGCGCGCCGGCGGCGCCCGTCTGGGGACTCGCGGCCGGCGCGGTGAACTCGATCCCGTTCTTCGGTCCCCTGATCGTCTCCGCCGGCCTCTTCCTCGTGGGGCTCGTCTCGTCGGGCGTCGGCGACGCGGTCACCTATGCGCTCGTCGCCCTGGCGATCACGGCAGCCGAGGGCTGGCTGCTCACGCCGCCGCTCATGGGGCGTGCGGCACGCATGAACACGCTGGCCGTGTTCCTCGGGCTGCTGGTCTGGTCGTGGGCGTGGGGCATCTGGGGCACGCTGCTCGCCGTGCCCATGATGACCGTGATCAAGGCGGTCTGCGATCACGTCGAACGGCTGAACCCGCTCGCGAAGCTGCTGGAGGAGTAGGGCGCGGACTGCGGCGTGCGCGCGTCAGTAGATGGCCGCTTCGCTGATGACGTGCTCCAGGTGCACACCGTGCGGATGCTCGTCGGGCGGGATCCGGTTGCCGGCGGGATCCTCGAGCGCGTGATCGGCCACGACCGTGTACGTGCCGGGCTGCCAGGGGCGCGTCGGTGTGAACTGCCAGCGCCGCTCGTTGCGGTCGATCGTCACCACGCCGTTCAGGGCGACGCCGTGCGGATCGCGTACGCCGACGGCGCGGCGGAGCAGCCCGTAGTCCAGCGGGCGCGGCAGCAGCACCACGAGCGGATCGCGCGAGCCGGCCTGCGGCGTGGCGACATGCCACCGCGACGGGTCGAGCGGCTCGTCGACTCTTCCCCGGACCCGGAACGCGTGCTCGAAGGTGCCCGCGAGCGGCCGCCCCCGCGCATCGCGCCACGCCGGATCGACAACGAGCCGGTAGCGGCGGCCGGGGCGCAGCGGGGTTTCGTCCGCATCCTTGCCGGGACGGCGCAGCACCAGCGTGAGACGCCGCCGCTCCGGATCCCAGAGGCCCGCATCGATGAGGCCCGGCCCGTCGTGATGCCCGGCCCGCGTGTCGACCAGGCGCACGTGGTCGAGCGCTCCGGCCGGATCCATGGGCGCCGAGAACTCGAGATACAGGCGCGTGACGTTCGCCGGCAGGACCGGGCCGCTGGGATAGACGTGTTCGACGGACGTGTCGGGTGAGTCGGTATGCAGCGCGGCGTTCAGCGGTGAGGTCTGCAGCTGCGAACGCTGCATGTCCCTGCGGCACGCGGGTGCCGCGACGACCGCGAGCAGGACGGCGCCGATGGCAAGGCCTCGGCGGCAGGATGCCCGCGCGCACGCCGCGGGCTCACAACGGAACGAAGCGATCATCGAGGGGCCGGATGCCAGGCGCCACCCGGCCGGCGCCAGCTCCTGTCTCATAACGTATCGCAAGTGCCATTGTCGTGCCACGCTCCTGTACGCACGCCATGCGCGCTCGCGACGCGCCGCGGGCGCGCGGCGTCGTGAGATCCGGATCCGTGTCCGCGGCCGGCGACAATTCGTGTCTCCTGCCGGGGCCGCCCGATCCGGAGGCGTCGTGTGTGGAAGCCGCCTTGCATCACCTCGACCCATGAGGCGCGGCCGTGGCGCGTGGGCACCGAGAGTGGCGGTCCTCGCCTGCCTGCTGTCGGGCTGCCGGCTCGAGCCCATCCGCGTCGAGGCGTTCGACATCGAGGGGGTCGAGCGGATCCGGGAGGCCGACCTCCGGCAGGTGCTCGCGACGAGCGACCCCGGATGGGTGCCGTTTGCACCGCGCCCGCCGTTCAACCAGGACGCGTTCGAGCGCGACCTGCGCCGCATCGAGGCCTATTACCACGACCACGGATTCCCCGACGCACGCGTGATCGAATCGGACGTGCGGTTCAACGAGTCGCACGACAAGGTGCGGATCACCGTCCGGGTCCGTGAGGGGGAGCCGGTCGTCGTCTCGGACATCCGGTTCGAGGGCTTCGACGCGTTGCGCCCGCGCCGCCTGGCGTTCATCCGGCGCTCGCTGGCGCTCGAACCGGGCGACCCCCGCGATCGGCAGAAGGTGATGGAGGCTGCGGCGCTCGCAATTTCCATCTTCAAGGACGCCGGCTATCCGTACGCGAGGGTCGAGGGGCGTGACGAGCCGGCGGGGGGGGACCGGGCGGTCGCCGTCGTGCTCGCGGCAGACCCCGGCCCGCTCGCCGACTTCGGCGAGGTCACGATCCAGGGCAACGCATCGGTATCCGAGGACGTCGTCCGCCGCCAGCTCACGTTCGAGCCGGGCGACCGCTTCAGCCTCAGCCGCGTGGAGGAGAGCCAGCGCGCGCTGCAGACCCTCGAGCTCTTCTCGTTCGCCTACGTGGAGCCCCGCGGGGACGAGACACGCGCCACGCCGGTGCCGATCCGGGTCACCGTCGCGGAGGGCAAGCCGCAACGGGCGACGTTCGGCATCGGCTACGGCACCGAGGACAAGGCGCGCGCGCGCGTGAACTGGCGGCACGTGAACTTCCTCGGCGACGCCCGGACGGTGAACGCCGAAGCGAAGTGGTCGTCGCTCGACCGCGGTGTCCGCTTCGGGTTTGCCGAGCCGCACCTGTTCACGAACCGGCTCTCGTTCAGCCTCGAAGGCCAGGCCTGGGACGAGAACGAGCCCGTCTACCGCGTGCAGCGGTACGGCGGCCGCGCGGGCGTGACGTGGCAGCGGCTGCAGCGCAACGCCATCGCCCGCCGCGACACCGTGACCAGCGTGGCGGCGACCTACATCCACGAGTACACCGACTACACCGTCGCCGACTTCGCGCTCGCCGACCCGTCGTTCGCATCGCAGCTGATTGCGCTCGGCTTCGATCCCGTGACCGGCGCGAGCTCCGGCACGCTGGCGGCCGTCCGTCTCGAGGCCATCCGCGATACCACGGGGCGGACGCTCGACCCGCGGCGCGGCTACCTCGCCCGCGGCGCGTACGAGCGCGCCGGAGGCGTCTTGCCCGGCCGGTTCGAGTACGACGAGATCACCGCCGAGGGCCGCCATTACCTGCCGCTCCGGCCCGGCGTCGTGGTCGCCAGCCGCGTCCGGGTCGGCGGCATCGGCGCGCCCGAATCCACTGCGGTGCCGTTCTTCAAGCGGTACTTCCTGGGCGGCTCGACCAGCCTGCGCGGCTGGGGGCGCTTCGAGGTCAGCCCGCTCACGCCGGGCGGCATCCCGATCGGGGGCCTGACGATGCTCGAGACGAGCGTCGAGGCGCGGGTGCACCTGGCCGGGAATCTGGGCATGGTCGCGTTCGTCGATGCCGGCAACGTCTGGTCCCGGCGGTGGGACATCGATCTGGGTGACCTCCTTGCCGACGTCGGGACGGGGCTGCGTTACCGCACGCCCATCGGTCCGGTCAGGGCCGACGTCGGCTATCAGCTCACACCGCTCGACGGGCTGCTCGTCGACGGCGAGCCCGAGCGCCGCCGCTGGCGCATCCACATCAGCATCGGCCAGGCGTTCTGACGGTCATGAGGCTGCTCCGCACGGCACGCCGGGTGCTCGGCATCGTCATCCTGGTTCTCGCGATGACGGCGATCGTGCTGCTTGCCGTGTCGCAGACCGCCTGGTTCCGCGACAGGCTGCGCGGCTACGCGGTGCAGCAGGCGACCCGGTATCTGCGTGGCGAGCTCTCCATCGGCCGGCTCACCGGGAACCTGTTCTCGGGCGTCGTGCTCCACGACGTCGCGATCGAGCAGGAGGGGCGCCCCGTCGTCACGGCACGGGCGATTGAGCTGGACTACAGCCTCGTCGAAGTCGCCAGCGAGGGGCTGGTCGCGAATGTGCTGCGGATCATCGAGCCGGCGGTCCTGCTCCAGAGAGATGCGGCCGGGCGGTGGAACGTCGCGGATCTCGTGCGGCAGCAGGAGCAGGAAGCGGAACGGGAGGGGCCCGCACGGCCGATCACGATCCGCCGGCTCGTCGTCACGAACGGGCGCGTCGCGATCGAGGACGAGACCGGAGGCGAGCAGGCGGTCAGGCTCCCGGAACTGATCGAGAGCATCGACGCGGACGCGTCGTTCTCCTACGAGCCCGTGGATATCGCGCTCCGGATCGCGCGGCTCGACTTCGAGGCGCGCCGGCCGGACCTCTCGCTGCGGAGCCTCACCGGCCGGTTCGTCGTGCACGAGCAGGACGTCGAGGTCGCAGACCTGGACGTGCGCACCGCGCAGAGCACGCTTCAGGGCTCGGCCCGCATCGCCGGCTATACCGGCAGGAACCCGCGCCTGGACCTGGCGGTCCGGTCCGGGCGGATCACACTGCGCGAGCTCACCGGGCTCGTGCCGGCTCTCGCGCAGATGCCGCTCGAGCCCTCGCTGCATCTGCGCGCCGAAGGGACGCTCGCCGATCTGCGGGTGCAGCTCGAGACGGCCTCCACGGCCGGCGCGCTGACGGCCGACGTGCGGGCGAATCTCGCGCGGATGGAGCATCCGTCCGCCCGCGGGCGCGTGGACATCCGCAACCTGAACGTGGCCCGCCTTGTCGGAGACCCGTCGCTGGAAAGCGACGTGACCGGTCGGATGGCGTTCGCGCTCGCGGGTCGCGATCCCGGGAGTCTTGGCGGGACGGCGCGCGTCGAGCTGCAGCGGTCGCGTGCGGTGGGCTATCAGGTCGAGAGCCTGACGGCAGATGCCGGCGTGAAGGGAAACGCGGTCGATCTCGATGCCACCGTTCGCGCATACGGGGCCAGCCTGTCGGCAGCCGGGACCGTGACCATGCCCCCCGACTTGGGAAGCGGCGGTTCAGCAGCGCGCGGACAGCAGGCAACCGGCATCGGCTACGACCTGTCCGGCCGGATGCTCCACGTGGATCTGGCACGTCTGCCGCTCGAGGACGACCAGCGTCGCACACCGACCGACCTGAACGCCGCGTGGAGCGCGCAGGGGCGCGGGATGCAGGTTCGCGCCCGTTTGCGGTTCGACGCGTCCCGCGCCGCGGATGCCGTGATCACCGCCGGCACCGAGGCGATGGTCGACCTGCGCGGGCCGGTTCCGGCCTACGCGCTGCGCGGCTCGGTGCGCAATCTCGACCCGCGTGCGCTTGCGCGCCTCGCAGGCCGGGCACCCGAGGCCGCGGAGCGGCTGGCCGGGCGGGTGAACGCGGTGCTCGACGTCCAGGGACGCGGCGTCACGCCGGAGACGATCGACGCCCGCGCGTCCGTTCAGGCTGGCGGGTCGGAGGTTGGCGGCATCGACGTGCGGGTGCTCGACCTGCGGGCCACCATGCGCGATCGCGTCGCGCGCGTCGACGCGCTGAAACTCGAGAGCCCCATGCTTCGAGCGAACGCATCCGGCACCGTGTCGATGCGCCCCGATCAGCCTTCGAAGCTGTCCTGGGAGCTCGAAGCCGACGACATCGCGGCGCTCGCGACCCTGGCCGGCGTGGACCAGGCCGGCGGCACCGCGCGGATGACAGGCACGCTGACGGGCACGCAGGAACATCTTGCCGCCGAGGCGTCCCTCTCCGCGTCCAGCCTGCGCTACGGCGAGACGACCGCGATGTCGCTGTCCTCGAACATCGAGGCGCAGCTGCCCGCGCTGGACGTCGAGCAGGCACGCGTTCGTGCGGACACGGTCGCGACGCTCGTTCGCGCGGCGGGCCGCGACATCCGCGAGATCACGCTCGACGTGCAGTACGCGGCCCGCGAGCTCGGCTTCGACGCCGCCATCGCGGAACCCGAACGGACGCTCGAGGCGCGCGGGCTCGCGCGCCTCCTGCCGGACGGCCAGGAGCTTCGCCTGGACGCGCTGTCGCTCTCGACGGGAGACACGCGCTGGATGATCCCCGAGGGCTCGCCGGCCACGGTCTTCTATCGCGGACGCCAGATCGAGATCAGGGACCTGGCGCTCGTCAACGGCGGGCAGCGGCTGACCGCCGAGGGGACGATCCTGCTCGAGGCACCGGAGGCGGGCGGCGAGCCGGCAGGGCGGCTGGCCCTCGCCGCCGAGTCCGTCGCGCTCGACAGTCTCGACGACCTGACGGTGGGCGACCGCGGTCTCGCCGGGCGCCTGGACGCCGCGGCGACGTTGACCGGACCACTCGCGGATCCGGTCGTCGAAGGAACGGCCTCGGTCGTCGACGGCGCGTTCCGCGACTTCACCTTCGACCAGCTCACCGGCTCGGTGCACTACGACGCGCGCGGTGCGACGTTCGATCTGCGTCTCGACCAGAGTGCGGGTGTCTCGCTGGAAGCCGGTGGGACCGCGCCTCCGGCGATGCTGCGGGCCGGCGCGTCACGTTCTCCCGATGCCTGGCCGCTCGACGTGCGCGCGCACAGCACCGCGATCGATCTCGGGGTCGTCCAGGGCCTCACCCCGGCCGTGACGGATGCCGCCGGCACGCTGGCGCTGGATCTGCGTGTCACCGGAACACCGCAGGCGCCGCAGCTCAATGGCGATCTCACCATTTCCGGCGGCGCCTTCTCGCTGCCGGCGACCGGTGCGAGCTACAAGGGGCTCGACGCGGCGGTACGGTTCGAGGGCTCGAGCGCCCGCATCGAGCGTTTCCAGGTGCTCGACGATGGCGAGGACGCGCTCACGGCGGATGGGACCGTCGCGCTGACCGAGGGAATGGATGGCGTCGTCGACCTGCGCGTGAAGGCCGACGAGTTCCGGCTGGCCGACAACCAGCTCGGCAGGCTGCAGGTGAATCTCGATCTCCTCGCGTCCGGCACGCTGACGAGCCCGAACGTGACGGGCGAGGTCGTCGTGCACGAGGGGACCATCGAGGTCGATCGGGCGCTCGAGTTCGTGCAGAGCGGTCTCTACTCGACCGAGGCGGTGAAGGAGGGGGCGGAAGAGGCGGTGAGCGCCGACGCGGACACGCCGGGCGGTCCGCAGTTCGATGTCCGGATCCGCGTGCCGGACAACCTGGTCGTGCGCGGCGACAACATCCGGCTCGGCGGCCGCGGCACCTCGCTCGGCGACATGAACGTCACGCTCGGCGGCGACATCACGGCGACGCGCGCCGCCGGCGGTGAGCCGACCGTCGTCGGCGCGGTGCGGACCATCCGCGGCTACTACGAGTTCCAGGGGCGCCGATTCGAGGTCGAGCGGGACGGGACGATCGGTTTCAAGGGACCCGACCTCACGAACCCGACGCTCGACGTCACCGCCCACCGCGACATCGCCGGGGTACGCGCGACGGTTGCCGTGCAGGGCACCGCGCAGCAGCCGCGCCTGGTGCTCTCGAGCTCGCCGCCGCTGGAGGATGCCGACATCCTCTCGCTCATCATCTTCAACCGGCCCGTGAACGACCTCGCGCAGGGGGAGCGCGCGTCGCTGTCGCTGCAGGCGCAGCAGCTCGTCGGCGGCGCGGTGGCGTCACCGCTTGCCGAGTCGCTGCGGGACGTGCTCGATGTCGACCTGCTCGAAATCCAGGCCGTCGCGCAGGGCACGACCGGTCCCGGGGTCACCGTGGGGCAGCAGCTCGGCGAGCGGGTGTTCCTGCAGTTCCGGCAGCTCTTCGGATCGGCGCAGCAGACAGAGGTCGTTCTCGAGTACGAGCTGCTCGAGTACCTGCGGCTGCAGACGTCGTTCACCGAAGGCTCGTACGACCCGCAGGCCGCCGGCGGACGGCCCGAGCGGGCGGGTGTCGACCTGATCTTTACGGTGGAGCCCGAGAAGTGAGCTACGGCAGCCGGCGCAGTCCGACGAGCTCCCACCCGTCGGCGGTGCGCCGGAAGTGCAGCGTGACCGGCGTGGCCCAGGCCGGATGGGCGGGATGGTCGGCCGAGACGAGCGCCTCGACGAACGATCCCGGCTGCGCCCCCTGGATCAGCGCGGCCGGAGCGGCCACGCGCATCTCGCGTGTGGTGACCGGATCGCCGACCGGGCCGGATTCGCCGGTCGCATTGTCGAACCGTCCCCACTGCACGCGGTAGGACTCCGCGTGCGGCGCGACGCCTGCGTCGGCAGCGGCGTTGCGGAATGTCAGCTCGCCCGACGGGCTCAGGGTGAAGTCGACCAGCGGGTTCACCGCCGGGAGCCACGCGGCCAGCACCTTGTCCCGGCGTTCGATGATGGTGCGCGTCAGGTACTCGGTCGCGGCCGGGTCGCTGAACTGTGCCTTCTCGACGATCGCCCGGATCGCGTCGTCACTGAACCGCGACACGATCCGCGCCGCCCAGAACGCATCGTCCAGGCGCATGTTCTGGAACGCGGGGTTCGGGTACTCGGGCTTCCAGGTGACCGGATCGAACGCGCGGCTCTCGAGTCGGCCGACCGCGGGCGGCGCCTCCGGGTAGTCGATCAGGATCCACGGGCGGACCCACAGTCCCAGCGTCGCGAGCGTCAGCCAGCCGGGGCGCCACTCGAAGATGTACTCGTTCCCGGCGCGGGGCACCTGCGGGTGCACCGTGCCGCTGCCCAGGATGGATCCGAAGTCGAACATGTAGTGCCGGATCCAGCGCTTCCCCTCCTCGCCCTCGATCATGTCGAGGCTGTTGATGCCGCGCGAGTCGTCGTGGTTCAGCCAGGCGCCGAACACCCGCGCGCCGCGGAGCTCGCGCCGGTGCTCGTGCGGGACGATGTCGTTCGGGTCGTCGGGCCGGGTGCCGTAGTAGCGGAAGTTGCCGGCCGGGAGCCCGTCGGCAAAGCGGCTCGCGAGCACGCGATACCGCCCGTTCGGCAGCCGCGCCGCGCGCCGGAACACCAGGTCGAGATCGCGGCGCGTCAGCGCGCGCCGGTTCCCGTTGAGCGGATCGCGGATGGTCGCGTCGGGCGCGATGACCAGCGACTCGCGATCCAGCTCCGCCAGGTACACCTGGACGACGTGGTACCCGAAGGCGTAATAGAAGGCGGTGCCGATGACCTCGGCGCCGGTCGCCATCTCGGGGTTCGACGGCGGGTCCACCTCGATCTGGTAGGTGTGCCCCTCCGTGTCGCGCATCCGGAAGCCCGGCTGGGCCCCGGTGCTCTTGCCGCCCGAGACGACCCACCCCTCGAGCGAGAGGCGGTCGAACTGGTCCGGGCCGCGGACGATCTCCTCGATCGTCATTTCGCGGCGCCCGATGCGGTTCGTGAACCAGCTCGAGTCCGGCACTTCGTCCACGGTGTTGACGTTCATCGCGCGGACGTCGCGCCGCTCCCCCGGTTTGCCGAACGTGTTGACCAGGAAATCGTAGGCGTTGCGGTCTTCGACCGGCCGGACCTTCGATGCGTCGAAGGCCCGATCGTCGTCCACCCAAATCGGATCGTCGGGGTAGAAGTGCGGCGCCCGCGACGCCGTGCCGGACGCGGCCGCGGCGGCCAGCGCCGCCGTCACCAGGATGCGGAGGCACACACGCCCCGGCCGCCCGCGCCGGGGCGCGACACCACGCGACGGATCGCCGCTAGAACCTGCCGCCGAAGACGATGAAGAGGTGCCGACCATCACGACTGCCGAACGCGGCATCGACGCGCAGCACGATGCCTTCATTGGTGTTGAAGCGGAACCCGATCCCGTAATCGGATTCGAGATCCGAGAAATCGAGGTCGCCGCGGCGATCGGTGACCTTGCCGGCGTCGTAGAACAGCGCGCCGTCGACGCCCGACCAGATCTCCCAGCGGTACTCGGCCTGCAGCAGCAGCGCGTGCGGCCCCCGGAAGCGGTAGTCCCGGAACCCGCGCAGCGTGTCGTGCCCGCCGAGCGTCGGCAGGAAGTAGAAGGGCATGCGCTGTCCGGCGTCGGCGTCGGACGTCGAGAGCAGCCCGCGGAGCGCGATCACGCGGCGCCCCTCGAGGAAGCCGATGAACTGCTGCAGATCGACATCGAGCTTCCGGAAGCTGTAGGAGTCCAGCGTGCGGTCGTCGTAGCGGCTCAGCTCCACGAGGTAATAGCCGCCGCCGCGGGGATAGCGCGGCACGCGCGTGTCGAGCTCGACGAACACGCTCGAGCGGAGGAAGTCCGGCTGCTGCGCAAGACCCGGCGCGGAGGTGTCGTCGAAGAGCTCGTCGATCGACGGGACGATGCGGTCGGTGCCGCGGCCGATGCGGGGCTGGAGGAACTCGACTCCGCCTCCGAGGCGCAACTGCGGCAGCGGCTGGACCCCGGCGCGTCCACCGAACGTGTTCCCGCGCAGTGCGAAGTCGGTCTGGTTCACGCGCAGCGAGTCCGCACCGATCCCGAAGAAATCCTCGTGCGGGTAGTCGCGGCGCTGGAAATAGCCCTCCGCGAACGCGCGGCCGTCGGCCAGCTCCGGGAGCGCCGCCCGCAGCTCCAGGCCGAAGTAGCCCTTGATCGAGCCGGCGACCCAGGAATCGATCGTGAGGTTGTGATCCAGCAGCCTGCTGTTGCGCCAGCCCACGCCGTACGCGAAGCCGCTGCCGGTCGTCAGGGAGCCCAGCTTCGGATACAGGCCCTCGCGGTTCAGGATGAAGATGGCGCGGTCTTCGATGAAGTCGAAGGCCTTCTCGAGCGTGTTCTGCCGGTACGGCTCGAGATGCTCCTGTTTGGCCGCGCGCTGCTGATGCAGCTCCTCGGCGCGTGTCGAGGGCTCCTGGGCCAGGGTGGGTGTGGCGACCGCGATCGTCAGCGCCAGCGCGGGGACCCAGTACGGCAGTTTCGGCATTCGGCTCGCAGCGTGAGCCGAAAACGGTACCACGGACCGGGCTGTCTGTAAAAGCGAAACGTGCGCGGACAGGCAGGGCGGGACGTCGGTCCGGCCGTCCCGGGCGGCGGGCGTGGCGCCCGCCGCCTGCAGGCCGGTGTGGCCTATTGACCCGGAAGGACCTGGCCGCGGATCTCACCACCGGGGAAGGTTTCGGAGTGCACGTTCACGTACGCGATGCCGTCGCGAATCGCCCGGATGACCTCGGCGAACTCGCCGGGCGCGATGCCCTGAGGCCCCACCGCCTGAACGTCGGCCGCGGTGAACTCGCCGGTGACGACACCGTCGCGCGGGCCGGGGCAGGTCGGAGTTCCGGCGGGGCCGGGTCGCGCGGGAGTCTGGCAGAGCCAGACCATGATCCCGCCGTTCACGCCCGGCTGCGCGATGTGGATGTGCGACATCAGCACATCCGCCTCCAGGTTGGCGTACGAGACCTCGTACGCCACGCGTTCGCCGCGCTCGTCGATGACGGCGCGGAATCGGCCGGTCGCGGGCGACGAGATCGCGGGCACCTCGTCGGCGGCTCTCAGGTCGGCGCGCACGCGCGGGCCGCCGCCCTGGGCGTACGCCACGGCCAGGCCGCCGCCCATCAGAGCCAGTGTCATCAGCGTCAGACGTCGCGTCATGGAAGTGCTCCTTGGTGGGGAAGTTCGTGTTGAAGCCAGCGCGCACGCCGGCGCAGCGGGGTCGAATTGGCAAGCCGGATGCCAGGCAGCACTCCAACAAAGGCCGCACGAGTCGCGGACGCGCGGCGTGGCGCCTTTCGCGGACCGTCGTCGCTTACGGGGAGGGAAAGGTACGGGTGTCGGACACCCGTACCGGTCCATCACGCGTTCTTCAACGCAGCGGGGCTGGACAGTCGGGGCAGGGCGGCTTCGATACCCGCACGCTGAGGTTCGAGCCACGGGGGCAGCACGAGCGTCTCGCCGAGGTGCGCCGGATCCTCGTCGACGGCGAAGCCCGGGCCGTCGGTGGCCAGCTCGAACAGCACGCCGCCCGGTTCCAGGAAGTACACCGACTTGAACCAGAAGCGGTCGATCACGGGTGTCGGCCGGCGTCCCGCCTCGTCCACGCGCGTCCGCACCTCGATCTGATGGCCGTCGTCGTCGACGCGCCAGGCGATGTGATGCACGGCGCCCACGCCCCACGCCCCGCGACGGACGTCGGGCGTCTCGCGGATGTCGATGTAGCGCCCCGAGCCGCCTCCCTCCAGGCCGTAGCGATGCCAGCCCTGATCGGAGGCGAGGTGCGAGAAGCCGAGCACGCCGGTGAGGAATGACGCGGACAGCGCGAGGCTGTGCTCCCAGAGGCGCGCGCACTCGAGCCCCCGGATCTGGAAGGGCACGTCGATCGGGCTGCCGTCCCAGGGGGCAAACTCGCGATCGGCGGCGTCGGTGCGTTCGACCAGCGCGACGTGCAGCCCGTGCGGATCGACGAAGGGGAGGGCCCGGTCGCCGAAGCGCGTCTCCGGCGATCCGACCTTCGTCCCGTAGCGGGTCAGCCGCTCCTCCCAGAAGCCGAGGCTGTCCGTCGGCACGGTGAGGCCGACCTCCACCGTCAGGCCATGCCCCAGCCGCGGCGGCGCCATGTGCGCCCAGGGGAAGAACGTCAGGTCCGTGCCGGGGTGTCCCACGGCATCCGCGTAGAACAGGTGATACGTGCCCGGGTCGTCCTGGTTGACGCTCTTCTTGACGAGCCGCATGCCGAGCACGCCGGCGTAGAAGTCGAGATTCTCCTGCGCAGGGCCGGAGATGGCGGTGATGTGATGCAGACCGCGCGGGCCGTTCATGACGTGCCTCCTCGTCCGTCGACGGGCGCCGGACATGCGGGCGTCAGGCCCGCACGCCCAGTCTATCGCCGGCGGGCCCCGGAGGCACGTCGTCTCACACGGTCACCCGCGGCCGGGCCGGCACGAAGAAGCCGACGTAGAGCGCCGGCAGGGCGAGCAGGATGTGCAGCCAGATGTCGCCGCCCCAGAGCGGCGCCAGTCCGAACAACGTGGACGTGCCCCGGATCGTGCCGATCAGCGCCAGGGCCAGGTAGATCACGCCGACCGAGCGCAGGTAGGTCCGCGACCCCGGCGCGGATCGCTGTGCTGCCACGCCCCACAGGCCGAACGCGAGATGCACGAGGTTGTGGAGCAGGTTGACCGGGAAGATCCCGAACAGCATCCCGTGGCCCTGCGGCACGGCCAGCGGGGGCGCGCCGGCCGGGGCAGGGGACAGCAGGCCGGGAATGAAGCCCGCGACGCCCACGAGCAGGAACGCGATGCCGTACACGAGCGCGACCGGTTGCAGCGCCATGCGTCTCTCCTTCGGGGTGTGTGCCCCCGAAGGGAGGTAGCACGCGGAGTGCCACCGGTCGGATTGGATCAGGTCTGATCGGGTCCCTGGCGCGTGGTGCGTCAGCGAAGCATCGGTTCCTTGCGCCGGACGAGCTGGATCGGCAGTCCCCAGGGATCGCGGAGCATCGCCAGCTCGTCGCCCGCCGGGTTGACCGATACCTCTCCTTCCGGCCGGGCGCCGGCGGCGATGAGCCGCTCCCGCGTGCCCCGGACATCGTCGGCGACGAGCGCCACGTGCAGCAGCACCGGATCCATGGCGGCGTAGTCCGGCACCGGCAGCCTGGGGTTGTTGTAGAACTCGAGCATGACCGTGCCGGAGCCGTCGGCGAGAAAATGGCCGAACGGCGGCTCCGGCTCGGCGCGCGTGATCGTGAAGCCCAGCGTCCCGGCGTACCAGCGGGCCGCCTCGGCCGGCTCGGCAACCTGGAAGGCGACGTGCTCGATCTTCACGGCTCCAGCGTTTCCCACTTCCTGGAGAGCGCCTCGATCTCCGCTTCGTGCGTGCGGATGAACTCGATGTTCTCCTTCGACACACCCGGCGGCAGCTCCTTGATGGCGCCATCCTTGACGAAGGCGTAGGCCATCATGGTGTTGAAGAACGCCAGCTGGGCCGTCGCGAACTCGCGTGGCTTCATGCCGGCCTTTGCCAGCGCCGCCGCCAGCATCGGCACGTTCGCGATCTGCTCGGCCAGGTCGTCCAGCGATGTGCTCTCGTCGAAATCGGGCAGCGGCGACTTCTCGTCCGCCCGTTCCTCGATCTCCTCGAGCTCCGTTTCGATCGCTTCGAGCCGGCTCGCCTCGGCGTCGGTGAGCTCGTCCTTCCTGCTCAGCCGCTCCTGCTCGCGGCGCAGCTCCCTGACCTTCCTGAACTCCGGATCCTTCTGTACCTCGGCGGCGAGCGCCGTGTAGACGGCCTCGATCTGCTTCAGCGCGGTCATCGACAGCCGGTAGTTCAGGACTTCCTGCAGGTCCTTGCTCCGCTGCGCCTGCGGCGCCGGAGCCGCCACCGTGGCGGCAAGGAGAACAGCCGGGGCAAATGATGAAAACGTCATGGCACCTCGATCGCGGGGGAGCGCGCGCGGATGTCGATTATAGCGACACGGCTCAGCTGACACGTCGTGATCGACGCGGAATGCGCAGGTCCGCGCGGCTGGCCGGCCGCTTGGCGAAGGCTGGTACGGCTCATGCTCGCTGTGCAAGCGTGCGAACGTTCCAGCACCCAATCCCGCGCGCCTGGAAGTATCGGCTCGCGCCGGACACCCCGTCCGCGCGGCGGCCCATGGGGCTTCCGGGCCTCTGGACCCGCCTGCGCCGGCTGCTCTGGTCCTGGTGGCTCTGGGCCGCGATCGCGATCGTGTTGATCTGGAACGACGTGTTCGGATGGGCCGTCGGTGCCGGCATCACCGCAGCCGTCGCCTATCTGCTGCAGCCGACCGAGTTCCCGCCGGCGTACGGCCTGGAGCACGAACTGCGCGTCGACGATCCCGACTTCGTCAGCAGCCTGGTCGGGACGACGGGCACGCCGTTCCTGGGCGGCAACCGCGTCGACATCCTCAACAACGGCGACGAGTTCTATCCCGCGATGCTCGACGCCATCCGCGGTGCGGCGCGCTCGATCACGGTCGAGGCGTACATCTACTGGGACGGCAACATCGGCCGCGAGTTCGCTGACGCGCTGGCGGAACGCGCGAAGGCCGGCGTGCGGGTGAAGCTGCTGCTGGATGCCGTCGGCTCCAGCCGGATCGGCGAGGAGATCCTCGCGCGCCTGGACGAGGGAGGCTGCCAGGTGGCGTGGTTCAACCCGCCACACTGGTACAGCATCGGGCGCTTCAACCACCGCACCCACCGCAAGTCGCTCATCGTCGACGGGCGGATCGGGTTCACCGGCGGAGCCGGCATCGCGGACCAGTGGAGCGGGCGCGCCCAGGACGAGGATCACTGGCGCGACATGCAGATCCGCCTGGAAGGGGCCGGCGTGCTGCCGCTGCAGACCGGCTTCGCGCAGAACTGGCTGCAGGCGACGGGGGAGCTCGTCAGCGGCGACGCGTTCTTCCCGCTGCTCGAGAGCGACGCGCCCGGCGTGTACGTGCACACGATGCTGAGCTCGCCGTCGACCGGCACGTCGGCCGCGCGCGTGCTCTACTACCTCTCCATCTCTGCGGCCCGGCGGCGCATCCTGATCGCCAACCCCTACTTCGTGCCCGACCCGTCCGCGCGCGACACGCTCATCGCCGCGCGCCGCCGCGGCGTCCACGTCGCGATCATGATGGCGGGGCGTCACAACGACGCGTGGCTGGTCAGGCAGAACAGCATCAGGCTGGCCGGCCGCCTGCTCGAAGCCGGCATCACGATCCACGAGTACAACCGCACGATGCTCCACCACAAGATGATGGTCGTGGACGACGACTGGGCGACCATCGGGACGACGAACTTCGACAACCGGTCGTTCGCGTTCAACGAGGAGAGCAACGTGTCGTTCAACGACCCCGATCTGGTCCGGCAGCTCGCCGACACGTTTCACGCCGACCTCGACGGCTGCGACCGCCTGACGCTGGAGGCGTGGCGCCGTCGCGGCGTCGGGAACCGCGCGAAGGAGCTCGTCGCGTCGCTGATGCAGGATCAGATCTGATGGGGTGCTGACGTCCCTCCGGTCCCCGTCTTGCAGCAGGTCCGGATCGAGGAACCCCGAACCATGTCTTCCATCCGCACGCTGCTCGTGGTCGTGCTCGTCGCCGCGGCCGGGTTGATTGCCTTTGCCGTCTGGCAGGACCGCACGACGGACACCGTGAACCGTCCCGCCTTCAACGCCGGCGACGTGATTGCCGTGGAAGGATGCCTGACCGCCGCGAGCGGCGTGAACGCGTTCGCGCTGACGCCGGTCGGGCGCGATCCGCTCACCTCGGCCATGACCAGCCGCACCAATCCGACGATGTTCACCTACGAGCTCGTGGGTGACCCCGACGCGCTGCGCGGGTTCGTGGGGCGGCGCGTCCGCATCCACGGGCTGGCCTCGAACCCCGGGGAGGACAACGTCGAACTGGACCGGGAGCGGGCAACGCCGCCGGCCGGACAGGGGGAGGAGAGCGAGGCGCGGGTCGAAACGCGGGAAGAGATGGAGATCGCCGTGCGCCGGCTCGAGGTGCGGTCCGTGGAGAGCATCCCCGGCACGTGCCCGACCGAGGGGTCGTGACGCGCCGGGGATCGGGGCCTACTGCTGCTTCGCCATGGCCGGTGCGTCCAGTTTCGGCACGACCGTCTGCTGAATCGATCCGTTGGCGTGCCGGAAGACGCACTGGTTGCGGGCCAGGTTCGGGTTGCGCGGCATGCGCAGCGTGATCGTGATCACCTCGCCGGGCTGAATCGGCTTCTGGTGCCGGTAGACGTCTCCTCCCACCGGGTTCCCCTGCTTGTCGTACCAGTTCTCCTCGACTCGCAGGCCGGCGATCGGCGCGCTCTCCATGTTCTTCAGCAGGATGGTCGTCACCACCTTGGTGGCGCTCCGCTTGGTCGTCGGCCTCGTGATCTCCACCTTGGCCGGTCCGCGCACGGGCGCCACCAGCTTCGGCGCCTGCTGCGCCACGACTGAAGCCGAGAGTCCGAGCACCACTGCAGCCGCCACGACGTGAGCCTCCAACCGACCAGCCATGACCGCCCTCCTTTCGCGCGCGTCCGTGGAGCTGGACCGGCCCTCGAGGCCGGCGCGTTCCTACTTCCGCTTCGTGTAGGTAATCCGCATCGACTGCACGTCCTTCCCGTCCGGGCCGGGCATGTACATCGCCATGACCCGCCCGCCGTTTCTGTATTCGACGACCGACGTCATCACGACCGTCCGGCCGGTCTGCGGGTCCGTCGCTTCCATCTGGCCGACCATCCGCTTCCCGGGCTCATCCCGGGTCGCCTCCGAGAGCGAGAGCCCCGCCGACATCGAGTCGGACCAGCTGGAGACGTACTTCTTCTTTGTGGGATCCCAGGTCGCGATGCCGTGCCCGGCGAACGGCATGCCGGCGATCTCGCTCGTGAAGTCGGTGATGAGACACAGGCTGTTGCACCCGACCGTGTTCACCTCGACGCCCGTCGACTGCATCGGGGGCGCTCCGGGCGACCCCTGCAGTTCGACGCCGGCGTCCCAGGTGCCCTCGTCCATCCGGAAGCGCTTGTGCTCCGGCCCCGGCGTGGGGGGCTGCGGCATGTCCTGTGCGGGAACGGCTGCCGCGGTCAGCAGCAGCAGCGAGACGACGACACCGGCTCTCGCGACGAGCATTGGAGAACCTCCGTCCCGGGGGGTGCGCGCATTCTCGCACAGATCGGCGAGGTTGGGGGGCAGAGGATTGCCTTCGTCGTTCGAGTGCGGGTGTTCGGTCGGGTTGAAGGCCAGTCACGGGCCACAAAGAGGCCTCAGAGGCCACGGAAGCCACAGAGGTTGATTGATCTTTCCTCTGTGCCCCCCTCTGTGGTGGTCTCTGTGACTCTCTGTGGTTCGTGAGTTCGGCCCTACGGGCAGAACGTGCGGAGGGCATCCACGGACGCGAGCGCGGCACCGCGGGTCTCGGCCGTCGACGCGATGAGCGCGCTGCGGAGCGCGTCGAGGCTCTTCACCAGGTCCGCGCAGTCCTGGCTGACGTCGATGCGGAGCTCGGGATCCGCCTGGAGCCTGAGCGCCTCGTCGAGCACGGCGCGGATGCGATCGGCGGCGTCGGCGGCGTGTGGGCCGTCGGGATGGCGGCGCAGGTACTCGCCGGACAGCCGGTCCAGCGTGAAGGCGTAGCACGGCGCGTAGCCCTCGCACTCGCCGGGCAGCCCGTTCTCGATCGCCAGCCAGGCGATCGGCTCGGCGGCCGCGGTCGCGCGGTGCCGGTCGTGGACGCTCCAGAGCCAGTCGGCCGACAGGATCCACTGGCCGCCCGGCTCGTTGTACACGGCCAGCGCCTCGTGTGCGGTCAGCCACGACCGGTATGGCTCGCGACGCGAGCCGTCCATCGGCACGGACGCCAGCAGCCAGCGCAACGCGCGCAGGTGCAGCAGCGCCAGCGCTCCGGCGCGTTCGGCGTCGGTCTCGGACGCGAGCGCGGTTTCAAGCTGCCGCACCGCGGCTGCCCGTCTCGCAAAGGGAGCCGCGACGTCCTCGAGCAGGCGTTCGATCGGCTCCATTGACGGCGGCTGCAGCGGAGACGCGGCCGAGAGCATCGCGGACAGCCCGAGCAGGCCGCCGAGCAGGAACGCGGCGGGGCGAAGGCGAGACATCGTCTGATCCATATCGGCAGCAGGACCGCGACCGGGGAGGTTCCTGGGGTCGCCGACTCATCCGGGGACGGATGCCGTTCGTCCCTCCAGCTGCGGCGCTGTACCGTCCCGTTCGCCAGAAACTGTACCTGTTACCGCTGACGTTGATGCAGTACAGTCGTTCCAATGTCCGCCTGTTCACCGCCTGAGGTGCCTCGGGACGCGAGCCCCAAGTATCTGCAGCTCGCGCGAAGCTTCGAACACCAGCTGCGAGCGGGCGTGCTGCGTGTCGGCGATCGGCTGCCGTCGATTCGCCAGCTGCGCGAAGCGCACCGTATCAGCGCGGCGACCGCCGTCGCCTGCTATCTGTGGCTCGAGCGTCAGGGTTACGTGCGGGCCCGCCCCAAGTCGGGATACTTCGTCGCGCGGACGCCGGCGCCTGAGGGGCCGGCGCCGGGCATCACGCGCCGCGTGCGCGGTCCGGTCTCCGTCCGCGTGTCGGGACTCGCACCCGCCGGCGTCGAGCCGGCGCGCGGGCCCGTCATCGACATGGGGCCGGCCGCCGTCAGCCCCGCGCTGCTGCCGGTCCGCCGCCTGAACCGCTCGGTGCGGCTCGCGCTCTCCGCGTTCAGCGACCACGCCGTCTGCTACGAGGACCCGAGCGGCAGCGATCGCCTGCGCCGGCAGATCGCGCGCCTGATGTTCCTGCAAGGGGTGACCTGCACGGCCGACGATGTGATTGTGACCTCCGGGTCGACGGAGGCGCTCCACCTCGCGCTCCGTGCCATCACGCGCCCCGGCGACATCGTCGCGATCGAGAGCCCGAGCTGCTACGAGTCGCTTCAGGTGCTCGAGTCGCTGCACCTGCGGGCGCTGGAGATCCCGCACATCCGCCATGAGGGCATGGACTTCGCGAAGCTGGAGGCCGCGGCGTCGCGTCATCGCCTCGCGGCAATCCTGACGACCGCGACGTGTCACAACCCGTTCGGCGACTGCGCGGATGACGGCGCGAAGGCGCGGCTGGTGGCCTTCGCGACGCGTCACGCGATCCCGATCGTCGAAGGGGACTGTTTCGGCGATCTCGTCTTCGTGCCTCCGCGCCCGCGCTCGATGAAGGCGTTCGACACCGAAGGCATCGTCCTGCACTACAGCTCGCTCGCGAACCACCTCGCGCCCGGGTTCAATCTCGGGTGGGTGCATCCGGGCCGCTGGCGGGCGCAGGTGCGGCACCTGAAGAGCCTTACCAACGTCGCCAGCGCACGCCTGCCGCAGCTGGCGCTCGCGGAGTTCCTCGAGTCGGGCGCGCTGGAGGCACACCTGCGCGATCTGCGCGCGGCATTGTGGCGCGCGGTGGAGGCCGCGCGCAACGAAGTGCTGCGGACGTTTCCGGCCGGCACGCGGGTCAGCCAGCCCGAAGGAGGCTGGGTGCTGTGGGTGCAGCTGCCGGAGTCCTTCGACGGCGCCGAGGTCGTCGCGCGGGCGGCTGCCGAGGGCATCATCATCCTGCCGGGCATCGCGTTCTCGGCGAACGGACAGTATCGGAACTGCATCCGTCTCGCGTGCGGGCATCCGGTGGATGTGCTGGTGCCGGCGATCCGGCGGTTGGCGACGTTGCTCGTCTAGGACGACCGGGCTGCATCAAACCCCAGAGGCCGAACCGCATGTGAGGACAGCCAGCCGCTTCATCTCATCTCTGTGCCTCGTGAATCTGTACCGGTCGTTGACGCGCCGCACTGTATCGGCACACGAGCCGGTCGTGCCTGTCCGTTTTCACGCCGTGCATCGACGCGTAGCGTGCAGGTATGTCCTGCACATCACTGTCTCCAGTCGTCGGCGTGCTCACGCGCGCGAACGCGTCTCGCGCACGACGTACACTTGCCGCTGCGGCGCTGCTGATTGCCGTGCAGGCTGCCGCCGCCTCCGCGGCGGTACTGCCGTTCGATTCCTGCGACATCGCCGTGACCGTCTCGCCGCGGTTCCTCCTGCCGTGGAGGGGCGATGACATCCGGCGGTTCCGCGCAGAGGCGGAGCGTGTCTGGGTCGCGCGCGGCGTCGACATCTGCTGGACGGAACCCGGCGAGTCGTGCGAGGGCGTGCGTACGCGGCTGTTCGTGCGGTTCGCGCCGCGCGCGCCGGCGTCGCCTGGCGGAGAGGCATCGGCGCACCGCCTCCTGGGCTGGATTGGATTCTCCGAGCGCCATGGGCCCGGTCCGTACATCGTCCTGGCCGTCGAGCGCGCGCGGGAGATGCTGCGCGAGGCGATGCACCGCGCCAGCGGGCTGACGCCTCAGCCCTCCATCGTGGAGCGACTGCTGCCGCAGGCGCTCGGCCGCGCGCTGGCCCACGAGCTGGGGCACTTCCTGCTGGCGAGCCCCGCGCACAGCCGTACCGGGATCATGCGAGAGGCGCTACTTCCGGACGATCTCGCCGGCGCGGGACTGCGACACCGACTGTCGCTCACGCGCGAGCAGGTCCAGCTCATCGATCACCGCTGCGAGGCCGGCGGAACGCGGTTGGCCCTGGCCGGGAGTGGCACGAGGGAGCGGCGCCTCCCGGTCGCCCGCGAGCTCGCAGACCACGACTGACGTCACGAGCTCGCGCGTCAGCCGGTTCGCCGCCCACCGCAGGCGCCGGATGGGACGCGCCTCGAACGACTGCACGCGCAGGCCACAGCCGGCGATGAGCCGTTCGAACCGCGAGACCGTCATCTGGTTCAGCCCGCCGGCGACTTCCGAGAAGCGCGTCGCGCCGTCCGACTTGAAGTCGGCGCGCCAGCGGATGAGCGCCCGCTCGGTGAAGACGAGATGGGCCCAGGGGAAGACGGAGAAGAGATGGCCGCCGAGCGGATGCAGCCAGGGCGGGCCGAACGCGATCAGGATCGTCCCGCCGGGGGCGAGCCGCCGGCGCATCCGATCCAGCACGCCGGCCGGATCAGCGAAATGTTCGAACGCGTCCACCGACAGGATCACGTCGGCGGTCTCGTCCGTGTCCGTGACGAACGCGCAGCGGTCCGCGACGCCCGCGGCACGCGCCTGCCGCCGCGCCTCCTCGAGCACCTCGTCCCGGATGTCGAGCCCGATCACGCGGCGCGCGCCGTGCCGGGCGAGCTGGATCGCTTCGTCGCCGGTGCCGCAGCCGTAGTCGAGCACGGTGCGGCCGGCGGCGTGCGTCCAGACGTCGGGGCCGAACAGCACCTCGAGCTTGGAGCGCTGCTGGTAGATGACGGGGGCGCCGCCGTCGGTCTCCGCCATCCGGCGGCCGAGCCGCTTCAGCAGGAGGTACCCGGGCGTGCCGCCGATGATGCCGCCGCGCATGGGCAGGCTCCCGCGCGCTTCCGAGCAGTCGCGGAGCGCGACGCTCGCGCCAACTGCGCGCAAGGGTCGGGGGAGAGCGGATCGAGTCTAGCTGTCAGCGCGCCGCGCGCAATCAGGTGAACACCTGAGGCGTGCTGTCGGACGAAGGGTGGCTTGCCACCGCGACTCGCACGAACAAGGCGAGCGAGCAGACGGTGGCGCGCCCGGCAGGATTTGAACCTGCGACCCTCGGCTTAGAAGGCCGATGCTCTATCCAACTGAGCTACGGGCGCCCGGACGTTGTGGGGGTAGCCTCAAGTGTACCGCACCCTCGCCGGTCCTGCCCCTCCTTCCGTCAGCAACGCTTTCCGGAGACATGGGTAACACCACTGGGCACGCCCGAGGTCGGCGGACCGGCGCGAGCCGGGTGGTAACGTGGACCGTATGAGCTGGATGGCCTATTCGGTCGTGGCTGCGGTCGCACTGGCCGCCGCCGACGTGTTCGTGAAGCTGTCGGCCGGCAAGGTGCCGAACAGCCTCGGCGTGCTGCTGTACGGCGCCGTCGCATTCAGCGTGGGACTGATCTGGTTCCTGATGGACAGGGCCAGCGGGGTGCCGCTTCGCCCGTCCCCCGGGGGCCTCGCATCCGCAATCGGCGTCGGCGTGTCCTTCAGCCTGGTCCTCGTTGCCCTGTACGCAGCCTTCTCCGCCGGCGCGCCGCTGTCCGTGACCTCGCCCATCGTCCGCCTCGGCGGCCTGCTGGTGGCCGGCGTCTGCGGTCTCGTGATCTGGAATGAACCGCTGACGCTTCGATATGTCGCTGGGCTGATCCTCTCGACAGTCGGCGTCTATCTCATTGCGACGCGATGACCGGTGCGTCCCAGTAAGAGATGACGCACCTCTCTGAGCAAGTTACAGGCTTCTCCCAAGTATCGCCAGGGTTAGCCTAACAGGCCGTGTCTGTCAAGTGGTGGAAAAGTTCAGACGCGTCATCATCCGGCTGTGATGATGTGACTACGCTGCCTTTTTCACCTCCTTCAGATCTCGATACCCATCAAGCACCCGCAGCTTGATCTGCCCACTGCGCAGCAA
>DASVDJ010000031.1:0-4280 GCA_036381155.1 Vicinamibacterales bacterium
GCCCGGGCGCGGCACCTCGCCGCGTGCCCGCGCGCGCTCCTCGTGCCGGTGCTGCAGCCGGTGCGCGTAGCTGGCGAACCGCGCCGCGGCGAACGTATGCAGGATGGCCAGCAGGAAGATGCCGGTCGCGATGGCGTTGAACGGCTCGGCCTCGATGCGCGCGGCCAGTGTCTGGAGCAGCGTGCCCCCGTCCGGGTAGGAGGACAGGGGCGGAGGGAACGCGGCTGTCGCCGTCGACTCGACGGTCATGTCCCGTCAAGGTACCCGCGAGCAGCCAGCTGAAGCAAATCGCATCGGGTCCAGCCCTTCCGCCGCGGCGCCGTCGCTGACCGGGATGGTATCGGCGTTGCTCCGGCGATCCGGAGGAGTCAGCGCCGATGGTCAAGAGCACTGCCATTCTCGCCGGAGCCGGTCTGGGCGCCGGCCTCATGTACCTGCTCGATCCCGATGCCGGCCGCCGGCGGCGCGCGCTGACGCGCGACCGCCTGATCCGCGCGACGCACGTGGCCGGCCATGCGGCCGGCGCGGCCGGCCGGGACCTCGCACACCGCGCGTCCGGCGCGGTGGCACGGATTCGCGGACGCGCGAAGAAGCACGAGCGCGTGGACGACACGGTGCTCGTCGAACGGGTCCGCGCACGCCTCGGACATCTCGTGTCGCACCCCGGCGCGCTCGAGGTCCACGCCTCCGAGGGCGTCGTCACGCTCACGGGGCCGGTGCTGCGCGACGAGGTCTCGCGACTGCTGCGGGGCATCGGCCAGGTGAACGGCGTGCAGGACGTCATCGACCGGCTCGACGTGCACGACGAGCCGGGCAACGTGCCCGCCCTGCAGGGCGGCCGCGTCACCCGCGAACGCCCGCTGCTCAGTCCCTCCTCGCCCGCCATGCGCGCGATCGCCGGCACCGCCGGAGCGGCGGCGGCTGCCTACGGCGCGGCGCACGGGCGGACGTCGGGCCTTCTCACAGCCGCCGCCGGCCTCGGATTGATCGCGCGCGCCGTCAGACCGGCGACCGGCCGGCGTGGCGGCGAACCGCAGCCGATGTCAGGCGCGCCGGCACCGGCGCCGTAGCGGAGACGTACGGGTGTCCGACTCCCGTACCGGTGGAGGAACCGTGGAACCGCGACGCTCTCATGAGCGGCGGGGCACGCGTGGTGCATGGACCAACGCGTCCACACCACCCGTGACCCCTACATCGGAGGCAACCATGGCAGAGCCACGTACGAGCGAGAAGCAGCAGCAGGGGCAGCAGCAGACGCAGCAGGGGCTCGAGCGCTCACGGGGGCAGCAGGGCCGGATCGCCCGCCGCGACCCGTTCGGCATGTTCTTCGGCGGCGGACCATTCACGATGATGCGCCGCATGCAGGAGGAAATGGATCGGCTGTTCGAAGGCTTCGGGTTCGGTCCCTCGTGGCAGCCGTCTTCGCGGATGATGGCCCGCTGGACGCCGGCGATCGAGGTCTTCGAGCGCGGTCAGGAGTTCGTCGTCCGCGCGGATCTGCCGGGGCTCTCACGCAACGACCTGAACGTCGAGCTCGGCGAGAACACGCTGACGATCAGCGGTGAGCGGAAGTGGGACCACGAGGAGGAGCAGGAAGGCGTCTACCGCAGCGAGCGCGGCTACGGTTGGTTCCAGCGGGTCATCCCGCTGCCGGAAGGCGTGATTACCGACTCGGCGAAGGCGACGTTCAAGAACGGCGTGCTCGAGATCGTGATGCAGGCGCCGCCGCAGGAGGTGCGCAAGGGCCGGCGCATCGAGATCAGCGAGTAGCGCGCCGGCTCTGGCGGCACACGACAGAAGAGATGAAGCGCGGGGGGGACGTCAGCGATTGGCGTCCCTCCAGCTCGGCCGACCTGAAGTTCGGCCCTACAGGGCTTCCCCTTCACACTCGGGGCAGCGGCTCTGCACGAATGTCAGCCACTCCCGCAGTTCCTGGGGCGGCGGAAGCAACCGCACTTCCGCGGCCTCGGCGACGAACATGATTTCGCCCCAGCGGTCGGCGATGAGGACGCCGGGGCACGGCATCCCCTCGAATGGCTCCCCCGCCGCGACGAGCGCGACGTCCCCGGGGTCCAGATCCGGCAGCGCCGCACGGATGTCGTCGACGTACTGATGGGATGCCGCGTCGCCGGGGGGCAGGCAGAGCAGCAGGAGATGCCGGCGCTGCCAGATTCGCGTGTAGGCGACACGCGATCCGTCGAGCGCGGTGATCGTGAAGTGCGGCACGTGGTCGCGGGCGCGCAGCAACGCTTCCTCCTTGCCCGGGCGATCCAGGCCCCTCTGTCGCTTCTACCACCTGGGGCCGGCAGGCGCAAGCGGCTCCGGCCCGGTCCGCTGATACACTCGCCACGGGATGACGAGTCCGGCACCCGGCGACGCCCGGCCGGTCGTGTTCAGCGCCGTCGGGCTCACGAAGGTCTATCAGATGGGCGAGGTCGAGGTCCGGGCCCTCGCCGGAGTGGATCTCGATCTCTACGAGTCGGAATTCCTCGTCCTCCTCGGCCCATCCGGCAGCGGCAAGTCGACGCTCCTCAACATCCTCGGCGGCCTCGACGTGCCCACGTCCGGCCGCGTCCGGTACCGCGACCGCGATCTCACCGACGCCGACGAGCGCGAGCTCACGCAGTACCGGCGCGACCACGTCGGCTTCGTCTTCCAGTTCTACAACCTCATCCCGAGCCTGACCGCCCGCGAGAACGTCGCGCTCGTCACCGACATCGCGCCCGACCCGATGACGCCCGAAGACGCCCTCGCGCTCGTGGGGCTGAGCGCCCGTCTCGACCACTTCCCGTCGCAGCTCTCGGGGGGCGAGCAGCAGCGCGTGGCCATCGCACGCGCGATCGCCAAGCGCCCGGACGTGCTGCTCTGCGACGAGCCCACCGGCGCGCTCGACATCGCGACCGGCATTCTCGTGCTCGAGGCGATTGAACGCGTCAACCGCGAGCTCGGCACGACGACGGCGGTCATCACGCACAACGCGGCGGTCTCGGCGATGGCGGACCGCGTCGTGTCGCTGGCCGACGGACGGGTCGTCTCGACACGGGTCAACACGGAGCGCCGCGCGCCGCGGGAGCTGGCGTGGTGATGGTGCTGCGCGCCCTCGACCGCAAGCTGCTGCGCGACCTGTGGCGGCTGAAGGGACAGGCGGCGGCGATCGCCGCCGTCATGGCGGCGGGGCTCGCGATGCTCGTCGCCTACATCGCGACGTTCGCGTCGCTCCAGCTGACGCAGCAGACCTATTACGAACGCTACCGGTTCGCCGACGTCTTCGCATCGCTCGTCCGCGCGCCGCTCGCGCTGCGCGATCGCATCGCGGAGATTCCCGGCGTCGCCGCGATCGAGACGCGCATCGTCGCCGACGTCACGCTCGACGTCGAGGGCCTGATCGAGCCGGCGACGGGGCGCCTCGTCTCGATCCCCGTGCCGCGCCGGGCGATGCTGAACGACCTGTTCCTCCGGCACGGCCGGTATCTCGAGCCGAACCGCCCGGACGAAGTGCTCGCCAGCGAGGCGTTCGCGCTCGCGCATGGCCTGCGCCCCGGCGACACCCTGCGCGCCGTCATCAACGGCCGGCGGCGCACGCTCCGCATCGTCGGGATCGCGCTCTCGCCGGAGTACGTGTACGCCGTGCAGCCCGGCGAGCTCATTCCGGATGCCAGCCGGTTCGGCATCCTCTGGATGGAGCGTCAGGCGCTCGGCGCGGCGTTCGACATGGAAGGCGGGTTCAACGACGTCGCACTCGCCCTCGAGCCGGGCGCCAGCGAGCCGGCGGTCATCGCGGCGCTCGACGCGATCCTCGAGCCGTACGGCGGCCTCGGCGCGATCCCGCGCGCGCTGCAGATCTCGAACTGGTCCGTCAGCAACGAGCTGGCGCAGCTGCGCGGCTTCGGGCTGATCGTGCCGGTCGTCTTCATGCTGATCGCCTCGTTCCTCATCAACGTCGTGCTCACGCGCATCGTGTCCGTGCAGCGCGAGCAGATCGCGGCGCTGAAGGCGCTCGGCTACACGAACCGCGAGATCGGCTGGCACTACGTGACGTGGAGCGCCTGCGTCGGCGCTGCCGGCGCGGTTGCGGGCATCGCCGGAGGCCTGTGGATGGGCGCCGGCATGAACGAGCTCTACAACGAGTTCTTCCGGTTCCCCGTCCTGCTGTTCCGCGCGCCCGGGTGGGTCCTGCTGGTCGCGGCCGCGGTCGGCCTCGGGACCGCGGTGCTCGGCGCGCTCGGCGCCGTGCGCCGGGCGGTCCGCCTGCCCCCGGCCGAGGCGATGCGCCCGGAGCC
>DASVDJ010000032.1:0-24118 GCA_036381155.1 Vicinamibacterales bacterium
GATGGCCTCGGCATGATGGCCCGCGGTGCTGAGGCACATCGACAGCACCCCGATGGCATACGCCGACAGCGGATCGTGCTCGAGTGCCAGCCTCGCCTCGGCGACACCGCGTTCGAACTCGCCGCACACGAACTGCAGATAGAACAGCGCGTACCACGCGCGCCCCTCGCTGAACCGCGGATTGAGCCGCAGGGCCCGCGCGAAGGCCTGCCCCGCGAGATCGCGGTCGTTCTCGTGCATGAGCGTCGCACAGGCGAACGCCGTGTGCGCGACGGCCGACGACGGGTCGAGCTCGACGGCCTTGCGCGCCGCGGCCAGGGTGACGGGCTTCGATTCCGCCGGCGGCAGCAGGCCCCAGTAGGACACGACCGTGTACGCCTCGGCGATGCCCGCCCAGGCCAGCGAGTAGCCCGGATCCAGCTCCACCGCCTGCTGGAACAGCTCGAGCGCCGGGCGAATGCTCTCCCCGCGCCGATTCAGCAGCGCGCGGCCCCGGAGATACACCTGATAGGCCGCGACGTCGGTCGTTCGCTGCTCCACGAGCCGCGCCTGCCGGTCGAGCGGTGCGTCCGCGAGCGAGACCTTCAGTCGTTCGACCACCGCCCGCGCGATGTCGTCCTGGACGTCGAAGATGTCCTTCAGCTCGCGGTCGTAGCGTTGCGACCAGAGCTGGAACCCGTCGTCGACGTTGCTGAGCTGGACGGTGATCCGGACGCGGTCGCCGGCGCGGCGCACGCTTCCGCCGAGCACGGTCTTCACGTTCAACCGCTCGCCGATCGTCCTGAGATCGTCACGGCTGCCGCGCAGCGAGAACGCGGACGCGCGTGCCGCGACCCGCAGGTTCGGGAGCGACGTCAGCGCGTTCAGGATCTCCTCCGCGATCCCATCGCAGAACCATTCCTGATCCTTCGCCGCGGAGAGATCGGAGAACGGCATGATCGCGATCGAGGCCCGTCGATCCACGCCGGACGACGGCCGCGCCGCCCCGGGAGGCGGATCGACGAGGTCCTTCGCCTTCGCGAACCCCTCCAGGAGGCGGTCGACGAGATCCGCCTCCCACTGCCAGGTGGACCAGAGCGCGCGGACGTTGTCGGGATCGAGAAAGGCCGGATGGTGTCTGCGGATCGCGTCGAGCGCGGCGCGTGCGTCGGCGACGAGGCCGAGTTGTCCCGCCGCGACGGCGACGGAGAGCGGCGTCCAGATGAACTGCGACAGGTTCGAGCGCTTCGCCTCGACCAGCGCCTTGTCGAACGCCCCCTGGCGGTAGTGATACGTGGCGACGACGACGTGCACCCAACCCGGGAGGTGTGGATTGAGGTCCCTCGCGCGCTCGATGATCTCGAGGCCGCGCTCCCAATCGCCGGCATACGCGAGCATCAGGCCCACGTACGCGATGTTGGTCGTGTTCAGCGGGTTGAGCGCCACCACACGCTCGGCCGCGACGCGAAGACTCTTCAGGTCGCGCTCGAAGAAGCGCAGCACGGCCAGCGCCCGGCACGCATGCTGATTCGTTGAATCGAGCTCGACGGCGCGGTTTGCGGCTTCGGCGCTTCGCTGCAGCGGATTCGGGAGCGGGTTCAGGCGCTGCGAGTGTTCCTGCTCGTACAGGAAGGCAAGACACGCCCAGCCCTGCGCATGACCCGGCTCGCGGGTCAGGGCACGCTCGAACGCGGCGCGCAGCCGCCGGTGTTCGTCAGGGTTGAAATGCTGGGCGAACCCGTAGAAGCGCAGCACCAGCTCGCTCACGGTCATGTCGTCCGGGCTGCGGTCCTTGAGTGAGGCCGCCAGGGATCGTGAGAGCACCCCCTGCGAGTCGCCGACGGTCGCGACGACGCGTCCGGCCAGATCGTCCTGCAGGGCGAAGAGGTCGCCGCCGAGCGTCCGGTCGTAGGTCTCGGTCCACATGTGCGCGCTCGTCGAGGTGTCGATCAGGCGCACGTTGAGTCGAAGCGCGGTGCCCGCCGTACGGACCGTGCCCTCGAGGAGGTAGCGCGCGCCGAGCTTCTCGGCCGCGCGCGCGTCGGCGGCGAGCCCTCTGGCCGCGGCGGCATCGTGCCGGGCCACGATGCGGAGGTGCGGGAAGCGCGACAGCCCCGCCGTGATCGCCTCGGTCAACCCGTCTGCCAGCCCTTCGGCGTCGCCGCTGCCGCGGAAGCTGAAGGGAAGCACGGCCACCCTGAGATCGCTCGCCGGGGTCGTCCCGAAGCCCGGCGCAGCCCCCGGACGCGCCGGCACCGGGCCGGACGACTCCCACGCACGGCGAAGGGCCCGCAACCCGTCGTGCACGTCCTGTGCATGCTGCACGCGGTCCTGCGGCGCCTTCTCCAGGCAGTGCGCCGTCAGGCGCCAGACGCCGTCGGGCATGTCGGCGCGCGCGTCGACGAACGGGCGCGGCTGGTCGCGGAGGATCGACGACATCAAGGCGGCCGACGACTCTCCGCTGAACGGCCGCACGCCGCAGGCCATCTCGTAGAGCACGACGCCGAGGGAGAAGAGATCGGAGCGATGGTCGACCGGCCGGGCCTCGATCTGCTCGGGCGACATGTACGGCACGGTCCCGACGACCATCCCCGCCTGTGTCAGCGCCAGCGCCGTCGCCGCGGCATCGTCGGCCGCCGGTCCCGCGGTGTCGCGCGCGAGGCCGAAATCCAGCACCTTGGCGCGACCGTCATCGGTCACGACGATGTTGGCCGGCTTCAGGTCGCGGTGGACGATCCCTTTTCGATGCGCGGCGGACAGCGCATCGGCGAGCGCGATGCCGATGTCGAAGAACTGCGCCGGCGGAAGCCCGCCGCCCGCCAGCAGGCGATCGAGCGTTCGCCCCTCGACCAGCTCCATCGTGATGAACGGCACGCCCTCGGCATCCTCGATCGAGAAGATCGTGACGATGTGGGGATGATTGAGGGCGGCAACGACGCGGGCTTCGTGGCGGAAGCGGGCGAGGCGCCCGGTATCGGCGGCGACCTCGGCGGGGAGCACCTTGAGTGCGACATCGCGGCCAAGCCGCGCGTCGTGCGCGCGATAGACGTGGCCCATGCCCCCGGCACCCAGAGGCGCCAGAATCTCGTAGCGTCCGATGTGCCGGCGGTTGGAGAGCGTCACCGCGGACGGAATCTTACCTGATGACGACTGCGCCGGGAGAGCGCGTCGGTCAGGACGACGTGGACGTCGTGCGGGAGCGGGGAAGCACAAGGGCGGCAGCAACCGTCGCGGTACGAGAGAGATGCATGCACCGGCCGGACCATACGCCCGGGCTTGTGCCCTGTGCACGCGGGCGAGCCCGTCCGTGTCTCTCCACCGGTCCATGTCCCAGGCAGGGTCTCTCCGGCGTACGCCGCCTCACTGGCGCCCGGCGCGAAGACCGGGTACGCTGCCCGGAGCGCGAGGGGCGCATCCAGTCCGCGGGAAGGGCCGTGCCCACCCTCCAACAACCGGCGTCACGAATCTTCGTTCAGCCTGATTGCGGCGGACTCCAGGCGCGTTGAAGGAGATTCGTATGCCCGCCCGCGAGCTGCCCGCGCGTCCGAACCTCGATCAGTACAAGAAGCAGGCGAAGGAGCTGCTGAAGGCGTACGCGGCGAAGGATCCAGAGGCCATCCTGCGTGTGCGCGCACACGGCACTCGTTCACGCCTCTCTCTCGCCGATGCGCAGTTCGTGATCGCCCGCGAGCACGGATTCGACAGCTGGCCGACGTTCGCCCGGCACATCGACACGCTGCGCATCGCGCGCGCGGTCGCGTCGCTGGACGATCCGGTCGCGGCGTTCGTCGACGCGGCGTGCGTGCCGCGCGACGGCAGGGACCACCGCTCGGGATCGCTCGACGAGGCGAATGCGATCCTGGAGCGGTATCCGCACGTGGCGCGGGCGAGTGTGTACACCGCGGCGATCCTGGCCGATGAGCCCGCCGTACGTGCCTTTCTCGCACGGGATCCGGGCGACGCGGTGCGACAGGGCGGTCCGCTCGGCTGGGATGCGCTGACGTATCTGTGCTTCTCCCGCTACCTCCGGCTCGACCGGTCCCGCTCGGACGCGTTCGTGAACACGGCCCGCGCGCTGCTCGACGCCGGCGCCAGCCCGAACACCGGCTGGTACGAGACCATCGACCGGGAGACGCAGCCGCGCCAGTTGATGGAGGCCGCCATCTACGGTGCGGCCGGGATCGCGCAGCACGCGGGCCTCACGCGCCTCCTGCTGGAGCGCGGGGCCGATCCGAACGACGAGGAGACGCCGTACCATGTCCCCGAGACGACCGACAACACGGTGCTCAGAATCCTTCTCGAGAGCGGCCGGCTGAACGAGAAGAGTCTCGGCTGCATCCTCGTCAGGAAGGCTGACTGGCACGACCTCGAGGGCCTTCGCCTCGCCCTCGACCACGGAGCCAATCCCGCGCTGTCGCCCGGCTGGGGCACCTACCCGCTCCACCATGCCATCGAGCGCGACAACCGGATCGAGGCGATTGTGGCGCTCCTCGATCGCGGAGCCGATCCAACAGCTGTCCGGTCGAAATGCGGTCGATCGGCCATACAGATCGCGGCGCACCGTGGACGAGGCGACATCCTGCGGCTTCTCGAAAGCCGAGGCGTGCCTCTCAGCCTTGCCGGCGTCGATCGCCTCGTCGCCGCGTGCGCGATGGACGACCGCGCATCCATCAGGATGCTGCTCGAGCGCGAGCCGGCGCTGACGCGCGAGCTCCTCGCGTCGGGTGGAGCGTTCCTCGCGGCGTTCTCGGGAGTCGGCAACGTGCGGGGTGTGGACAACCTGCTCGAGTGCGGGGTCCCCGTCGACGCGCGGTACAGCGGCGATCCGTACTTCGACGTGGCCGCCAACAGCACGGCGCTCCATGTCGCCGCGTGGCGCGCGAGCCACGACGTGGTCCGGCTGCTGATTGCGCGAGGCGCGCCAGTGGAGGCGGTCGACGGCAGGGGACGCACGGCGATGATGCTCGCGGTGAAGGCGTGCGTCGACTCGTACTGGATGGGACGCCGCAGGCCGGACTCCGTCAGGGCACTGCTCGACGCGGGGGCTTCCGTGGCGGGCATCGAGCTTCCCTGCGGCTACGACGAAGTGGACGCGCTGCTGCGGCCGCGCGCCGACGGTCAGCAGGAGACGTCCGGCGATGCCTCCCGCCAGGCCGGCAGGTCGTGAGCGGTGGCGGAGCCCTGCCCTCGCGCCTCCCACCATCCTCCCCTCCAGAGGCGTCCGCCCGGTCGCGCCGGAACCGGGCGGCGCAGCCGGCGCCCCGCCCTCCGATGAGGGGTTCAGGCGAGGTCCTGCGCGATCTCATTCGAGGCCGGACGTGCGGCCGGTGGCCGCTCCCGATGCGACCGCGCCTCGAGGAGACACGCCATGCGCACCCTGTTACGGACCACGCCAGCCTGCATCATCGCCGGAGCGCTGCTCCTGACCCTCCCATGGACCGCCCCGACGTCCGCAGACGACTCCGTGTACTTCAGCGCGAAGTTCTTCAACGACTCCGCGGTGTCCATCAAGGTGGAGATCCTGCACACCGACGGAAGCCTCCAGAAGGACGACCGGGTCAATCCCGGCAATCACAAGACGTTCCACTTCGGCAGCACAAAGTGCAAGTACACGAAGACCCGCCGCTTCAGGATCTACGAGCGGCTCAACAACACGGTCATCGCAACCGGGATGTTCGCCATGACGTCGGGCCCGTCCATCGGCTGGAACGAGTGCAATCCGGACCGGAGCGACTTCCAGTTCCTCGAGTGCGCCGACACGCCGAATGACGCATTCGCCGTGCGATGCGCGCTCAACGAGAAGGACCGCGAAGGACGGCGTGGCATGGTCTACGTCGCCAGCGGCCGCTAGGCAACGAGCCCACCGTCGTGCCGGCCGCTTGACCGGCTCCCCCGATCGCGACGATCCTTCGCGGCGTCACGCGAAGAGGATCCGGTCCGTGTTCACCGGCCACGGAGACCCAGCGGCGACGGAGACGGCACGGAGACTTCTCCGATCCGGCGAAGCCTCTGTGCTCTCCCTGCCTCTGCGGTTCGTGGTGATTCGACGTTCCGGGGGTCCGGTGGATGGCCGTCCTCAGCGGGAGGTGCCGCCATGAAGGGAGACGTTGCGACCGTCGCCGACTACATCGCCAGGGCACCGAAGTGGGCGCAGGGCACGCTCCGCGAGCTGCGGCGGGTCATCCGGAAGGCCGCGCCGGAGGCGCGCGAGTCGATCAGCTACCAGATGCCCTACTACAGCCAGAACGGGCGGCTGGCGTACTTCGCCGCGTTCAAGAGCCACTGCAGCTTCTTCTGGCTGAGCGCGCAGGACAGGAAGACGTTCGCGAACCAGCTCGCCTCCCAGACCGTCGTCGGGAGCACGCTCCGCATCCCGCGGGGGGGCAAGGTCCCGGCCGCGCTGATTCAGAGGATCATCAGGAGCCGGGTCAGGGAAAACGGGATGAAGAAGCCGAGAGGAAAAGGGAAGACGGCATCCGCGACCAGACGGCGATCGAGAGCAGCGTCCTGAGACATGCGGCACGGTTTGCCGTCGGGATCCTCGACCACCGGAAGCCCGTCCCCCACGTGACCATCTCAGGCGGCTGACCCCCGCTCGGCTCCGGCCGGGTGGGGAATATCGCCCGGCGCCCGCGGAAAATCTCCGCGCCCAATCCCACCCGGCGCCACGAACGGGCCTGGCCCATCGCGCTTCCCCTTCGTCCGCACAGGAACGTGTGTTGCAGCGCCAATCTCCGGATGGCGTCCGCATGGAAGCGACGCCGCTCGATGCTTCCGGCGCCGTGTCCGCCATACGTTCCATCCAGTTTCATGCGAAAGGAGAAGGTGTCATGGCACTCAGGAAGGAAGCGGGGCTCGTTCCGACCGGGCTGCTGCGTGACCCGCTTGCGATGATGCGCGAGATGACGTCCGAGTTCGACCGGCTGTTCGGCGACTGGCCGTTTCTCCGCCTGCCGCTGCGGCGCGAGCGCGAGGCCTCGGAGATCAGCTGGTACCCCCGCGTCGACGTCTTCGAGAAGGACAACCGTCTCGTCACGAAGATCGATCTGCCGGGGATGAAGAAGGAGGACGTGAAGGTCGAGGTGACCGACGGCCAGCTCACCATCAGCGGCGAGCGGAAGCACGAGGCCGAGGAGAAGCACGAGGGCTTCTACCGGTGTGAGCGCGAGTACGGCAGCTTCTACCGCACCGTGCCGCTGCCGGAGGGAGCCGGGATCGACGACGTCAAGGCGACCTTCGCCGACGGCGTGCTCGAGGTGAGCGTGCCGCTGCCGCCGCGGGCGGAGAAGAAGGCCCGGACCGTGCCGATCCAGGAAGCCAGGGGCTCCAGGGCGGCCGCGTGAAGGCAGCACCGTCCGCGCCGGTGGGCGGGCGGACGCGGCCGCCCGCCCATCGCGTGCACGGTGTCAGCCCGCGACACGCTCACTCCCGCACGCGATCGGCAACGCGCCCCTTCTCGAACGACAGCAGCGTGCAGGCGATCCGGGCCACGACGGTACCCGGAAATCGAACGGCCGACACCTGCTCGGGCGTGAGGTGCCACGCATTCGGCCCCATCCGCACCCACTCGCGGACCGCCTCCGCATCGAGCTCCACGACGCCGTCGAGATCCTGACTCCGCACCAGCGTGAGATGCGGCGCGAACTGCTGGACGAGGCCGGCGTGCTTCGTGGCGGGAATCTCCAGCAGCGGCAGCAGGGCGCGAAGCTCCTGCATGTGCTCCGCGCGAGGGATGACGACCAGGCACAGACCTCCGGGCATGAGCGTCTCGGCGAAGGCGCCGGGGTTCCTCGGCGCGAAGACGTTCAGGAGCACGGCCGCGCTGCCGCGCCGCAGATGCAGGCCATGCGCGATGTCCATGACCGCGCACGGCTGTCCCCGCAACCGCGACGCGGTCATCCGGACCCCGTCTTTCGACGCGTCGATCCCGACGAGGCGCACGTGCGCGAACGTGCCGGTCTCCCGGGGGCGGCCGGCCAACCGTTCCAGGTAGTAGCCTTCGCCGCATCCGGCATCGACGATGACCTCGTCGCCGCGCAGCTGGTTCGCCGTCCGGAGTGCGTGCAGGTGTTCGACGACCTGGTCGTTGACGGCGACCGCGATCGGCTGGAAGAACCCGCGCTCGAGGAAGGCACGGCGCGCCTGCAGCATCTCGCGCGTGTCGCCGAGGCGGGCGCTCGGGTGGAGGTTCACGTACCCGCTGCGCGCGCGATCGAATGCGTGACCGTGAGGACACACGAACGACCTCGGGCCCTCGTCGAGGGGCTGATCGCAGATCGGGCAGAGAAAGATGGCGTGCTCCCGCATGACACCCGCCAGGTCTTCCGCCCCTGACCGGCGGCCTCGTCGTTCATTGTCTCGTCTCGAGGCTGACTCCGAAAGAGAACGGGGCACGTCCGCAACAGCGGACGGGCAAGACGGACGGCCTTCCGGGCCGTGACGTCTCGCCCGGTCAGCCGCTACTCGGTCCGCGGCGCCAGGCGCGTTCCGCCGATCGCGGTGAGCACGGCTGCGAGATCCCCGCGGCGGAACCAGGCGATCGTGGAGCTGGCGACGAGCAGGATCGCCGCCGAGGCGACGGACCCGCCGATGAGAGCGTGCGACAGGATCGCGCCGATCATCGTCGGCACCAGCAGCAGCGCGCCGAAGACGGCGGCGCGCGGGACGAGCAGCAACGCGGCAGCGGCGATTTCGATGCCTCCTGTCAGGTACCGGAACCACTGCCCCGGCCCGAGCGCGTCGAAGAACTGCACCATCATCGGATCGCCGGTGAGCTTCACGGAGCCCGCCCTGACGAACATGCCCGCCGTGAGCACCTGCACGACCCAGAGCGCGACGGTGCCGATGGCCGGACGTGATCCGGAGTGCGAACGGACCGCGGTGCCTGTGTACAGCTGAGAGCTCGTCGCCATGTGATCCTCCTGTTGATTCAGCGTTCAACTATGCATAGATGAACTAATGGCCGAAAAAAGTCTCAGGGCGACAGCCTGGCCAGCAGCGACACCAGCGTCCGCGCATCCTCCGCGCCGAGCCGCGCGACCAGACCGCGTTCGGTGTCCTGCAGGATGGCACGCCCCTTCTCGCACGCCTCGCGGCCGGCGGGCGTCAGCACGGCCAGGCGCGATCGCCGGTCGTTCGGATCCGCGGCCCGCGTCACGAAGCCGTCCGCCTCGAGACGGTCGACCAGCTGCGTGACGTTCGACTTCACGCACGACAGGCTCTCGGCCAACTGGCTCAGGGGCACGGAGGCTCCAGCGTTCCAGATGGCCTCGAGCGCCGCGAGCTTCGGCAGCGACAACCCCACTACCGCCAGCTGTGCCTCGGCCTGCCGCTGGACGGCGCCGGCGGCGTGCACAAGCGCCATGAGATGGCCTCTGCCGTGGCCAATCTCGTTCATATGTGAATTATCTATGGCTACACCGGCCATGTCAAGCCCTTGCGGACAATCGTCGCAGCCGGGCGGCCCGGGTGCACCCGGGCAAGGAACTGTGGTGCCACAAAGATCGGACGCGCCGGCGAGGCTCCCTGTAGAATCGGGTCCCCATGGCGACCAGTCTGGTTCCAGGTTCGGCGGCGCCGCAGGTCGTGCGCCAGCCGGGGCGTTACGACCGCGCGTTCTACAGCGGCATGGCGGCCCTGATGGCGCTGACCGTCTTTGTCGGCTTCGCGCGCACGTACTATCTCCGCGCGTTCTTCGACGTGCCGACGCTCGGCGGCCGCGTCGAGTTGACGCCGCTCGTGTACGTCCATGGGTTCGTGTTCACGGCCTGGGTCGCCCTGTTCGTCGTGCAGACCGGACTGGTGCGGGCCCGCCGCGTCGACGTGCACCGTCGCGTCGGTGTGGCGGGGATGGTCCTGGCCGCGATCATGGTGCCCATCGGCGTCTCGACCGCGATCGCGGCGGGGGCAGCCGGCGCCGCGGCGCCGGGCATCGACCCGCTCGCGTTCATGGCGGTGCCGTTGACCGACATGGTGCTCTTCACGCTGTTCGTGTCGGCCGCGCTCCTGAACCGGCGCGATCGCGAGGCGCACAAGCGGCTGATGCTGCTGGCGTACGTGAGTATCATCACGGCCGCGGTGGCCCGCATCCCCGGCCTCGTGGGCGGGCCGCTGGTCTTCTTCAGCCTGTCGTTTGTCTTCGTGCTGTTCGGGATGGTGTATGACGGATGGAGCCGGCGGCGCGTGCATCCGGTCTACCTGTGGGGCGGCGCGCTGATTGCCCTGTCGGTACCGGGGCGGCTGGCGTTGTCAGGCACCGCGGCCTGGCACGCGTTTGCGGAGTTCCTCACGCGCTGATGCGACGCCCGGCGGACGGATATGAGAGCCGGCCGCCGGCCATGACGGCCGTGCCGCGACGTCGCCGGCCGACGCGCGGTGCGTGTCGCGAGTGGTGAGCCCGTCGGCCAGCCCCTCACCCGTTCCGGCGAACCGCCAGCTGGTCGCGCACCTGCTCCAGCTGCACCCGCAATTCCCGGATTCCCTCCAGCTCCCGTCCCTCCGGCCCGTGCTCGATCCCGCAGTGGCCGCGGTACCCCGCCTCGACGACGATGGTCATCATCCGCAGAAGATCGATGTCGGAGCTGTTGCCCTGAGCGTCCCACACGCGCGGCTTCACGCTCACCCCCTTCGCCAGCGGCATCATCTCCTGAACACCGACGTAGGAGTCGTAGCTCACGACGGGCGCGTCCGGGTTGGTGCGGGTCGGGCCGCTGATCCGGAAATTGCCGAAGTCCGGCAGCGTGCCGGCGCGCGGGTGGTCCGCCAGCCGGATCGTCTCGACGAGCCACTTCGCGTTGCTCGACAGGCCGCCGTGGTTCTCGATGACGACGTTGATGCCGTGCTGATCGGCGAACTCGCACAACCGGTGCATGCCGTCGGCGACGAGCTTCATCTGCTCCTCCGGGGTGCCGGAGCTGTAGCCGTTGACGCGGACGGTGTGGCAGCCCAGGACCTTCGCGGCCTCGACCCACTTGTAGTGGTTCTCGACGGCCCTGGTGCGCTTCGCCGGATCGGGGTCCCCGAGGTTGCCCTCGTTGTCGCACATGATGAGGACCTGCGTCACGCCTTCGCCGGCGGCGCGCCGGTTCATCTCGCGCAAGTACGCGGCGTCCTTCGCCTTGTCCATGAAGAACTGGTTGACGTACTCGATCGCGTCGATGCCCACGCTTCTCGCGATCCGCGCGAAGTCGAGGTGCTGCATCCGGCCGTCGAACAGCGGCCGATTGATCGACCATTCGGCGAGCGAGATCCGGTAGAGCGGATCGGCGGCGGTGGCGCGGCTTCCGGTCAGTCCGACCGCCGCCGCCGCGCACGCGGACCTCGTGAGGAACTCCCGGCGGGTCAGGGGCTGTGCTGGCATGCGCGGCATTCTACCCGTGCAGGTGCTCCAGGTCATCAGCGGGCGTGACGCGCTTCCTGGTCATCGCCGCTCACGGGATCTGGCCTCCGCCTCTTCGAGCCAACCCCGCCTGAGCTCGTCTGCTGGAACACTCGACAGATACGGCTTGATGTCGAGCACGGGCGACCCGTCGAGCATGTCCACCCCCCGGACATGCAGACGCGGTCCCTCCCGGCGCAGCAGCTTCACCGTCGTCAGGCCGATCGGGTTGGGCCGTTGCGGCGACCGCGTGGCGAACACGCCGTGCGGGCGCTCGTCGCTGGGCGGATGGGCGAGCAGCTCCCAGCCCTGCGCGCGATCGAACACCCAGATGACGTAGAGGTGCGAGAAGCCGTCGATGTCCTGCAGACCCGCTTCGAGGGCCGGGTCGAGCTCGATGACGCCGTCGGCCTCGTGCTTCGCCCCGAGCCCCTTCGGAATCTCACCGGTCTCCTTGAAGGGCGTGCGCATCACCGCGACGGGCATCATGACAACGGGTCCCCGGGTCGGCATGGGTCTACTGTAGTCGACCCGGCGCGTCGGCAGGCCGGTGACACTCATCGGCGGGGACTGCCTCTGCGGCGCCCCGTCGCGAGCTCCGGAACGGGACATGCTTGTGCGGCCGGCTGAGGTCGTGCAGGCGTTCTCAGACCCTCCGGGATGTGCCAGACTGCCCCGATCGATGATTTCCCTTTCGACGACCAGTCGATTGAACGGAAGGACCTGTCATGACGCGTGCAGCTTCATCGATTCTCGGACGCCCGCTCTGGTACGAGCTGATGACGACCGACACGAAGGGCGCGGAGGCGTTCTACTCCGCGGTGATCGGCTGGACCGCGGCGCCGTCCCCGAACTCGCCGCAGCCGTACACGGTCTTCAGCCGGGACGGATCCGTCGAGGTCGCAGGCCTGATGGCGCTGCCGGCCGATCTCAGGATGCCCCCGTTCTGGTCGATGTACGTCGGCGTCCCGAAGCTCGAAGACGGCGTGGCGCACATCACGCGGCTCGGCGGGCGGACCTGCTCGCCGGTGATCGAGGTCCCGATGATCGGCCGCATGCAGATGATGATGGACCCGCAGGGCGCCTCGTTCTACATCTACGAGCCCGCCGGCGAGGAGCCGCGGCCTGAAGGCCCGGCGGAGATCGGGGAAGCCTCGTGGCACGAGCTGATGACCACCGACGCGCCGGCGGCGATGGCGTTCTACGGCGAGGTGTTCGGCTGGACCCAGAGCGACGCGCTGGACATGGGCCCGATGGGCAAGTACTACCTGTTCAACCGTCCGCACGGGATGATCGGCGGAATGATGAACAAGGGGCCGGAGATGAGCGAGCTGCCGCCGTTCTGGCAGGTCTACTTCCGCGTGCCCGACATCACGTCCGCCGTCGATCGCATCACGAAGCACGGCGGGACCATCGTGAACGGCCCGATGGAAGTGCCGGGCGGCGACAGGATCGTCAACGCGCGCGACCCGCAGGGTGCGATGTTCAACCTGCACGCGCGCGCGAAGTAGACGCCATCGCGGCCGCGCTTGCCGCCCGGGGTCGCGGGCCCCGGGCCCGCAAGCCGCTCCTGGAGAATCCGACTGGAGGATCCATGCGCGCAGAGATGGCCGTGTCGGACAGGCCGCGGGAAGAGGGCGCGTCCGCCCGTCCGGGCACGCGCCTTGTCCGGCAGGCCGTGCTCGGCGCCGCCGCCGGTGTGCTGGCCGGACTGGTGATGAACCAGTTCGCGCGTGCGGTGAGCGCGGCCACCGGCGGACGTGAGGCGGAGAGCGCCGCGCCGGGGAGCGATCGGACCGGCCGTGGCGTGCAGCCGCCGCAGGCCGCAGGGCGCTCTCACGAGGATGCGGCGGTGCGGATGGGTGCGCGGGTGTATCGCGCCGCGACCGGGCGGGAACCGCGGCGGCGCGATCGGCCGCTCCTCGGATCGCTGGCGCACGTCGGTTTCGGCGCCTCGGCCGGCGCGTGCTACGCGGTGCTCGCCGACGGCCTCCCGTTCATCCGCTTCGGGCACGGCACGCTGTACGGGACGGCGGTTTGGGCGGTCGCCGATGAGCTGGTGACACCGGCGCTCGGCCTGTCGCGCGGCCCGCGCGAGCTCGGTCCCGGCGTGCACGCGTACGCGCTCGCCGGCCACTGGGTCTACGGCGCGGCGCTCGAGACCGTCAGACGGCTCGGCTCGCGACAGGCGTGAACGCCGGCGGTCAGTGCCCGATCGGATGCCTGCTGGCGCTTGCGTCGGCGGGGCCGTTCGGGGCATCGTTCCCGTCACGCGGGCCGCATCCGGCCCGGGGCGGGAGCCACCATGGGACGTGTCCTGATGATCGGCCGCGACGGCGCGCTGCTGGAGGCGCTGCGCGGCTGCAACGAGCTGGACGGCCACGACGTCCAGCTCTGCCTCGCGACCAGCGACGCGCTCCAGGCGCTGCGGCAGCACGGCTGCGACGTACTGCTCACCAATCCCGAGGCGCCGATTGAGGACGGCCTGGCCGTCGCGCGGGACGCCGCCGCCATCCGTCCCGGCGTGCCGGTCATCGCCCTGTCGCCCGACGCGACGAGCGACGGGATCATCGCGGCGATGCGCGCCAACGTCTTCGCCTGCTTCACCGGCCCCTTCGACGCCGGCGCAATCGCGGACATGGTCCGGACGGCGGCGCGCGCGCCCGAGTGGCGCGACGGCATCGAGGTCGTCTCGGGCCTCCCGCACTGGCTCACGCTGCGCGTCACCTGCCACATGGTCACGGTCGAGCGCCTCGTGCGTTTCATGACCGAGCTGCAGCAGGCAATCGTCCCCGATCGCGAGCACGACCTGCTCATCGCGGCGTTCCGGGAGCTGCTGCTGAACGCGATGGAGCACGGCGCCGGCTTCGACCCCGACACGACGATCGAGGTGACCGCCGCGAAGACGGCGCGCGCGATCGTCTATCACTTCCGCGATCCGGGGCCGGGATTCGACGCCGACGACCTCGCGCACGCGGCGCGATCGGAGAGCCCCGAGGACGTGCTGGCGACGGCGATGGAACGCGCCGCCCGCGGCCTGCGGCCCGGCGGCTTCGGCATGCTCATCGCGCGTCAGATCGCCGACGAGCTCGTCTACAACGAACGCCGCAACGAGGTGCTGATGGTGAAGCACCTCGATTGAATCGGGAAGCTGGAAGCGGGAAACGTGAAGGGCGCGACCGCTCGACGCATCCTGTCTCGCGGTCGCGCGTCAACGCGCCGGCGGGAGCCGGTACGCGGCCATCTCCTCTCCGTTGCGCGTCAGCAGGAGATCGCCGGCCAGGACGGGGTGGTTCCAGGTCTTGCCCTCGAGGATCGGCATCCGCGCGATCTCCTCGAAGCGATCGGGCGTGGCGCGCACGAGCGCCAGCTCGCCGTCCTCCGACGTGACCAGCAGCAGATCCTGATCGGCCAGCAGCACCATCTGACCGTTGCCGTAGCGGCCCCCCTTCCACGCCCGGGTGCCGGTCTCGAGATCGATGCACGAGAGGATGCGCCCGTCGAATCCGTACGCATACCCCTCGTGCACGACGAAGTCGTTGAAGTACGGCTTGAGCCCGTTGCTGGTCCAGCGTTCGGACACGCTCCAGCCGCCGTCGTCGCGACGGATCGCAAGACGGCGCACTCCCAGCCCGCCTCCCCCTGCGCCGCTCGTGCTGATGAGAACGCCGTCGTCGAGGGCGGCAGGCTGGACGATGCTGAAGCCGTCCCACGGATGCTGCCAGAGCACGCGCCCGTCGTCGGGCGCGAGGCCGATCGCGCCCTGACCGGTCATCTGGACGACCTGCGCGACCCCGTCGAGGACCACCAGCTGCGGTGAGCTGTAGCTGTCGCCCCGCTGCCGGTCGACCCAGCGCACGTCCCCGCTCGCGCGATCGTACGCGGCGAGCGCGCCGGCATAGACCACGACGAGATCGTCCAGGACGAGCGGCGAGCTCGAGAAGCCCCAGTACGGGACGGACGCGCCCGTGTCGGCCGTCGTGTTGCGCGTCCAGCGGACGGTGCCGTCCGCGGCGTCGAGCGCGTTGAGAAGGCCTGTGGCGCCGAGCGTGAGCACCTGGTTGCCGGCCAGCGTGGGCGTCGCGCGCGGACCGGCGCCGCCGTTGGCCTCCCAGAAGCGGACGGGATCCTCGTGGGTCCACACCGGCGTGCCGGTCGCCGCGTCGTAGCAGGCGACCACCTCCGCCTCACCGCGCTGCTCCTGCGTGTACAGACGATCGCCGCGCACGGCGAAGGAGGACCACCCGGGCCCGACCGGCCGATGCCACAGTTCGGACGGCGGAGATGCGATCCAGTTGGTGCCGATGCGCACGCCCTCGACACGGCTGTTGCGCGCCGCGCCCCTGAAGCCAGCCCACACCGGTGCGGCGATCGCGGGCGACGCCGGTGCAGCGGGTGTGACTGCCGCATCGCGGGCCGGGGGCACGTCTGCGGAGGCAGGCAGGACGGGCTCGCCCGTTTCATCTGGCATCGCGTCGCCCGCTGGTCTCCTCTCGCGCTCGGGTGCCGGCCGCTGCGCCTCCTCCTCGAGCGCCGGCGCAAAGGCGGGCGCGGGACCCGATTCCGCCAGCAGCTGCTCCTCGGCGGTCGGCACCCAGCGCCAGGCGAACTGCGCCGAGCCGTCGCCTCTGATTCCGTCGCTCCTGAGCAGCGCGAAGCTGCCGCATGCGGTCAGGATCGCGGCGGCCATGAGCACCCGGCGCGCTCCGGGGCCCAGCATGCACCCCGCCGCCACCGCGAGGACGAACGCGACGGCGACGAGGGGAATCGCGTAGATGAAGAACATCATTCCCATCATGCCGGTCGCAATCGACGGGTGCAGGAGCGCGGATGACGTCGCGGCGAGCGCGACGATGAGGAGCGCGACGGCGCCGACGCGATCGGCCCACGCCGCCCGGCTGAAAAACAGCCACCAGCCGAACACCGCAACGCCACCGAGCAGTCCGCCGAACACAGCCGTGTAGCCGGCTGCCGGAGACTCGGCGACGAGAGGCAGGCCGAACCTCGTCAGGAGCAGCAGCGCGACGATGAGGAGGCCGGGCCAGAGCCGCAGAGCCCCGCCGGGACCGGAGGGGGAGGTCATGGGAGAGAAATACCTGCGCGCGTCCCGAATTGTTCCCGGCGCGCACGGGCGTCCTGCCGGCGGGCACCGACAGCGCCTCGGCGCGTCATCATATCGTAATGCGATATAATTGCGGGTTGCCATGGCCGCCCGCCGACCCGACTACCGGACACTCGCCGAGTTCCGCTACCAGATCCGGCGATTCCTCCACTTCAGCGAGAGCGCCGCGAGGGCGCATGGCCTGAACAGCCAGCAGCACCAGCTGCTGCTGGCGCTGAAGGGGCTGCCCGAGGGGCTCAAGCCGACGATCGGCACCCTCGCCGAGCGCCTCCAGCTGCGCCATCACAGCACGGTGGGCCTCGTCGACCGGCTCGAGCGCCGCGGGCTCGTGTCCCGCGAGCTCGATCCGGACGACGGGCGTCAGGTGCTCGTCCGGATCACGCGCGAGGGGGAGGCGGTGCTCCGGACGCTCACCGGCATCCACCGCGAGGAGCTCAACACGGCCGGGCCGGCCCTGCTCGAAACACTCAGGACACTGCTTTCATGAACTCCGTCACCGCCGACCTGCCGCACCGCGCCGAGCTGGGCGATTTCACGGCCGACCGGCGCATGGTCATGCTCTCGCTGATCGGCGCCGGCATCGGCGCGCTCGGCGCCGCGGTTGCCGTCGGCCTGCTGAAGCTGATCACGCTCTTCACGAACCTCTTCTTCTTCCAGGCGTTCGACCTCGTGGAACGCACGCCGGCGCAGCACACGCTCGGCTGGGCCGTGGTGGTCATCCCCGCCGCGGGAGCGCTCATCATCGGGCTGATGGCGCGCTTCGGGTCCGAGCGCATCCGCGGTCACGGCATCCCGGAGGCGCTCGAGGCGATCCTGCTCAACGGCAGCCGCGTCGAACCGAAGCTCGCGATCCTGAAGCCGCTGTCCTCCGCGATCTCGATCGGGTCCGGCGGGCCGTTCGGCGCGGAAGGCCCGATCATCATGACCGGCGGCGCCTTCGGGTCGCTCACGGCGCAGTGCCTGCACCTGTCGAGCGCCGAGCGCAAGACGCTGCTCGTCGCCGGCGCCGCGGCCGGCATGTCGGCGACCTTCGCCGCCCCGACGGCGAGCGTCCTGCTCGCGTTCGAGCTGCTGCTCTTCGAATGGAAGCCGCGCAGCCTGCTGCCCGTGGCGATCGCCAGCATCACGGCCGCCGTGCTCCGGCACTACTGGATCGGACCGGCGCCGCTCTTCCCGACCGCGGCCCACGCGCCGTTCGTGGGCGCGGAGGGGGCCGTGCTGTGCGGGGCCGCCGGCCTGCTCGCCGGCCTGCTCTCGATGGGGCTCACCTGGTCGGTCTACTTCTTCGAGGACGCCTTCCAGCTGCTGCCGATCCACTGGATGTGGTGGCCGGCGCTCGGGGGCCTCGGTGTCGGTCTCGGCGGCCTGCTCTTTCCCGAGGCGCTCGGCGTCGGCTACGACACGATCGGCGCGATGCTGCAGGGGGACGTCACGCTGCGGCTCGTCGCCGGCGTCCTCGTCGTGAAGTGGATCATCTGGGCGATGGCGCTCGGCTCCGGCACGTCCGGAGGCGTGCTGGCGCCGCTGCTGATGATGGGCGGCGCGCTGGGCGCGCTCGAGAGCGCGGCGTTCCCCGACTACGGCGCCGGCTTCTGGCCGCTCCTGAGCATGGCGGCCACGCTCGGCGGGACGATGCGCTCGCCGTTCACGGCGACGCTCTTCGCGCTCGAGCTGACGCACGAGTTCAACATGCTCTTCCCGCTGCTCGTCGCGGTCTTCACCTCCTACGGCCTCACGACCCTGACGATGAAGCGGTCCATCCTGACCGAGAAGGTGAGCCGCCGCGGGTTTCACCTCAGCCGCGAGTACTCGGTCGACCCGCTCGAGCTCACCTTCGTCCGCGACGTCATGCGGACCGACGTCGTCACGCTCACACCGTCACCCGGGACCGGGGAGCATCATCCCGGCCCCGACCACCCGCAGCGGCTGTTCCCGATCGTCGACGAAGACGGGACGCTGCTCGGACTGGTGAGGGCCGGCGACCTGCCGCGCTTCCTCGCCGAACGCTCCTCCTCCGGCCTGCCCGCGTGGATCAACCGACGGCCGGTCGTGGCGCGGCCGGACGAGGCGCTGCGGGCGATTGTGTACCGGATGGCGGAACACGGCGTGACGCGCCTGCCCGTCGTCTCGGGCGGAGAGCAACCGAAGCTGGTGGGGCTCATCACCCTGCGCGAGCTGCTGCAGGCGCGGGCGCGGACGCTCGCGGAGGAGCAGCGTCGCGAGCGCATGCTGCGGCTGGAGCTCCCGCGGCGCGCGGTGTCGTAAGGCTCCGCGCCGCCGGTCAGCGGCGCAGCGCCTGCCGGCGCCGCTCGAGGAACCGGCGCTCGGCGGCGTTGCCCGCGGCGGCGATTGCCGCGTCGCAGGCGGCCACGGCCTCCTCGACCCGGCCAAGCCTGCGGAGCAGGTCGGCCCTGATGGCGTGAAAGAGGTGGTACTGCGGCAGATCGAGCCGCTCCACTTCGCGCAGCGCCGGGAGCGGCCCCTGCACTTCCGCAAGCGCCACGGCACGGTTCAGCGCGGCCACGGGGCCCGGCGCGATCGTCAGGAGCTGGTCGTACAGCTGCAGGATCTGCCGCCAGTCGGTGTCCGCGTGCGTGCGCGCGTCGGCATGCACGGCCTGGATGGCCGCCTGGATCTGATACGGGCCGGGCCGGTTGATCCGGAGGCATCGCCGCACGAGCGCCTGGCCTTCCGCGATCAGGCGTCGATCCCACCGCGCCCGCTCCTGCTCGGCGAGCGGCACGAGGTCGCCGGCGGCGTCGACGCGGGCCGCGCGGCGCGAGTCGCTCAGCAGCATCAGGGCGAGCAGCCCCATCACTTCCGGCTCGCCGGGCATCAGCCCCGCGAGCGTGCGTCCGAGGCGGATCGCCTCCGCGCACAACTCCTCACGCACCAGGCGATCGCCTCCGCTGGCGCTGTGGCCTTCGTTGAAGATCAGGTAGACGACCGCGAGCACGGCCCGCAGGCGCTGCGGCAGCTCCCGTTCGTCCGGCACGCGATACGGGATCGCCGCGTCGCGGATCTTCGCCTTCGCCCGCACCAGGCGCTGCGCCAGGGTTGGCTCCGCGACGAGGAACGCGCGGGCGATCTCCGCGGTGGTCAGGCCGCCGAGCAGGCGCAGCGTCAGCGCGACCTGCGCGGGGACCGCGAGCGCCGGATGACAGCAGCTGAAGATCAGACGCAGGCGGTCGTCTCCCACGGGGTCCTCCTCCGGCGCACCGTCGCGCTCGAGCCGCCGCATGGCCTCCGCGTGGCGCTCGTCGCGCGTGGCCTCGCGGCGCAGGCGATCGATCGCGCGGTTGCGGGCCGTGGTGACGATCCAGCCCGCGGGGCTCGGCGGGAGCCCCGTCGCGGGCCAGCGCGCCAGCGCCACCGCGAAGGCGTCCTGCACGGCGTCTTCCGCGAGGTCGATATCGCCGAACGCGCGGATCAGCACCGCGACCCCGCGTCCGTACTCCTCGCGGAAGATGCGCTCGACGTCCGCCGCCGCGGGCTCGCAAGTCACGATTCGATACTGCCCCCGTGCTGGAACGGCCGTACCTCGATCGCCAGCGGCGCGATGATCGTCGCCAGTTTCCGAGCCCATCCGAGCGCCGCGTCGAGGTCCGGCGCCTTGACGACGGTGAAGCCGCCGATGTGCTCCTTGCCTTCGATGTACGGCCCGTCGGTCATGAGCACGTCGCTGCCGTTCGCCCGGACGACCGTCGCCGTTTCCGGCCCGAACAGCCCGCCTCCGAACACCCAGGCGCCGGCCTCCTTCATCTCGGCCGTCAGCGCGTTGACCTTCTGCATAATCGGGTCGAGGAACTCCGGCGGCGGCGGCGGGCCGTCGGGCTGGTAGATGCTCAGCAGATAATGCTTCATGGTCGCTCCTTGAGACGGCCGGCCTGACGGCCGGCCCGGAAGCCAGGCGACCCGGCCTGGCGCTCATCTCCTATACGAACGGGACCGACCGGGATCGACATCGCGGAGTCCGGAACTCATGCACACCACCGCCGCACCGGCCGGCGCACGCCGGCCAGAACCGGACGGCCGCCGCCCCGCCGTCGTCTTCGACCGCGTCTCGTTCGCCTTCGACGACAACGTCGTCCTGCGCGACCTCAGCTTCGAGCTTCCCGCGGGGAGCATGAAGATCCTGCTCGGCGCGAGCGGCGCCGGGAAGTCGGTCGTGCTGAAGCTGATTCTCGGCCTGCTCCGGCCCGATTCCGGCACCATCATCGTCAACGGCGTCCGGCTGAACGACCTCACCGAGCGCGAGCTTCTCACCCTGCGCGCCGACATCGGCATGCTGTTCCAGGAGAGCGCGCTGTTCGACTCGCTGACGGTCGCCGACAACGTCGGCTACCGGCTGACGGAGGAAGAGCGGATACCGGAGCCGGAGGCGCGGCAGCGCGTGCAGGAGGTGCTCGGGTTCGTCGGGCTCGGCGAGTATCTGGACCGCATGCCCTCGGAGCTGTCCGGCGGACAGCGGCGGCGCGTCGCGATCGCGCGGGCGATGGCGTCGCGGCCGAGTCTCCTGCTCTTCGACGATCCGACGACGGGGCTGGATCCGATCATCGCGACGACGGTCACCAACGAGATCGTCAAGCTCCGGGATCTCGAGCACGTGACGTCGATCGTCGTCACCCACCAGATCCGCGACGCGCACTACGTGGCGACGCACCGCGCCGTGCAGTCGGACGGGCAGATCCAGTTCGTCAAGTCGCCCGAGATCGAACAGCAGGTGCTGTTCATGGTGCTGCACCAGGGGCGGCTGCACTTCGAGGGCACGGCGACGCAGCTGCTCTCGTCGCCGGACCCGTTCCTGCAGGAGTTCCTGTTCAAGACGCTGCCGCCCTGGTAGGGCCCCTTCGGCGGCCTTGGGCCTTCGGCCGGCCTTGGGCTTTGGGCTTTGGGCTTTGGGCTTTGGGCTTCGGGCCTTGGGTTTTCGGTCCGGGATGGACGGCGGCAGCGGTGCTCGCCCCGGGCGTGATTCGCTGTCACGCTGCCCAGACCGAACTGGAGTGAGTTGCAGGCACCAAGGCGCGGTCAGTCGCGACCATGCGGGCAGTCGAGCAGTGTGACTGCGAACACCGCGCGGATTGGCGCGACGCCCCGGTCAACCCCCAGACAAGCCCCAGGGCCCGAAGCCCAAAGCCCAAGGCCGGCCCAGAGAGTCAGTTCTCCTCGAGCCGGCGTGCGGCGAGCTGCGTGAGGATCTGCGAGAACAGCTCGGGCGTCAGCGGCTTGGCGACGTGCCGGTCGAATCCGGCGGCCTGCGCCTTCGCGCGGTCCTGCTCCGCCGCGTACCCGCTCAACGCGACAAGCATGGTCGGACGCAGCCGCTCGTCGGCGCGCAGGCGCCGCGCGACCTCGTAGCCGTCGACGGCGGGCAGCCCGATGTCGCACAGGACCAGGTCGGGCACGAGCGCGCAGGCCTTCTCGATGCCCTCGAGGCCCGTGTGCGCGACCTCGACGTGGTGCCCCTGGAGCTCGAGCGCCTCCGCGAGGCACTGCGCCGCGTCCCGGTTGTCCTCGATGAGCAGCACGCGGTAGCTCCGCGTCCCGTCGGGCTCCGCCGGCGCGCGGACCTCGCGCTCCACCGCCGGACGGGTCGGGAGCCGGACGACGAAGCGGGCCCCGGTGCCGTGGCCGTCGCTGTGCCCCTCGACCGAGCCGTCGTGCAGCTCGACCAGCGCCTTCACCAGCGCAAGCCCCAGCCCCAGCCCGCCGTTCTCGCGCTCGAGGCTCGTCGTCCCCTGCCTGAACGGCTGGAACATCGCCGGCAGCAGCTCGGGATCGATCCCCGCGCCGGTGTCGACGACTTCGAGCACCGCCTCGCCTCCCTCGGCGCGCAGGCTGACCGACACGCGACCGCCCGGATCCGTGAACTTCGTCGCGTTGCTCAGCAGGTTGTTGAGCACCTGGCACAGGCGCGTGCGGTCGCCGTCCACCCAGATGCCGGGCGCGGGCAGATCGACCGTCAGCTGCAGCGACTTCCCGGCGATCGTCGCCTGCTGGTCCTCGATGCAGCTCTGGACGAGCTCCACCAGCTCGAGCGGCTCGCGTGCGAGCTGGATCTTGCCGTGCGAGATGCGCGTCGTGTCCAGCAGGTCGTCGATGAGCCGCGACAGGTGGTGCACCTGCCGCTCGATCACGGCCTGGGCGCGGCGGGCGCGCTCGCTGCCGGGCTCGGACTGCCGGAGGATCAGCAGGCTGATGGTCATCGGCGCGAGCGGGTTGCGCAGCTCGTGCGCGAGCAGGCCGAGGAACTCGTTCTTGCGCGCGTCCGCTTCGGCAAGCATCGCGGCGTGGCGGCGCAGGTCGGCGCTGTAGACCTCCAGCTCCCGCGCGTGCCGCTGGAGCTCCTCCTGTTGCGCCTGCAGCTCCTCGTTCTGCGACTGGATCTCCTCGTTCTGGGCCTGGATCTCCTCGTTCTGCGCCTGCAGCTCCTCGCTCTGCGCCTGCAACTGCTGGTTCGACTCGCGCAGCTCGCCGAGCAGCCGCTCGATTTCCTCGTGCCCCGCGGCCGTGTGCAGCGCGATCCCGAGCTGCCCGCCGGCGGCTTCGAGGAAGGCGAGCGCCTCGGCGTCGAATCCGCGCAGCGATCCCAGGACCGCCACGCCGAGCACTTCGTCGCGGAACCGCAGCGGCACGGCGGCTACCGCACGTGGCGGCGCCTGGTCGTACCCGAGCCGGACCGCGAAGGGCGTGTCCGGCGGAATCTCCCGGATCACGTGCAGCCGGCCGTCGATCGCCGCCTGCCCCGGCAGGCCTTCGCCGACGCGCACGGGACCGGCATCCGCCACGGCACGGCGGGCCAGCGGCTCCAGCCGATCGCTCCCGCGCCGGCGGCCGTAGATCACACCGGTTTCGGCCTGCACGTGCGCCGCCATGATCCCGAGCGCGCGTTCGGCGAGCAGCGTGCGGTCGAGCGTCGACGCCGCGGCCAACGCCAGCTCGCCGTCGGCGCGCAGGCGCTGGGCCCGGCTCTCGAGCGCCGAGGCGGCCGCGCCAAGCGCGTTGGCCAGCACCTGCACTTCGTTGCGGGGGCGGGTCGGGGAGGCGGCCCGCTCCCGGGCCAGCGCGAGCGCGGGACGCCAGTCGTCGTCTTCGAGCCCCTGCGCGGCGCGCACCAGACGTCGCAGCGGCCGCGAGATCGACTGCGAGGTCCCGTAGCCCAGGAGCAACGCGCATCCGATCATGAGCACCGTGGCCGCAATCATGGCCTCCCGCACCGATTCACGCGAGCTGGCCATCGCGTCGAGCGCCGAACGGGAGGCCTCCTCTTCCTGCCGCAGGACGTGCCCGAGCTCGGACGCGAGCGCTTCCCGCGCGTCCACCATCTCGCGCTCCAGGTCCACCATCCGCTCCGTGCCCCGCTGCGTCACGGCCTGATCGGCGGCGGCGACATAGCGGTCGGCGAGCTGCCGGACACGCCGCGCCGAAACTGACCGGACCGTCGCCGAATCCGCAGCCCTCCCGGTCTCGCTCTCCAGCCGGCTCGCCATATCGACGAGGACCTGGCGGGACTCACGAAACCGCTCCAGGCGGACGGCGTCCGGCACGAGGAGATACGACCGCACGGCGATGGCCATCGAGAGCATCGCTTCCTCGACGTCGACGGCGCGATCGCGCCGCGGGCCGATCTCCTCGAGGTA
>DASVDJ010000033.1:0-3365 GCA_036381155.1 Vicinamibacterales bacterium
TTCGGCCGCCTGTCCTGGTACGCGCTCGTCCTGCTCGCGCTGGGCAAGATCGTCGCGACAGCCATCACGCTGAACACCGGCGGGTCGGGCGGCGTGTTCACGCCCGCGCTCTACATCGGCGCCGCGACAGGTGGCGCGTTCGGCGCGGGGCTCACGGCGCTCTTCCCAGACCTCGGCCTGAGCCCGGAGGCGTACGCGCTGGTCGGCATGGGCGCTGTCGTCGCAGCCGCGACGCACGCGCCGATCACCGGCATCCTGATCGTGTTCGAGATGACGAACGACTATCAGATCATGCTGCCGCTGATGCTGACCACGGTGATCGCGTACCTGATCGCGACGCGGATCGAGCCGGACTCGCTCTACAGCGGCTGGCTGCGTCGCCGGGGCGAGGTCCTCGAGCAAGGCGCGGACCGGGACGTGCTCGCGGGCCTGTCCGTCGCGGACGCGTACGACCCCGACCCACAGGTCATCGGCGAGGCCGCGACGGTGCCGCAGCTCCTGGCGCGGCTGCAGCAGGGCGCACAGACGGATTTCCCTGTCGTGGACCGCGAGCTGCGGCTGGTCGGCGTCGTCACGGTCGCCGACCTGGTGCGGCTCGCCGCGGAACCGCCCGAGGCGACGGCGCTGCTGATTGCCGCGGATGTCGCGACGCCCGTGGATCCCGTCACGCCGCAGGATTCGCTGCTGGACGCGGTGCGCCGCATGGGCGTGCGCGGCGCCGCGTCGCTGCCCGTCGTCGATCCCGAGGCCGGGCGACTGCTCGGCCTGCTCAGCCGTGCCGATGTGCTGGCCCTGTACGAGCGCGCGGTCGCGGGTGCGGAGGCCGGCGGGCGGGGATTGGTTCGACATTGAACCATCGGGATCGGCCGGGACTCACGGTGGATGGGCCCCCGCGGCGCGCCTGATGATTCAAGGTTGAACCACCGGCCAGGTTGAACCGATGGATCGACCGGGATTCCCGCGGGCTTGTACCCCGCCGGCGCGCCCGATGGTACAAGGTTGAACCATCCCGCGATTCCCCGAACACGCCCCTGGCCCCGCTCGGTCCGGCGGCGGCCGCGAGCGCCCCCCGCAACTGGAGCCGCGACCGCGCGTCCCAACTGGAGCCGCGGCCGCGCCCTCGCTATACTACGGAAATCACCGGCATGTCCGACCCGCGCAACCGCGAAGGGGGTGGAGCCATGCGCACCCGCACCCGCCACGCAACCCTTGCACTCGCATTGATGGCATCGACGATCACGGCGCAGCGCGCCGGCGCCCAGCAGCGGATCACCTACCCGGAGACGCGGAAGGTCGACGTCGTAGACGACTACCACGGCACGAAGGTGCCGGACCCCTACCGCTGGCTCGAGGACACGGACGCGCCTGAGACGAAGGCGTGGATCGCGGCGCAGAACGAGGTCACGTTCGCGCACCTCGCCGGGATCCCTGAACGCGAGCGCATCCGCGAGCGCCTCACGCGGCTCTGGAACTACCCGAAGTACGGGCTCCCCTTCCGCGAGGGCGGGCTCTACTTCTTCACGAAGAACGACGGGCTCCAGAACCAGGCCGTGCTGTACGTGCAGCCGTCGCTGGATGCCGAGCCGCGCGTGCTGCTCGACCCGAACACGCTCTCCGCCGATGGCACCGTCGCGCTCTCCGGGCTCGCGGTCTCACACGACGCGCGCTACCTCGCGTACGCCACGTCCTCCGGCGGATCGGACTGGCAGGAGCTGCACGTGCGCGAGATCGCGACCGGCCGCGACCTCGAGGACCACGTCCGTTGGGCCAAGTTCACCGACATCTCCTGGACGCGCGACGGCCGCGGCTTCTTCTACTCCCGCTACCCGGAGCCGGCCGAGGGCGAACGGCTGCTCCAGCAGAACCACGACCACAAGCTGTACTACCATGTGGTCGGGACGCCGCAGGCCGAGGATCGCCTGATCTACGAGCGGCCCGACCAGCCGGAGTGGGGCTTCAACGCGCAGGTCACCCAGGACGGGCGCTACGCGCTGATCTACGTGTGGCACGGCACGGACCCGAAGAACCGGCTCTACTACATCGACCTGGGAGACCCCGCCCGCCCCGACCTGTCGTCGCCGGTCGTCAAGCTGCTCGACGACTTCGATGCGGCGTACAACGTCGTCGGCAACCAGGGCCCGGTTCTGTACGTGCAGACGGACCTGGATGCGCCGCGGCAGCGCATCATCGCGATCGACCTGCGAGACCCGGCAAGGGAGAAGTGGCGCACCATCGTGCCGGAGTCGGAGGACGTGCTCCAGGCCGCGACGATCGTCGGGGGCAAGCTCGTCACGCTGTACCTGAAGGACGCGGCCAGCCGCGTACGGTTCTACACGCTGGAGGGCGAGCCGGCGGGCGAGATCCAGCTCCCCGGCCTGGGCTCGGTGGCGGGTCTCACCGGCACGCCGGACTCGCCCGAGCTGTTCTACGCGTTCACGTCGTTCCTCTACCCGACGACGATCTTCCGCTACGACGTCGCGACCGGAACGAACGAGGTGTTCCGGGCGCCGCAGCTCGAGGGCTTCGACCCGGCGCAATACGAGACGAAGCAGGTCTTCTACACGTCGAAGGACGGCACGCGCGTGCCGATGTTCATCACGCACAGGAAGGGCATCCGGCTGGACGGCACGAACCCCACGTACCTGTACGGCTACGGCGGGTTCAACGTCTCGCTTACCCCTTCCTTCTCCATCACGAACCTCGCCTGGCTCGAAATGGGCGGCGTGTACGCGCAGCCGAACCTGCGCGGCGGCGGCGAGTACGGCGAGGAGTGGCACCTGGCGGGGACGAAGGAGCGCAAGCAGAACGTGTTCGACGACTTCATCGCCGCGGCCGAGTACCTCATCCGCGAGGGCTACACGAGCCCGGCGAAGCTCGCGATCGGCGGCGGATCGAACGGCGGACTGCTCGTGGGTGCGGTGATGACGCAGCGGCCGGACCTGTTCGCGGTCGCGCACCCGGCCGTCGGCGTGATGGACATGCTACGCTTCCACAAGTTCACGATCGGCTGGGCGTGGGTCTCGGACTACGGCTCGTCAGACGACCCGGAGGGCTTCCGCTACCTGTACGCGTACTCGCCGCTGCACAACCTGAAGCCGGGCACGTGCTACCCCGCCACGCTGGTCACGACCGCGGACCACGACGACCGGGTCGTCCCCGGCCACTCGTTCAAGTTCACGGCGCGGCTCCAGGAAGTGCAGAGCTGTGACAAGCCGGTGCTGATCCGCGTCGAGACGCGCGCGGGGCACGGCGCGGGCAAGCCGACCTCGAAGCAGATCGAGGAGGCGGCGGACGTGCTCGCGTTCCGCGTACGGCACCTGGGCATGCGCATGCTCGTCCCGTGAGGCCCGCGCGCGGCGCGGCGG
>DASVDJ010000034.1:0-30485 GCA_036381155.1 Vicinamibacterales bacterium
GACGTCGCCCTTGCCAGCACGCTGACGTCGACGTCGTCGGCGAGCGGGATCTTCTTGGTGTGGACCGAGAGGATGCCTTCGCGCCCCTTCACGTCGGGGCGGTTTACCACGATGCGCCGGTCGAAACGGCCGGGCCGGAGCAGGGCCGGGTCGAGCACGTCGGGACGGTTCGTCGCGGCGACGAGGATGACCCCCTCGTTGCTCTCGAAGCCGTCCATCTCGACGAGCAGCTGGTTCAGCGTCTGCTCGCGCTCGTCATGACCGCCGCCGAGCCCGGCGCCACGGTGCCGGCCCACCGCGTCGATCTCGTCGATGAAGACGATGCAGGGCGCGTTCTTCTTGCCCTGCTCGAAGAGGTCGCGCACGCGGCTGGCGCCGACGCCGACGAACATCTCGACGAAGTCGGAGCCGCTGATGGAGAAGAACGGGACGTTGGCCTCGCCCGCGACGGCGCGCGCGAGCAGCGTCTTGCCCGTCCCCGGAGGCCCCATGAGCAGCACGCCCTTCGGGATGCGCCCCCCCAGCTTCTGGAACTTCTGAGGCTCGCGGAGGAACTCGATGATCTCCTGGAGTTCGTCCTTCGCCTCGTCGACGCCGGCGACGTCCTTGAACGTGACCTTCTTCTGCGAGCTGGACGACAGCTTCGCCTTGCTCTTGCCGAACGACAGCGCCTTGTTGCCGCCGCTCTGCATCTGACGCATGAAGAAGATCCAGAACCCGATGAGGAGCAGAATCGGGGCCCACGAGTAGAGGAGGGTGGCCCACGGGCTCGTCGTCGGCTCCTTGGCCGTGATGACGACCCCCTTCTCAATCAGGCGATTCGCAAGACCTTCGTACTGGGTCGGGGCGTGCGTCCGGAACTGCTCGTTGCTCTTCAGGACCCCCTGGATCTCGTTGCCGGTGATCGTGACGCTCGACACCTGTCCGGTTTCGACCTGCGTCATGAAGGTGCTGAAGCTGACGGCCTGATCGCTCCTCTGGAGGCGCGTGGAGAAGTTCCAGACGAGGACCCCCACCACGACGAGCACCATCCAGAACAGCAGGCTCTTCAGGGTCGAGTTCACTCAAGGCCTCCCAGCGGCTCGAAACTCAAGACTACCACGGACTTGGTGGCAGGACTCACCGCAAACTCCTGCGCCAGCGCGTGCCCGGCTACCCAGACGATCCGGCCGTCCGGCGCGGCCACCACGGGCACCCGGCCCCGGTCCTCGGGCCGGACACGGCGGTCGACGAACAGGTCGTGGACCTTCTTCCGTCCCGGTGCGCCCAGCGGCCGCAGCCGGTCCCCCCGTTCCCACGCCCGCACGACCACCTCGGGTCCCAGCGCCGACGCGGGCACCGCCACGCCCCAGGGCCCGAGCGTCTCCGGCCGGGCCGCCACGGCCGTGTCAGCGGGCCGTGCCGCGAACCGCAGGCCTGCCTCCGGGACGTCAGCGGCGCCCGGCACCGGCACCACATGCCGCCAGCCTTCCGGGGCCGGCGCCGCGGTGTCAGCGCGTGCAATCCGGATCCGGCCCTCGAGCCGTTCGAGCACCAGATCGGAGAGCCGGAAACGCCGGCTCCGCCCCTGCGCCGCCCAGTCGAGCGCCGCGTCGACCTGCCCCATCCGCGGTTCCCGGCCGAGCACCGGGGCCGCCGCGGCCCGCAGAATGCGCCGCTGCAGGGCGCGCGGTTCGGCCAGCAGCGCCTCCCGGTCGAGCGTCCCGCGCGCGTCCTGCACCCGCGCTCGAGCCGCCTCGGTCAGCTCAGTCAACAGACGATGCTCGTCAGCCGCAATATCGGCCGTCCTGGCGAGCACGTCCACGATGGCCGGATTCACGTGGGCCGCCAGCCAGGGGAGCAGCTCGTGGCGCACGCGGGTCCGGGCGAAGCGCGGATCCCGGTTGGAGGAGTCCTCAACCCATGAGATGCCGCGGTCCATCAGGTACTTCACGAGGTCGGCCCGCCGCAGGTCGATGAGGGGCCGGACCACGTGGCCCCGCCTCGGCGCGATGGCGGCCAGCCCGCCGGGGCCGCTCCCGCGGACGAGCCGGAGTACCACCGTCTCGGCCTGGTCGTCCCGTGTCTGCGCGACCGCAATCAACTCGCCGCCCAGCCGGACCCGGGCGCGCTCGAGGAACGCGTACCTCGCCTCGCGGGCGGCATCCTCGACGGATCGACCCTCCGCCGATGCCAGCCGGGCCACTTCAATTGTTTCGACGTCGAGCGGAAGCGCGCAGTCTCGCGCCAGCTGCGCGCAGAACGCCGCGTCGCGCTCGGCCTCCTCCCCCCGAAGCGCGTGGTTCAGGTGGGCGAGCCCGACCAGTTGGACGTGCCCGCCGGCGGCAAGTTCGCGGAGCAGGTGGACGAGCGCCACGGAATCGGCGCCGCCCGAAACGGCCGCAATCACCCGGGCGCCCGGCTCCCAGAGATGCCGGCGCCGCACCGTGGCCAGCACGCGGGCGGCTAGATGCGTCATCGCCTCCCAGGCTCCGGACTCGAGAACAGCGTGCTCCGGCAGCGGGCGCCTGCGGCGGCGCGTAATGCCGGACCTGAGCTGGTGTGCATGGAACGGCCCCGGGCGCCGGGGCCCGGGGCCGTCGGAAGATGGTGCCGGTGCAGGGACTTGAACCCCGGACTCCGCGGATATGAGCCGCGTGCTCTAACCAACTGAGCTACACCGGCGGGAACTGCTCATTTTACACCAGCCGCCGCCCGGGTTGCGTGGTGCCGGCCGCCGAACGCCGGTCGTGGAACCCGATATCATTCTGCCCCGTGCCATTCCCCTACGAAGAATTCGACCTCTCCGGCATCCGCACGTACCCGCTGTCGTCGCGGGCCAGCAAGGCCCGGGTGGAGGACTTCGCGCGGCCGTTCGAGAAGGGCAGCGGCGTCGCCGGCTGGCTCGACTCGCTGCCGGCGATCCTGGCCGCCGGCGACTTCCGTGCGGTCGTCGAGCGGATCCTCCGCGCCCGGACACGCGACGGCGGGATCATCTGGGGACTCGGGGCGCACGTCATCAAGACGGGCCTGTCGCCGGTGCTGGTCGACCTGATGCGGCGGGGATTCGTCTCGGCCATCGCGACCAACGGCGCCGGCCTCATCCACGACTTCGAGATCGCACTCGGCGGCTCGACGTCGGAAGACGTCGACGAGGCGCTCGGGCCCGGCCGGTTCGGCATGGCCGAGGAAACGGGGCGCCTGCTCAACGAGGCGATCGCGGAGGGCGTGGCTGCCGGGCTCGGCATCGGCCAGGCCGTCGGGCGCTGGCTCCGCGACCGGCAGGCGCCACACGCCGCGACGAGTCTTGCCGCCACGGCCGCCGAGCTCGGCATTCCCTTCACCGTCCACGTCGCGATCGGCACGGACATCATTCACATGCACCCGGCCGCATCCGGAGCGGCCATCGGCGAGGGCAGCCTGCGGGACTTCCGCTACTTCGTCTCGAACGTCGCCCGTCTCGATCACGGCGTCTATCTCAACTGCGGTTCCGCCGTCGTGCTGCCGGAAGTCTTCCTCAAGGCCGTGGCGCTGGCGCGGAACCAGGGGCGGCCGCTCACGGATTTGACGACGGTCGACTTCGACTTCGTCCGCCTCTACCGTCCGCAGACGAACGTCGTGAACCGTCCCACGAAGGGGCTGGGCCGCGGCTTCTCGCTGACGGGCCACCACGAGATCATGCTGCCGCTGCTCGCGGCGGCGCTCATCGAGCTCAGCGAGGCGTGAGCCGGCAGGAAGACGTCGGCGCATGGGAGCATGGAGAGCAGCCCATGCTCCTCTCCGACTTCGACTTCCATCTCCCCGAGCACCTGATCGCGCAGGAGCCTCCGGCGGAGCGCGGCACGTCGCGTCTGCTGGTCGTCGACCGGAAAACCGGCCGCTGGCAGGACACGCACATCGCGGATCTCCCCTCTCGCCTCGCCTCCGGCGATCTCCTCGTCGTCAACAACTCGCGCGTCGTCCCCGCGCGGCTGCTCGGTCATCGGGTGCCGAGCGGCGGCCGCGTCGAGTGTCTGCTGCTGCGGAAGCTCGACGATCGCCGCTGGGACGTGCTGCTGCATCCCGGGCAGAAGATGAAGCCGGGCACGCGCGCCCGCTTCGGCGAGCCGCCGCACGTGCTGGATCTCGAGGTGCTCTCGCAGCACACCTTCGGGAGGCGGACCGTCACGCTCTCCGCGCCCGAGGGCGTGTCGATCGACGGGACCATCGACGCGATCGGCCACATGCCGCTGCCGCCCTACATCAAGCGGCCGGACACACCGGCGGATCGCGAACGCTATCAGACGATCTACGCGACACGGCGCGGCTCGGTCGCCGCGCCGACGGCGGGTCTCCACCTGACGCCGGCGCTCTTCGAACGTCTCGAGCGTGCCGGCATCGGACGCGCGGAGATCACGCTGCACGTCGGCTACGGCACGTTCAAGCCGATTCGCGACGAGGACATCACGCGCCACGTGATCGACCCCGAGCCGTTCCAGATCGACGCGGCCGCTGCCGCACGCATTGCCGCCACCCGCACCGCCGGCGGCCGCATCGTCGCCGTGGGCACGACGACAACGAGGACGCTGGAGGCGGTGGCGTTGGAGCACGGCGGCCGCATCGAGCCGGCGGCCGGTGAAGCCGGGCTCTTCATCAGGCCGGGCCACCGGTTCCAGGCGGTCGATGCGCTGCTGACGAACTTCCACCTGCCGAAGTCGTCGCTGCTGGTGCTGGTCTGCGCGTTCGCCGGACGCGAGCTGATCCTCGAGGCATATCAGCACGCCATCGCCGAGGGGTATCGGTTCTACAGCTATGGGGACGCGATGTTGATCCTGTGAAACGGGAAGCCGTAAACGGGAAACGGGAAGAGCGCCCTTCCTGCTCCCGTTTCAGTGCACGTCCTTCCGCCCCGTTCTTGCTCTCCAGTCGTCCGCGATGATGGTCCAGAGCGTCTGATCCGCCCAGCCGCCCTTCTGTGAGAGCGCGTCCCGCAGCACGGCCTCGGGGACGGCCCCCAGCTTGCGGAGTGCCCCGGCGGCGCGGCCGTTGTGCGCCGCCGCGCGCGCCTCGAGCCGGTGCATGCCGAGGATGTCGAAGACGAAGTCGATGACCAGCGGCGCCGCAGCGAAGAACAGGCCGCGGCCCCAGTGCTCCGGCGCGAGCACGAACTGCCACTCGGCCGAGCCTCCCTGCAGTTCGAGCCTGCTGATCCGGAAGACTCCCGCGGGTGCGGGCGACGACTCCGACGCGCAGATCAGGCACAGGCTGCGGCCGTCCGAACGCTCCGCCCGGGCGACCTCGATGTGCCGCGCGACATCGTCGAGGTTCCCGGGCACCGACCCGGGCGCGATCAGTCGCGAGATCTCGTCGTGCGTGAGCAGCGACAGCAGCGGTCCCGCATCGGGCGGCTCGACCTCCCGGAGCACGGCGCCGCGTCCCCGGAGCACCGGCGGCAGGATCCGCCAGGCCCTGAGCAGGGTTTCGGGCGACGGCGCGGGGAGCGAGCCGGTGGTCTCGTCTCCCCCGTCGTGCAGCATGCTATCTCCTCAGCGCCGCTCCGGCGCCGAGCGCCGGCTCCACGCCACCGGGCTCACCAGCCAGGCTGCCGACCACGCCGAACGTCGATCCCCAGATCACGTTGTCGCAGTCGGGCTCCGTACATGCCGAGCCCCAGATCACGTTGTCCCCGTCAGCCGACCCCCAAATCACGTTGTCACCGTCGGCCGATCCCCAGATCACGTTGTCGTCATCCGCGGAACCCCAGATGACGTTGTCACAGTCACGACCGGCGCACGCCGAGCCCCAGATGACGTTGTCCTCCGTCGAGCCCCAGATCACGTTGTCGCAGTCACGGCCGCCGCAGGCCGCGCCCCAGACGACGTTGCCGGCGTCGCTGCCCCAGATCACGTTGTCGCTGGAGCCCCAGATGACGTTCTCGAGGCCCGAGCCCCAGATGACGTTGTCGCAATCGGACCCGGTGCACGCCGAGCCCCAAATCACGTTGTCGTCATCGGCGCTACCCCAGATGACGTTGTCCTTGTGCGACCCCCAGATCACGTTGTCGCAGTCGCGACCCTGGCACGCCGACCCCCAGATCACGTTGTCGTCGTCGGCGCTGCCCCAGATGACGTTGTCCTTCCGTGAACCCCAGATCACGTTGTCGCAGTCGTCGCCCTGGCACGCCGACCCCCAGATCACGTTGTCCTTGAAGGAGGCGGCGATGCTCTGCAGGCTCGACCCCCAGATGACGTTGTCGCAGTCCGGCGTCGTGCACGCGGAGCCCCAGATGACGTTGTCCTCGGTCGAGCCCCAGATGACGTTCGTCGACCACGCGGTGCCCCAGGGCTGTGGTGTGCCACCCGTGATGCGGCGGTTGCCCCAGATGATGTGCGTCGACCAGGAATCGGGAATTCGGAAGATGTGTCCCTCGCGTCCCGCCGCATAGAACCGCGACAGCGCGACCGCGCCGCCGGCGTTGACGAATCCCGCGCCCTGGGCGAGCACGTCGACGGACGGATCGAACGTCGCCGTGTACTGCAGGATCGCCTTCACCGCGTTCGGCGTCAGACCCGGATTGGCCTGCAACATCCGCGCGACGACGCCGCTGACGACAGGCGCCGCCATGCTGGTGCCGCTCAGCGTGATGTACGGGTAGCCCGACCCGCGCGTGCCCGGCACGAGCTCGTGCGGCACGCGCGCCGACAGCGTGCTGCCCTGGTCGTTCAGCGAGACGATCCGGGTTCCCGGCGCCACGATGTCCGGCTTGGCGCTGAAGTCGATGGCCGTGGGCCCGCGGGAGCTGTAGCCCGCGACGCGGTCGTCGGACGGGTCAGGCGTGCCCATGTGGCTGTAGGCGCCGACCGTCAGCACCCACGGCGCGTTGCCGGGGGCGGTGATGCCACCGAACTGCTGCTCGCCATCGGCGTTCTTGCCGAAGTTGCCGGCCGCGGCCACGACCACGATGCCCGCCCGCACGGCCTGCAGCGCCGCGAGCGTCAGCGGGTCGGTGTTGTACGACTCGTAGACAGGCGCGCCGATCGAGAGGTTGAGGACGCGGAGGTTGTAACGGTCGCGGTTCGCGACGGCGAACTCGATCGCGCGGATGACGTCGCTGACGTAGCCGCGCCCCTCGGCGTCGAGCACCTTCAGCACCAGCAGATGGGCGCCTGGCGCCACGCCCGCGTAGGCGCCGTCGGCGTCGTATCCGGATCCGGCGACGATGCCGGCGACGTGCGTGCCGTGTCCGTACCCGTCCGCCACGCCGTTGGTGGTCTGAGTGAAGTCGGCAAAGCCGACGACGCGCTGCCCGACGACCGCCCGGCCCCGCTGGACTCGCGCGAGGTCGTCGTGCCAGCGGGTGATGCCCGAGTCGATGACCGCGACGCCGACGCCGCTGCCGTCGAACACGCTGCTGCTCCAGGGCGACGGCGTGGGCGCGAGATCGGCGACATCGCCCTCGGCGAGGAGCGGCGCGACGGGCCGATCCAGATGGACACTGGCGACCGCCGGGTCGGCCGCGAGCGCCGCCAGCGCGTCGTTCGGCACGTCGGCGACGTAGCCGCCGACCAGCGCGAGCCGCCCACGGGAGCGGCCGCGGTGCGCGCGCACACGCGACTCGACGTCGCCGGGACCGGCAGCGCGGACGATCACCCGCGACGTGCCCGCCGCGCCGGCGCGCGAGGTCAGCGCGCGATCGAGCTTCGAGCGGCCGTTCGGCGCGGCAAACGCCGGCCACGAGAAGAGCGCCAGCAGCGTTCCGGTCGCGAGAACGGCCGCCGCGCGACGGACTTTCAGTGCACCCACAGCTCCTCCTCCACTCCCGTTGTCCGGGCGCGCCACTCGTCGGCGAGCCAGGCCCAGAGCACCTGATCCACCCGGTTGCCGTCAGGCGTCAGCAGCGCGCGGCGCAGCAGCCCTTCCTGCACGCCGCCCAGCTTCGCGACGGCGGCCATGCCGCGCGCGTTCTGCGCCGCGACGCGCGCTTCGAGGCGATGCACGCCGAGCGTGTCGAACGCGAACGAGAGCGCCAGCCGTCCGGCCTCCTCGAAGAGCCCGCGTCCCCACCAGGCGGAGCCGATCGCGACGCCCCACTCCGCCGTCGCGAAGCCCGGCTCGAGCTGACGCAGCTGCACCAGGCCGACCGGCCGACCGGTTTCGTGCGGGACGATGGCGAACCCGGCGTACCGCCCGGCCCGGCGCTCGCGATGCGTCGTCTCGACGAAGGCGACGAGCCGCTCGACGGAGGGCGGCGGCGGCGACATGAAACGGGTCACTTCGGGAGCGGCAAGCAGCGGCAACAGCTCCGTGGCGTCTTCAGGACGGAGCTCGCGCAGGGTCAGCAGCCGGCCCGGGAGAACAGGCAGCTCGTGGCGCCAGTCGTTGGTCGCGGTGCGGGTCCGCCGACGGCTGATGTCCGCAGGGATCCGCTCGACACGGGGAAGTGCAAAGGTGGTCTCGTGCATCGTCCGTTGTCCTGTGCCGTTGTGCGCACGCGCGTGCAGTCGGCCGCGCGGAGACATAACGGGCTGGCTCGGCTGGACAGCAAGGTCGCAGCCAGGTTGGATGAGTCACCCGACATATCGGCCCAACTCGTTGGCAGAGCTGGGCTTGTTGCACGGAAGCTGCGGGAGGGGCCCGGCCGGGATGCCCGGCACGGTGGCACAAAATGCGACCCGCGACCGCGTGCCAGCGCGGGTGCTGCGGGTTTAGCGCAGCGGATTCAATGACTTAGCTGCTCGTGCCCCGATCTGTCACGCGGGTGTGCCGGGGCGGAACACGCCTGACAATCCCGGTCAGCCGATTGCGAGATCGATTGGAGAAACTGCGAAGGGCAAGGAGGGCCGCCCGTCAGGCCGGCGACCGGAGGTCACGGCGATCGGGTCGCGCTCTCCTCGAGCGCGGTGGGCGAGAAAAGGAAGGGGGACCGCCCTTCGAAGGCGGTCCCCCTTCCGGTCGTGGGTTCCGGTCCTAGAACTGGAAGCGGACGCTCAGCTGGATGTCGCGCGGGTTGTTGCTCTTGCCCGTGACGCGCCCGAAGTCGCCGCTGAGCGGGTTGAAGTTCGCGCCGCTCAGGTTCGGGTGGTTCGGGAAGTTGAAGAACTCCGCGCGGAACTGCGCGCGCTTCGTGCCACCCAGGTTGAAGTTCTTGAACAGCGCGAGGTCCCACTGCTGCTCGCCCGGGTTGTAGATCACGTTGCGCGGCGCGTTGCCGAAGCGGCCCGGCGCCGGCTCGGCGAACGCGGCGGGGTTGAACCAGAAGTTGTTGTCCCGCCCCGAGCCCGCCGAGAGCTGCTTGTTGGCGTTGGCGTTCGGATCGCCCACCATGTCCCACGGCTGGCCGAAGCCGACGTCGCCCACGCCGGCGATGTCGCGGCTGGTCTGCACGACCGAGCCCGGCGTGCCGGTGCGGAAGAACGTCGCCCCGGAGATCTGCCAGCCGCCGAGGAGGTTCTTCAGCAGCGTGTCCTGCTCGCGCCAGAACGGCAGGTCGTAGATGTAGTACAGCGAGAACACGTGGCGCCGGTCGTAGTTCGACGGGCCCCAGTAGATCGTGTCGTCATAGGTGTTCCACAGCACGTTGCGCTTGTCGCTGCCGTTGTCCATCGACTTGCCCAGCGTGTACGCCGCGCCCACCTTCAGGCCGTTGGTGTACCGCCGGTCGGCGCTGATCTGCAGGCTGTTGTAGCGCGACTTCGCGGCGTTCTCCGAGACACGGATCGCACCGTAGCCGAGATACGGCCGCAGCGCGGCGATGTTCACGCCCGGGTTGGCCTGCAGCGTCCCCGCCGGCAGCTGGTTGATGTTGCGCTCCCGCTGCAGGTAGAGGCCGCGCCGGAACAGGTACGTCACGTCCACGACGAACCCGAACGGGATCTCGCGCTGGACGCTCGCCGCGAACATGTAGGACGTCGGGTGCTTGAACACCGGGTCCTGGCCGTTGATGCCGAACGGCAGGTCGCCGCTGCCGACGGTGGCGCCGCCCGGATTGTCGGCGCTGCCGTTGGCGATCGTGACCTGCGGCTGGAACGGCGGGTTGCCGCCGAGCAGCGTCGAGTCGTTCAGCGTCACGCGGTTGTGGAACACGCCGCCGCTCGCGCGGAGGATCGTCTTCTCGTTCAGCTGATACGAGATGCCGAGCCGCGGCTCGAAGGCGTTAGCGTGCGTCTGCGAGAACCCGCGCGGCTCGCCGCGGAACAGCGCCAGCACCGCCGGATTCTGCGCGACGACCGACTGGAGCGCGTCGCCCTCGAACCCGTCACCCGGCAGGACGATGCCGTTGTAGCGGACGCCCGGCGCGTTCGGGTTGAGCAGGCGGCCGGAGTTCGGGTCGATGATCGCCGCGTTCGCCGGGTTGTAGAACCGCGGGTCGAAGTTGGCGATGTTGTTCGTCGTGGAGTACCACGGCGGCCAGAAGACGTAGCGGAACCCGCCCTCGATCGTCAGCTGGCTCGTCGGCCGCCACGAATCCTGCACGAAGACGTCGGTCGCGAGCGACCGCCACTTCGTGAAGTTGCGCTGGCCGAGCTCGGCGTAGTTCGAGAACAGCCCGAGCGCGACGTTCGAGATGGCCGTGCCCGTGCCGCCGGGCCGGCCGTCCGTGAACTCGAAGCGGCCGTTCTGGTTGTTCGTGCTGCCCGGGATGGCGTTGACGTTGATCTGGTCGAAGTCGTCCTCGCCCGAGTACTCGATCGAGATGCCGGCCTTGAACGTGTGACGCCCGCGGACCAGCGTCGCGACGTTGCTGATCGTGTGGATCGGGCCCGACGAGAACGCCGGGTACGGACCGCCGTCGATCTGCGAGAAGCCGCCGATCGAGATCGTCGGCACCTTGTCGAAGATCTCCTTCTCCTGGAAGACGTACGGGTAGTTGATCCCGTAGCGGCTCCGCTGGTACACGCCGTCCTCGGTGAAGACGTTGATGAACACGTCGTCACGCGAGAAGGTGTAGGTGAACTCGTTGATCAGGTTCGGCGTGATCGTGCTCGTCCAGCTCGCCGTCGACGTGAAGTTCGGCCGCTCCCAGTCGGTGCGGGCGAACGTCATGCCGCCGCGGAACGCGTCGACCGCCACCCAGTTGAAGCGCGAGTAGCGGTAGCTGATGTTGTTGTTCGCGTTCGGCCGGTAGTCGAACCGGATGTTGTCCTTCCGCTGGTCCTGCGGGTTCGGGCTGGTGATGATCGCGTTGGCCGAGCCCTGGCGGAAGCCGGGCGTCGGCGCCGGATACGCGTTCAGGAACGCCAGGCCGTTCGGCGACAGCCGCTCCTGCGGGATGATGTTGTTGGGGAACGGCTGGCCGGTCAGCGGATCGATGATGACGCGCGCGCCGCTGTAGAAGCCGTTGTTCGGATCCAGCAGCTCGCTGAAGTCACCGCGGCGCATCTTCTCCGTCGGCACGGTGATGACGCTGGTCTGCTCCTGGAAGAAGTCGACCCACTCCTGTGCGCCGAAGAAGAACAGCTTGTCGCGGAAGATCTCGCCGGGGACCGGACCGCCGAACGCGTAGCCGTACTGCTTGTAGTCGAACGGCGCCGGCCCGCTGTTCTCGACCGGGTTGCTGCTGCGGTTGCGCGACCAGGAGTTGGCCTGCAGCGACTCGTCGCGGAGGAAGAACGACGCGCTGCCGCTGTAGCGGTTCGTGCCGCTCTTCGTGATGAAGCGGATCTGGCCGCCGCTGGAGCGCCCGTACTCCGGCATGTAGTTGGCCGTGAGCACCTGCACTTCCTGGATCGCGTCGACGTTCTGGACGCCGACGATCGCGCCGGACGAGCGCGTGCGGATGGCCGTGGCGCCGTCGACCGTGATGTTGTTCTCGTCCGCGCGGCCGCCGTTGATGTTGAAGCCGCCGTTCGACAGGCTCGAGAAGCCGTAGTTGTTGAAGCTGCCGCCGATGACGCCCGGCTTCAGCGCCGCGACGCCGATCGGGTTGCGTCCGGAGAACGACAGCTGCTCGATGTCCTTCGCCTCGACCGTCTTCCGGATCGCGACGTCGGTCTGCAGCGGCGGCTGCTCGGCGACGACGGTCACCTGCTCGGTGATGGCCCCGGTCTCCAGGATGAAGTCGATGGTGATCGAGCCGGCCGCGTCGAGCTGGATGTTCTCGCGGACGGCCCGCTTGAAGCCCTGGAGCTCGGCCGACAGGGTGTAGCGGCCCGGCCGCAGGTTCGGGAACGTGTAGAAACCGCTGGCGTCGCTGACGACGACCGTCTGCTGGTTTGTCTGCACGTCCGTCGCGGTGACCGTGACGCCCGGCATGACTCCGCCGGACTGGTCCTTCAGCGTTCCTGAAATCTGACCTCGTTCGAACTGCGCGTACGCGGTTGACGACGCGAACAGCATCGACACCGCGGCCAGCGCGGCGAGGCCCCACCTCGCGACGAGGCGGAAGCTACTGCCGGGCATGCGTGACCTCCTCAATCAACTCTCAAGTCTGGTTGAACCACTTGCTGGACGCGGGTAGGAGCCTAGTGCCGAGCGGGACGAGTGTCAAGCCTGAAGTAACAGTTACATCTGTGTTTCCGATTTGTCCCATGCCGAAGTGAGATACAATAGGTCGGGAAATTTACTGTGCAATTTCTTCAGTTTTGTCGGTCGAGCGCCGTCCTGTGCCCGCGCCGGACCGGCGCCGGACGCCACATATCGACCGCCTGCCCCTCCTGAACAGGAAATATGGCCAGCGAGGGGGAGTGGTCTGACCACGTGGCCGGTCGATAAGGATTGGACAGGCCGTCCACGACGGGCTGGACACGCAATACCGAAGAGATCCAATCATGGCCGCACCAATTCGTGAGAGGCTGAGAGCCGCGCCGGAGCCGCGCAGCCGGCACCGACAGGGGAGCTCCATGACGCCGCACGTCGACACGCTGACCGCCGCCACGCTCAAGAACCTGCGCGAGCAGTGGTGGAACGACGATTTCTCCGCCTTCCTCCGCGAGGCGCTCCGGCCGCGGCCGGGCAACCGGATCCTCGACGTCGGCTGCGGCGAGGGCACGGCCGAGGTGAGCCTCGGCCGCATGCGGATCTCGCAGCTCGAGCTCGTCGCGATCGACCGCAACCTCGATCGCGTGCGCCACACCGCCGGTGTCGTACGCTCGCACAACCTGAAGGCCGGGCTCGCCGCGGCCGATGCCGTCTGGCTCCCGTTCCGCGACGGCGTGTTCGACGCGACGTTCTGCGTCGCGGTGCTGCAGCACGTGAACAACGTCACGCAGGCCGTCGCCGAGCTGGCCCGCGTGACCCGCCGCGGCGGGCGGATCGTCGCGGTCGAACCCGACAACTCCGCGCGCTACTGGTACAGCTCGTCGCCCGCCGGCACCCGCGCGTTCGCGACGGCGAGCCGCTTCTTCGCGGCGGTCGCCGACGCGCGCGGGGACAACACGGACGCCGCCGTCGGTCCACGGCTCTCGGCCATCTTCAACCAGCACGGCATCGAGCCGGTCTCGGTGCAGCTGTTCCCCGTCTCCGTGGCGCTCATCGGCCTGCCCGGCGACGCGGTATGGGAATCGCGCCGCAAGGCCGTGCGCCGCGCGATCGAGAGCACCGAGGGCGACGGCACGGTCGCGGCGCTCGGCCGCGAGTACCTCGAGTCGATCGACGAGTACGAGGCCGAGGCCCGGCGCGACGCCGCGCACTTCGTCGAGATCCAGAACACGATGCTCTTCGCGACCGTGGGGCAGCGGGAGGAGTGAGCGCGCGGTCGCCTCGGCGCGCCCCGGCCGGCTCGAGCGGCTGGGACGACTACGCCGACTACTACGACTGGGAAAACGCCAGGACGATGGCGCTGCGCGACGTGCCGTTCTGGCGCACGCTCGCGCAGGCGTCGGCCGGACCGGTGCTCGAGCTCGGCTGCGGCACCGGCCGTGTCACCGCCCCGCTCGCCCGCGCGAAGATCGACATCGTGGGGATCGATCTGTCGGCGCCGATGCTGGCGCGCGCCCGCGCGCGGCTGCGTCGCGGGCGCCTCTCACGGCGTGCGCGCCTGGTCCGCGGCGACATCCGGACCCTGCCGTTCCCGGATGCCGCCTTCGATCTCGTCATCGCGCCGTACGGGATCCTGCAGTCGCTGCTGCAGCCGCGCGACCTGAGCGCGACGCTCGCCTCCGTTCACCGCGTGCTGCGTCCCGGCGGCCGATTCGTCACCGAGCTCGTCGCGGACCTGCCGGCCTGGAAGGAGTACACGGGCCGGACCAGGCTGCGCGGCTGGCGCCGCGGCGGCCGCACTCATGTAACCCTCATCGAATCCGTTCGCCAGGACCGCCGGCGCGGGCTGACGATCTTCGACCAGCGGTTCGTCGAGCGCCGCGGACGCACGGAGCGGACGCGGACGTTCCAGCTGACGTTCCGCACGCTGACGGTGCCGCAGATGTCGGCCAGGCTGACCCGCGCGGGGCTGCACGTCACCGCACGCCTCGGCGACTACGACGGCGGCCCGTGGCGCCCCGACGCCGAGACCTGGCTGCTCATGGCCGAGCGACGGGCCTAGCCGGCGCCGGCCTGGCCTGCGCGTCTCCCGCGGCCCTCCGGCTGCCACGCGTCAGCGCGCAGCGCCGACCGACAGAACTGCCACGTCTGGAGGGACTTCGAAAGAATTCACTCGCCGGACGCCGGATTTCCTGCGATCCCGCACCTCGACCGGCGCAGCCGGCGTGATAAAATCGCCAATCCGGTTTCACTGATTTTGCTGGAGTTTTCGCGATGTCCGGCCATTCCAAGTGGCACACGATCAAGCACAAGAAGGGGGCGCTCGACGCCAAGCGCGGCAAGATCTTCACGCGCATCATCAAGGAGCTGACGGTGGCCGCCCGCCAGGGCGGTGGCGACCCCGACACCAACCCCCGCCTGCGCACGGTCGTGGCCGAGGCCAAGTCGGTCAACATGCCGTCCGAGAACATCAAGAAGGCCATCCAGCGGGGCACGGGTGAGCTGCCGGGCCTCTCGTACGAGGAGGTCACCTACGAGGGCTACGGGCCGGGCGGCGCGGCCATCATCATCGAGGCGCTCACCGACAACCGGAACCGCACGGTCGGCGAACTCCGGCACCTGCTCACGAAGCACAACGGCAACCTCGGCGAGTCGAACTCCGTCGCCTGGATGTTCTCCAAGAAGGGCTACGTCGTCGTCGACAAGAAGGCCGCCGACGAAGAGACGCTGCTCAACGCGGTGCTCGAGGCCGGCGCCGAGGACATGCGCGACGACGAGGACTCGTGGGAGGTCATCAGCGAGCCGGCGGCCTTCGAGAGCGTGCGCGACGCGGTGAAGGCGCTCGGGATCGAGCCGCAGACGGCGCAGATCGCGATGCTGCCCCAGAACTACGTGAAGCTCGAAGGCAAGGAAGCCTCCCAGATGGTGAAGCTGATGGAGGCGCTCGAGGACCACGACGACGTCAAGCAGGTGTGGTCCAACTTCGACATCTCGGAGCAGGAGATCGAGGCGTCGCTCGCGTGAGGGTCTTCGGCATCGACCCCGGCTCCGAGCGCACCGGCTACGGGTGCGTCGACACCGACGGCCACCGGCACCGCCTGGTCCTCTGCGGCGCGCTGGAGCCGCCGTCGCGAGCGACGTTTCCCGAGCGGCTCCGCGCCATCCACGACGGCCTGACCGCGCTGCTGCGCGACTGCCGTCCCGATCTCGTGGCCATCGAGAACCTGTTCCACGCCGTCAACGTCCGCAGCGCGCTGAAGCTCGGTCACGCGCGCGGCGTGGTCATGCTGGCGGCCGTGCAGGCGGGCGTGCCGGTGTTCGAGTACACGCCCGCGGAAGTGAAGCGCGCCGTCGTCGGCTACGGCCGTGCGGAGAAGAGCCAGGTGCAGGACATGGTGCGCCTGCTGCTCGGCCTCGACTACCTGCCCACGCCGCACGACGCCGCCGATGCGCTCGCCGTGGCGATCTGCCACGTGCACAGCACGGGCGGCACGGTGCAGCCCATCGTCGACGACGTCCGGCGGCTGCCGCGCAGCTGGCGCAACTGGCGGCCGCCCGCCGGCTCGCGCCCCTCATGATCGCGCGCCTGCGCGGCACCGTCCTCGAGAAGGCGCCGACGCGCGTCGTGCTCGACGTCGGCGGCGTGGGCTACGAGGTACACGTGCCGCTGTCGTCGTTCGGCGGCGTCGGCGAGCCCGGGACCGTGCTGACCCTGCACGTGCACACGCACGTGCGCGACGACGCCATCCTGCTGTTCGGGTTCTCGACGGCGCTGGAGCTGTCGCTCTTCGAACGGCTGATCACGGTCAGCGGCATCGGCCCGCGGGTCGCGCTCGCCGTGCTCTCCGGACTGCCGCCCTCGGAGCTCGTCGAGGCGATTGCCAGCGCGGACCTGGCGCGGCTGACGGCGATTCCGGGCGTCGGGAAGAAGACGGCCGAGCGGATCGTGCTGGAGCTGAAAGATCGGATTGCCGCCTTCAGCGCGGCGGCCCCGGCCGCCGACGCCGGCGGGCCCCGCGAAGATCTGGTGTCGGCGCTGGTGAACCTGGGCTACCATCGCGCAGCAGCCGAGAAGGCCGTCAACCAGGCGCTGGCCAGCGTGCCTGACGGCGGCTTCGAGGGGGCGCTCCGGCACGCGCTGCGGAGCCTGACGCGATGAGCGCGCCGGGCCGCGGCCCGCTCCCGGCGAACGAACGCCAGCCAGCCATGTCCGCCGATTCCCGTGTCGTGGCCGCCTCACGCGTCGATGACGACGCCCAGTACGAGGCGGGCCTGCGGCCGCGCACCCTGGACGACTACATCGGCCAGGACCGCATCCGCGAGAACCTCCAGGTGTCCATCGCCGCCGCCCGGGGCCGGGGCGAGGCGCTGGACCACGTCCTGCTCTACGGCCCTCCGGGGCTCGGCAAGACGACGCTCGCCTACGTCATCGCGAACGAGATGGGCGTCTCGCTGCGCTCGACGGCCGGCCCGGTGATCGAGCGTCCGGGCGACCTTGCCGCGATGCTGACGACGCTCGGCGACCGCGAAGCGCTCTTCATCGACGAGATCCACCGGATGGCTCCGGCAATCGAGGAAATCCTCTACCCGGCGATGGAGGATTTCGAGCTGGACATCGTCATCGGCCAGGGGCCGAGCGCACGGTCGGTGAAGGTGCCGCTGAAGCCGTTCACGCTCATCGGCGCGACGACGCGCGCGGGGCTGCTGACGTCGCCGCTGCGGGCGCGCTTCGGCATCGTCCAGCGGCTCGACTTCTACACGGCGACGGATCTCGAGGAAATCGTCCGGCGCTCGGCGCGGATTCTCGGGGTGACGCTGGAGCCCGATGCGGCGCGCGAGCTGGCGGCACGCGCGCGCGGCACGCCGCGCATCGCCAACCGGCTGCTGCGGCGCGTGCGCGACTTCGCGGAAGTGCGGGCGGACGGACGGATTACCCTGGAGGTCGCGCACGCCGCGCTCAAGCTGCTCGAGGTCGACGCGCTCGGCTTCGACGAGCTCGACCGGCGGCTGCTGCGGACGATCATCGAGAAGTACAACGGCGGGCCGGTGGGGCTGAACAGCCTCGCCGCGTCGATTGGCGAGGAGCCGGACGCGCTCGAGGACATCTACGAGCCGTATCTGATGCAGATCGGGTTCCTCGACCGGACGCCGCGCGGACGCGTGGCGACGGCGAAGGCGTACGGGTATTTCGGGCTGACAGCGCCCGGAAGGGACGGCAGACTGTGGTGAAGCGGACCGGAGAGGAGACGGGCGTGAAGGTGATGGACGCGGATGCGGGACGGTTCAGCCGGCCCGGGTTGCGGCGTGTGGCCATCGCCGGACTCGCCACCTACGTGCCGCCCCGGGTGCTCACGAACGCGGACCTCGAGCGGATCGTCGACACCACCGACGAGTGGATCCAGCAGCGCACCGGCATCCGCACGCGCCACATCGTCGATCCGGGCGTCGCGACCTCGGACCTCGCGAAGGAAGCCGCGCTCAAGGCCATCGCGCAGGCCGGCCTCACGCCGGCGGACATCGACTTCATCGTCGTCGGCACGACGACGCCCGACATGATGTTCCCGAGCACGGCGTGCCTGCTGCAGAACAAGATCGGCGCGACGAAGGCCTGGGGCTTCGACCTGGGCGCGGCCTGCTCGGGCTTCACGTATGCGCTGACCACCGCGGCGCACATGGTCGCGTCGGGCACGACGCAGCACGCGCTCGTCGTCGGCGCCGACGTGATGTCGAGCATCATCGACTACACCGACCGGACGACCTGCGTGCTCTTCGGCGACGGCGCCGGTGCCGTCGTGCTGTCCCCCTCGGAGGATCGCGAGTTCGGCATCCTCGATTTCGAGGGAGAGATCGACGGCAGCGGCGGACCGGCGCTGTGCATGCCGGCGGGCGGCAGTCTGCGGCCCGCGTCGAAGGAGACGGTCGAGCAGCGGCTGCACTACGTCAAGCAGGACGGGCAGACCGTCTTCCGCTTCGCCGTGCGCAAGACCGAGGAGATGTGCCTGCGGCTGCTCGAGCGCAACCGGCTGAAGCCGGAGGACATCGACCTGCTCGTGTCGCACCAGGCCAACCGCCGCATCATCCTCTCCGCCGCCGAGCGCGTCGGCTTCCCGCCGGACCGCGTGGTCATCAACATCGACCGCTACGGCAACACCACCGCCGCCACCATCCCGCTCGCGCTGGACGACGCCGTGAAGGACGGCCGTCTGAAGAAGGGCAGCCTCGTGATGGTCACGTCCGTCGGTGCGGGGTTCACGGTGGGCGCGCTCCTGCTGCGCTGGAGCCTGTAGCGTCCCGGCCTTCGGCCGATCTGGGCCTTGGGCCTTGGGCGGCCTTGGGCTTTGGGCTTTGGTTGGGCTTTGGGCTCTGGGCTTTGGGCTGGGCCTTCGGCCCCTTCCTGGCCTTGGGCGTTGGGCCCTGGACCTTGGGGCTTGTCCGGGGGTGAACCGGAGAGTCTGTCTCACCCGGACGACGAATCGGTCACGCTGCCGGTTCCCGCAGTCATTATTGAACCACGGACTTCCGCTGTCCCTGGGGAGCGGGGCGCCGCGTGCACCGTCGTCACGCAGGCGCTGCTAGTCTGCAAGCGGTTCAGCGTGACAGCGTTCATCCTCCGGGCAAAGACGGTCGCGGCATGACATCCCGATCGAGCCCAAAGCCCAGAGCCCAAAGCCCAGAACGGCCCGGGTGTCAGTCCGAAATGGCGAGCTCCCCCGGCACGATCGGTCGTGTCCTCGGCAGCAGTCCGCGTCGGGCGAGGTTGCCCATGAACGCGAGGATGCCGACGAACACGATCAGCTTGACGAGATCGAACACGCGGCCGGGCGGGAGGACCGTCCACAGCAGCCAGAGGACCGGCTGCGCCACGCACACGGCCCACACGGAGCCGTAGAAGTAGCGGCGCTCGTGCCCTTCGTTCTTCGTCGAGCGCCCGACGCGCGGCAGGAGACCGAGCGCGCCGAGCAGCCAGATCGTGCCCGCGATCGGGAAGTAGGCGGCGTCGTAGATCTGGCGGAGGCGCCATTCGCCGGTGGCCACGGCCCAGACGAGGCCGGCGATGTTGAGCACGGCGAACGTGATGACCGCGCTCCACGCGAAGGTGTAGCAGATGCGGCGGTACAGCGGGTTGGGCCGATCCTCGGTGAAGCGGATGATGTACGGCGCCGGCTCGACGCCCGGGAGCTTTCCGAAGAGTCCGGCGATTCCGGTCCCGACCAGCACGACCGCGAGCCACGCCCCCATGCGCCAGTCGGCGCCGTGCGCGAAGAGGTCGAACGTCAGCGGCCCCGGCGCGATGAAGAAGGTCCAGATCCAGATCGGCCAGTGGTTGAGGCGATAGCTGATCTTGTTGCGCGTGCGCAGCTTGCGCTCGGTGTCGAGCTCGATGCGCTCGGCATGCCCGAGCCGGCGTGCGTGCGACGGCGGCATCAGGTCGCCGAGCACGGCGCGCAGCGCGTCGCGATCTGGCGTTTCCGACACGATTCTCACCCGTGAGGCGCTCACCGGCGGGTGAGCGCGGCTATCGATGGCGGCAACTCGAACGTCTTCGGGTCGATCTCCCCGAAATCGATCGACTGCACGGTGATGACCTGCTCGAGACCCATCATCTTCATGCGGGTCACCGTGGGGAACAGCACCCCGCCGAACTCCCGGTAATCCCCGACGAAGGTCGTGACCGGAATGGAGCCCATCTGCGTGGCCGTGTTCGTGCGGACACCCACGAGCAGCCCTGTCTTCACGCTGAAGTATTCCGTGTACTCGAATCCGCTGGGCCTGACCAGCTTCAGCTCGTAGCACTCTTCGCCTGCGAAGGGAACGCGCCCGACGAGCGTGATGGACGTGAAGCCGGCGGGGTCGTGCAGGTCGTCGTAGAAGTCGGCCGAGTGCCGCATCTCGTCCAGCTCGCGGCCGTCGAGCAGCTTCGGGCCGATGGCAGGATCGATCGACCATCCGATGCGGCCGTCGAAGCCGCGCTGGATGTCGCCGAGACCCGGCAGCGTGATCGTCATCAGCATCCGATCGGGCGCCGCTGCCAGGATGACCAGGTCGCCGCGCATGTTCTGGGCCGGGATCTCGAACACGGCCCTGATGGTGCGCGACGTGTGGCTCCGGATGGCCGCTTCGCCGCCGATGGCGTCACGGTAGCGCGCGATCACCCACTCCGCGGTGTCCGGAGCGGGCGCCTCGGCGGGAGCCGGCGCCGGAGCGGGGACGGGATCCTGGAGCGCGGCGGCCGTGCCGGGCGCAGGCATTGCCAGCGTCACAGCGGCCAGGACGACACCGGACAGGCGCAGGAGCCGTCGAGTCATCGCCCCGCTCCCGTCGCAAGCCACGCCAGCGCGGCTTCGAGAATCGGATCGCGCCCCGCGAGCAGGTCGTCGCGCCGCGGCACGACGACCTCGTCGGGGACCACGCCCCGTCCCTCGATGCGGTCGCCGGCGGCGGTGACGAAGTCGCCGATGGCGTACTGCAGCACGTCGCCGCCAGGCAGCCGCTCGATGACCGCCGGCAGCGCGCCGCCGGGCGTGCGCGTGCCGAACACGCGGGCGCGGCGGATGGCCTGCATGCCGCCCGCGAAGATCTCCGACGCCGAGTACGAGCTGCTGTCGACCAGGATGGCCAGCGGACCGCCGTACGGCTCCACCAGGCGTCCCGCCGGGCTCACCAGCCGCGGGTTGGCGACCAGCCGGAGCTCGGCCTCGCGCGTGCGCATGGTGCCGAGCGGAATGGGCGCCTCCACGAAGTGGCCCGAGATGCCCATGATCATGGTCATCAGGCCACCGGGATTGCCGCGAAGGTCGATGACGATGCCGTCGGCGGCGCGGAAGCGGTCGACGGCCTCGTCGAACGGCCGCGAGAGCGCGGTCATCCAGACGTTGAAGGCGATCACGCCGAACCGCCGGTCCCCGCGCACGATCTCGCGGGCGTCGAGCCGCGCGTGCAGCGGCGGCAGGAGCCCCAGCTTGACCAGCTCGCCCTGCTCGGGTGCGCGGACGACGGTGCGGGTCACGTGGTTGCCGGCGCCGTCGACGAACTCCAGCGTCGTCGCCTCGCCGACGCGGCCGCGCAGCAGCCCCGTGCCGAGCGCCCAGGAATGAAACGCGCGCACGTGTTCCGGGCCCGTGCCCGCGGCCGCGAGCACGTCGGCGACGGGGCGCGGACCGACACGTACCAGCGACCAGCCCGGGCGGATGCCGGCGCGGTCCGCGGGCCCGCCCGGCTCGACCCGGGTGACCACCAGGTCGTCGTCAGACAGGCGGACGTCGAAGCCGACGGTTCCGGTGTGGTCGCCCGCCGCCGGGGCGTCGACCATCGAGGCAATCGCGCCGGGCAGCACGGCGAAGTGCGACTGGCCGACGCGCGCGAGCATCTCGCGGATGAGCGCACGGGCCTCTTCGTCGGTGGTCGCCCGCTCGGCGCGCGGCCGCAGTTCCGCGGCCAGCGCGTCCCAGTCCACGGAGGATATGGTCGACGCGACCGACTGGTCGCGCAGCACGCGCCAGGCTGCGTCGAAGGTCTCGAGCGGCGTCGCCGCGACGAGGCCGGTCGCGGGGGCCTGCGCGAACACCGGCGCCACGGTGAGCGCGAGGATCGCGATACCGGCTGCCGGCGGAAGGCGGAACGTCACCGCCGAATTATATCGGCTTGCCGTGGCCGCCGGCCCGGCTCCGGCGGCGGACTTCCGGCGGCTCCGGACCCGCGTCCCGGGACGGTGAAGGCCTGTCGTCGAGAGGGGGCTGCAGTAGACTTCCGGCATGACTCATCCGTTCGCGGTGCGTCTGCCTGCAATTGCCGTTCTCGCCGTGTTGTGCGCCTGCTCCCGCGGGCCTGCCGATCAGGACTGGCCGGTGCACGGCGGCGACCCGGGCCACCGGCAGTATTCGCCGCTCGACCAGATCACGCCGGAGAACGTCGGGCAGCTGCAGGTCGCGTGGACGTACCGGACGGGCGACGCCCGGGCCGACAACCGCTCCCAGATCCAGTGCAACCCGATCGTCGTCCGCGGCGTGCTCTACGCGACGTCGCCACAGCTGAAGGTGTTCGCGCTGGACGCAGCCACCGGCGAGGAGAAATGGGTCTACGATCCGTTCGGCGCGGGGGCCGAGGAGCACTCCCTCGGCGTGAACCGCGGCGTCGTCTACTGGGAATCGGGTGACGACCAGCGGATCTTCGTCGCCGCCGGACAGCGGCTCTACGCGCTCGACGCCGGAACCGGCAGGCCGATTCCGGGCTTCGGCGAAAACGGCAGCATCAGCCTGAAGGTGGGGCTCGGCGAGCGCGCACAGAATCTGTACGTCCTCTCGAACACGCCGGGCGCGATCTATCGCGATCTGCTGATCATCGGCACGCGCGTGGCCGAAGGACCCGGCGCGTCGGCGCCCGGGCACATCCGCGCCTTCGACACGCGCACGGGCGAGTTGCGGTGGATCTTTCACACCATCCCGCAGCCCGGCGAGCCCGGCTACGAGACGTGGCCGCCCGACGCGCACCTGCGTGTCGGCGGGGCCAACGCGTGGAGCGGGATCTCGGTCGACCACGAGCGTGGGCTCGTGTTCCTGCCGACGGGATCGGCGGCCTTCGATTTCTGGGGCGGCAACCGCAAAGGCGAGAACCTGTACGCGAACTCCGTCCTCGTGCTCGACGCCGCAACCGGAAAGCGCGTCTGGCACTACCAGCTCGTGCACCACGACCTGTGGGATCGCGATCCCCCCGCCGCGCCGGTGCTCGTCACCGTCACGCACGAGGGCCGTCGCATCGACGCGGTCGCGCAGACGACGAAGTCCGGGCACGTGTTCCTCTTCGAGCGCGAAACCGGGCGGCCGCTGTTCCCGATCGAGGAGCGTCCGGTGCCGCCGTCCGATCTGAAGGGCGAGTCGGCCTGGCCGACGCAGCCGTTCCCGCTCAAGCCGCCGCCCTTCTCGCGACAGGTGCTCACCGAGGCCGAGGTGACGGACGTCTCGCCCGAGTCGCGAGCGGCCGTCCTCGACCGGCTCGGGAGGCTCCGCACGGGACAACCGTTCATCCCGCCCAGCGTCGAAGGCACCGTCATCTTCCCGGGCTTCGACGGCGGCGCCGAGTGGGGCGGCGCGGCGTTCGACGAACAGACGGGCCTGCTCTACGTCAACGCGAACGAGATGCCCTGGATCCTGACGATGGTCGAGATCGATCGGACGAGAGAGACGAGCACCATCGCACGGGGCCGGCGCACGTATCAGCTCAACTGCTCCGTCTGCCACGGCATCGATCGGGCCGGCGATCCGACGAAGACCTACCCGTCGCTGCTCGACGTCGACAGGCGGCTGCCGCGCGCCGAGGTCGACAGGATCATCCATGCCGGCAAAGGCGTGATGCCCGCCTTCCCGTCGCTGACCGACGACGAGCGCCGCGAGCTGGTCTCCTATCTCTTCAACGACCGGCCGCGCGAGACCGAGGGCACGTCCGACGAGCCGCCGGACCCGGAGATCCCGTACACGCACACGGGATACAACCGGTTCCTCGATCCGGAGGGCTTCCCCGCGGTGAAGCCGCCATGGGGCACGCTCAACGCGATCGATCTGAACCGCGGCGAGATTGCATGGCAGGTGCCGCTCGGCGAGGACCCGGTGCTGGCCGCGCGCGGCCGGCGCAACACGGGCACCGAGAACTACGGCGGGCCGATCATCACCAAAGGCGGCGTCCTGTTCATCGGCGCGACACGCGACGAGAAGTTCCGGGCGTTCGACATGAAGACCGGCCGCGTGCTGTGGGAGACCGACCTGCCGGCCGGAGGCTACGCCACGCCCGCAACGTATGCCGTCAATGGGCGGCAGTATGTGGTGATTGCGGCGGGCGGCGGGAAGATGGGGACGAAGTCGGGAGATGCGTACGTGGCGTTCGCGCTACCGGAGTAGAGTCGAACTACTGCGCCCTCTGTGGCCCCTGTGCCACTGCGTTAGCGCTCGAGCATCGTCTTCAGCCGCTCGATCGGCAGCGCCCGTATCGTCCCCCGATACCCCGTCACGTCCTCCGCCTTGAGCAGCGAGTTGTAGACCGCTTCCTCGGTGGCCTCGAGCACGGCCCGGAAGAGCGGCGACAGGCTCTCCGACGGCAGGATGTGCCGGACGCGCGGTGACGTCTCGCCGTAGCGGACGCGCACTTCCGGTGAAGTCGAGAAGGCGATGGCGTAGTCGCCGCTGCCGTGGGAGTAGCTCGATCCGGTTCGCGCCAGCGCGAAGACCGCGCGCGCGGCGAGCCGCTCCAGATCGCGCGCGCCGATGGCGGCATCGGTGGCGACGACAATCATCACCGACCCGTCTCCCCGGGCAAGCGCCGGCCGCATGATGGCGGCCTGGGGCTGCAGCGTCCGCCAGACGGGCACGCCGTCGATCACCAGGTCACCGCCGAAGTTCGTCTGGACCAGCACCCCGAGCCGGACCTCTCCCGCGCCGATCGGCACGATGCGGGAGGCGGTCCCGATTCCGCCCTTCCAGCCATAGCAGATCGTCCCGGTCCCGGCGCCCACCGCGCCCTCGGCGACCGTTCCGCCGGCCGCGCTCTCGATGGCCGACCGCACGTGGGCCTCCGTCACCGCCCGCGCGCGGATGTCGTTCAGGAAACCGTCGTTGGTCTCACCGACCAGCGCATTCACGGACCGGACGTCCTCGTTCCCCGGCTGCTCGAGCGTCCAGCCGACGACGGCATCGACGGCGCGGCCGACAGCGAGCGTGTTCGTCAGCACGATGGGCGTTTCGATGGTGCCGAGCTCCTGCACCTGCGTCGAGCCGGCGAGCTTGCCGAAGGCGTTGCCGACGAACACGGCGCCCGCCACCTTGTCCTGGAAGACGTTGCCGTCGTGAGGCACGATGGCCGTGACGCCGGTGCGGATGCTGCTGCCCTGCACCAGGGTCACGTGGCCGACCCGCACGCCCGGAACGTCGGTGATGGCGTTGAGAGGACCTGGAGCGTAGCGACCCGGCTGGATGCCGAGGTCACGCGCGCGGGGGCGCTCGGCGCCTTGCGCGGCCAGCATCGCGCCCATCAGCACGACACCACACACGACGGACATCTGCCTCATACGCCTGTCATCCTCTCCGAGCGGACAGTGCGGGCACAAGTGGGACGGGGGATACTGGTGGTAAGGTGGCGTGAGGCCCGGACTGCAAGGGCCGCCACCGGTCCGGACTGGAGAGATGACGCTTCGGGAACGATTGACGGGCGCCGTGGTGATGGCGCCGATGACGAAGGGATCGAACCTGCCATACCGCCGGCTCGCCGTCGAACTCGGCGCGCGGGTGCTCGTCAGCGAGATGGCGGTGGCGCGCCGGCTGAAACAGCGGCGCAAGGGGGAGTTCGCGCTGATCCGGCGTTTCGAGGGGGAGCCCTGCTTCGGCGTGCAGCTCGCCGGCACGAACCCGGAGGAAATGGCGTGGGCCGCCGCGCTCGTCGAGGCGCGCGGCGCCGACTTCGTCGACGTGAATCTCGGCTGCCCGATCGATCACTTCGTCCGTCGCGGGATGGGCGCAGCCCTCGCGCGCCAGCCGTCGCGCGTGCGGCGCATGGTCGAGACGATGAGCCGTGCGGTGCAGGCGGTGCCCGTCACGGTCAAGATCCGGCTCGGCTGGAACGACGAGATGCGCAATCACGTCGAGCTCGCGCGGGCCGCGGTCGACGGCGGCGCGCAGGCGATCTTCGTGCACGGCCGCACGCGGGATGCGCGCTACCGCCGCGCCGCCGACTGGGAGGCGATCGGCGAGGTCGTCTCCGCCGTCCCCGTGCCCGTCATCGGCAACGGCGACCTGCTGTTCCCGCACGAGATCGAGGCGGCCGTGGCGCGATCCGGCTGCGCCGGCGTGATGACGGCGCGCGGCGCGCTGATCAAGCCGTGGATCTTCCGCGAGGCGGTCGAGGGGTACCGCGACGTCGGCGCAGAGGAGCGCGTGGCGATCTACCGCCGGTACACCGCACTCGCGCTCGAGCACTGGCGAGACGACGAGCGCGGGCGGGCGACCGTCCGGGAATTCCTGATCTGGCACCTCGGCTTCTGGTGCCGCTACGTGCCGCGGCGGCCGGACGGCACGTGGCCCTCGATGCAGACACGCGAGGAGCGGCCGTGGGCGCGCTCGCCGCTGGAGGCGCTGCTTGCACGGGCCGATACGACCGCGCACGAGTGGATCGCCGACCGGCTCATCGCGGGCGACGAGATCGATCCGGCGTCGGCGCCGGAGCCGGCCGGAGAGACGGAACAGGTCGTCGAGGCCGCCGGGTGAGCCACCCCTGGTCCGGCCTCACACGCAGTCAGATGGCGACGTGGACATCACAGAGGCATGTCCCTGGGTGCGTCCTCTGTGATCTCTGTGACTCTGTGTGCGGCGGGTGTGTCGACGATCAGTAATAGCCTGAGTAGAGCATCCGCAACAGGGCGAAGAACAGCGGGCCGCTGATGAACGGAAACAGCTTCCAGGCGATGGCCAGGCCCAGCAGCTGCAGCCACGGCTGCGATGCGTACTCCTGCACGCGCTGGGCCTGACCCGGACTCAGGACGAGCCCGAGCACGGCGGATCCGTCGAGCGGCGGCAGCGGCAGCAGGTTGAACACGCCGAGGAACACGTTCAGCACGAGAAGGATCGAGAGCAGCGTGCTCACGAAGTCGCCCGACCCGTCGGCCGCGACGACGATCGAGTGGAGAGCGATGCGGTCGGGCAGGGTGAAGAAGCCGTTGCCGAGACCCGCCTTGATGAGCGCGAACGCGGCGGCGGCGATGATGAAATTGCCGAGCGGGCCCGCCGCCGCCATGAGCGCTGCGCGCTTCGGATGGCGGTAGGCCCAGAACGGGTCGTACGGCGCGCTCGCCCATCCGATCGCCCAGCCCTGCGTGAACGCCGTCAGCAGCGGCAGGACGACCATGCCGATCGGCTCCCGTCTGATGTGCGGGAGGGGCGAGAGCGACACCTGGCCGCCGTGGTACGCCGTTGGATCCCCGCCCTTCCAGGCCGCCCACGCGTGCATCGCTTCGTGGACGGTCGTCGAGAAGAGGAACGCCAGGAACCAGAGCAGGCCGACGGCCGGGTCGATGGAGCTCACAGCGTCTACTGTACCGTCCCGGACGCGGCCTCGCCAGAGGCGGCGTGCAGCGCGGCTTCCTGCGTCCTGACGCAGCCGACTTCGTACAGCTGCAGTTGATACGGGCCGGCCGGCAGCGCACGCAGGTCGCACAGCCGGCTGGCGACCTCCCTGACGAAGGCCGCGTAGTCCTCGCCATACACGGCGACCGACGGCCCCTTCGCGTCCAGCACGTCGTCGGTCACGAAGACGCGATGGCCGGTGCGAAGCGCCGCGGCGGCGCGATCGGTCACCTGCGCCGGCGAGTGTCCCGTCGACGATTCGATGGACAGATAGACCGCACGTCGCTTCAGCCTGTAGCCGATGTGCCGCGCGATCGGCCAGTCGTCGCCTACCACCAGCAGGTCCGAGGACCGGACAATGGCTGGGATCTCCCGCAGGTGGACGGTGTAGAAGTCGTTCGCCGGGTCGCTCGTGAGCCGGATGATGCCGGCGCCCGTCGTCACGAGCAGGCCGGCTGCTGCGGCGGCAAGGGCGAGGCCCGTTCCGCGGCTCAGGCCTTCGGGTCTGGCGACCGATCCGGCCAGCACGTACCAGACGAGGAATGCCGGCACGATCCAGAAGTCCGCGTTCTTCGGGTCCCAGAACGTGAAGAACCCGGCGTAGGCGACGAACCAGACAAGCAGCAGCACGAGCACGCGGGTGTTCGCGCCGTACGTGCGGCGCACCAGCCGTCCGATGGCGACGACGGCCAGCGCCGCCATCAGGAGCCCCACGAGGGCCGTGACACCCACCAGCGCAATGGCCTGTCCCTGCGGGAGGTTGCGGACGAGGAACAGCTCGTCGCCGAGATAGCTGCCGGGAAGCGCCTGTTCGATGCGTGCGCGCAGCGCGTCGATGGCGAAGGCGTAGTATCCGCCGAAGGTCGCGCGGCCGAATCCCACGGCCGCCTCGACGAACGCGCGCGGCGGGGCCGACCAGAACTGCCCCTCCGCGCCGTGTCCTTTCATCCAGTCGACGGCCTGCGTCACGCTGCGGGCCCCGCCGGTGTGGACGGCGGCTCCGATGTACGCGCCGCCCACGAGGACGAGGCAGATGGCGAGGTAGAGGGCGGCGCGGCGGAGCCCGGTACGAAGGTCCGGCCGGGAGGCACGCACGCCGGGCACGGTGAGGAGCGCTGCGAGGGCGGCCGGTCCGAACAGCACGGCGCTCTGGTGCACGAGCGTGGCGAGGCTGTGACCGATCGCGCCGACGATCACCTGGCCCGTGCCGGCGCGCGGGGAGCTGAGCACGTAGAAGCTCCACGCCAGCAGCGCGAGCGGGACGATGTACGTCTCGACGGTGACGCTGTAGTACCAGACGCCGTACGTGAAGCCTGCCGCGGCGGTTGCCAGCCAGGCTGCCGGGCGGCCGATGCCGAGCCGGTGCACGGCGGTCATCCAGCCTGCCTGCAGCGCGGCCGCGCCGCTGAGCGCCTGGACGGTCTGGATGGCGCGCTCGAGACCGATGCCGGGCAGGAGGAGGCTCAGCAGCCGGTGGGCGGCCGCCATCATCGGCTCGAAGACGAGGTGGTTCGGGTCCAGCTCCGGGGTGCCGAGGGAGATGCGAAGCAGGTAGAAGACGCTGTCGTGCGTCAGGTCGAGGTTCCGGCTGGGCGTGGCGAGATACAGCGCGGCGAACGCCACGCCGGGCAGCCAGTCGAGGAAGGACCGCGATCGCATCGTCTTCCCGGCGGCCGGGGAGCCCGGAGGATCATAGCCTCAGTCTGGCTCCGGGGCAGACTCAGCGATTGTGCCGGTCGTGACGGGCGGGTGCGGGCAACCAAAAAAGCCCGGGACTCTTTCGAGTCCCGGGCTCTTCACGAACAATCCCGGCAGCGACCTACTCTCCCACACCCCTGCGGATGCAGTACCATCGGCGGTGGCAGGCTTAACTTCCGTGTTCGGAATGGGAACGGGTGTGACCCTGCCCCTGTGACCACCGGGAAACCGGACTGAATACCCTGCAACGATGGTTATCCGACCACACACCCGCGCGTGTGCGGTTCTTATGGAAATTATGGTCAAGCCTCACGGCTGATTAGTACCAGTCAGCTCAAGGCATCGCTGCCCTTACACACCTGGCCTATCACCTGGTCGTCTTCCAGGAGCCTTCAGAGGCCTTACGGCCTGGGAGATCTCATCTCGTGGAGGGTTTCACGCTTAGATGCTTTCAGCGTTTCTCCCTTCCGCACATAGCTACTGAGCGCTGCCGCTGGCGCGACAACTCATACACTAGAGGTGCGTCCAACCCGGTCCTCTCGTACTAAGGTCAGCCCCACTCAAATCTCCTGCGCCCATCACAGATAGAGACCGAACTGTCTCGCGACGTTCTAAACCCAGCTCACGTACCGCTTTAACCGGCGAACAGCCGGACCCTTGGGAGCTGCTACACCCCCAGGATGCGATGAGCCGACATCGAGGTGCCAAACCTGAGCGTCGATGTGAACTCTTGGCTCAGATCAGCCTGTTATCCCCGGCGTACCTTTTATCCGTTGAGCGACGGCCCTTCCATGCGGAACCGCCGGATCACTAAGACCTGGTTTCCCACCTGCTCGACTTGTAGGTCTCGCAGTCAAGCTCGCTTCTGCCTTTGCACTCTCCGGCTGATTTCCAAACAGCCTGAGCGAACCTTCGTGCGCCTCCGTTACAATTTAGGAGGCGACCGCCCCAGTCAAACTACCCGCCTAGCAGTGTCCCTGATCTGGATGACAGATCGAGGTTAGAACGCCGGAGCGTTAAGGGTGGTATCTCACCGTTGGCTCCCCCGAGTCCGAAAACCCGGGTTCACAGCCTCCCACCTATCCTGCGCATAACGCGCCAGCATTCACTACTAGGTTGTAGTAAAGGTGCACGGGGTCTTTCCGTCTAGTCACGGGCAACCGGCGTCTTCACCGGTACCACAAATTCGCAGTGCCCCTCGTTGAGACAGCGCCCAGATCGTTACGCCATTCGTGCAGGTCGGAACTTACCCGACAAGGAATTTCGCTACCTTAGGACCGTTATAGTTACGGCCGCCGTTTACCGGGGCTTCAG
>DASVDJ010000035.1:0-222169 GCA_036381155.1 Vicinamibacterales bacterium
GCCGCGATGGCGGCGGCCCGGGGCCGGTACATCGCGCTGCTCGACGCCGACGACTGGTGGCTGCCGGAGAAGCTGGCGGGCGACGTCGCCGTGCTGGACGCCTCCGCCGGGCCCGCGCTCGTCTATGCGAACCTCCACGTCGTCGATCGCGACGGGCAGATCGCGCGGACGATGAACAACCGCCATGTCGTCGCGCACACGGGCGACGTCTTCGCGCTGCTGCTGCAGCGGAACTTCGTGCCGACGTCGACGATCGTGCTGCCGCGCGAAACGGCCGAGCGCGCCGGCCCGTTCGACGAGTCGCTCGTCCGGTGTCAGGACTGGGAGTGGCTGCTGCGTGTGGCGGCGCGCGTCCCGTTCCGCTACCGCAACGAGATCGTGGGCTTCTACGACGCGCACAGCTGGGGCACGGACGAGAAGACCTTCGCGACCTGGGAGGGCGCGCTGCGGGTGCTCGACGCGATCGGGGAACGCGAGCCGCAGCGCGTCGCCGCCGCCCGCACGGAGCTGACGCGCAGCCGCGCCGCGGTGCACTGGGAGATTGCGCGTGCGGCGGAGGCGAAGCGCGACTACGGCCGCGCGGCCTGTCATTACCGGCAGGCGCTCGCCTGCACGCCTGAAGACGAGCGGCTGTCGTGGGCGCTGGCGATGGCCTGCTACCGGTCCGGCGAACGGCGCGAGGCCGAGGCGGCGCTGTCCGATCACATCGCCCGTCTGCCCTGGGCGCCGCTGCCGCGGTTCTACCGGGGCACGCTCCGCCTGCTGGCGGGTGACGTCGCCGCTGCGCGCGACGACCTGCACCGGGCGCTGTATGTCGGCCCCCACGATCAGCATTTCCCGGAGGCGGTCAACAACCTCGGCGTCGCGCACGCGCGCGAAGGCGACAAGGAGCAGGCGGCCGTGCTCTTCGCACAGGCGGTCCAGCAGCGGGAGGGTTACAGCGACGCGCTCTGGAACCATCTGCATCTGGGCGCGGTCGCCGCCGACGCGCTGCGCGTCACGCCGTCGAAGGTGTTCTGATGCGGCGGCCCGTGATCGGACACGTCTTCGGCCGGTTCCTGCCGCTCTCGGAAGTCTTCTCGTACGAGCTGCTGCGCAGCCTCGAGGGGCGCGTCGAGCAGCACGTCATCGCGTCGAGGCTGGAACACCAGGACCGCTTCCCCTGGCCGCGCGTCCATCTGCCGGGGTCCGCGCGCGACGCGTGGACGCTCGCCCGGGAGCTTGGCGTGGAGCTGGCCGTGGGCCACTTCGGGCCGACGGGCACGACCGTGATGCCGCTCGCCCTGGCGAACCGGATCCCGGCCGCGACCATCTTCCACGGCTACGACGTCTCGATGCTGCTGCGCGACCCGGTGTGGGTCGAACGGTATCGCGGGCTGGCGGACCTGGGGCTGCACGCCATCTGCATCTCCGAGGCGGGACGCCGGCGCCTGCGCGCGATCGGCTGGCCCGCGCGGCAGATCGACGTGATCCACCTGGGTGTTGACACCGCTCGGATCGCGATCACCCCGGGACGGCCTCGCCTGGCGCACGAGCCGCTCCGGTTGCTGATGGTCGCGCGCCTGGTCCCGAAGAAGGGCGTGGACGTCGCCGTACGCGCGATGGCGGCCCTGAAAGCCTCGGGCGTCACCGCGACCCTGACGGTCATCGGCGAGGGGCCCGAGCACGCGGCACTGCGGGACCTGACTCGTGCCCTGGGGCTCGGCGCGGTCGTCGTTTTTGCCGGCGCGCGGCGTCATGACGAGGTGCTCGAGGCGATGGCGTCGGCCGACGTGCTGCTGCAGTGCAGCGTGACGGCACCCGACGGCGACCAGGAAGGCATCCCGGTCTCGCTGATGGAAGCCCAGGCGCGCGGCGTCCCCGTCGTCGCGACCCGGCATTCCGGCATACCGGAGCTCGTCGTGCACGGCCGGACGGGGTTGCTCGTCGACGAGCACGATGCGGAGGGATTGGCGTCGGCCGTTCAGAAGCTCGCCGCGGATCCGGCGCTCGCGCGCCGGCTCGCCGCTGCCGGACGCCGGAGAGTCGAGCGCCACTTCGATCGCGCCCGGCAGGCCGAACGGTTCACGCGCGTCTTCACCAGGCTCATCGCGGAGGGAGCGCCGGTGCGGCGACGGACGGCCAGGCGAGCGGGCCCGCGCATCCTGTTCGTGCGCACCGTTCCCGTCGATCTCACCTTCCGGCGGCTGATGGCGCTCCGGGGACGGTATGGCGGCGCCCATGTGACCGTGCTCACCACGGAGAGCTCCGCCGCGGTCTTCCGGAACTCGTCCCTGGCGGACGCGGTCGTGACGTATCCGGATGGACGGCTCGGGCTGTCGCACCTCGGGCGCGCGCGGCTCGCGGCGCTGCAGGCCGCGCGCTACGACCTCGTCGCCGTCGCCTATCCGGACGAGCAGGGACGCCGCTTCGGCAACGTGCGCCGCGTGGCGCGCGCACTCGGCGGATCGCGGCGAGTCGCGCTCACCGTCCGCGATGCCGAAGTCGAGATCCCGGGAATCCCGCGTCCGGACCTGTTGCGGCACCCGGCCGCCCTGGAGCGGACCGCATGAAGCTCGGACTCGGACGCGTCAATCCGGGTGATCCCTTCACCCGCTACTCGTCGTTCAAGTGGCTCGCCACGCGGAAGCTCGCGGCGACGATCGCCTCGGCGGCTCCCGAGGCGCGCGGGCGTCTGCTCGACGTCGGCTGCGGCGGGCGACGATTCGCGCACTACTTCGCGGGGCACGTCGACCGCTACATCGGCCTCGACTACCCCGTCACGTTCGACGGCGATCACCGGCACATCGACGTCTTCGGCGACGGGCTCCGGCTGCCGTTCCTCGACGACAGCTTCGACACCGTCGTGTGCTTCGAGGTGCTCGAGCACGTGAAGGACGGCGCCGCGCTCGCTCGGGAGCTGGCGCGGGTCGTGCGGCCCGGCGGGACGGTGATCCTCACGGTGCCGTTCCTCTGGGGGGAACACTGCCAGCCGCACGACTACGCCCGATACACCGTCTTCGGCGTCCGCGAGCTCTTCACGCGCGCAGGGCTGTCGATTGCGCGCCAGGCGCGCGTCGGCGGCTTCTGGACCGTCGCGGGTCAGCGCCTCTGCTATCACCTCGAGCCGCACTATCGCCGCATCGCCCGGTGGATGCACACGTCGCTCGCGTACATGGTGCTGCTGTGCGCCGCGCTGCTCGAGCAGCTGGATCCGGCAGACACCGAGTACACGATGTCGCTGGTGATTGCGCGGAAGCCTGCGGCACGGGAGGGGGCGGCATGACGGAAACGGTGCTGTTCGTCCGCTGCGTGCCACAGCCGCTCGCGCAGCGCGCGCTGCGCGCGATTCGCCGCGCCCGCCCGCACGCCCGGATCGACGTGCTGTCGAACGGCGCGGCTGGCGCGGCGCTGGCCGCCTCGGGTGACGCCGATGCGGTCCTCGAGTACCCCGGCACGACGTATACGCTGCTCGGCCCTGGCGTCCGCGTGCTGCCCCGCCTCCGGCGCCGGCGCTACGACCTCGTGGTCGTGCCGTACACGTCGCGCGGGCGCGAGGCGTTCTGGAACGTGGCACGATTGGCGCTGCTCGCCGGCGGGCGCGCGACCGTCTGGCAGCGCGCGGATGCCGCCGACGCTCCCGCGCCGGAATGGATCCCGGTCAGGTTGCGCGACTGGTGGCAGTCGCAGTCGCCCGCCGCGCGTGTCCGGGCCGCGCTGCTGCGCCTCCTGACCGCTCCGGCCCTCGTCGTCGCCTACGGGGTCGCGATGCTCGTGCTCGCGGCGGCGGCGCTCGTGCTGATTCCCGCGGTCTGGCTCAAGCCAGCGTCGACTGGAGGACGGTCGTGACGAGCACGGCCTGCGCACTGGCCTGCCCCTGTTGCGGACACGAGGCGAGCGCCTTCCTGCCGTTCGGCCGGATTCCGCGGACGAACGCGCAGTGTCCCGACTGCGGCGCGCTCGAGCGGCATCGGCTGCTTGCCCTGCTCTTCGATCGGCGGCCGTCACTGCTGGCCGGTGCGCGAACGGTCCTGCACGTCGCTCCGGAGCGGCCGCTGACCCGGCGGCTGGCGCGGCCCGGTGCCGTCTACGTCACGTGCGACCTGATGGCGCCGGGCGTTTCGGTCAGGCTGGACCTCACGCGCCTGCCGTTCGCCGATCGGACCTTCGACGCCGTGCTCTGCAACCACGTGCTCGAGCACGTGCCGGACGACCGGCGCGCGATGGCCGAACTGCGTCGTGTGCTGCGCCCGTCCGGCTGGGCGATTCTCCAGAGCCCCGTCGACAGCCGGCTCGAACGGACGCTGGAGGACCCGACCGTCACGGATCCCGCCGAGCGTGAACGGCTCTTCGGACAGAAGGACCACGTCCGCCAGTACGGGCGCGACTATGCCGCGCGCCTGCAGGACGCCGGGTTCGCCCTGGAGCTGATCCCGTTCGGTGTGCTGGCCGACGCGATGGACACGCGCCGCCATGCGCTGCTGCCCGAACATGTGCATCTGTGCCGGAGCGCGGCATGAGCCGGCCCGGCATCGCGTGCTTCTCGAACCTCGACTACGGGCTGCTCCGCTACCGCAAGCAGCACCTGATGGACCGCCTGGCATCCCGCCTGCCGGTCCTGTACGTGAACCCGCCGCGCGCCATCAAGTCGCGTGATCTGCTCACGGCAGTGCGCTGGAGGCAACCGATCGAAGGCCTCACCGTCTTCGAGCCGCCGGTGCTGCCAGGCGTCCGCACGCGCCCGCGACTTCAGCGGCTCAACTACCGGCTGATTGCCTCGCGACTGGCCGGGTGGTGCGCCAGGCACGATCCGTTCGTGCTGTGGATCTACTCGCCACACGCGCTGCCGTTCGTCGACCTGCTCCGGCCGGACCTCGTCGTCTACGACGTCGCGGACCTGTATGCGACGCCGGGCGGGCCGTCGTTGCGTGACCGGAACGAGGCACGCGAGGTCGCGCGCCTCGCGGAGCTCGAAGCCGCACTGCTCCACCGCGCCGACCTCGTGCTCGCGGTCAGCGAGCCGCTCGTCGAGAGGCTCGGCGAGCAGGGGGTGCGCGCGCACCTCGTCCCCAACGGGTCCGACTGGACCCGCTATGCCACGTACGTCCCGCCGCCGCGGCAGGGGCGGCCACGACTCGGGTTCGTGGGCGCCATCGCACCGCGCGTGAACGTCGATCTGATCGCGGAGGTCGCCCGCCGGCGTCCCGGCTGGGACATCGTCCTCGTCGGACCGGTCTCCACGGCCGTCGACGCGCTGGCGGAGCTGCCGAACGTCCGGCTCACCGGCGAGGTGCCGTACGACGCCGTGCCCGGGGTCATCTCCGCCTTCGACGTCTGCCTGCTGCCGCTGCACGAGATCCCGTTCGCGTACTGCTCGTCGCCGATCCAGGTCTACGACTACCTGGCCGCGGGACGCCCGGTCGTCAGCACGCCGGTTGCGCAGCTCGAACGGCTGCCGGAGGTCGTCCGCACGGCCCGGGGCGCCAACGCGTTCGTCGAGGCCATCGAGCAGGCGCTGGACGAAGAAGCGGGTGCCGCCGATGCGCGCCGTGCGTTCGCGCGCGCCAACAGCTGGGATGCGCGGGTGGAGACGATTCTGGCGCTGCTGCAGGAGCGGCTGCCGGCGCTCGCCGCGGCAGCCTGACTACTCGCCGGAAGACTCGAGGCGCTGAAGTCTCGCCGCAAGACGCTCGTAGAACCACACCTCGCCGGCCGTCGTGCAGGTCACGACGAGCGACTCCCCGGCCCAGGCGACCGAGAACGGGAACGGGCAGATCAAGGTGAAGAGCCTGCCCGCCGGCGACTCGAGCTCGACGGCACCGGCGCACGGAAATGCACGCGCGGTCCAGCCGCTCGGGCTGCGCGAGATCGACCACGTCGGGCCGCGCTCGTCCAGCGTGAGTGGTTCCAGCTCACGAGACAACGGATCCAGCCGCCAGGCGCGGCGCAGCGGCACGGCGGTGGTGGTTCCCGTGCGGGACAGCTGCACCGGGTCGAGTCGCAGGCCGCCGGCGTCGGGATGCAGGCCGCGAAGAGGCTCGCAGTCGGCCACGAGCTCCGTTCCGCGGACCGGATTCCAGGACCAGAGCCCGCCCGAGACGCCAGCCAGGTACACCTGCCCGTTCATCGCACAGCCGACGGCAGGCGCAAAGGGAAGGTCCATCCGTTGCGCTTCCGCGTCGGCATCGCTCCTGAACCAGAGCGCCGGCGTACCGGCCGGTGACCAGGCGACGAGTCCGGATTCGCCGATTGCGATCTCGCCGAGCACCTGTTCCGGCCACGTGGTCTCGGCGCGGGACGCGCCGTCCTCGTCGACCACCCAGGTGGTGCGTCCCAGCAACGTCGTGACGCGAGCCGTCTGACCGCTGGAGCGCGCGAACAGGCACGCGCCAGAACTCTCGAGAGCTCGTGGCCGGATGTGAAGAACCTCCGGCCTGCCGCGGTCGTCAGCCCGGTGCTTCCACGAGGCGCACAGCTGCCCCGGCGGAACGCTCCCGCCGATTCGGGCCGTCCACCAGACCGTGGTCGGGGTGACGCGGTCGCTGAACACGGTCCCGGCGAGCGCCCGGACCAGGGCCGATGCGCTCACAGGCAGCACGCCTTCTGCGCGCTGGCGGCCGTCCTCGACCGCGATCTCCAGCGCGATGGCGTCGATCGGGCTCGACGGGTGGCGCGGATCAACTGCCGCGGCGAGCCCGCGCAGCGACGTCACTGCCAGGGCGGCAACGCGGGCGTCCTGTCCGTGGAGTCCATCGAGGTCTCCTGCCAGGGCGACCAGCGTGGCCGCGAGGGCGGCCGGCTTTGGAAGATGCGCCGGCGTGCGCGCGTCGGCTGCCACACACAGCGGCGGCTCGCCGGCCGGAGACGCGGCAACGAGACGGGCCAGCGCCGCCCCGGCGGCAGTCTCCACGCGCGCCAGGAGTGCACGGTCAGCCGGCAACAGTCCCGCTGCCTGTGAGGGCAACCATGAACGATCAAGGCTCCCTTCGACGCGCAGCAGTTCCGGAATCAGCCGTCTCCCGTACGGGAGACGCATGCTGGCCGGCACGGCGGCGAGTGCCCGAATCGCCCACGCGGGGATCCGCGCCCTCCGGACGGTGGCGTCCAGCACTGCCGCCGCCTCGGCCATGGGTGCGGCCACCGGTGTCGACGGCAGGTCGTCACCCATCCACATCGCCGGGCCCTGCTCCACCACGGCTGCGGCGAGGCCCGCATCGAGACCGCCGTCCTCGAGGACCGCGCGCCAGGCGTCCGGGATGGGCGGACGTGATTGCCGTGCATTCGTTCGGCGCGCCGCCCTGTGCCGTCGATGAAGAGCGTCGGCCACGCCGGATGTCTCGCGCCCGAATCGGGCGACGTACTCCCCGAGCGCGGCAGGGACGATGCCGTCGCCCACGAGCAGCCCCTGACCCGACGCGTTGAACAGCACGCCGGGGCGCCGTCTTCCCTCCTCCAGCAGCCAGTCCCTGAACGCCAGCAGGTGCGGTCCGCTCTCGAGCAGCCGGCCGGCGGCGTCGTGCTCGTGCGGACCCTTCCAGCTGGAGACGATCTCACGCCATATGTCCGGCAGCGGACGCCCTGCGAGGACGCGCGAGGTCCAGATGGCCTCGAACGTCGTGCCGCGCGCATACGGCTGGCCGTTCACCGCCGCGCAGTCCGCGCCGACGAGGGCAATGCGGGGGCAGCCGAGTCTCAGCGCGAAGTCGACCGACGAGGTGATGACGGAACCCCAGGCCCGCAGCATGCCGACACCCAGGCCTGCATCCTCGAGCCACGGCCACGGATGATGCCGTCCCACGCGAAAGAGGAACGTGCGGCCCGCGAATCCCTCGAACGCGGGCGGCCACAGGCTCGCTTCGGCCACGAGGACGGGCGCATCGCCGGGCAGCTCGAGCAGATGGCGCCCGTTCACGGGAGACGGGTCCACGGAGACGATCGCGTGCGGGACGATGCCGGCTCCGAGGAGCGGCCTCGCGGCGGTGTCCGTGGCGACGATCACGACGCGTCCCGACGCCGCGCGCAGATCCTCGAGCGCGCCGTCCAGCGACGGCCCTGCCCCGACGACGACGGCAGGCATGTCCGCCGCGGCGCCTTCGAGCGCGTCGACGTCCGCCTCGCGTTCCAGAACCGGGAGGTTGGCCAGCGTGTTCAGCAGGTACGGCGCCGCGAACCGGCGTCGTGCGTCGGCGTTCGCGTGGGCTCCCGCGCGCACGCGTTCCACGCTCGCCCGCGCCGCGCGCACGAAGCCCGGGAGCTCCCGATCGAGCACCGGCGAAACGAGCGTGACAGGCGTGAGGAACAGGTCGGGGTGCGTGCGGCCGATGGCCGCAAGCTCCGGAAAATCAGGACCGCAGCTGACGAGCAGCCGCTGCTCGCGGATCCACGCGCTCCAGTCGCGGCGGCCGAGGCACGCGTCGACGAACGCGCCGCATGGCTCGAGCACGGCGACCGGCGGCCGGGGCTCGATCTCGGCGAGCGCATCGAGGAGGAAGCCGAGGCCGGCGCCGACGACGACGAGCACGGAGGCCGCGGACAGATCGAGATCGGCGAGCTGCTGACGGGCCTCGCGCACCGGCGCCCTCGCACTGTTCAGCGCGATCCACGACCCGTCCTCGCGCGCCATCCGGAGCACCGGAAACGGCCCGCTCCCATCCACGGTGACACGCGTCCGGGCCGCCCCACCGGGTGGAACGTCCCACGCCTCCTGGTGCGCGCGGCGGTTCAGGGCCGCCAGGTCTGCTCCGGTCATCGCGCGACAGCCGCGGCAGCCCGCAGCGCGCCGGCGTAGAGCGCGTCGAAGCGGCGCGCCGTCCTGGTGACGTCGAACGTCTGGCGCGCGTACGCGGCGGCGCGGTGGCCGCAGTGCTGGAGCGCCTCACGGCCGGCACGGACCGCGGACGCGAGCGCGCGCGTCAGCGCACCGGCGTCCTCGGGGTGAACGACCCAGCCGCCGTCCGAGCTGCGGACGAGATCGCCGAGCCCGCCCACGTCGGACACGACGAGCGGCAGGCCGGCGAGCATCGCTTCGATCGCCGCGACCGGCTGGTTGTCTGCGCGGCTGGGCAGCGCGAAGAGATCGAAGCCGCCGAGACGGCTGTACGGCTCCGCCACGTGCCCGGCGAAGACGAACCGCCTCCCGTCGGGGTCAGCCGAACGTGCCGTGCGGCGAAGCTCTGCGGCCGCGTCACCGCGTCCGAAGAAGTGGCAGGTCACGTCCAGGCCGGCGCGTGCGGCCCGCGCAACCGCCTCGATGAGCAGGTCGAGCCCCTTGCGGTGCGTCTGCTCGGCGACGCACACGATGCGCAGCGGCGCACCGCCGGGCCGACGCTCGACGGGCGGATATCGGGTGAGATCGATGCCGACGGGGACGACCGCGACGTCCAGCACGCCGAACTCCGACGACAGGCGCCGTGCCCACGCCTGCGAGGGCGTCGTCACGCGGTCGCACAGACTCCACGCGAGGAAGTCCTGCACGTCCATCGCCTGCGGCCGATCCGGCGCCACGCCATGGCACGTCCCGATCAGGGCCGTGGCGCCGGCCCTCCGGGCGACGGCGGCCGCCATCGCGGTGTGGGCATGCGCCAGCCACTCGGCGCTCCCGGCGACGGCACGCACGACCCGGCTGGCCTCGATCAGCGACGGCACCCGGCGGCGGAAGAAGTCGCCGGCGACGTCGACGGCAACGCCCGCGCCGCGGAGCTCCGCCGCAAGGGCGGGGTCCGTCGTGAACGGCGGCTCCGCATCGGCGCTCACCAGGACGCGGACCTCGTGTCCGCGTTTCGCCTGCTGCTTCGCGAGGTCGACGACGTAGCGTCCGGCGCCCAGACGCAGTTGTGGGAGGAGATGCAGGACCTTCACCGTCCGATCCCGCCGCGCATCCCGGGTTCAGGCCGGACCCTGACGCCTCGTACGCGTGCACGCGCGTGCATGTCGGACTGGCGTGTGTGCAAGGATCGCGCGCACGGCACGCGACGCGCCCGGATGCGGAATGGCGGGAAAATACGGCGAGGCGTCCGGCGGCGCGCCCCCGCCGTCTGTCAAGGTCCCGACAGCGCGTTGTCGGGGATGCGTCAGCCGGCGATCAGGGAGAGCCAGGCTCCGGCCGCTCAGGGCTGGCTGGTGCCCTCGCGGCCGTACCGATCCTCGAGCCGCACGACGTCGTCGAGCTCCGGCGTCGAGACCTCGATGACGTCGCAGTCCTCGATCGCCGTCATGCGGTGCACCGTGCCCGGCGTGACGTGGAAGCGCTGGCCCGGCAGGACCTCGTGCTTCACGAGCTGCCCGTCCTGCTGGATCTCGAAGAGCAGCTTCCCCGACCAGAGCAGGATCGTCTCGTCCTTCCTGTTGTGGTACTGCAGGCTGAGGGCGTGTCCCTTCTTGATGTGGATGATCTTGCCCACGTACCGATCGGTCTTCGCCCAGTGCAGCTCGTAGCCCCAGGGCTTCTCCACGCGCGGAATCTCCGACACCGTGCTCTCCTTGCGATTGTGCGCGCGTGCCGCGCGCGGAATCGTTCCTACGCCGGCATCACGGCCCTGCCGCGCCCGAGCGCGTCGACGACGTACTGCTCGAGCGGCCCCAGATCGCCGGTGCGCGTGGCCGTGCGCGCGAGCCGTCGCAGCTGGCCGACGTCGCTCGCGTGAACCACCTCGCGCGCGACCCGCAGCGCCACGGGGTTCATGCTGAACTCGTCGAAGCCGAGCCCCATCAGCAGCGCGAGCAGCACCGGCTCGGACGCCAGCTCGCCGCAGACCGACACGGCCGCGCCATGCCGCCTCGCGAGCCGCGGCAGCGTCCGGAGCACCCGCAGCAGCGCCGGATGGGTCGGCCCCGCGAGCGGGGCGAGCCGCTCGTCGGTGCGATCGGCGGCGAGCAGATACTGCACCAGATCGTTCGTCCCGATCGCCAGGAAATCGGAGACCTCCGCCAGGTGATCCGCCGCGAGCGCGGCGGCTGGGACCTCGATCATCGCGCCGAGCTGCACGCGCGCATCCGCCGCCTCGCCGTCGAGCTCCCGGCGCACCTGTTCCAAACGGTTTCGCGTGCTCGCGACCTCCCGCGCGCTCGTCACGAACGGCAGCAGGATGCGCACGTCCGCCGAGCCGTTGGCCGCGCGCAGGATCGCGCGCAGCTGCGTGTCGAGCAGGGCCGGGTTCGCGAGCCCGAGGCGGATGCCGCGCAGGCCGAGCACCTGGTGCCGATCGGCCTCTTCGCCGTTGCCGTCCGAGAGCTGGGCGCGAACGGCCTGCGCCTCGTCCAGGTCGAACGTGCGGATCGTCACCGGCCGCGGCGCCATCGCCGTGATCAGCCGCCGGTAGACCTCCACCTGCGCCTCTTCGCTCTCCGGGCCGACGAGGCCCGGCAGCGTGTCGTCGATGAGCAGGAACTCGGATCGGAACAGGCCGATGCCCTCGGCGCCGGCGCGCAGCGCGGCTTCGACGTCGCCGACCCGGTCGACGTTGGCTTCCAGCCGGATGTGCTGCCGGTCGCGCGTCAGCGCGGGGCCGGCGGCCGGCTCGTGACTCGCCTGTGCGCGCTGCGCTTCCCGCGCGCGGCGTTCGGCGACGAGCTCGGCCGGTGGATCGATGACGAGCTCCCCCGCGGTGCCGTCGACCAGCACGGTGGTGCCGGGCCGCACGTGCGCCGTCGCCTCTCCCAGGCCGACCACTGTCGGGATGCCCAGCGAGCGCGCGAGGATGGCGGTATGGGACGTGCGGCTGCCCGCGTCGATCGCGAGGCCGGTGACGCGCGACCAGTCGACCTGCGCGGTCACGGAAGGCGGCGGGTCGTCGGCGACCAGCACGAACGGACCGTCGCCGTGCGCCAGCAGGTCCTGCCAGCCGCGCGAGCCCTCGCGCAGGTTGAGGCGCAGCCGCCCGGCGACGTCGGCGACGTCGCCGCGGCGATCCTGGAGGTAGGGGTCGTCGATGTTCTCGAAGAGCGTCTCCACCTCCTCGAAGGCACGCTGCACCGCCCACTCGGCGTTGACCCCTTCCTCGCGGATCAGCGCCCGGGCCCGCCCGACGAGCAGCGGGTCGTCGAGCATCAGCAGCTGCGCGTCGAAGATCGGCGCCAGCTCGGCGCCCGGCCCCTCGGCGAGCTGTTCGCGAATCGTCGCGATCTGCTGGCGCGACCGCTCGCGTGCCCGCTCGAGCCGCGTGACCTCCTCGTCCACGCGGTCGGGCGGCACCGGTACCCGCAGCGCCCGGCCGCGCCGGACCAGCAGGACGGCGCGTCCGGTCGCCAGTCCTCCGGCGACGCCGACGCCCTCGATCCGCCGCATCTACACGCCCTCCCCGAACCCGGATGCCACGAGCGCGGCCAGCGCATCGGCCGCGGCCTCCGCATCCGGGCCCTCGGCCTCGATCGTCAGCCGCGTGCCACGCGCGGCCGCGAGAAGCAGGATGCCCATCAGACTCTTCCCGTCGACGGTCCGGTCCTCGCGCGACAGGCGCACCTGTGCCGTGAACCGTCCCGCGACGTTGACGAAGCGCGCCGCGGCCCGGGCATGGAGCCCCAGCGCGTTCAGCACCTCGATTTCACGCCGTACGACCGTCACGACGACCGGCCTTCGAGCAGGTCCGACGCCACACGGACGGCTTCCTGGCCGTGCGCGTGGACGACGCGCGCGATCGCGCGGAGGTCGCCGACCTCCCGGAGGTTCGCCAGCTTCAGCAGCATCGGGAGGTTCACCCCGGTGACCACCTCGACGCGGCCCGGTTCGAGAAACGTCACGGCCAGGTTCGACGGCGTGCCGCCGAACATGTCGGTCAGCACGAGCGCGCCGATCGGCGTCGCCACGCGCTCGATCGCGGCCGCAATCTCCGCGCGGGCGTGCTCGACGTCGTCGTGCCACCCGATCGAGATCGCCTCGATGTGGTCCATGTCGCCGACGATCGCCTCGGCCGCATTCAGCAGCTCGACCGCCAGCTGTCCGTGCGTCACCACCACCACGCCGACCGGCAGCGACGCGCGCCGGATGCCCGTGCTCTCGTCCGTCATGCCTGCTGCTCCACGTCGCGGTGCCGCACCCGCACGCGCACGCCCTTGAGCGCCTGCAGCGCCGGGGCGAGCGCCTCGGCCACCATGACCGACCGGTGCCGCCCGCCGGTGCAGCCGATCGCGATCGTCAGGTAGGTCTTCCCCTCGCGCAGGTACTGCGGCACGAGGAAGACCAGCAGATCCGTCAGCCGCTCGATGAACTCGCGCGTGATCGGCTGCTGCTCCAGGAACTTCACCACCGGCTTGTGGCGGCCGGTGAGCGGCCGCAGCCGGTCGACGAAGTGCGGGTTCGGCAGGAACCGCACGTCGAACATCACGTCGGCGTCGAGCGGCACGCCGTGCTTGAACCCGAAGCTCACGATCGTCACCAGCAGCCGCCGGCGTCCCGTGCGCCCCTCGGCCATGCCGATGAACTGCTCGCGCAGCTGGTGCACGGTCAGGTTCGTCGTGTCGACGATCTGATCCGCCAGCGCCCGGATCGGCTTCAGCTTCCGCCGCTCCGCGCGGATGCCCTCCACGACCGGGCGATCGAGCGCCAGCGGATGCGGGCGTCGCGTCTCGCTGAAGCGGCGCACCAGCGTCTCGTGGCCCGCCTCCAGGAAGATCAGGTGCGGCTGGAGGCCCGGCGTCTCCTTCAGCCGCGTCCAGACCTTCGGGAAGTTGCGGACGAACGCGCCTTCGCGCACGTCCGCGACGATCGCGACCTTCTGGAGCCCCGTGCTCTCCCGCTGCGTCAGCGACGCGAGCGTCGGGATCAGCTGCGTCGGCAGGTTGTCGATGCAGAAGTACCCGACGTCCTCGAGCGCCCGCAGTGCCTGCGACTTGCCCGCGCCGGAGAGTCCGGTGACGACGACGAAGCGCCCGCGGGGAGTCCGGGCGGACCGCCGTGTCCGCGTCATCCGTCGGCTCCCGATTCCGAGGGCACCGTGTTCCCGGCCGCCAGACGTTCCGTGAAGGTGCGCGCCGGGTGGTAGCCCCGCGCCTTGAGCAGCTCGTTGCGCGCCGCCACCTCGACGAGCATGGCGACGTTGCGGCCCGGTGCGACGGGCATCTCCACGAGCGGCACGCGCACGCCGAGCAGCTCGTGCCAGAGGGCGTCGATGCCGAGCCGCTCGTACTCGCGCCGTTCGTCCCACCGCTCCAGCCGCACCACGAGCCCGATTCGCTTCGCCGGGCACACGGCCGACACGCCGTACAGCGCCTGCACGTCGATGAGGCCGAGCCCGCGGACCTCCATGAAGAAGCGCGCGGCCTCCGGTCCCGTTCCCTCCACCCACGACTCGCTGCGCCGCCGCACCTCGACCACGTCGTCGGCGACCAGGCGATGGCCGCGCGAGACGAGGTCGAGCGCGCACTCGCTCTTGCCGATCCCGCTCTCGCCGAGGATCAGCACGCCGAGGCCGAGCAGGTCCACGAGGTCCCCGTGCACCGTCGTCCGCTCGGCCAGGTGGGCTTCGAGCCGCGCGGTGACCTGCGCGATCACCGTGCCCGTGGACGCCGGCGACAGCAGCAGCGGGACGCCGGCCGCCTCGCACGCGGCGATCAGCTCCGGGACGGGCCGCAGGCCGGCGGTTGCGAGGATGCATGGGATCTCGCGGGCCAGCAGCTGCGCGGCCAGCGCGGCGCGCTCGGCGGGGCTCCGGCTCTCGAGGAACCGCACCTCGCTCTGGCCGAAGACGAGCACGCGGCCGGGACGGATGTACTCGTGGAAGCCGGCGAGGGCGAGGCCCGTCTTCTGGACGTGGGGGCTGCGAATCGGCCGATGCAGGCCGTTCCGTCCTGCGAGGATGTCAACGCCGAGCCCCGGCGCCCCCTCGTACGGCTCCAGCAGGACGCCTACGGCGACCGCGTGCGGGGTCGACATGGCGGGCGCGTCTAGCGGTCGGGCTCGACCAGCCCGAACTCGCCGCGGCGGCGGCGCAACAGGACGTTGAGCGCGTCCGTCTCGGCGTTGCGGAAGACGAGGAACGGCTCACCGGTTCCGGCCAGTTCCTGTGCGGCGTTCTCGACGGTCATCGGCTTGAGCTGCGCGCGCGAGACGCGCACGATTCGCGGGAGCCGGGCGGGCGCCGGGGCCACGGTCCCGTCCACCGTCTCCGGCGGCGCGCCGGCCGCGCGGGCCGTTCCGGCGGCCTGACGCTTGCGCTCGCGCCACTTCCCCTTCACCTTCGAGCCCTGCTTCTCGATCCGGGCGACTGCGGCCGTGAGGATCTGCTGCCAGTTGTCGCCGCTGCCGCGGCCGGCGAGCATGTGGTCGCCGCGCATGTGCACGGTGACTTCCGCCGTCCGCCGGTCCTTCTCGCGGGCGCAGACGACCTGCGCGGACACGATCGTGTCCCCGAGCAGGCGCTCCAGCTTCTGGAGCTTGCGCTCGACGAGGGTGCGAAGGCCGGGCGAGATCTCGAGGTGACGGCCGGTGAGGACGAGTCGCATGGGCATCTCGACGGCGCGCCGCCGATCCGGCAGGCGGCGTGCGCCGGGTCCGGAACCGCTCAGTAGAGCACCTTCCGCTGGTTCGAGGTCGGAATCTTCAGCTCCTCGCGGTACTTCGCGATGGTCCGGCGGGCCAGTACCAGCCCTTCGCGCTGCAGGATGCTCACGATCTTCGAGTCCGACAGCGGCTTCTTCGGATCCTCCGACTCGATGATCTTCCGGATCCGCTGCTTGATCGTCACCGACGACACGCTCTCGCCGTAGGACGACGAGATGCCGCTGTGGAAGAAGTACTTCATCTCGAACACGCCCTGCGGCGTGTGCATGTACTTGTTGGTGACGACGCGGCTCACCGTCGACTCGTGCATGCCGATGTCGTTGGCGACGTCGCGGAGCACGAGCGGCCGCAGGTGCTCGATCCCGCGGTCCAGGAAGTCGCGCTGGAAGTTCACGATGCTGCGCGCGACCTTGTAGATCGTGTTCTGCCGCTGCTGCACCGACTTGATCAGCCAGCGCGCCGCGTTGAACTTGTCGCGGACGTACGCGCGCGTCTCCTCGCCGTGGTCCGCGTCCTTGTCGAGCAGCCGCCGGTACGTCGGGCTGATCCGCATCTGCGGCAGGCCGTCCTCGTTCAGGAACACGACGTACTCGTCGTCGATCTTCTCGACGAAGACGTCGGGCGTGACGTACTGCGACGGCGTCGGGTTGAAGCGCAGCCCCGGCTTCGGATCGAGGTGGCGGATCACCTCGAGGTGCTCCTTCAGCTCCTCGATGGAGAGGCCGAGCTTGCGCGAGATCTCCGGAATCTGGTGGTTCTGCAGCGCGCGCAGGTGCTCGGTGACGATCTTCTCCGCCGGCGAGCCCGCCAGGCCGAGCACGCGCAGCTGGAGGACCATGCACTCCTGCAGGTCGCGCGCGGCGACGCCGACCGGGTCGAACGCCTGCACCATGGCCAGCGCGCGCTCGACCTGCTCGACCGGCCACGGCCCCATCGCCGCGAGCTCGTCGAGCGACGCGACGAGATACCCGTCATCGTTGAGGTTGCCGATGATGGCCTCGCCGATCTCCCGCATCACCGGGTCGTCGGTCTGGAGCGAGAGCTGCCAGAGCAGGTGATCCGAGAGCGAGCTGGTCGTCGACAGGGTGTTCTCGATCGGCGGCAGCTCGCGCACCTCCTGCGGCGTCCGCGGCCGGTAGCCGTCGTCGAGGTACTCGCCGAAGAAGTACTGGTAGTCGGCGTCGTCCCAGGTATCCCCCTGCTGATTGTCGGGCTTGTCGTCCGCCTTCTCCTCGGGGCTCTGCGCCTCGGCCTGGGTCTCCTCGACCGGAATCTCCTCGAGCATCGGGTTCTCGACCATCTCCTGCGTCAGCAGATCATGCAGCTCGAGGGTCGACATCGGCAGCAGCTTGATCGCCTGCTGCAGCGACGGCGTCAGAATCAGCTTCTGAACGAGCTTCGTGTGCAGTTTCTGCTGAATCGCCATGGCCCAGAAATCGCGTGCCCGATGCGATCTTAATCCAACCGGAAGTCGGTCCCCAGATAAATCCGCCGAACCTCGTCGTCACCCGCCAGCGCGGCCGGCGTGCCGCTGCGGAAGATCGTCCCGTCGGTGACGATGTACGCGCGGTCGGTGATCCGCAGCGTCTCGCGCACGTTGTGGTCCGTGATGAGCACGCCGATCCCCCGCTGCTTCAGGTGGAAGATGATCGTCTGGATATCGCTCACCGCAATCGGGTCGATACCCGCGAACGGCTCATCCAGCAGGATGAACTTCGGCGACATCACGAGCGCCCGCGTGATCTCGGCGCGGCGACGCTCGCCTCCGGACAGCGTGTAGGCCGGCGACTGCGCGACGGTCGTCAGGCCGAGCTCGCTCAGCAGTTCGCGCGCCCGCTGCCGCCGCCCGGCGGCGGACAGCTCGAGCGTTTCCAGAATCGCCAGGACGTTCTGCTCGACCGTCAGTCCGCGGAAGATCGACGGCTCCTGCGGGAGATAGCCGATGCCCTTCCGCGCCCGCACGTACATCGGGTCGTCGGTGACATCCTGGCCATCGAGCATCACACGCCCCGAGTCCGGAGCCGTGAGGCCGACCGTCATGTAGAACGTGGTGGTCTTGCCCGCCCCGTTCGGTCCCAGCAGGCCCACGATCTCGCCCGATGCGACCTCGAGACTCACACCACGGACGACGGTGCGCCCGCCGTACGATTTCGTCAGCTCGTGTGTGGTGAGCGTCGCCATCACTCGGGTGTGGCGGGCTCGCACGGGCCGCCGCTCGTCGACAGGGTGCGCTGCTGTTGTTCGCCGTCCATCAGCACGTTATCAGTGGCCCTGTAGAAAGTCAAAGACTTGCCGGTCGACTCCCGGCAGTCCGCGACGGTGCGCACCTGCCCCGTCATCACGTACTTCTCCTCCTCCGCGAAGTACGTCAGACGGGCACCCGTCGCCGTCCGGTTCTCGGCCTTCACCGACACGTTGTCGTACGCCTCCACGCGCTCGAGCGAGCCGCCCCCTTCGAGCAGGTACATCTCGATCTTCACCGCGCGCAGATCGCCGTGCGGGCCGTTGACGTGCGCGTTGGTCGTGTACGTCGCGCGGCGCAGCGCCTCCTCGTAATGCAGGTCCTGCGCGGAGGCCAGCGTGTGCACCTGGCGCCGGCCGTTCGTCTTCGTGTCGCGCTGATCGAGCACCAGCGTCGACCGCACGCCGCCGGACGCGAGCAGATCGCCCGTTCCTTCGTCGATCGTGATGCGCTCGGCCGAGATCGCCGTGTCCCCCTGCCACAGCCGCGACCCGCCGGTGTACACCGCGTGTCCCTTCCCGCCGTCGTACTCGAGCGTCGCGGCGGTGACGTTCGCGGGCTGGTCGTCCTTCAGCATGCCCGGGACGCGCGGGCCGTCGGCCGTCTTCGCGTCGCCGCGCGGCGCCGGCTTCATGACGCTCTGGACCGACCCGGTCGCCGTCATCCGCGGCCCGTCGAAGGTCAGGGCAATGTCGACCGCTTCCACGAAAATACGTGCATCCTGCACCTGCGGCCGCGTCTGCGCCTCGCCGGTCAGCTGCAGGCGTCCCGTACCGATCTGATATTCGGCCCGAGGCGCCCGGGCCGTGAGGGCCCCGTCCTCGAAGACCGTCCGCCCGCTGAACCGGGCCGTCTCCACGCCGCCATCGGCCGCCAGCACGACGTCGAGGGCGCGCGCCGTCGCGGTCCGGACCCGATCGGGCGCCACCTGCTCGCGGAACTCCACGCGATCGGTGAACCGGGCCTCCGTCAGCCCCCGTCCCGCTTCCCCCGCGCCCTGCATCCGCTCGGCCCGGATGGTCCGCGCCGGGGCGTCCCCGGCGGCAGGCAGCGACAGCTCGACGTCACGACGGGCCGCCAGCGCCGTGACCTCACCGTCCGGGCCGAGGTCGAGCGCGATCAGGTCGGCCGCGATGCGCCGCCCCGGCGCCCCGCCCTGCCCCGCGAACTGCAGGACGGCGCGTCCGGCGAGCACCGCATGCTGCAGGGTCTCGCCGTCTTCCGCGAACGTCAGGTTCATGTCGCGCGCGTCCATCGCCTGCAGCGCGCCGGACGCCGCCGCCTCCATCACGATGCCCGAGCGTTCGCGCAGCTCCAGCGCGCGGAGCGCCTGGCCCTCGGTCAGGTGCGCGAGGGCCGATTCCGCGCGGATCACCCGCCCGGCGCGCCGGGCGGTGAACCCCTTCTCGAAGCGCATGTAGTTGTCGCGCCGGGCGAACGCGGCCGCGCCGGCCTCGATCCGCATGCCGGGGTCGCCGGCCTGCGGGGCGACGGCGATGTTCGCGTCCTTCAGCAGCCACAGCACGTCCCGCCGCTGGTCGTACGACATCCCGAGACCGGAGCCGCTCGTCGCGCCCTTCGAGAAGTCGACGCGCCCCGGGGCCCGCACCACCTCTTCCGCGCTGCTGTACGTCGCCTCCTGCGTCGTCGCGCGGAGCCCGTCGGCCGTCGTCAGCACGACGTTGCCGGTGACGACGAAGTGCGACTGGTTCGGGCCCACCGTGGCCTCGTCGCCCTCGAGCACCTCGCCGCGCCCGGACCGCGTGTTCGTCAGCTTCGGCTTCACGAAGCGGACCGAGCCGTCGTCGTACGTCAGCATGTGCTCGAAGTCGACGAAGCCCGGGATCTCGGCCCCGGAGGCCCGCGTGGTCCGGCCCCCTGTCGCTTCCGCGACGGCGCGCGGATCGAGGCGCTCCACGGACGCGGAGCCCCCCGTGTCGTCGCGCTTGCGCATGGTCGCCAGCACGCCCGCCACGGTGGCCAGCGCGACGATCACCAGCACGATGCGCGCGCGACGCTGCCATCTCACGGCACGGTCTCCGCGGCGCCCTCCGCCGCGCGCGGCTCGGGCGCCAGGTGCCCCGCCGGCCGGATGTCGGCGACCGTCAGCTCGAGATAGGTCTCGCCGTTGAACTCGTTCTGCTCGAGCGAGTACGCGAGGTCGACCGGGCCGCGGTGCGCTTCGAGGAACGCCAGCCGCTCGACACCGCGCCACGCGACCGCGCGCATGACGCGGCCGTCCTGCCGGAGCGCCATCTTGAAATGACGGTCCTTCAGCCGCCGGGGGCCGTCAACGATTTCGATGCCGGGCGCGGCGAAGACGGGTTTCGGGTTGCCGGCGCCGAACGGCGCCAGCGCGACGATCTGCGCCGCGACCGGGCCCGTCAGCTCGCGGAACCCGAGGCGGTCGTCGATGCGCAGCCGCGGCCGCAGGTCGTCCGGACCGAGCCGGTCGTCCGCCCAGGCGTTGATGCGCGTGCGCAGCTCGCGGATGCGGTCCCGCTCAAGGGCCAGGCCCGCCGCCATCCGGTGGCCGCCGAACCGCTGCAGGATCGGCGCGCACGACTCGAGCGCGCCGAGCATGTCGAAGCCGGGGATGCTGCGGCACGACCCGTGCGCCTCGTCGCCGTCGATCGACAGGACGATGGCCGGCCGGTGATAGGACTCGACGAGCTTCGACGCGACGATGCCGATCACGCCGCGATGCCAGCCTTCGCCGGCGACGACGAGCACCGTCCGGGCGCCCACCTCGGGGTCGCTCTCGACGATGCGGCGCGCCTCGGCGACGATGGCGGCCTCCTCCTGCTGCCGCCGCGCGTTCTCGGCATCGAGCTGCTCCGCCAGCGCGCGGGCCTCGCTGGCGAGCGCCTCGTCGGCCGCCAGCAGGAGCCGCGTCGCGATGTCCGGCGTCGCCATCCGGCCGGCGGCGTTCACGCGCGGCGCGATCACGAAGCTGACATCGTACCCGTCGATCCGGCGACCGGCGAGGCCCGCCACCTCGAGCAGGGCGCGCAGGCCGACCCGGTGCGGCCCCTTCGACAGCAGATCGAGCCCGAGCCTGGCGATGACCCGGTTCTCGCCGACGAGCGGCACGACGTCGGCCAGCGTGCCGAGCGCGGCGATCTTCACGAACGCCGGCAGCCACGAGCGCCGCCCCGCGCGCTCGCAGAGCGCCTGCACGAGCTTGAGCGCGACGCCGACGCCCGCCAGGTGCTTGTCCGGATAGCGGCAGTCGGAGCGCTTCGGGTTGAGAACGGCACAGCAGGCCGGCAGCGCCGCGCCGGGCTCGTGGTGATCGGTGATGACGAGATCCACGCCGAGCTCGCGCGCACGGTCGGCGGCCTCGTGTCCGCGGATGCCGCAGTCGACGGAAATCACCAGCCGCGCGCCGTCGGCATGCAGGCGATCGACCGTGGCGGGCTGCAGCCCGTAGCCGTCCTTCAGCCGATCGGGAATGAAGTGGCCCACCTGCGCGCCCAGCAGCTCGAGCGCGCGGCGCAGGATGACGGTCGACGTGATGCCGTCGATGTCGTAGTCGCCGTGGATCACGATGCGCTCGCCGGCCGCGATCGCCTGCTCGATGCGGTTGACCGCCTCGGGCATGCCCGTGAGCAGCGACGGATCGTGGAGGTGATCGAGCGAGGGGCGGAGGAAGCGGGAGGCCTCGTCCGGATCGGAGAGCCCGCGCTGCACCAGCAGGCGCGCGATGACCGGTTCGAGCCCCAGCGCCCGCGACAGGCGCTCGGCGGCCTCGCGATCACAGGCCGCCGGTTCCCAGAGCGGCGCGATCATGCCCCGTCCGTGCCGCGGTCGGCGAAATCCCGGTCGAGACGGCCCATGTGCCGGAACTTCGCGTAGCGCTGCGCGACGCGCTCCTCCGGCGTGAGGGCGGACACGTCGGCGAGCACGCGCCCGAGCACTTCGTCGAGCGCGAGCGCGGCAGCCGACGGGTTCGTGTGCGCGCCGCCGACCGGCTCCGGCACGATCTCGTCGATGATGCCGCGGGCGAGCAGGTCGGGCGCCGTGAGCTTCAGCGCCTCGGCCGCCTCGACCTTGCGGCCGCTGTCCCGCCACAGGATGGCCGCGCAGCCTTCCGGCGGAATCACCGAGTAGACCGCGAACTCGTGCATCAGGATCCGATCGCCGACCGCCAGGCCGAGCGCGCCGCCGCTGCCGCCCTCCCCGCAGACGTCGACGATGATCGGGACGTCGAGGCGGGCCATCTCGCGGAGGTTCATCGCAATCGCCTCGGCGATCCCGCGCTCCTCCGACTCCAGACCGGGGTAGGCCGCCGGCGTGTCGACGAAGACGATGATCGGCCGGCCGAACTTCTGCGCGAGCCGCATCGCACGCAGCGCCTTCCGGTAGCCCTCGGGCCGGGCGTAGCCGAAGTTGCGGAAGATCCGCTGCTTCGTGTCGCTGCCCCCCTTGTGGTGCCCGAGGACGAGCACGTGCTGTCCCTTGTAGCGCGCCATCCCGGCGACGATCGCGTGGTCGTCCCCGAAGTGGCGATCGCCATGGATCTCGGTGAACTCCGAGAACAGCATGTTCACGTACTCGAGCACGCTCGGCCGCTCGGGATGGCGGGCGACGAGTACGCGCTGCCACGGCGTCAGGTTCCGGTAGATGTCGGCGCGGATCGACTCCACGCGGCGGCGCAGGCTCGTGATCTCGGCCTCGCGCTCCGCCGTGACGGGGAGCAGCGAGAGCGCCTCGATCTCCTTCAGCAGCACCGCAATCGGCTCTTCAAACTCCAGCAGTTCAGGCATGCGTCTCCGGAATCGGCCGCACGGAGCGTCCGCGCGCCGGCCACCATGATACGCGCCGGGCCGCCGCTCAGCGCAGGGCGACCGTGCCGGCGCCGCAGATGCGCTCGACCTCCGAGACGAGGGCCGGCGAGGGGCGCACGCGGATGTGGGGCGCCACCTGGGCCCGCACGCGCAGGGGACGATCCGCTCCGCTCAACAGCAGCTGGAAGGTCACGGGCTTGTCGCCGCGATGGCGCGCGAACAGGTCGGCCAGGGCTTCGAACGTGTCGCGGCCGTGCGGGGGCACCTGCACCGTGATCGCGAGTTCGCGCGCCAGACGCTCGCGCACCTCGCCCATGCCGATGACCTCCGACGCCAGCACGCGCACGATCTCGTCGTCGCGCTCCACCTTGCCGCGGACGACGACCATCGTCCCCGTCTCGATGAGCGCCCGCGCCATCCGGTAGGTCTCCGGGAAGGCGACGACCTCCAGGCTGCCGTGACGGTCCTCGAGCGTGAAGACCGCCATCGGGTCCCCCTTGCGCGTCTTGAGCTGGCGGACGGCCGCGATGATGCCGCCGACGCTCACCTCCGCGCCGTTGCGGCCCGGCAGCGCGTCGCCGGTCTCCGCGTCATCGGCGCCGATCAGCTCCGCAATCGACCGCGCGCCGAACTCGCGGAGATCGTCGGCGTGCGCGTCGATCGGATGTCCGGTCCAGTAGAGGCCGAGCGCCTCCTTCTCGGCGCTCAGCAGCTCGGACTCCGTCCACGCCGGCGCGTCGGGCAACGGCGGGATGACCGGTCCGGCGCCCGATTCGGCTTCCCCGCCGCCGAACAGATCGGCCTGCCCGCGCTCGCGGTCGCGCTGCACGCGCGCCCCGTGCTCCACGGCCTGGTCGATCGCGGCCAGCAGCCGGGGCCGGAGCACGCGAAGCGGCAGCGGCTGTCCGCCCGGCGCCGGCGGCGGCGCCAGCGAGTCCATCGCGCCGGCCTTGATGAGCGACTCGAACACGCGCTTGTTCACGAGCCGCAGGTCCAGCCCCTCGCAGAGCTCGTGCAGCGAGCGGATGCGGCCGCCGAGCGCCCGCCGGACCGCCAGGATCGCCTCGATCGCCCCCTCGCCGACGTTCTTGATGGCGGTCAGGCCGAACCGCACCCCCTCGGGCGTCACGGTGAACCGCAGCTCGCTCTCGTTGATGTCCGGCGGCAGGACCGGTATGCCGCGGTCGCGGCACTCGCCGAGGTACAGCGCCACCTTCTCGGTGTTCTGCGCCTCGATGGTCAGCAGCGCCGCCTGGAAGTGCCAGGGGTAGTTGGCCTTCAGGTAGGCGGTCTGGTACGCGAGGAACGCATAGGTCGTCGAGTGCGACTTGTTGAAGCCGTACCCGGCGAAGTGCTCCATCAGGTCGAAGATGCGCGTGGCCTTCTTCTCGCTGATGCCGTTGGCGACGGCGCCGCTGACGAACTTCTCGCGCTGCGCCTGCATGACGGCCGGGTTCTTCTTCCCCATGGCCTTGCGCAGCACGTCGGACTGACCGAGCGAGAAGTTCGCCAGCGTCGACGCGATGCGCATGACCTGTTCCTGGTACGCGATGACGCCGTAGGTGTCGCGCAGGATGGGCTCGAGCTGCGGCAGCTCGTAGACGATCTCCGTCCTGCCCTGCTTGCGGGCGATGAAGTCGTCGACCATGCCGCTGCGCAGCGGTCCCGGGCGGTAGAGCGCGTTGAGCGCGATCAGGTCGTCGAGGCGCTGCGGCCGGGCCTTGCGCAGGATGTCGCGCATGCCGGAGCTCTCGAACTGGAACACGCCGTAGGTCAGCCCCTCGCCGAACAGCTGGTACGTCTTCTCGTCGTCCAGCGGCACGTTGTCGATGTCGAGATCGACGCCGGTCGTCCGCTTGATCTCGGCCAGCGCGTCGGCGATGAGCGTCAGCGTGCTGAGGCCGAGGAAGTCCATCTTCAGGAGACCGACGCGCTCGATCTCCTTCATGGCCCACTGCGTGACGATTTCGTCGCGCCCTCCCTTGTAGAGCGGCGCGTAGTCGGTGATGGGGCCCGGCGCGATCACGACGCCGGCGGCGTGGGTCGAGGCGTGGCGCGCCATCCCCTCCAGGCGCCGCGCGACGCTCAGCAGCTCCTTCACCCGCGGGTCGGTCGACTCCAGCTCCTTGAGCGCCGGGTTCTCCTCGACCGCCTTGTCGATGGTCATGTCGAGGGCCGGCGGAATCAGCTTGGCGACCCGGTTCGCGTCGGACAGCGGGATGTCCAGCGCGCGCGCGACGTCGCGCACCGCCGCCTTCGCCTTCATGGTCCCGAACGTGATGATCTGCGCGACGTTCTCGCGGCCGTACTTCCGCGTGACGTACTCGATGACCTCGCCGCGCCGGCGCTCGCAGAAGTCGATGTCGATGTCGGGCAGCGACACGCGCTCGGGGTTGAGGAACCGCTCGAAGATGAGGTCGTACTGGAGCGGGTCGACGTCGGTGATCCGGAGGCAGTAGGCGACGAGGCTGCCGGCCGCCGAGCCGCGCCCCGGCCCGACCGGGATGCCCTGCTCGCGCGCGTAGCGGATGAAGTCCCAGACGATCAGGAAGTAGCCCGGGTACCGCATCCGCTTGATCATCTCGATCTCGTACGAGAGCCGCTGCTCGTACTCCTCGATCGTGTGACGCAGCGAACCGGCCGCCGCCAGCCGGCGCAGCCGTTCGAGGCGGTCCCGGAACCCCTCCCGGACGACGTGCTCGAAGTAGCCGTCGAGCGTGTAGCCCTCCGGCACGTCGAAGTTCGGCAGGTGGTTCTCGGTGCTGCTGAGATCCACCTGGCAGCGCTCGGCGATCCGGACCGTGTTCGAGATGGCGTCCGGGAACTCGCCGCCGAACAGCCGCATCATCTCGTCGCCGGTCTTCAGGTAGAACTGGTCGCCGTGATAGCGCAGGCGGTCGCGGTCGTTGACGCTCCGCGCGGTGCCGATGCAGAGCAGGATGTCGTGCGGCACGTGATCGCCGTGCCGCAGGTAGTGCACGTCGTTGGTCGCGACGAGCTGCAGGCCCAGGTCGCGCGCCAGCGGCGCCAGGCCGCGGTTGACCACGCGCTGCTCCTCGATGCCGTGCCACTGCAGCTCGAGGAAGAAGTTGTCGGGGCCGAAGATGTCGCGGAACGTCGCGGCCGACGCCAGCGCCTTCTGGGTCTGGTCGGCGGTCAGCGCCTGCGGGATCTCCCCTTTCAGGCAGCTGCTCAGCCCGATGAGGCCCTTCGCGTGGCGCGCGAGCAGCTCCTTGTCGATGCGCGGCTTGCGGTAGAAGCCCTCGAGATAGCCGGCCGAGACCAGCTTGATCAGGTTGTGCCAGCCCTCCTTCGTCTCGGCGAGCAGCACCAGGTGGTTGTAGTTCTCGGTGACGGGACCGCCGCGATCGTGCCGGCTGTTCGGCGCGACGTAGACCTCGCAGCCCAGGATCGGGTTCACGCCCCGCGCGCGCGCGTGGTCGTGGAAGGTGATCGCCGAGAACATGTTGCCGTGCTCGGTGACCGCCACGGCCGGCATGCCCAGGCTCTTCACCTGATCGAGCAGCTCGTCGATGCGGCACGCGCCGTCGAGCAGCGAGAACTCCGTGTGCAGGTGGAGGTGGACGAATTCGGTCATGCGAACCCGCAGGCCCCTATTCCCACTCGATCGTGGACGGGGGCTTCGACGAGATGTCGTAGACCACGCGGTTGACGCCCTTGACCTCGTTGACGATGCGCGACGAGATGACCGCCAGCAGGTCGTGCGGCAGGCGCGCCCAGTCGGCGGTCATGCCGTCCCGGCTCTCCACCGCGCGCACGGCGATGGTCGACTCGTAGGTCCGGGCATCCCCCATCACGCCGACGCTCTGCACCGGCAGCAGCACGGCGAAGCTCTGCCAGAGCGTCCCGTAGAGGCCGGCCCGCCGGATCTCCTCGACGACGATGGCGTCGGCCTTCCGCAGGAGATCGAGCCGCTCGCGCGTGACCTCGCCGAGGATCCGCACGGCCAGCCCCGGACCCGGGAACGGCTGCCGGATGACGAACTCCTCGTCGAGCCCGAGATCGCGCCCCAGCCGGCGCACCTCGTCCTTGAAGAGCTCGCGCAGCGGCTCCACGAGCCGCAGCTTCATCTTCTCGGGCAGCCCGCCGACGTTGTGATGGCTCTTGATGGCCGCCGACGGACCGACGACCGACACCGACTCGATGACGTCAGGATAGAGTGTGCCCTGCGCCAGGAACTCGAAGCCCCCGAGCGCCGCGGCCTTCTCCTCGAACACCTCGATGAAGGTCTGGCCGATGATCTTGCGCTTGCGCTCCGGGTCGACGACCCCCTGCAGCCGCGAGAGGAAGAGATCCGAGGCGTCGACGAACTCGAGCGGCAGCTGCATCTTCTCCGTGAACCGCCGGCGGATCTGCGCCGCCTCGTCCAGCCGGAGCACGCCGTTGTCGACGAAGATGCAGGTCAGCCGGTCGCCGATCGCCCGGTGCACGAGCAGCGCGGCGACGGTCGAATCCACGCCGCCGCTGAGCGCGCAGACCACACGCCCGTCGCCCACCTGCGCGCGAATCTTCCCGATCGACTCGTCGATGAACGACGCCATCGTCCAGTCGCCGGTGCAGCCGCAGACGTCGAAGGCGAAGTTGCGGAGAATCTCGAGCCCGCGATCCGTGTGGGCGACCTCGGGGTGGAACAGCAGCCCGTAGAAGGCCCGCGACGGGTCCGCCATCGCCGCCACGGGCGCGTTCGCGCTGGTCGCGACGACCGAGAAGCCGCCGGGCGCCGCCTGGACGTAGTCGCCGTGGCTGGCCCACACGCGCAGCTCGCCGGGCAGCGATCGGAACAGCGGCGTCTCCGGGTCGGTGACCTGGACCATCGCGTGCCCGAACTCGCGGTGGGCCGCCGGCGCCACCACGCCGCCGAGCGCGTGGGTCATCAGCTGCATCCCGTAGCAGATGCCGAGCACGGGGCGCCCCAGCGCGAAGATGCCCGGGTCGCAGCGCGGCGCCTGCGGCTCGGACACGCTCTTCGGGCCGCCCGACAGGATGATCCCGACGGGATCGCGGGCCGCGATGGCCGACGCCGCCGTGTTGTACGGCACGATCTCGCAGTACACCGACAGCTCACGCAGCCGGCGCGCAATCAGCTGCGTGAACTGCGAGCCGAAATCGAGAATCAGGATGGTCTGGTGGGACAAGGGCTGGATCCGTTGATCGCCGGCGCGGAGCGACGTCGCGCGGGCGCCGCGCCGGCCGCGGCGCGCGGCATCTTCGCAGTATTATAGCGATGCCAACCGCTGGCGATCACGCGCGTTCCCCGTCCTGCCCCTCGTACATGCCGCTCTGTACCGTCGCCCTGATTGCCACACTGCTGTCCGCCACCGTGATGGCCGGGCAGACGGCGGGGCCCCAGGCGTCGCGCGACCTTCTCAACCTGCACCCGGCGTTGCAGGTCGCTCTGAACGCGCAGCCGAGCGCACCGGCGGCCTTCGACGCCACCGCCGCCTACGTGCCGCTCCAGGGCTCGCGGCTCGTGGCCGTCGACCTCGAGACCGGCCAGGTCCGCTGGTCGGCCGACCTGGAGGTCACGCAGGCACCGGCCGTCACGTCCGGCCTGGTGATCGTCGCGACGGCCGGCGCCCTTGCCGGGCTCGATGCGGCCACCGGCGCCGAGCGCTGGCGCGTCGGGATCGCCGCGGGACTCGCCGCGCCGCCGCTGGCCGACACCGGCTGGGTGCTGGCGTCGCTGGCCTCGGGCGAGCTGCTCGCGCTGCGCGCGATCGATGGACACGTGCTCTGGCGCCAGCCGCTGTCCGCCCCCGCGACGGCGCGGCCGATTGCCGCGGCCCATGGCGTCTACGTGTCGCTTGCGGACGGCAACGTGGCGGCGCTCGCGCTCGACACCGGCGCGCTCCGCTGGACCCGGAAGCTCGGCGGACCTCCCGCCGACCTCCTCGTCCTCGACGACCGCCTTTTCGTGGGCGCCGAGGATCGCCACTTCTATTGTCTGAACACGGAGAACGGACGGATCCGCTGGTCGCAGCGGATCGGCGCCCGCCCGGCGGGAGCGCCCGTGGTGGACGCATCGCGCGTGTACTACATCGCGCTCGACAACATCCTCTATGCGTTCGACCGTGGCGGCGGCAGCCGCAAGTGGCACCGGCCGCTGTCGGTCCGGCCCTCGGGCGGGCCGTTGCTCGTCGGCGATCTCGTGCTGGTGCCGGCGGTCGCCGCGGAAGTGCACGCGTACCAGGCGGAGACCGGCGAGTCGGCCGGCCGCGCCGCGGTCGACGCCGACGTCCTCGCGCCACCGCAGATCATCCCGGGGATCCACGCCGCCTTCACGCGCATCGCGCTCGTCACGCGCGAAGGGGTCTTCACGCTGTTCGCCCGGCGCGTCGAGCCGGCGCCGGTGCCGATGCCCTACCCGCTCGGCAGGGCCGTGGATCTCTCGCAGCTCGGGCCGTGAGCGCGCACGCTCACGCGTGCATCGCGCCCCGCAGGACGCGCGCGTAGGCGCCGAGCGCGGTCAGCCCGAGGAACTGGAACAGGAGCCCGCGCGCGAGCCAGGCCAGCAGCTGCAGCGGCAGCATGGCCAGCCCCACAACCGGGACGAAGCCGACGAAGCCGAGCGCACCCGTCGCGAGGATCGACGCCGCCGTCGCCAGCAGGACGACGACGAGCATCACGAGGAAGACGCCGCCGAGGAGGCGCCACTCGCGGCGGACGAGCGGCGTCAGGTGACCGAGTGCGCGGCGCACGCCGCAGTCGAGCGCCACGACGAGGATCTGCGCCAGCAGATAGAAGAGATTGACGACGGTGATGAGTGCGGCCAGGGCCAGCGCCGTCACGGCCGCCAGCATCGATCCGGCGATCGGCAGGCCGAGCGCGGCGGTCCACCGGTGCAGCGCCGCGACGCCGGCGAGATAGGCGAGACCGGCCGCCGCATAGACGGCGAGCAGCAGCAGCCCGAGCCGGACGAAGCGCCCCTTGTAGCGATCGATTCCCTCGCCGAATCGCTCGAGCGTGAAGCGGGACGCGGTCCAGGTCTCGCGCGCACGAAGCGGCGGACGCTCGATCGGCCCGGCGGCCCTTTCGGCCTCGACCAGGACGCGCACGGTACCCGCCTTCGCGACGAACATCAGCACCGACCCGCCGACCACCACGACCAGCAGGCCGGCGAGATAGCCGGCGAGCGCACCCGGATGGCGATGGAGCGCGGCCACGACGGCCGCGAGCACGCCGGTGAGCCGGCGGTCGAGGAAGTCGGTGACTTCCCCGCCGACGATCAGCGCGACGAGAAACGCCGCTCCGAGCGCCGGGACCACGAGCAGCCCCTTGAAGGCCGACTCGGCGACGAACTGGATGACGACGACCTGCCAGTTGGCGGCGGCGACGAGCGCGCCGCGCTTCAGCACCGCCTTGATGGCGTCGGTGAGCATGGAGCGAGCGGACCGGAACGCGAGGCGTCACTATAGCATCGCCCGTGCGCGCCCCGGCGCGGCGTCGATGCGGTATCCTCCGGAGACGGGCCGATTCCGGTCCGGCGGTGGACGCCGGAGGCCGGGCCGGCCGTCGTTCCGGCCGAGCGCGAGGATGAGAGAGCGGCCCGCATGATCGGAGGCAGCACGGGAACGGCGCCGGCCGCCGCCGGATCGGCGCTCCTCGCCCTCGCGGATCTCCGGCGGCTGCGCCGTCTTGCGCTCTGGGGCGTCATCGGCGCGCTCGCCGTGCTGGCGGCGGGCCGCGGCATCGAGCGCTGGCGGCTCGGCACGTCCGACCGCGACGCCGTCGCCCGGATCGCGTCGCGTGTCCAGGCCGAGTTCTCGACGCTGGCCGACGCGCTCACCCGCGCCGCTCGTCGCGCCGTCGACGACCCGGCAGACGTCGCGGCCGCGCGCACCGACGATGGCAGCGCCCGCCGGCTGTTCGACGCCGCCGATGCGGCGCTCGAGACGACGCGCCCCGCCATCGACGCGCTCTCGATTCACGATGCAACCGGACTCCCGCTGGCCTGGGCCGGACGGCCGTCGACACTTCCGGTCGAACGGCTGAACGGGCCCGGCGCGCTCTTCGTCGCACCAGGGCCGCTCGGTCTCCGACTCGTTCGCGTCGACCCGATCGTGGCGCCGGGCGAACCGCAACGGCGGATCGGCACCGTCGTCGCCGAGGCGGTGCTCACGCGCGAAGCCGCGCTCTCCGCCGCGGGCGCGCCGTTCGTCTACGAGAACGCGCTGGTGCCGATCGCGCTGCGCCCGCGATACGAAGGCGGCGGCGACTCGGTCCCGCCCTACGGCTTCCTGCTGTCCGCGCCGGACGGCACGCCGCTGCTCGAAGCGGAGCTGCCTGCAGGGTCGCTCGACCGGCTGCGTTACGTCTGGCGCGCGCGCACGAACGGGGCCGCGCTCGCGCTGCTGGCGATCTGCGTGCTGCTCGTGGCGCTCGCGCTGCGCGACAGCCAGGAGCGCGCCCTCCGCGTCGGGCCCTACCTCCAGCTCGCCGCGGCCATCCTGCTGCTGATCGTCGCCGCGCGCGCGCTGCTGGCGCTCGCCGTGCCGCCGTGGTGGAGCGGCAGCGCGGCGTCCGGGCTCATCGACCTGCTCTGCTTCCGCACGCCGGCCGACTGGCTCGCCACGAGCCTGCTGCTGCTTGCCGTTGCCGCGCTGGCCGGTGACGCCGTGGAGCGCGCGCGCCTGGCCCGCCGGGCGCACCGGGTCAGCCGCGGCCCGCTCTACTGGCTGATGCAGGCTGCCGTCGGCGCGGTCGCCGGACTGATCCTCCTCGGACACGCCCGGATCCTCGAGCGCGTCGTCGCGGGCACCGAAGCGGGACTGGCCTTCAGCCTGCATCCGTTCGAGCCGGCGCGGCTCGTCCATCTGGCGGGTGTCGCGCTCTTCAACGCGGCAGCCGCGTGGCTGGTGTTCGTCGTGTTGCGTGCCGCGGCCACGCGGGCGCGCGTCGCCCGGCGGGACATCGGGACCCGCACGCTGCTCGGGCTGCTCTACGCAGTGCCGGCCGCCCTCGTCCTGACGGCGGCCGGCACGCGGGTCTTCGGCCCGCTGCTGGCGCTCCCGGTCGCGGCGATCGCGGCGGTGGGGATCGCGCGCTGGGTCATCCCACGATACCGGCATGCGGCGCAGGGGACGCGGCTGACGGTCGCGTACCTGGCGCTCACGGTGCCGTCGCTCGCGCTCTATCCCGCGATCGTCGCGTTCGATCACGCCGCGGTGGAGCGGCGGATCGAGACGGAGTACGCCGCCCAGGCCCTCAATCACCGCGACGATCTCCGCGACCGCCTGCGCCGATCGCTCGAGCAGATCGACGCGCTGCCGCTGCAGCCCGGACAGCTCGTCGAGATCGGGGCCGAGCCGGGGGGCCTGCCCGATGCCGACCGCGCGTTCCTGCTCTGGTCCCAGACGGAGCTCGCGCGGGAGCGCCTGACCTCCTCGCTCGAGCTGTACAACGGCTCGGGCGATCTGGTCAGCCGGTTCGCGCTGAACCTGCCCGCCGAGTTCCTCTCGACGGAGCACGTGATCGAGATCCCGTGTACGTGGGCGACCTTCGGCGAGGTGCTCGCGTCGACCGACGACCAGCTGCTCCTCCACGCGGGGCGGGCGATCTGCGCGCGCGAAGCCGACGGCACGCTGGTGCGGCAGGGCGCCATCCTCGTGCACGTCGTGCTCGACTACTCGACGCTGCCCTTCGTGGCGGCGACGGATCCGTCGGCGCTGCTCGTGCGCGCCGGCGCCGCGGGCGGGCGGCTGACGCACGGGCGGGACATCGAGTTCGCGGTGTACGGATGGGGGCGCACGCCGGTCTACCCGACCGCGGGCACCGCCTGGCCGATCAACACCGAGCTGCTGCGGCGCATCTACCGGGCGGGCCGCACGCCCTTCTGGGAGACGCTCTCGCGCGGCGGCCGCGACTACCGGGTGCTGCTCAGCAACGACCGCGCCGGCATCTACGCGATCGGCTACGAGCTGCCGCGTCCGATGGACCACGCCGTAGCGCTGGCGGAGATCGGCACGCTGGGCGGCGCGGTGTTCGTCGTGCTCCTCGGGCTCGTCGGCGGGCTCAGCCGCCTCGCGGGACGCACGCCGTCGACGGGTCGCGCGCTGCTGCGCGAAATCCGCCGGAGCTTCTACCGCAAGCTGTTCCTGCTGTTCGTGGCGGCGTCGGTCCTGCCGGTGCTCGCGCTCGCCTTCGTGACCCGCGCGTACGTCGCGGGCCAGCTCCAGGAAGGGCTCGAATCGGGCGCGCTGCGGACCGCCTCCACCGCGCGCCGCGTGATCGAGACGGTCATGACGCAGCAGCGGCGCGGCGACGGCGATCCGGTCGTCGGCATCACCGACCAGATCCTGGTGTCGGTGAGCCGCATCATCGACCAGGACGTCAACGTCTTCGTCCGCGACAGGCTGGCGGCCACGAGCCAGCGGGACCTCTTCGCCTCCGGACTGCTGCCGACCCGCACGCCGTCGGAAGTCGCGCGCGCCATCGGCCTCGAGCGTCAGAGCAGTTACGTCGGGGACGAGCGTGTCGCCGGACAGGCCTACACGATCGCGGCCGTGCCCGTGCGCGACGGCGAAGGCGGCGCCATCCTGACCGTGCCGCTGACGCTGCGGCAGCGCGAGATCGAGCGCGAGATCGACACGCTCGACCGCCGCGTGACGCTGGCGGCGGTGCTGTTCATCCTGCTCGGCGCCGGCATCGGTTACGTGACGGCCGAGCGGCTGGCGGATCCGATCGCCAGGCTGACGCGCGCGACCCGCCGCATCGCGCGCGGCGACCTCGACGCCCGCATTCTCCGCGCGCCGGCGGACGAGCTCGGCCGGCTGGTCGAGGCGTTCAACCAGATGGCCGCCGACCTCGAACGCCAGCGCAGCGAGCTGGAACGGACCAACCGGCTGGCCGCGCGCGCCGACATGGCGCGCCAGGTGGCGCACGACATCAAGAACCCGCTGACGCCGATCCAGCTCTCCGCCGAGTTCATCCAGCGCGTGCACCACGACAGCGGCGCGCCGCTCGGCCCGGTCGTCGACAACTGCATCGCCACGATCCTCTCGCAGGTCACGATGCTGCGACAGATCGCCAGCGAGTTCTCCAGCTTCGCGTCGTCGCCGGTCGCCCGGCCGGCGCCGCACGACGTCAACGTCGTCGTCGACGAGGTGCTGGCGCCGTACCGGACGGGCCTGCCGGCGAACGTGACGCTGCACGTCACGCTCGGCGACGGCGTGCCCGTGCTGCCGCTGGATCGGGCGCTGCTCTCGCGTGCGCTGGTCAACCTGATCGAGAACGCGCTCCACGCGATGCGCGGCGGCGGCGAGCTCCACGTGTCGACCGCCGTGACGCCCGACGGCGGCGCGGTCATCGTGATCCGCGACACCGGCGTCGGCATGGACGACGAGGCGAAGGCCCGGCTGTTCGAGCCCTACTTCTCGACCAAGGCGACCGGGACGGGGCTGGGGCTGACGATTGCCAAGCGCAACGTCGAGCTCAACCGCGGCACGCTCGACGTCGCCAGCGAGAAGGGGCGCGGGACGACGGTGACGGTTACTCTGCCGCCGCCGGCTCCGCCGGACGCCGGCGCAGATGCGCCAGCGACTCGATGAGGGGCGACAGCAGGTAGACGTACGCCAGGATCACGAGCACCACCTGCGGCCGGGTCACGATCGCCGTCATGAGGATGGCGAAGAGGATCAGGGTGCGGAACGGCCGCCGCGACTGGACGTCGAAGGCCTTGAAACTGCGATACCGGATGGTGCTCACCATCAGCCCCGCGGGGACCACGACCAGCAGCACGGCCAGCGCCGCCCACACGGGCTCCCCTGCGAAGCCTTCCGGATAGGCGAACACCGTGGCGGCGACCACCCCGGCCGCTGCCGGGCTCGGCATCCCGACGAAGTAGCGCTTGTCCGTGCTCGCCGTCTGGAGGTTGAAGCGCGCCAGCCGCAGCGCGGCCGCGGTCACGAAGAGGAAGGCGGCCGCCCATCCCAGGCGGCCGAGGCTGCTCAGCCCCCAGCCGAACGCGAGAATCGCCGGCGCCATGCCGAACGAGATCACGTCGGCCATGGAGTCGAACTGCACGCCGAACTCGCTCGCCGTGCCGGTCATCCGCGCGATGCGGCCGTCGAGCATGTCGAGCACGACGGCGATCCCGATGAACGGCGCGGCGGTCGCGTAGTCCCCCCGCATGGCGTAGATGACGCAGGCGTAGCCGCAGAACATGTTGCCGAGCGTGAACAGGCTCGGGAGGATCGACATGCCCTGCCGCAGCTTCCGCGGAGGCGCCGGCGGCTCGGCCGGTCCGCGCACCACCGGACGCGGCCTCGTCGTGTCCATCATGCGGCTCCGCTGCCGTTCGGGGGCAGCACCGCCAGCCGGGTGACGCCGGCCGTCGTCCGGTCACCGGGACGCACGAACAGTCGGGAGCCCGGCGGCAGGAACACGTCCATGCGCGATCCGAACTTCATCACGCCGAAGCGCTCCCCCGCCTGCACCGCCGCTCCCGGCGACACGCGGCAGACGATGCGGCGCGCGAGCACGCCGACGACCTGCCGGGCGACGATCGTCACGCCGTCCCGCTCGATCCAGATCTCGTTGCGTTCGTTCTCGACGGCCGCCTCACGCTTGTACGCCGGCAGGAAGCGTCCCTTCTGGTAGTCCACGCGCGTCACACGGCCCGAGACGGGCATCCGGTTGACGTGGACGTCGAGGGGCGACAGGAAGATGCTGATCTGCCGCCAGACGCCCGGCGGCGCCGCGCCCGGCTCGGGATCCCCGGCCACCACCACACGCCCGTCCGCCGGCGCGACGACCTCGTCCGGACCGATCTCGGCGTGACGATCGGGGTCGCGGAAGAAGAAGAGGAAGAAGCCGGCGAGGACGAGCGGAAGCAGGGCCCAGAGCCCGAGGCCCGCAGCCGCGACGAGCACAGCAAGGACGAGGGCCCCGAGAACGAACGGGTAGCCCGCCGGATCGATCCGCATGGTCGTGCCTATTTTACGCGGTACGTGCGACGGGCCCTGCGAGGCAGGGCCCGTCGGGAGTGTGCACGTTCGAAACAGCTCGGGCCGGCGGGCTGAAGCGCCGCGGCCCTGAGAGGAAGACGGCGACGAACGAATCAGGCTGGCTGATGCCGGCGCAGGATGTCCTCCATCCGGTCCTTCAGCCTCAACTTCTGTTTCTTTATTCGGATTTCTTCGAGCTGTTCATGCTCGCTCAGGAAGTGGCGGGTGGCGAGCTCGTGCAGGCGCTGATCGAGTTCCTGATGCCGGCTGGCCAGATCGCGGAATTCGTGATCGGTGGCCAGCAGGCGCTCCCTCAATTCGTGCGTATCGACAGCCATATGCCGCCTCCTTGCAAGGGTTGCAGGACGCACCGTTTCGGGGTGTCCGGTTGTTTCCGGCTCTGCGCGTACCGTACTACATCCCACCCTCCCCTTCAAGCCGCTTCCACCGGCTCCGCCGGGTCCCGCCACAGCACGAGCGCGTCGTCGACCGGGTCCGTGTAGTAGTGGCGCCGCACGCCGCGGAGCTGGAACCCGAGCGCTTCGTACAGCCGGCGCGCGGGATGGTTCGATCGCCGCACCTCGAGCGTCGCGCGCGCGCAGCCGAGCGCGGCCGCCTCGCGCAGCACCTCGCGCAGCAGCGTCGTCGCGAGGCCGCGGCGCCGGAGCGCGGGACGGATGGCGAGGTTGTTGATGTGCAGCTCGCCGTCGACCAGCCACACCGCGCAGTAGCCGGCGACGCGGACACCGGGGACACGGATCACGAAGATGCGGCTGACCGCGGGATTGCGCAGCTCCGCCTCGTACATGGCCCGGGTCCACGGACGCAGGAACGACTCACTGTCCACCGACAGGATCTCTTCGAGATCCTCGGGACCGGCGAGCGGTTCGACGACGGGCTGATCGGGGTCGGAGTTCATCGGGACTGTGCGTGCCGTGCTTCGCGCGCCAGCTCGGCGTCCGGCCGGCGGACGTAGACCGGGCGCAGCGCGTGCGGCCGGCCGGCAGCGCCGGCCTCCGCCAGACGCGCGGCGCACCTGGCGACGATCGGTGCCAGGAGGGCGGGGGGTGGAAGCCGCTGCGCGCCGAGCTTCGCGGCCTCGTCCGGAAACGTCGCCACCCCGTCGCCGATCAGCACGGCCGGTGGTTCGTCACGCCAGGCCTCGACGACCGCAGCCGGAGGCGTGGAGACCGGCTCGTCGGCGGGCCTGACGCCCAGGACCGCCGCAGGGTCCGGTTCGTAGCGCGCGGCGAACACCTCGCCGCGGGCGGCGTCCATCCAGACGCCAATCCGTCCGGCAGCCCCTGCGGCCGCGGCCGCGACCGCCAGGGCATCCAGCGCGGAGACGCCGGCGACCGGAAGATCCGTCGCCATGGCGAGGCCCTGGATCGACGCGATGCCGACCCGCAGCCCGGTGAATGCGCCGGGACCCAGACACACTGCGAGCAGGTCGACGTCGGCCAACGTCAGTCCCGACCGGGCGAGCGCCGCCAGCAGGTCCCCCGGCAGCCGCGTGGCGTGCGGGCGTGCGGGATCGCCGGCGCGAGCGTCCAGCTCCTCGGAGCCGCGGAGCACCGCGACGCTGCCCGCACGGGTGGCGGTCTCCAGGGCGAGCACGGTCGGCGCGGCCATCTGTCCCGGTTGTATGGTGGCGGCGGCCGGAAGTCAACCGCGGCCCGGCGTACGGCGCCGCCGCGCGCCCCGGTGATGCCCCAGCCGGGCTGGTATACTGCCCCTGTCCTGCCCGGTTCCGCCAACCTGATGGCTCATCCGTCCCACGAGACCGACGCGTCGCCGCCGCGCTCGGCAACGCTGACGCCGGCGATGCGGCAGTACCACGAAGCCAAGCGCCAGTATCGCGACGCCATCCTGTTCTTCCGGATGGGCGACTTCTACGAGATGTTCTTCGAGGACGCGCTCGTCGCGGCGCGTGCGCTCGATCTGACCCTGACCTCGCGGTCGAAGGACGCCGCCGGCGGCAGCATCCCGATGTGCGGCGTGCCGTTCCATGCCGTCGACACGTACCTCGCGCGCCTCGTGCGCAAGGGATACCGGGTCGCGATCTGCGAGCAGGTCGAGGATCCGCGCAAGGCCAAGGGCGTCGTGCGTCGCGAGGTCGTGCGCGTCGTGTCACCGGGCACGCTGCTCGACTCGCAGTTCCTCGACGCGCGCGAGCCGGCGTTCCTGATGAGCCTGTCGCCCGACATCAACGGACGCGTCGGTGCGGCGCTGCTGGACGTCACGACCGGCGAGTTCACCACCGCCGAGTACGAGGGGCCCGCGCGCTGGCAGGCGGTCGAGGACGAGCTGCGTGTCCTTCGCCCGCGCGAGCTCGTCGTCGCCGAAGGAGTGGATGTCCAGGCGCTCCTGCCCGAGGTCGCGCGCGCCGGCGTGCCGGTCACACGCGTCGAGCCCTGGCTCTTCGACGTCGAGTCGGCGCGTCGCACGCTGGCCGATCAGCTCCGCACGAAGGGGCTGGACGGCTTCGGGCTCGACGGCCATCCCGCGGCCATCGCCGCCTCCGGCGCGCTCGTCGCGCACGTGCGCGACACCCAGAAGGTCGACCTCGCGCACATCCGCACGCTGGGCCTGCGGCAGCAGGCCGGCCATCTGCTCATCGATCCGGTGACGCTGAAGCACCTCGAGATCGTCGAGGGCAGCGGCGGCGGCCGGAGCGGATCGCTGCTGGGGGAGCTGGACGCGACCGTGACGTCGATGGGCGGACGGCTGCTGCGGGCGTGGCTGCTCCGTCCGCTGGTCACGCTGGAGCCGATCCGGGATCGCCTCGACGCGGTCGAGGAGCTCGCTTTCCGGTCGGTGGAGCGCGCGAAGCTGCGCGAGACGCTCAAGCCGGTGCACGACCTGGAGCGTCTCGTGGCGCGCGCGGCGCTCGGCGTCGCCGGCCCGCGGGACCTCGTCGGCCTGAAGGTCTCCCTCAACGCCGTGCCGCGGATTCGCGCGCTCCTCCAGGAGTGTGCGGCACCGCTCACGGGCACGCTAGTAGCAGCGCTGGACGACGTGCCGGACGTGCGCGAGCTGATAGACCGGACCCTGGTCGACGAGCCGCCGGCGCTGGCGCGCGACGGCAACCTGATCCGGGACGGCGTCGACGCCGAGCTCGACGAGCTGCGCCGGATCAGCCGATCCGGGCGGCAGCTGATCGCCGAGATGGAGGAGCGCGAGCGCGCGCGCACCGGCATCGCCTCGCTGAAGGTGCGCTTCAACCGCGTGTTCGGTTACTACATCGAGGTCTCGAAGGCGAACCTGCAGCACGTCCCGCCGGATTACGTGCGCAAGCAGACGATCGCCGGCGGCGAGCGCTTCATCACCCCGGCGCTGAAGGAGTACGAGGACCGGGTGCTCGGCGCGGACGAGCGCATTGCGGAGCGCGAGATCGAGCTGTTCGAGCAGGTGCGGTCCGCCGTGGCCGCCGCGGCGCCGCGCATCCAGGAGACCGCGCGGGCCCTGGCGACCCTCGACGTCCTGGCCGCGCTGGCCGAGGTCGCGACGCTCCGCAACTACACGAAGCCGCATGTCCACGACGGCGACGAGATCGTGGTCGTCGACGGACGGCACCCGGTGGTCGAGCGGCACGCCGAGGACGCGTTCGTGCCGAACGACCTGGTGCTGAACAGCTCGACGCACCAGCTCGTGATCCTCACCGGCCCGAACATGGGGGGCAAGTCGACCTACCTGCGACAGGCGGCGCTCATCTGCCTGATGGCACAGGCCGGATCGTTCGTGCCCGCGCGCGAGGCGAAGCTCGCGCTGGTCGACCGGATCTTCGCGCGGGTGGGCGCGTCCGACAACATCGCGCGCGGCCAGTCGACGTTCATGGTGGAGATGCAGGAGACCGCGACCATCCTGCACCTCGCGACCGACCGCAGCCTGGTCGTGCTGGACGAGATCGGCCGCGGCACGGCGACCTTCGACGGCCTCAGCATCGCGTGGGCCGTAGCGGAGCACCTGGCGTCGAACGCGCGCGCCCGTCCGAAGACGCTCTTCGCGACGCACTATCACGAGCTGACGGATCTCGCCGATCTCGTGCCGGGCGTGGTGAACTTCCACGTCACGGCGCGCGAGTACCACGACGAGATCGTCTTCCTGCGGAAGATCGTGCCCGGGCGCTCCGATCGCAGCTACGGCATCCAGGTCGCCCGCCTGGCCGGACTGCCCCCGTCCGTCGTCGCGCGTGCGCGCCAGATCCTCGACGGGCTCGAACAGGACGATCTCGCGCGGGGCGGGCCGCCGGCCGTCGGCGCATCGAAGGGAGAACAGCTGCCGCTCTTCGCGGCGCCGCCCCCGCCCGGCAGCCGCGTGGCCGAGCGCCTGCGTGCCCTCGACATCGACCGGATGACGCCGCTCGAGGCGTTGACGCTGCTCGCCGAGCTGAAGCGAGAGGCCGACGGGTGAGGGCGTGCCGGCGCGCACTCTCCGGTCCTGCGGACGCGTTCACCGCGGCGTGCTGCGCGCCGCGCTCCTGACGGCGTTCGTCCTCGTTCGCACCGTTCCGGCCGACGCCGGGCCGTTCGATTCCCGTCTCGACTTCAGGACCACTCGCACGACGCACTTCGTCATCCACTACCACCAGGGTGCCGAAGCGGCCGCCGCGCGACTGGCGACGCTCGCGGAAGCGGTGCACGAGCGCCTCGCGGACCTCGCCGGTCCCGGCCACGACCGGCGAGTCACACACGTCGTCCTCGCGGACCAGTCGGACGCGCCGAACGGCTTCGCGACCATCGTGCCGTGGAACGCGATCGTGCTCCATCTGGCGCCGCCGACGGGCGCGTCGTTCATCGGCAACACGGACGACTGGCTCGCCTACGTCTTCACGCACGAGTACGCGCATGTCGTCCAGCTGGACCGGTCGGACGGCTGGACGCGCGTGTTGCGGGCGGTCTTCGGACGCACTCCCTTCGCGTTCCCGAACCTGTCGCTCCCGTTGTGGGACATCGAGGGCACCGCGACGGCGCAGGAAGGTCTCGCGGGACGCGGGCGTCTCGACGCCGGCGACTTCCGCGAGATCGTGGATGCGGCGGCCCGCGCCGGCCGCTTCGAGCCGCTCGACCGCGTCAACGGCGGGCTGGTGGACTGGCCTGGCGGCCATGGCTGGTACGCGTACGGATCGCGCTTCCACGAGTTTCTGCGATCCACCTACGGCGAAGCCCGCTGGAAGGAACTGGCTGCGGCCACCGCCGGGCGGTTCCCGTATCTGACGTCCGGCGCGTACCGCAAGGTCTACGGCAAGTCGCTCGGGACGTTGTGGCGCGAGTTCCGCGACGCCGTCGTCCGCGAGCAGTCCGGGCCGATCGCCGGCTCACCGGATGCCGGAGCGGTCCGGCTCACGCACAACGGCTTCAACGTCGACGGCCCGGTCCGCGGTCCCGATGGCCAGGTGTACGTGACGATCTCGGATCCGCGCCGCTTCCCCGGCATCTACCGCCTCGATGCCGAGGGGCGCCTCGAATGGGTGACGTCGCGGGTCGGCGGGAGCCGCGTGACGTTTCGCGACGGCCGGCTGATCTTCGACCAGCTGGAAGTCGTTCGCGGCGTCGCGCTGCTGAGCGATCTGTACGACCACGATCCGGAGACGGGCCGGACGCGCCGCCTCACCACCGGGGCCCGGCTGGCCGACCCGGATGTGTCTCCTGATGGCCGTCGGCTCGCGGCCGTGCAGATCGACGCGGGCCGTCGCACGCTGCTGCTGCTCGACACCGCACGGCTCCTCCGTGACGCGCCGCTCGCGTCGGATGCGCTCCCGATCCTCGCCCGCACGGCAGAAGACGAGGCGGTGTATGCCGCGCCCCGGTGGTCGCCGGACGGGCGCGTGATCGCGGCGGAGCGGCGGCTGCGCAACGGCCGATCCGGCATCGTCCTGCTCGACGGTGAGAGCCTGGCCGTCCTCACGGTGGTCGCGTCATGGGATGCGGGCCGGCGCGTCACGCCGGCGTGGAGCCCGGATGGACGGATGCTGTACTTCGCGTCCGACCACGAACCGGGCCCGTTCCGGATCTACGCGATGCCGATCGCGGCGGGCCGCCCAGCGGGACCGCCGATGGCCGTCCTCCGCGTGCCCGGCGGCGCGCGCTGGCCGCTGCCGGACGCGGACGGCAGGCTGCTCTTCGTGGGCTACACCGCCGACGGATTCGACCTGTTCTCGGATGTCGTCCGCCCGCCCCGCGAGCCGGCGGGTGATGCGGGCGGGCCTGCTCCCCTGTCTCCCGACCGGCACGCGCCCGGCCTGGCCGACTTCCCCGCGGGCACGCCGTACGCTCCCTGGTCAACGCTGGCGCCGCGCACGTGGTTGCCGGTCATCGAACGGGAGGACGGGCGATGGCGGCTCGGAGCTTCGGTCGGCGGCACGGACGTGCTCGGGCGGCACGCGTTCGGTGTGACGGCGACGTGGGCGCTGGAGCCGGCGCCTGCATCGATCGCGTCGGCCGCACCGGGCGGCCGTCCCGATTGGGCGGCGGCCTACGTCTACCAGCGCTGGCAGCCGGCATGGTACGCCGCGGCAGAAGATCGCACCCGTCTCCTCGAGACGGTCGATGCCGCCGGCACGGTGCGGCCGCTCGCGCGGCGTGAGCAGCAGATCGAAGCCGGCGTGCTGCGGCCGTTCGTGCGCGTGCGGCGCACGCAGACCGCACGGCTCGCCTACTACGCCGAGCGCGTCACGAACAGCACCCCGTCACTCGCGCCGCGGATCGATCGCGCGGGCGTGCGCGCGGCGTGGACGATCAGCACGGCACGGCGCTACGGCTACTCCATCAGCCCCGAGGATGGCTGGTCGTTCGGCGCGACCGCGGAAGTCCTGAGGCCGGCGTTCGGCTCGGACGGGTCGGCCGACGCGTTCACGGTCGACGGCCGCGCGTACCTGCCGCTCGGCCTGCCGCACGCGGTGGCGGCGCTGCGCGGCGCGTTCGGCGCCAGCCGCGGCGACCGCGCCGTTGCCCGTCCGTTCTTCGTCGGCGGCGTCGAGGAGAACCGGGGGCTCGGCGTCTTCGGGTCGGACGCGGTCAGCCTCCTGCGCGGATTTCCGGAAACGGCCTTCGTGGGACGTCGAGCCGCCGTGCTGAATGCCGAGGCCCGGATTCCGCTCGGCTGGCCGCAGCGCGGCGTCGGAACCTGGCCGATCTTCCTCAACGCGCTCCACGCCGCCGCGTTCCTCGACGTCGGTCATGCCTGGGACGACTCGCCGCGCTGGCGCGATCGGAAGCTCGGGTATGGTCTCGAGGTGTCAGCCGACGTCACGGCCGGGTTCGGGCTGCCGTTAACGTGGACGGCCGGCGTCGCGTGGGGAGACGACGGCGCCGGCCTGGTGGCGCCGCAGCGATCGTTCTACGTGCGCGCCGGCCGCTCGTTCTGAGCGGCGCCGTACGCACGACGCGCGCGGCCGGCGGCCGCGCGCGTCCGTCAATCCCCGGGAGCAGGTGCGATCAGGCGCCGGCCTTCAGCGCGTCGAGCCGCTGCTGCGCCTCGGTGGCGTACGGCGAATCGGCGAACTCCGTCGTCACGCGCTGGAAGGCCTGCTGCGCCTCGGCCTTCTTCCCCGCCGCCAGGTACGCGTCGCCAAGCTGCACCAGCACGGCGTCGACCGGCAGGTCCCCCTTGACGTCGAGCGAGAGCTCGTGCAGCACCGCGATAGCGTCGTCATGGCGTCCCGCCTGCATGTCGAGCTCGGCGAGGCCGAGCCGCGCCATGCGACCGTAGAGGCCCCGCCCGCTGCGGTCGATCACGGTCTGGTACTGTGTGCGCGCTTCGTCGGCGCGCCCCAGGGCAGCCAGCGTCGTCGCCGCGTGATACCGCGCGGCGATGCCCGCGGGCGTGGAGGGGTAGGCATCGGCGGCGGCAAGGAACTTCGGCAGCGCCGCTTCGAGCTTCGCCTGCTCCGTCGGATACGTGTTCGGCGGCTGCGGTGCGGGCGGCTGCCCTTCGGCCGGCGCCGCCGGAGCCACGACCTGCGCCTCGCTGATCACGAGCGCCTCGGCCAGCATCGCCCCGGCGCGGGCCGTCTGGTTCGAGCGGTACCACATCCAGCCCCCGACGGCCAGCACCAGGATGACGGCCGCGGCGATCGCCGTCACGATGCGGCTCCGGTACTGCGCCACGCGCTGGTAGACGTCCTGGAGGGTCTCGGCGACTTCGTCCTTCTTCAGCCGCTGCCGTTCACGTGCTTTCATGATCTGTTGGTCTTCGATTGCCTTGGTTGGTGCGCGTGCCCGGATTTGAACCGGGGGCCTTCCGCTTAGGAGGCGGATGCTCTATCCAGCTGAGCTACACGCGCACTGGGAACTCCCCATTGTACCCGCCGGTTCGGCTTCGCTCACCGGCCGGTATCGCCCTCCCAGCTAGTACCGGACGACCGTGTGAATCCGCTCCCCGGCCAGCTGTGCCCGTCCCTTCAGGAACTCCAGTTCGACGAGGAAGGCGAGGGCATGGACCTCGCCTCCCAGCCGGCGGACGAGCGCGGCGGTCGCCTTTGCCGTGCCGCCCGTCGCGATGACGTCGTCCACGATCAGCACGCGGGCCCCGGCGCCGACCGCGTCCTCGTGCATCTCGAGCGCATCGGTGCCGTACTCGAGCGCGTAGGTCTCGCGCACCGACTTCGACGGGAGCTTCCCCGGCTTCCGCACCGGCACGAACCCGGCTTGCAGCCGATCCGCCACCGCTCCACCAAGGATGAATCCACGGCTCTCGATCCCGACCACGACGTCGACGCCCGCGTCGGCGAAGGGGCTGGCGAGCGCTTCGACGGCGTCGCGGAAGCCCGCCCGGTCCTTGAGCAGCGTGGTGATGTCGTAGAAGAGGATGCCCGGCTTCGGGAAGTCGGGGACGTTGCGGATCTTCTCCTTGAGCTGCGCCATCTGGGGCGTGACGTCCTGAGTGTGCATGTGGGGGTCTGGTCCTTCTTCAGGGGAGAATGCGGAAGTCGGTCGCGCCACCCGGCGGCGCCGACTCGACCATCACGTGGTCGACGCGTGCGCCGGGCGGGCCCTGCCGCACACGGCGCTCGAAACGGTCCAGCGCGTCGAGATCGCCGGCCGCGACGATCTCCACGGCGCCATCGTCCAGGTTGCGGACCGTGCCGGTGATCCCTTCGGCACGCGCGGCATCGCGCACGAAGAAGCGGAAGCCGACCCCCTGCACGCGACCCGAGACCAGGAACCGCCGTCCGACGAGCATGAACGCTTGATTATAGCCGCGCTCGCCGCTGACAATTGGCTCGAAGGGGGCGGCAGGGGACGCCCCTCGGCGCCCCTGAGCCGCGGGCGCGCGTCACGGAGCCGACGTGTTCGAACTCGGAGACTGGGTGCATGCGGAGCGACGGCGCGTCAGCCGGCGCTTCACCGAGGCCCTCGCCGTGGCCGCGGAACTGCACGCCGGACAGCGCCGCAAGGGATCGGATGTGCCCTACGTCGCGCACCTGCTCGGGGTCACGGCGATTGCCTTCGAATACGGCGCCGACGAGCCGACCGCCATCGGGGCGCTGCTGCACGACGCCATCGAGGATGCCCCGCGCTCGCTCGGCGCGGAGGGCGTCCGCGACCTGATCCGGACCCGGTTCGGTCCCGAGGTGCTGGCGATTGTCGAGGGATGCACCGACTCCGATGTTCAGCCCAGGCCGCCGTGGCGGGCGCGCAAGCGGGCCTACATCGACCGGGTCGCCACCGTGGTGCCCGGCGCGCTGCTGGTGTCGGCGTCGGACAAGCTGCACAACGTGCGCGCGATCCTCGCCGACTTCCTGCAGATCGGCGACGCGGTGTGGGCGCGCTTCTCGCCGGACGCGGGCAAGTCCGGCACGATCGGCTACTATCGCGGACTGGTGGATGCGTTCCGGGCAAGGCGGGCCGACGGTCCCGGGCAGTTCCCGCGGCTCGTGGACGATCTCGATGCGACGCTTGCCGATCTGGAGCGGCACGCCGGCGAACGGGGGACGTGGCCCCCGGCGTGACGCCACGCCCGGCGCCGCCCGCAGGGTGCGGCGGCCGGCGGGCGGGATGACACGGAACCCTGCACTCGATTGACCAGAGCGAGGACTTCGATGAGCGATCAGAAGGACACGAGACTGCCGCGGCGGCGCTTCCTCCAGCAGGCGGCTGCAGCCGCCGGCTTCACCATCGTCCCGCGCCACGTGCTCGCCCGCAGCGGGCAGACCCCGCCGAGCGACCGCTTCAACGTCGCCGGCATCGGCATCGGCGGCATGGGCCGTTCGAACATGCTGGCGCTCGCCAGCCAGAACATCGTCGCGCTCTGTGACGTCGACTGGAACTACGCCGGCGAAGCCTGGTCCGAGAAGCGGTTCGACGATCAGATCGCGCAGATCGAGGCCCGGCTGAAGGAGCCGCCGCAGACCGGCACCGACGCGCAGTTCGGCCGGCTCTCGCCCGAACAGGCGCGGGCGCGCGCCCAGGAGCAGCTCGAGGGGCTCAAGCGGGTCCGGGCGGCGCTGCCGAACATCAAGCGGTACGTCGACTACCGCGAGATGCTGGAGAAGCAGAAGGACATCGACGGCGTCGTCATCGCGACGCCCGATCACCTGCACGCGATCCAGGCGCTCGCGGCCATGGATCTCGGCAAGCACGTCTACGTGCAGAAGCCGCTCACGTGGTCGGTCGCCGAGGCGCGCCGCCTCGCGAAGAAGGCGCGCGAGACCAAGGTCGCCACGCAGATGGGCAACCAGGGGCACTCGTCCGACGACGCGCGGCTCGTGAACGAGTACATCTGGTCGGGGACGATTGGCGAGGTGCGCGAGGTCCACGTCTGGACGAACCGGCCGCTCGCGTTCTGGCCCCAGGGGGTCCCGCGGCCGGAGCCGATGGCGGCGGGCACCGAGCTGCGGTGGAACATGGGCGGCGTCATGGCCCAGCTGGCCGACGTGATGTCGCGGAACAGCCGTCCGGTGCCCGAGAAGCTGAACTGGGATCTGTTCCTCGGCCCGGCGCCGTACGTCGAGTACCACCCCATCTACCACCCGTTCAACTGGCGCGGCTGGGTGGACTGGGGCGTCGGCGCGATCGGCGACATGGGCGCGCACCTGATCGACCATCCCTTCTGGGCGCTGGATCTCGGCTTCCCGACGACGGTCGAGACGGTCTCGACGCCGTTCAACAAGGCCTCGTATCCGGCCGCGACGACGACGTACTTCGAGTTCCCCGCCCGCAACGGGCGGCCGGCCGTGAAGCTGACGTGGTACGACGGCGGGCTGCTGCCGCCGAAGCCGGAGGAGCTCGGCGAGGAGTCGCTGAACCGCGGCGGCGGCGTGCTCTACATCGGCACGAAGGGCAAGCTGCTCCACGACAACTACGGGTACAACCCGCGGCTGCTGCCGAAGTCGCTCGGTGAAAAGACGCCGCCGCAGAAGCTGCCGCGGATCAGGACCAGCCACGAGATGAACTGGGTGGAGGCCGCGCAGGGCAAGACCGAGGCCTCGTGCCCGTTCGAATACGCCGCGCGGCTGACCGAGGTCATGCTCCTCGGCATCGTCGCGCTGCGCGCCGGCGGGAAGATCCACTACGACGGCGAGAACATGCGCATCACGAACAACACCGCGGCGAACGACTACCTCACGCGGGAGTACCGTCAGGGCTGGAGCCTGTCCTGACGTCCGGCCTGAGGCCTGCGCGCACGGGAGCGGCTTCCCGGCGCGCAGGCCGGCCCCTTCCCACCGACCGTTCCGTCACGGCTCGACGTCCTTCCCGCCCACCGGCTTCGCCTGCACGACCAGCCGCAGCGGTGCCGGTCCGATGTACGTCATCGGATAGCACGTCACCAGCGACAGCATCGGCGCCAGCGCGGCGTCGATGACCTGGACGTCCCGAGGTCGCACGATCCGGATCGCGGCGACTTCGTAGCGCCACTCGCCTGCCCGGTCCCGGAACCAGACGGTGTCGCCGACCCGCGCGTCCTTCAGCGGACGGAAGAAGGTGTCGCGGTGCGCGGCGAGCACGACATGGCCCCGCTCGCCCGGCCACGCGGTGCCGTCGACATGGCCGACCGCCACGCGAAGGATCAGCGGATCGGCCCCACCGAGCACGATCGCGTGCAGCCCCAGCCGCGGAATGTCCAGGCGTCCGATTCGATCGGGAGCCAGCCCCTGCGCGACGAATGCCGGGTGTGCGGAAGTCCCTGAGTCGAGCAACTGCGCGTACGCGGACTGGACGCGCCAGGCGGTGCCGACGGATCCGGCGACCCAGGTGAAACAGAGGAGTGCGGCGAGCCCGAGCACACGGGCCGCTGTCTGATCCGGAGTCCACGACGACCGGACGGCCGTGCCCACGGTTCCACCCCGCCGGCGCTCTGACGGGTGCGAGCGGTTCTACACGTGTCGCCGTCTGAACATGAGTGCCAGCGCGGCGACCAGGCACACGAGACCGACCAGCAGGATGGCCACCGTGGTGCCCGCGGTGTCGGGAAGCTCGTCGAGCACCGGCGCGGCCTGTGCGGGAGGCGCCGGCGCGGACGGTGCCGGGGTCTGCTGTATCGCGGCGGCCCGGGGCGGCACCTTTGGCCGGCGCGCACCGGCCGGTTCCTCGACGATCGCAGGCGTCGTGCGCGCCGGCAGCTCGGGCGTCGTGTTCAGGGCGACGCGGGGCACGTCGAGCACTCGATGCCGATCGGCGGTCGAGACACGCCTGCCGTCGGCGTCGACGGCGGTCACGCGGACCGTGCGCATCGACGCCGTGGTGGTCGTCTCGGCCGTGAGCACGCGCTCTCCGGTGCTCGCGGCGATGGCGACCGCCTGCTCGCGCGGATAGACGAGCTCGAACCCGCGTTCGGCGCCCGGCAGGTACCAGTAGCGGATGGGCTGCGGGATGTCCGGTCTGGCCGACGTGAACGGCACGACGGTCGTCTCGCTCGCACGGGTCCGCTCGGCCGGTACGCTGAGCAGCGTGGCGAGAATCTTCCCCGTCGTCTGCTCCTGCACCTGGACGAGGGCGCGGCGGTCGCCGTTCTCGAGGACCTTGAGCTCGTACTCGCCCGGCGGCAGCGTCATGCCCGGCAGTTCGATGGCTTCCGTGATCCGGAGCGCCGCCCGATCCGGTCCCGATGGCTGCGCGGCAACGGGTCCTGCCAGCAGCAGTACGCCTGCAAGCACCCCCACGATCAGCCTCATGTGCATCCGCTCCGTCACACGACAACCGTGCCGCCGCGCCGTGAGCGCCGCGGCTGCATCCGTTCGCGTCAGTCGTGGATGAGGCAATTCCCGTGCCCGTGCGCGGTTCTCGCTGCGACGCCGATCCGCAGCGCGTGCGGACGCGGGCGCGAGGAGGACCGGGACGGACCGCTTGCACGATGTGTAGGAAAGACGCGACGCTGTCGGAGAAGCGGACAGTCAGGTCTGCGCGGGCGGTTCCAGCGTGATCACGCGGAACGGCAGCTCGGGAGACAGCCGGAGCATCAGCGGCAGCGACACGTTGTACACGGGCGTCTCGCCGTGGCGGCCTTCGGGCACGCCGTGATGCGCGTGGCCGTGGAACACGGCGGTCACCGCGTAGCGGACCAGCGGCTCGGCCAGGCGGCTGCTGCCGAGGTAGGGATAGATCTCGAGCGGCTCTCCCTGCACCGTCGACGCAATCGGCGAGTAGTGCAGGACGGCGATCCGGTGCGGCGTCCGCAGGCGGGCCAGCGCGGACTCCAGCTTCAGCGCCTCGCTGATCGCTTCCTGGACGAACTGCTTGATGATCGGCTCCCCCCACGGACCGAGCGCGCCGCGCCCGAAGCCGCCGGCAAATCCCTTGATCCCCGCGAAGCCCACTATGCCGACCTCGTACGATCCGCCGTCGAGCACGTGCACGCCCGCCTTCCGGAGCGTCTCGATCACCGCATCCGGCGCGCCGGCCTCGAAGTCGTGGTTCCCCAGCACGGCGACGATCGGGATCGAGAGCGCCGTGGTCAGCTCGCGCGCCAGCTCACGCGCTTCGTCGACGCGCCCGTAGTCCGTGAGGTCGCCACAGAGCACGAGCACGTCGGCGTGGTCCGCCACCTTGGGCACCCACTGCTGCAGCGACGCCTGCGTCCCCTTCACGTAGTGGATGTCGCCCACGGCGGCGATGCGGATGCGACCGGTGCCAGGCATCGCCGCGAAGGTGAGCAATCGGCATTCCACTGGCACACCCCTTGCCACACCTCGGCCCATGACGCACGGCGCGCCCGCGCGCAGCGTTCCATCGGAGATGTCGGCGCCACGACGCGGCTTCTACCAGCGCGTGCTGCGCGCGCTCGTACGCGAGCGCGTGCCGTGTCTCGTCGGGGGCACGTACGCGCTCGAGGACCACACCGGCATCCGCCGCGCGACGAAGGATCTGGATCTGTTCATCCTCGACGGCGGCTGGGATGCGGCGGCGGCGGCGCTGGCGCGCGAGGGCATTCACACCACCCTGCCTTTCCCGCACTGGCTCGGGAAGGCGCATCGCGGGCGCCTCTGCGTGGACCTGCTGTACGCGAGCGGCAACGGACTGTGCCGCGTCGACGAGAGCTGGTTCACCCATGCGCCCGAGCGCGTGTTCTGGGGCGTGCGCGCGATGGTGTGCCCCGTCGAAGAGCTGATCTGGTCGAAGAGCTTCGTGCAGGAGCGCGAGCGCTTCGACGGCGCCGACGTGCTGCACCTGCTGCGCGCGCAGGCCGACGAGCTCGACTGGGATCACCTGCTCGCGCGCTTCGGCGAGAACTGGGAAGTGCTGCTGTCGCACCTCGTGCTGTTCCGGTTCGTGTACCCCGGCGACCGCGACCGCATTCCGGCGCGGGTGCTGCGCACGCTGGTCGATCGGCTCCTCCACGAGCCGCTGCGACCCGGCGTTGAACACCTCTGCCGGGGGACGCTGCTCTCGCGCGAGCAGTATCTCGCCGACATCGAGCGCCCCGACGTGCTCGACGCACGCGTCCCGCCGTACGGGACGCTCTCCCCCGCCGACATCGTCCGCTGGACCGAGGAGATTCCGGCCGCGCGCCGCGCGACGCTCCGCCGGCGGACACCGCAGCGACGCCGGTCCGCGTCGCCACTTCCCGTGTGAAAGGAGCGTGCTCATGCCGCCGCGTGGCACCACCGGAAAGCGGAAACGTCAGTACCAGCACATCAAGGAGTCCGAGCTCGAAGCCGGCCGCAGCGCCGACGTCGCGTCGGAGATCGCCGCCCGGACCGTCAACAAGCAGCGCGCGTCGACCGGCGAGGCGCGTGAGGTGACGCCCGGACGCCGCCGTCCGCTGGCGACGGAGCGGAAGCGCTCGACCCGCCGCGCGTCCGCGAGTCGCAAGGCCACGGGCCGCAAGATGGCGGGCGGCTCGCGCAGCCGCTCGACGGCCGCGAAGCGCACGTCCGGCACACGCAAGTCGACCGCCGCGTCCCGGAAGCGCTCGTCGACGAAGCGCGCCAGCGCCGCGTCCCGGACGAGAACCGCCGGCCGCAAGAAGTAGGGCCGGACGTCTCTCCGGCCACGCTACCGACTTCAGTTCGGCCATCCAACCGGAGCGCCGGGCATACCGTCCGCCCGCGCTCCGGTTCGCCCGCCGCACGCCGCGGGTATGCTGTGGGGACACGCATGTACCGATCACGCCATCTCGTCTGGATGCTCGCACTCGTGACATGGCTCGCCGCGCCTCGCGCCGCGCGCGCCGACTGGGACCTGACGCTGTTTGCCGGGCGTGCCTTTCCGATCGAGGACGAACGGCTCGTCCTGCGGCTGACGCCGCCAGGGGCGCTGCCGGGCGTCGAGATCGACCGCACGAACGATCCGACACTGCGACCCGACGGCGGGCTGGTCTTCGGCGCCGCGCTCGCGTTCGAGGCCGGGATCGTCGGCATCGAGGGACGCGTGGACGCGACCGACGTCGCACTCGACTTCACCGGCGCGCGCTTCGGGTTGCGGGCCGTCGCGCCGCCGTTCCAGGGGGTCGCGGGAACGCTCGACGTCGGCGACGGCGAGTTCGAGATCGATCGCCTCTATCTGCTCTCCCTGAATCTGCGCCTGCGGACGCCTGGACCGATCGGCCTGATCGCCTCAGGGGGCGTCTCGTACCTGCCCGACCTGACGCTGTCCGGCAGCGTGCCGGTGCAGCTGCAGGTCGAGGGACTCGGCTCGACGCCGGTACTCGATGCCCCGCTGCGGTTGCGCGCCGCGCCGGGTGAGTCGTCGCATCGCTTCGGCGTGAACGGCGGCGCCGGCATTCGCGCCGGTGCCGGGCCGATTGCGGTACTGGTCGAGGCGCGCGTCTTCTACTTCCGGGACTACGAGCTGCGGTTCGAGTCGTCTGGCGTGCCTGGCGTGATCGACGAGCTGCTCGCCGGCGTCGACCCGGTCCGGTTCGAGCCGGTGGTCATCAACGCGCAGGCGGGAGTGGTGGTGCGCTTCTGACCGGCTCGGGCACGAAGCGGCGCAGAAAATCGTCCACGGCTGCCACCATCTCGCGTCCCGCCGCCAGCGGCTCGTCGTTGTGATCCAGTCCCTCGAGCAGGAGCAGCTGTTTCGGCTCGCGCGCCGCGGCGAAGAGCCGTTGGCTCAACCGGGCCGGCACGATGCGGTCGCGATCGCCGGCGATGACGAGGACGGGACACCGGATGCCGCCGATCAGATCGAGTGCCTGATAGCGGTCGCGGAGCAGCAGCCCGACCGGCAGGAACGGATAGTGATGGCGCGCGACGTCCACCATCGAGGTGAACGGCGAGCGCAGCACCAGCGCGGCGGGCTGGCGCTCGGCCGCCATCGCGACCGCCACCCCGGTCCCGAGCGACTCGCCGAAGTAGACGAGGCGTTCCGGATCGGCCCCACCCTGCGACGTCAGCCACGTGATTGCCGCCCGCGCGTCCCGCAGCAGGCCCTGCTCCGTCGGTGTGCCGGGGTTGCCGCCGAAGCCGCGATAGTCGAACAGCAGCGTTTTGTAGCCCGCATCGGCAAACCGTTCCGCCAGCGGTGCGCGAAAGCTCCGGTTGCCGGCGTTGCCGTTGAACACGACGATCGTCACGCCACGCGACGTGCCGGCGGGCGGCACGAGCCAGCCTCCGAGGGTGAGTCCGTCGGACGTCTCGAACTGTACGATCGAGGCACGCAGCCCGACGGCCGCCGGCTCCGGCACGGCACCGAACGGGAAATACATCAGGCGGCGTTGAAGGGCCCAGAGCATCGACATCCCGGCGATCACGGCGACCAGCGCCAGCACGAACGGCCGGAGCCATGGCCGCCTGCTCATGGCAAGCCCGGTGCAACAGCGGACGTCCTCGGGCACATGGCGTGCCCGGACGATACCCCGACCGCAGGGTGGTGGAACAGGACGCCGGGATGACTGAAAAGAAGGAGCGGGACGGCGCCGGTTCCGCCGGCCGGGCCGACGACCGCACGTCGGCATCGGGCCGGGAGCGCCGGCACGATCATCTGGGACCCGATACGCCGAGACCGGCGCCCGTTACCAGCGTCAGGAGCGGTGAGCCGCGGACGGCGGATGAGGCTGGAGACGTGTCGATCCAGAACGCCGACATCCGCGACGACGTTGGCAACACGTCGACGTCGTCCGGGACCCATCCGGGTGACCAGGGAGACGACCAGCGCCGGAAGGAACAGCTGCGCCGCGGGCACCGCGGCATCTCGCGCATGGATTGAGGGCACACGGCGCCCCGGATGGCGGATGCTCGGGAGCTGGTTCGGAAGCCTAGACCTCCGGCTCGATCTCCTCGTCCGGATCCAGGAACGGATGGGGCTGCGGCCCGGGGACGATGTCGGCGATGTCGGGATCGACGCCGTCGACGGTCACCCGCGGCTGCCGGTGCCGGGCTTCCTGGCGCCGGGCGGCCTTCTCCATGCGCCGTTCCTGCAGAGCCTTCTCGCGCGCGCGCTTGGCCTGGCTAGGCCGTGATCGATTGCCCATTGCCTACAGTGTAACCTGAACGACGCGTCAGCTGGGGCGGCGGCACGCAGGAGGTGTGCGGCTCTCCCGAACGACGGCCTGGACACTGCCGCGCGCAGCGGTGGTGCTGGTGCCGTCGTTGTGGTATCTGTTCGCCGTGTTCAAGAGGCGCAACCCCACGCACATGGCCTGCGGAGAGGCCGGGTGAGCTCCTGCGCGTGACCGAGGCCAGCGCGACGGCGGACTCTCCGTGAGACGCGACGACCTGCGCCGCGATCTGCGATATGCCGTCCGCTTGCTGGCACGCACGCCGGTGCTCACGGTCGCGGCCATCCTCACCCTGGCGCTGGGCATTGGCGGCACCACCGCCGTCTTCAGCCTGGTCGACGCCGTCCTCCTCCAGCCTCTTCCGTTTCCGGCCGCCGATCGCCTCGTCATGATCTACGAGGACCGGGGGCCGTCCGGGCATGCGCGCTCGGATCTCGCACCGGTCACCTACGATGCGTGGTCGCGCCTCAACGACGTCTTCGACTCGACCGCGACCGTCACGCATTTCGGCGCCGTTCTCGACGTCGGGGAACCCTTGCGCGTCACCGGACGTCGCGCGACGAGCTCTCTCTTCGACGTTCTCGGCGCGCAGGCCATCGTCGGCCGCCTCCTGCTGCCCGGGGACGATCGTCCCGGGTCCAAAGTGGCCGTTCTTGCGTTCGGTCTCTGGCAGGACGCCTTCGGAGGGGATCCGGGCGTCGTCGGCCGCCCGATCACCATCAACAACGAACCGTACGTTGTCGTGGGGGTGCTCCCGGCGACCTTCCAGTTCTTCGAACCCTACGTCGGGCTCTGGGTACCGGCGGGATTCACGGGTGAGGAGCTCAGGGACAGCTCTCACTACCTGACCATGATCGGCCGGCTGAAGCCGGGAGTCGACGCCACGCGCGCCCGCGCGAACCTGAACGCGATCGGCATCCGAATCCGCGCGCTTCTTCCTGCGGATCGGGAGGCGCCACGCGCGGTGATCGTGCCGCTGCAGGACATCCTGCGCGGGGATGCGGGCGGGCCGCTGTTCCTCCTGATGGCTGCGGTCGGCGTCGTGTTGCTCATCACGTGCGCCAACATCGCCAGCCTGCTCCTCACGCGGGCTGCCACACGTAGCCACGAGATCGCGCTGCGCGGCGCACTTGGCGCGTCGCGCGGCCGCATCGTCCGCCAGCTGCTCACGGAGAGCCTCCTGCTTGCCGCCGCAGGACTGGCGCTCGGCACACTGCTGGCGCACGGGTCGCTCGCGTTCCTGCGGCAGCTCGTGCCGCCGGCGATGACCAGGTTCGCGGAGCCGGAGTTGAGAGTGACCACATTCGTGGTGGCCACGGTCGTTGCGCTCGGCACCGGGGTGCTCGCCGGCCTCGCGCCGGCCTTGACGGCGACTCGCGAGAGCCTGGTTGAGGGGCTGAAGGCGGGCGGCCGTGGCACCCCGGCAGCACAACGCAGCCGCCGCGCATTCGTCGTCGCGGAAGTGGCGATGACGCTCGTCCTCCTCGTGGCGGCGGGGCTGCTGCTGCAGACCTTCTATCGCGCGCGCTACGCGGACCTCGGGGTCCGTCCTGAGGGGCTGCTCACATTGCGTACCAGCCTGCCGCTGGAACCGTACGCGGAGCACGCCAGACGCGTGGCATTCTTCGACCGCGTGCTCGCCGGCGTGATGCGGCTGCCGGAGGTGGTGGCAGCCGGCTACACGACGTCCGTGCCGCTCGAGTGGAAGGGCGCCACGAGTGCGGTCACCCCCGAAGGCGTCGCGCCAGCGGCGGGCGTGGCGTACGAGGCGAGCCATCGCCAGGTCAGCACCGGGTACCTGCCGGCCATCGGTGCCCCGCTCGTCACCGGGCGTCATTTCGACGAGCGCGACAGCGAACGGTCACCGCGTGTGGTCATCATCAACGAGACGATGGCGCGCCGCTTCTGGCCCGGAGTCGACCCGCTCGGAAAGCGCCTCGCCAGCGACGCCGACACCCGACCCGATCGCTGGTTCACCATCGTCGGCGTCGTGCGTGACGTCAGGCAGATGGGGCTCGACACGCCGCCACGGCCCGAGATGTACATCCCGTACCCGCAGATCGATGCACGGCCCTGGCTGGCTCCCCGCGACCTGGTCGTGCGGACTGCCGGCGACCCGATGCGACTCGCCAGTGCCGTGACGCGTGTCGTCCACGACGTCGACTCGACGATTGCGGTCTCGAATGTCAGGACGCTCGATGAAGTGCTCGACGAAGACGTGGCATCTCGCCGCGTCGGGACGACGCTGCTGGTCGCGTTCGCGGCATTCGCGCTGTTGCTGGCCGTCGTCGGCATCTACGGCGTCACCGCTTCCTTCGTCGCGCAGCACGTGCCGGACCTCGGCGTGCGGATCGCGCTCGGCGCCAGCCCCGGGGACATCGTCGGACTGGTCGTGTGGAAGGGACTGAAGCTGGGGCTGACCGGCATTGCGATCGGCGCCATCGCGGCTGCCGTCGTCACGCGGCTGATGGCGGGTCTGCTCTTCGGCGTGTCAGCCGTCGATCCGGCGACGTTCGCCGCCGGTGCAGTACTCGTGCTCGTCCTGACGCTCCTAGCGTGCTGCCTGCCGGCCCGTCGCGCAAGCGGTGTCGACCCCGTCAAAGCGCTCCGGGCGGAGTGAAGTGAGTCCGGCCCTGTTCGACTTCGAGGGCACGGTCACGACGGAGGACACGTTCTCGAGCTTCCTCCGCTTCGCCGTGCGTCGGTATCGAGCGTGCGGATAGCAGGCCTCCGAACGACCCCCGGGCGCCGCCCTTCACGAGTTCCGCCCACGAGCCACTCGCGCCTGCCGGGCCGGACACAAGAAGATCCGCTTGACACCCGTCCGGCATGGTGCTATTTCTTTAGCACACTTGTTATAAAAATAACATGAGCGCCCGACCCGTGCACGCCGCGCTCACCCGGCGCGAGCGGCAGATCATGGATGTGTTGTACCGCCTCGGCCGGGCGACGGCCGGCGAGATCCTCGAGCGGCTGCCCGATACGCCCAGCTACTCGACCGTGCGCACGCAGCTGCGCGTGCTGGAGGAGAAGGGGCACGTCCGGCACGAGGAGCAGGGCTTGCGGTACGTCTACGTGCCGACCGTGCCGCGGCACGCCGCGCGCCGGTCCGCGCTGAAGCACCTCGTGGACACGTTCTTCGACGGCTCGAGCGCGAAGGTCGTCGCGGCACTGCTCGGCGGCGAGGCCTCGCGCCTGTCGGACGAGGAGCTCGAGCGCATCGCGCAGCTCGTCGAGAACGCCAGGAAGGACTCGCGGTGATGCTCCTCGCTGCCGAACTGGCCCTCAAGTGTTCGGCGATCGTCCTGGCGGGACTCGCCGCGCGGGCCCTGCTGCACCGACGGTCCGCCGCGCTGCGCCACCGGCTGCTCGCCGCGGCGATTGTCGCTGCCATCGCCGCGGTGCCGCTGAGCGGGATCCTACCCGCGTGGGAGATTCGGCCGACATCTTCGGACGTCGCTACCCCGGTCGCAACAGCGACCACCCTGGACACACGCGCTCCCTCGCCTTCCCACATCGCAACTGCCACTCCACTCCCCCACGACGTCGTCCGCAAAGAAGAAGACGCGGGACGCTTCCTCTTCGCGGCCTTCATCGCGTGGGTTGCCGGCGCAGCCATCGCGTTCACGCTGATCGGAATCGCCTTCGCGCGTCTCGCGCACGTGGCGTGGACGGCGAGACGGCTGCAGGACGGCCGATGGGTGCGGATTGCCCGCGAATTGGCTGCAGCGTGTGGGGTGACGCGCCGCGTGCGGCTGCTCCAGACCGACACACCCGACATGCTCGGGACGTTCGGCTGGCTGCGGCCCCGCATCCTGCTGCCCGCCGGAGCCTCCGACTGGCCCGACGATCGCGTCCGGGTCGTCCTGTGCCACGAGCTCGCGCACATCCGGCGGAGCGACTGGATCCTGCAGATCGCCGCCGAGCTGCTGCGGGCGTTGTGGTGGTGCAATCCGATCTGCTGGATCGCCTGCTCCCGGCTGCGACGCGACAGCGAACAGGCCTGCGACGACGCCGTGCTGGAGGCCGGCGTGGCGCCGCGCGAATACGCCGCTCACCTGCTCGATCTTGCCCGGGACGCCCGGGTCGCGTCCCCCATGTGGATGTCCGCCCTGCCAATGGCGCGGGCGTCCACGCTCGAAAGGAGAATTGCCGCCATGTTGAATCCCGACCTGAATCGCCAGCCGCTGTCGAGGCGCGCCGGCTGGGTGGCCGTTTCGGCCCTGCTCGCGCTCGCGCTGCCGATTGCGGCCGCCCGGACCACGGCGCAGACGGCACGGGCGCTGACCGGGTGGGTGTACGACGTGAGCGGCGCGATGCTTCCGGAAGTCGCGCTGACACTGGAGGACGCGAAGGGGCTGAAGCTGGAGACGACGAGCGATGCCTCCGGACGGTTCGAGTTTCCACCCGTCGAGCCGGGCCGCTACGTCCTGAAGGCCGGCCTCGCCGGCTTCAGGTCGCTCCGCTACGAGCTGGAACTGACGGAGGACCGCGACTGGAAGCGGGCCGTGACGCTGCAGGTCGGCGAGGTCAAGGAGTCGATTGTCGTCAGCGCGCCGCGACCGGCCGAGTCGCGTGCGGTGTCACCGATCCAGACCCCGACTCCGGTGCGTGTGGGCGGCAACCTGCGCCCGCCTCGGAAGGTTCGCGACGTGAAGCCCGTCTATCCCGGCGCCATGCGCGAGGCCGGCATCGAAGGGCTCGTGCTGCTGGAGGCGACGATTGCCGGGGACGGCAGCGTCCGTGCGGTACGGGTGCTCAGCTCGCAGGCGCATCCGGATCTGGCCGTCGCGGCGGTGGATGCCGTCCGCCAGTGGCAGTTCGAGCCCACGCTCCTGAACGGCAGGCCGGTCGACGTCACCATGACGGTGACGCTGGAGTTCAAGCTGGAGTGAGGCGCTCGGGAGCGAGGAAACCCGCGGTACGTCAAAAAGCCCAGCGCGTGCTGGGCTTTCGCGGGATTCTTGAAATGGTCGGGGCGAGAGGATTTGAACCTCCGACCCCTCGGTCCCGAACCGAGTGCTCTACCAGGCTGAGCCACGCCCCGACAGACTTTCGATCCTACACTACCGGGGCCGCAGGACACAACGGCAACGGCCCCACACGCCGGAGTCCGCGCTGGAATCAACGCGGGCTTCGGCACCCCTCCCCGCTCTTGGACGCAAAGTCGTTCACTCGGTTCTGAGCGAAATCGCCGGGTCGGTCCGGCTCGCCTGCCTGGCCGGTACCGCTGCGGCAGCGATCGCGGCCGCGAGCAGGAGCAAGGCGACCCCGGCGAACGTCGGCAGATCGGTCGGCGCGACCTCGTAGAGGAGACTCCGGAGCAGGCCCGTGAGCGCCGCGGAGGCGGCGATGCCGGCGGCGAGACCGAGCATCGTGAGCCGCGCTGCCCGCGAGGTGATCTCACGGACGATGCGCGCCGGCGGCGCGCCAAGGGCGAGGCGGATGCCGATCTCGCGCGTGCGCTGGCGAACCTCGCAGCTGAGGACCGCGTAGAGGCCCGCCGCGGCCAGCAGCAGCGCCAGCACGGCGAAGGCGACCAGGACGCGCATGACGAACCGCGGCCGGCCGAGCGACTCGCGCAGCGTGAGCGTCAGCGGCTGGAGGCCGAACACGGCGAGCTGCGGGTCCTGCTCGCGGATGACCGCGCGCACGGAGCCGGTGAGCGCGGCCGGGTCGGGGCCGCGGACCAGCACGACACCACCGGCGAGAGGATTCTGGGCGATGGGCAGATAGACGGCCGGCGGCGGCGCCTGGTCCAGCCCGCGGAAGCGCTCGTTCGCGACGACACCCACGATCGTCCGCGGCATGCCCCAGATGGTGATCCGGGCGCCGAGCGGATCGCGGCCCTCGAAGAACTGCCGCGCGGCGGCTTCGTTGATGAGCAGCACGAGTGGCGCGTCGGCGTGATCGCCGGGCCCCAGCGCGCGGCCGCGCACCAGACCGAGGCCGACAGTGCCGAAGTAGCCGGGGCTCACGATCCGCGTCGCGATCTCGGGCCAGTCCTTGGCCTCCGTCTCGCGTCCGACGACGGCGAACGAGTTCGTGAAGCCGGCATCGAGCGGATGCTGGGCCGCGATGGCCGCCCCGGTCACGCCGGGCAGCGCTTCCAGTCGCGCCAGCAACCCGCCGGTGAACTGGTGAATCTCCGTCCAGCGCGGCCAGGTCCGGAAGCTGCGCGGATACCGGCTCTCGGGCAGCTGGAACTCGGCCTTCAGCACGTGCGCGGCGTCGAAGCCCGGGTCGACCTGCTGCAGCCTGACCAGGCTGCGCACCATCAGGCCCGCGCCCACCGCGAGCACCACCGCCAGGGCGACCTCGGTGACCACGAGGCCCGAACGGAGGCGCGTACGGCTGGCATCGGCGCCTGCGGATCGGGCGCCGTCGCCGGCCAGGGCGCGTTGCACGTCCAGCCGCCGCACCTGCAGCAGCGGCAGCAGTCCGAAGACGACCGCGACCGCGAGCATGAGCGTCAGCGCGATGCCGAGCGCGCGCGCGTCGACGCCGACATCGGCGAGCCGCGGCACATCGGCCGGCGCGAGCGCGATGAGGCCGCGCACGCCCGCGAAGGCCGCGCCGACGCCGAGCAGACCGCCCGCCGCGACGAGCACGCCGTTCTCGATGAGGAACTGGAGGCCGAGCCGCGACAGCGATCCGCCCAGGGCCACGCGGACCGCCATCTCGCGCCGCCGTGCAAGCCCGCGCACGAGCAGCAGGTGCGCGACGTTGACGCAGGCGGCGACGAGCAGGAGACCGACGGCGAGGAGCAGCGCTGTCAGACCCGGACGCGCGGGACCCAGCACGACGTCCGTGAACGGCTCGAGCCGCGCCCCGCGCGCCTCGTTCTCCGGGTACGCACGCTCGAGCGCCACCATGATCCCCGAGAGCTCCCGTTCCGCCGCATCCGGCGCCACCCCGTCGCGCAGCCGCCCCAGCACGAGCAGCGGATGCGTGGAGCGCGGCAGCGCTTGGACGTCGAGCGGCAGCGGGAGCCACAGGTCGACCCGCGTCCGCGCATCGCGGTCCGCGAAGCCGCGCGAGTAGTCTGCCGACGACAGCCACTGCAGCATCCCCACGTCGGCATGGTCCGGCAGCACGCCGACCACGGTGCGCGGACGGTCGTCGATGTGGATCACGCGGCCGATGACGGCCGGGTCGGCCTCGAACGCGGTCCGCCACAGGCGCTCGCTGATGAGCGCGGTGTCGGCCTGACTGCGCCGGTGCTCCGCCGCATCGAAGAGTCGTCCGGTGACCGGCGTCACGCCGAGCATCGGCAGCAATTGCTGCGTGATGGACAGGCCGGCCAGCCGTCGGGGCTCGCCGCCCGGGGGCGCCAGCGTGAACTCCCCCGCGACGATCGCGCCGAGCGCGTCGAACGCGCGCGCGTCGCGCTCGAGGTCCAGGAAGTCGGGGAGCGACGCCGGCTCGCGCACGGTGCTGCTGTGCCGATCGGTCTCCCACACCGCGACGAGCCGGTCCGCGTGCGGGTACGGCAGCGGCCGCAGCAGGACCGCGTCGACGACGCTGAAGATGGCCGTGGCGCCGCCGATGCCGGCGGCCAGCATGAGGAGGGCGGCCAGGGTGAAGCCCGGCGATGCGGCCAGCAGGCGGACCGCGCGGCGCAGCACGCCGGCGAGGTCATCCACGGCCACACCCGGGGATGGAGCCGCCGTACTCCGCCGGCTGCGCGCGATGCGCAGCGCATGCTCGAGCGTCGCGGGATCCTTCAGCTCGTCGAGCGCGAGCTCCTCGGCGCGATCGTGGTCCATCCCGGACGCGCGGGCCGCGGCGTAGCTGTCGGCCAGATGCCCGGCGAGCTCGTCGACGACGTCGAGATCGAGCGAGGGGTCGCCCGTGATCGACCCGAGCCGCGCGCGGATCGCCTGGTGCCAGCTCATGGGCTCAGGCCGGCAGAATGCCCGCGACGCGGTCGAGCGCGCGGAGGAACTGCTGCCAGACGGTGCGTTGCCGGGCGAGGACGCGGCGCCCGTCCGCGGTGAGGCGGTAGTAGCGGCGGCGCCGCTGGCCGGACTTCTCCACCCAGCGGCCTTCGATCAACCCGCGCGCCTCGAGCCGGTACAGCAGCGGATAGAGCGAGGCGACGTGGAAGGTCAGCGCGCCGCCCGAGCGCTCCGCGATGAGCCGGCCGATCTCGTAGCCGTGCCGCGCGCGCTCCTCGATGACCGCGAGCACGAGCAGCTCGGCCGAGCCCTTCTTCATCGCCGGATTCGGTGCCGCTCCCATATGTGTGAGTGATACATATATGGCAGCCACACACCTCGGGTCAAGATCCGCTCAGGTCGGCCGGATCGGGTCCGCTCGGCCGGCCGTCGGGACCGTGATCACTCTGGCGAAGCCGCGGGTCGGCCCCGCGCCCACGCGCGGGGACCTGATCCGTCCCGGGCCGTCATGTGCCCGCCGGAACCCGCTTCCACGCCGGTTCCCCTCTTGCATCACCCGGGCTGGCCTCGCGCCGGCGCGGCGCCGGCCTGCTGCAGGAGGAACTGGTGATGGCCCCGCTCTTCACTCCGGCCCGGCAACGTCCTGCCCTGCTCGCCGTTCTGCTCGTCGTGCTGGTGGTGCTCGTCGCCATCGGCGTCCAGGCCTTCGGCCTCGCGCGTGCGGGTGAGACCACCTCCCAATCCGCGAGCGCGCCAGCCGGAGCGTCCGCATCGGGCGCGCGCGCCGCGCCCGGCTCGACGATTCCGATCGACGCGACCACCTTCCGCCGCATCGCCGAGGAACAGACGCCCGCCGTGGTCAGCATCCGGACCGAGTCGATCTCGGAGCGCCCCGGCAGGGACGAGCTGACGCGCGAGTTCTTCGAGCGCTTCTTCGGCAGACCTGCGCCGGAGCGGCCCGAGGGGGAATCCGACGAGTTCGTGCAGGAAGGGGCCGGCTCCGGGTTCATCATCGACGCCAGCGGGCTCATCCTCACGAACAACCACGTCGTGCAGGGCGCGCGTCGCATCGAGGTCGGCCTCTTCGACAACGGCGCCCGTGCGATCGACGCGCGGACCCACCAGGCGGAAGTCGTCGGACGCGACCCGCTCACGGACACGGCCCTGATCCGGCTCACCGAGAAGCCCGACCGCCCGCTCACGGCCGCCCGCCTCGGCTCCTCCGCCCGGATGGCGCCCGGCGACTTCGTCGTCGCGATCGGCAATCCCTACAATCTGGCGCACACCGTGACCGTCGGTGTGATCAGCGCGTCCGAGCGCTCCTTCCAGAACGTCCCGGGGCGCGCGCTGACGATGCTCCAGACCGACGCCGCCATCAATCCGGGCAACTCCGGCGGGCCGCTGCTGAACGTCGAGGGCGAGGTCATCGGCATCAGCACGGCCATCTTCAGCACGGCGATGAGCGGCGGCAATCTCGGCATCGGTTTCGCCGTGCCGATCGACACGGTCAAGAACCTGATGCCGCAGCTCCGCGAGGGGAAGGTGACGCGCGGGCGCATCGGCGTGCAGGTGAGCGACGTCCCGTCGAATGCCGCCAGGGCGCTGGGACTCGATGAGCCGCGGGGCGCGATTGCTGCTGCCGTCGAGCCCGACGGGCCGGCCGCAAAGGCCGGCATGAAGCCGGGCGATGTCGTCGTCGAATACAACGGCCAGCCGATCACGGACACACGCCAGCTCGTCGACCTCGTCACGGCCACGAAGCCGGGGACCACGGTGCCGGTGCGCGTGATTCGCGACGGCAAGCCGGTGACGCTCCAGGTTGCGGTCGAGGAACTGATGCTCGTCGAGGAACAGGCGCAGCCGCAGGCCGCTGACGACACCGGAGGGTTCGGGCTGCAGCTGCGCGACCAGCCGGCCGGAGAGCGCCGCGGACCGCAGGCGCCGTCCGGACCCGTGGTCGCGAGCATCGAACCGCGAAGCCCGGCGGCCCGTGCCGGACTGCAACCGGGTGATGTGATTCTCGAAGTGAACCGCAGGCAGGTCCGGACGGCCGAGGAAGCGGCCGCTGCGTTCCGCCAGGTGCCGGAAGGTGGCGTCGCGCTGGTGCTGCTCTCCCGCGAGGGGCAGGAGCTCTTCGTCACCGTGCCGCGCGGCCGCTGACGCGGGCGAACGAGGCGCACTCTTCCGTGGAACTCCGGTCGGGGCGGCCCGCACGCCGCCCCACGTCGGCCCGGGCTCTCCTCACTGTGCGAGCGGCAGGTGCAGCAGCACGTGGTGTCCGCGCGCGTTCACCCAGATCCGCACGAACTCGTCTCCCTTGAGCCGCTCCACCCGGCGCTCGCCCGGTCCGGGCGGGTTCCCCTCCGCGACCTCGCCGATCTCGTTGCCGGGAATGATGGTGGCCATCGCGCGGGCACGGACGGTCGAGCCCTGCATGATCTCGACCCAGCGCTGCAGCGAGGCACGCTGGCCCGGCACCTCTGGATCGGCGGTGTCAGCGGTGAGTCGCAGCCGATACGTGCCCGGTTCCAGGCGCTCACCGTCGGCCATCACCGCCGTCGGCAGACGGACCGTCCCGAGCATCACCTCACCAGGCAGGACACTCGTGCTTTCCGATTCCTGCGCCGCGGGCTGTTGTGCGCGTCCTTCATCTGCCGGAAACCCCGACAGGACCGCGGCGAGGATGAACACCGGGACTCCCGACGTGCATGGCTGCATGGCTGCTCCTCCGCGTGCTGGCTGTCCGCACCGGCCGCCAGCAAACGCCGGGCCCGGTTTCCAGCCGTCGTGCCGGGCGCGCGGTCAGGAACGCGGCGATGCCGTCGAGAAGGCGTAGCCCTCGAGCAGGGGCAGCACGGCGTGCGCCGTCATGTCGGGCTGCAGCGGCGTCACGGAGATGAAGCCGTGCCGGACGGCGACGTAGTCGGCGCGGTCGTCGTCGTGCCAGTGGTACTGCGCTTCGTCGATCCAGTAGTAGTAACGACCGCGCGGATCCACGCGCGCGGCGACCGAGGTCTCGTGGTTGCGCCGGCCCTGGACCGTGATCCGGAAGGCATGCGGGCGTCCCGGCGGCACGTTGACGTTGAGAAACGTGCGTGACGGCAGCGGACGAGCGAGCATCGACTCGGCGACGGCGAGCGCGGCATCCGCGGCGGGTCCGAAGTCGTCGCCGGGCTGCCACTCGCCGCGTGATACGGCCAGGCCCGGGATGCCGAGCAGGGCCGCTTCGAGCGCGCCGGCCACCGTACCGGAGTACGTGACGTCGTCGCCGAGGTTGTAGCCCTTGTTGATGCCCGAGACGACCAGATCGGGTCGCCGCCCGTCGAGGACGACCGTGACCGCGACGTTCACGCAGTCGGTCGGGGTGCCGTCGACGGCGTAGCGATCGGGGCCGACCTGCTCGAGCCGCAGCGGCTGGCGCAACGTCAGGGCGTGGCCGCTCGCGCTGGCCTCGGTCGTGGGCGCGACCGTGACGACGTCTCCGAGCGCGCGCAGCGCGTCGGCGAGTGCGATGATGCCCTCGGAATGCACGCCGTCGTCGTTGGTGACGAGAATCAGAGGCATGTGCGGACCAGTATATCGGGCCGCGCGCGGCGGTCCGGTTCGGGTCCGGCGCGCATGCCGGCTCGGCTATAATCCCGGCGACGCATGCCCTGGTGGCTCTGGCTGGTCGTCGGTCTCATCCTCGCCTCGCTCGAGCTCGCGACGCCCGGCGGTTTCTATCTGATCTTCTTCGGTGTCTCTGCGGTGCTGATCGCCGTGCTCACCGCGCTCGGCTTCGGCGGACCGCTGTGGGTCGAGTGGACCGCCTTCGCGCTGTTCAGCGTCGTGCTGCTGCTCGCGTTCCGCCGCCCGATGATCCGGCTGACGGGTGTCGCGGCCGAGGACGTGGACGCGATCGTCGGCGAGATCGCGGTTGTCGTCGCCGACGCGATTGCCCCGGGCGCGATCGGACGCGCCGAACTGCGCGGCTCGACCTGGTCGGCGCGCAACCTCCACACCGAGCCGCTCGTCGCCGGCCAGCGCTGCCGCGTCGCGCGCGTCGAGGGCCTGCTGCTCTACCTCGTGCCGGAGCGTTGACATGGAGCTGCCGATGGATCTCCCGTTTCTGATCGTCGCGGGTCTGCTCGCCCTGTTCGCGTTCGTCGTCATCGGGCGCGTGGCGGTCGTCGTCCCGCAGCAGAACGCGTACATCGTCGAGCGGCTCGGGAAGTACGCCGGCACGCTCCAGGCCGGCTTCCACATCCTGGTCCCCTTCCTCGACGTCGTCCGCTACAAGCACACGCTGAAGGAGCAGTCGATCGACATCCCGGCGCAGATCTGCATCACGCGGGACAACGTGCAGGTGCAGGTCGACGGCGTGCTGTACCTGAAGGTGCTGAACCCGGAGCGCGCCTCCTACGGCATCTCCGACTACCTGTTCGCGATCTCGCAGCTCGCCCAGACGACGCTGCGGAGCGAGGTCGGCAAGATCGATCTGGACAAGACGTTCGAGGAGCGCACGAACATCAACACCGCCGTCGTCACCGAGCTGGACAAGGCGTCCGAGCCCTGGGGCGTGAAGGTCCTGCGGTACGAGGTCAAGAGCATCACGCCTCCCGCGGACGTGCTGGCGGCGATGGAGAAGCAGATGCGCGCCGAGCGCGAGAAGCGCGCGATGATCCTCACCTCCGAGGGCCAGCGTGACGCGGCGATCAACACGGCGGAAGGGGCCAAGCAGGAGACCATCAAGGCCTCGGAAGCCGCGAAGCTGCGCCAGATCAACGAGGCGCAGGGACAGGCCGAGGCGATTCTCGCGGTTGCGACCGCGACGGCCGAGGGCATCCGCCGCGTGGCCGAGGCGATCACGGTCGCCGGCGGCACCGATGCCGTGCGGCTCCGCGTCGCGGAGCAGTACGTCGCGCAGCTCGGCAAGCTGGTCGGATCCAGCAACACGCTCGTCTTGCCGGCGAACGTCGCGGACGTCGGCAGCATGATCGCGCTCGCGATGAACGTGTTCCAGTCCCAGGAGAACGGCGGCGGCGCCGCGACGGCGCCCGGCGCGCCACCGCCCGCGTATCGACGCTGACTCGTACGTTCCGGGTCCGGCCCGCCACGCGGCACGGGCCCGAGCCGACTCTGACGACAGACGAGCCGAACCGTGCCCTGGCCTCAGACCTACGATCCGATGGGCAGCCTCGCGCTGTCGACGCTGCTCGCCTCTCTCCCTGTCGTCGTCCTGCTCGGCACGCTGGCCGTCCTGCGATGGCCCGCGCATCTTGCCGCACTGGCCGGTCTCGGCGCCGCGCTCGCCATCGCGATCGTGCCGTTCGGGATGCCGGCGCCGATGGCCCTCGCCTCGGCCGCGTATGGCGCGCTGTACGGCCTGCTGCCGATCGGGTGGATCGTCCTCAACGTCATCTTCCTCTACAGGCTGACGGAAGAGCGCGGACTGTTCGGCGTCCTCCGGCACAGCATCACCACCGTCACCGACGACCGCCGCCTGCAGTTGCTCGTCGTCGCGTTCTGCTTCGGCGCGTTCTTCGAGGGAGCCGCCGGCTTCGGCACGCCCGTGGCCGTGACCGGGGCGATTCTGATCGGCCTCGGCTTCTCGCCGCTCGCGGCGTCCGGCCTCTCGCTCATCGCCAACACGGCGCCGGTCGCGTACGGCGCGCTCGGCACCCCGATCATCGCGCTGCAGAGCGTGACCGGTCTCGACCTGCTGGAGCTCTCGGGCATGGTCGGACGGCAGCTGCCGTTCTTCTCGCTCATCGTGCCGTTCTGGCTGGTGTGGGCGTATGCCGGGTGGCGGCGGATGCTGGAGGTATGGCCCGCGGTGCTCGTCGCGGGTGTCGGTTTCGCCGTCCCCCAGTGGCTCGTCTCGAACTACCACGGTCCGTGGCTCGTGGACGTGGTGGCGTCGGTCGTGTCGCTCGGGCTGGTCTCGCTCTTCCTCCGTGTCTGGCGGCCGAAGCGTACCGATACCGGGAGTGAGCCGGCGGCCGCCGCGCCGGGCGTTGCCGGCGCCGGAGCTGCCGTCCAGACAGCCGCGCCGGTTGCGGATTCCCGGCTGGTCTGGCGCGCGTGGACGCCCTGGATCATCCTGAGCGTCGTCGTCTTCGTCTGGGGCCTGCCGGCGACGAAGGCGTGGCTCGACAGCCTGTCCGTCATCCGCATGCCGGTCCCGTTCCTCCATCAGGCCGTCCTGCGCACGCCGCCCGTGGTGGCCGAGGCCCACGCCGAGAGCGCGATCTACGCCATCAACTGGCTCTCCGCCACCGGCAGCGGCATCTTCCTCGCCGCGATTCTGGCCGGCCTGGTCATGGGCTGCTCGGTGCGGATGATGGCGCGCACCTACTGGCAGACGCTGAAGCTGGTGCGGCTGTCGCTGCTCACCATCAGCGCGATGATGGCCGTCGGTTTCACCACGCGCTACTCGGGCCTCGACGCCACGCTGGGCCTCGCGTTCGCGCAGGCCGGCTTCTTCTATCCCTTCTTCGGCACCATGCTGGGCTGGCTCGGCGTCGCGCTGACGGGCAGCGACACCTCGTCGAACGTGCTCTTCGGCAGCCTGCAGAAGATCACCGCCGAGCAGCTGGGCCTGAACCCCGTGCTGATGGCCGCAGCGAACTCGTCCGGCGGGGTCATGGGCAAGATGGTCGACGCGCAGAGCATCGTCGTCGCCAGCACCGCGACGCGATGGTACGGGCACGAGGGAGACATCCTGCGCTACGTGTTCGTGCACAGCCTCGTGCTCGCGTGTCTCGTCGGCGTGCTGGTGATGCTGCAGGCCTACGTCGCGCCGTTCACCACGCTCGTCAGGTGAGCGGTCCGCCGGGTCTGCGGCACCGGCGGCGGGCACCGGACGCGGGAAATCCCTGGCCGGAAGTCTGACCGTGTCACCGGGTACAATCGGACGTGGCGCTCAAGGACATTCTCGAGTCAGCCGTCCGTCCGGCGGCGCTCGTCGAGCCCATCGATGACCGCCGCATCCGCTGCGTGGCGTGCGGTCACCGCTGCCCGCTGCCCGACGGCGCCGCGGGCGTGTGCAAGGTCCGCTTCAACCGCGGCGGCACGCTCTACGCCCCCTGGGGCTACGTCGGCGGCATCCAGTGCGATCCAGTCGAGAAGAAGCCGTTCTTCCACGTCTCCCCCGGCAGCCTCGCGTTCAGCTTCGGCATGCTCGGCTGCGACCTGCACTGTGGCTACTGCCAGAACTGGGTGACATCGCAGGCGCTGCGCGATCCGAGGGCCGTCGTGCCGCCGCGCGAGGTCGACCCGGCGGGCGTGGCGCGACAGGCCGCAGACCTCGGCGCGCGGCTGCTGGTCTCGACCTACAACGAGCCGCTCATCACGCTGGAATGGGCCGTCGAGATCTTCCGGCACGCGCGGCCGCTCGGGTTGCGCACGGCGTTCGTCTCGAACGGCAACGCCACTCCGCAGGCGCTCGACTACCTGCAGCCGCACATCGACTGCTACAAGGTCGATCTGAAGTCGTTCGACGACCGGCAGTACCGGCAGCTGGGCGGGCGGCTCGCTCCCATCCTCGAGACGATCCGGGATCTGCACCGCCGCGGCATCTGGGTCGAGATCGTCACGCTCCTCGTGCCCGGCTTCAACGACAGCGAGGCGGAGCTGCGGCAGCTCACCGCCTTCGTGGCGGACGTCTCACCCGACATCCCGTGGCACGTCACGGCGTTTCACCCTGACTACCGGATGACCGATCGCGGCGATACGGCCGCGTCCCAGCTGCTGCGCGCGGCCGCCATCGGCCGCGAGAGCGGGCTGCGCTTCGTCTATGCGGGCAACCGGCCGGGAGCGGTCGGCGATCTCGAGGACACGCGGTGCGCATCGTGCGGGACGACGCTCGTCGAGCGGACCGGCTACGTGGTTCACGCCAACCGGCTGAACGAAGCGGGGACGTGTCCGTCGTGTGGCGTGCGGGTGCCGGGCTTGTGGGAGCCAACGCCGGCGCCCCATGGTCGCGCGTGGCAGGCGGGCGTCGCGGTCTGGCGTTCGCGACCCGATCAGCCCTGATCCGCCGAAGCCCGCGAACGATCACATGCGGGCGCAGGCCCGCGACCCTCACCCGGGCGAGGCGGGACCCGATCCGGCCCGATCCGACCCGATCCGACCTGATCCGACCCGATCAGCCTCCCCTCGTATGCATCTCGAGGTGCGGGTTGCGTCGCAGGGTCGTGATCGGCACGAACGCGCGGCGGTCGCCCAGGGCGAGCCGATCCTCCGCGCCCCGATCGTCCCGCGCACGCCAGGCGGACCGGATGGCGTCCATCACCTCCTCGTCGCCGGCGCCGCCGCGCAGCAGCGCGCGCAGGTCGTGGCCGGTCTGCGCGTAGAGGCACAGGAACCACTGCCCGTCGGCGGTCAGGCGGCTGCGATCGCACGTCGCGCAGAACGGCTGCGTCGTCGACGAGATCACGCCGATCACCTGCCCGTGCGCCAGCCGGTACCGGTCCGCCGGCGCCCAGCCGTCGTCCTCGAGTGGCGTGAGCGCTCCGAAGCGGCGCTTGAGGCGCGCGAGCAGCTCGGCGCGCGTGAGCACCTGGTCCATCGACCAGCGGGTCGCGCCGCCGACGTCCATGTACTCGATGAAGCGCAGCTCCGCGCCGAGCCGGTCCGCCTCGATCACGAGCGCGTCGATCTCGTCGTCGTTCACGCCGCGCAGCGCGACCGTGTCGATCTTGAAGCCGGGGAACACCCGTGCGGCGGCGGCCAACCCCTCGCGGACGCGCGGCAGTTCGTCGAACCGCGTGAGCGCGCGGAAGCGCGCCGGGTCGAGCGTGTCGAGGCTCACCGTGATGCGGCCGAGCCCGGCTTCGCGCAGCGCGTCCGCCATCGGCGCCAGCAGCACGCCGTTCGTGGTCAGCGCGAGGTCGTCGATGCCGGGGATGTCGCGCAGCTGCCGGATGAGGACGGGCAGCTGCCGCCGGAGCAGCGGCTCGCCGCCGGTGAGCCGCACGCGCCGCACGCCGAGCTGCGCGAACAGGCGCACCAGGCGCGTGATCTCTTCGAAGTGGAGGACGTGGTCACGCGGGAGCCAGACGTAGTCCGGCTCGGGCATGCAGTAGTGACAGCGCAGGTTGCAGCGGTCGGTCACGGACACGCGCAGGCTGGCCAGCGGGCGCGCGTAGCGGTCGGTCAGCGGCATGCTCTCATCCCGCGCGTCCGGCGTCGCACGCCGCGCCTGGGTGCGACGCGGCACCCCCGAGCGGCATGCGGAGGCTGGAGCTGAGGGGGCGACCGCGTCTCAGGCGCGATCGCCGGCTGGCGCGCAGTACTGATCGAAGGCCGCCATCAGCTGCCGCGCGATGGCGTCGGCGGGCTGTCCTTCGATGTGGCGGCGCTCCATCATGTAGACGAGCTGACCGTCCCGCAGGAGCGCGATGGACGGCGACGAGGGCGGGTAGCCGGTGAAGTAGGACCGCGCGCGCTCCGTGGCCTCGATGTCCGCGCCGGCGAACACCGTCGTCAGGTGGTCGGGCCGAACGTCGTGCTCCAGCGCCATGGCCACACCGGGCCGGGCCTTCCCCGCCGCGCAGCCGCAGACCGAGTTCACCACCACGAGCGTCGTGCCCTGACGCTTCATGGCCTCGTCGACGGCCTCCGGCGTGCGGAGCTCCTCGATCCCCAGGCGCGTCAGTTCCTCACGCATCGGTGCGACGAAATACTCTGGATACGGCACGTCTCTCCTGCTCCTTCCGGGATGACCGGCGCGTCTCACGCGGCCACGGGCGGCCGCGGTGCCGGGCTCGTCAACCTTCAGGATAGCGTACCGTCCGATCCGGACGTGGCTGACGTCATGCTGGCGCGCCGTGGAGACGATATGATTGTCGGCTGACCTGGTCCTCACGGCCGCTCCGGGCCTCCGGACCCCGCGATCTGTGCGCCGCATCCGCTCGAGCGCTGCGGCGGTGCCGGCCCGCCCGGCGCATTCGACCCTGACCGACGTGCCGACTTACGAGAAGCGATCGATCATCAACGCGCCTGCCTCCGTCCTGTTTGCCTGGCACGCCCGCCCGGGCGCCTTCGAGCGGCTCGCCCCCCCGTGGGAACACCTGCGCGTGCTGTCGCGCTACGGCGGCATCACCGACGGCAGCCGCGTGACCTTCGAAGTCCGCCGCGGTCCGCTGCGGGCGCGCTGGGAGGCGCTGCACCGCGACTTCATCGACGGCGTGCAGTTCACCGACGTGCAGGTCTCGGGGCCGTTCCGCCGCTGGGAGCACGTCCACCGGGTCGAGCCCGACGGCAACGGCCGGTCCACGCTTATCGACATCGTCGACTACGCGCTGCCGTTCGGGCCGATCGGCGCGCTGGCGGCGGGGATGTTCGGCGATCGCTTCTTCGATCGGCTCTTCAGCTTCCGGCATCGCCGGATTGCCAGCGACCTCGACCGGCACCTGACCATCGGGCGCGGCCGGCGCCTGCGGCTGGTCCTCACGGGTCGCACGGGGTGGGTCCTCACCCAGCTGGCGGCGTTCCTCAGCACCGGTGGCCATCTGGTCCACCTCTTCCCCACGCCCGACGGGGTGCCGCACCTTCCCCGTCACGCCGCATGGGGGCCGAGCGCGGTTCCGGACTTTGCCGCGCTCGAACAGGCCGATGCCGTCATCAACATGGGGCTCGAGGGGCTGGACACCCTGCTCACCGCGCTCGGCGAACGCGGCAGCCGCGCACGGACGGTCGTCGCCATCCCGACGCTCGCGACGTCGGACGCCGTGCCGATTCCGGCGGCCGACCTCGAGCAGGCCATCGCGCGCTCGCCGCGCCGGGTTGTCGTGCTCGCGACGCCGGGTGTGCTCGTCGCCTGGCCGGCCGTGAAGGGCAGCGTCCCGCGTGAGACCGTCAGCCCCTCCGTCGACGGCTCGTTCCTCGCGCTCGACGACCTGATTGGCGCCGTGTACTACGCCGTGTGCCACGACGCCGTCCGCGGGCTCTACAGCATCGCGCTGCCGCGCGCCGGCGCGACGGCGGCGGTTCCCGCCGAGGTCGCGCAGTGGGTGCCCGAGCTGCGCGTGCTCCGCCTGCGGAGTCCGGAGATCGACGGCCTGCGCGCCCTCACGGCCGAAGGCTTCACGCCGCTCAACCCCGACCTGTCGACCGCCGTCCGGGCGGAGATGGGCTGGCCGTGAGCCGCATGCGGCTCCCATAAGCGCCACGGACGGGCTGCCAGAAGCAGCTCGAATAATCTTCATGCGGTGATAAAGTAGCTTTATGGCTCAGACCCTGCTGCAGAAGGTGTGGGACGCGCACACCGTGCGGCGTCTGCCCACCGGCCAGACGCAGCTCTTCATCGGGCTGCACCTCATTCACGAGGTGACGAGCCCGCAGGCGTTCGACATGCTGCGGAGCCGCGGCTGGCGCGTGGCCTTTCCGCAGCGCACGTTCGCGACGGTGGATCACATCGTCCCGACGATCCGGCGCGAGCGCCCCTTCGCCGACGTCATGGCCGAGGCGATGATGAGCGCGCTCGAGCGCAACTGCCGCGAGTACGGCATCCCGCTCTACGACCTCGGCAGCGCGAACCAGGGCATCGTCCACGTCATCGGCCCGCAGCTCGGACTCACCCAGCCGGGCATGACCATCGCCTGCGGCGACAGCCACACGTCCACCCACGGCGCGTTCGGCGCGGTCGCCTTCGGCATCGGGACGTCGCAGGTGCGCGACGTGCTGGCGTCGCAGTGCCTGGCCATGAACCCGCTCAAGGTGCGGCGTATCGAGGTGACCGGCCGCCTGCGGCCGGGCGTCTACGCGAAGGACGTCATCCTGGCGATCATCCGGCAGCTGGGCGTCAACGGCGGTGCCGGCTACGCCTACGAGTACGCGGGGCCCGTCGTCGACGCGATGTCGATGGACGAGCGGATGACGATCTGCAACATGTCCATCGAGGGCGCGGCCCGCGTCGGGTACGTCAATCCCGACGAGACGACGTTCCGCTACCTCGAGGGGCGTCCGTTCGCGCCGCAGGGAGACGACTTCGCGCGTGCCGTCGAATGGTGGCGCAGCCTCCGCTCCGACCCCGACGCGCCATATGACGACGAGGTGACCATCGACGGGTCGGCCCTGGAGCCGACCGTGACGTGGGGCATCAATCCCGGCCAGTCGGTCGGCGTCACCGGCACGTTGCCGGACCCGGCCTCCCTGCCCGCCGAGGAGCAGGCGAGCGTCGAAGAGGCGCTCGAGTTCATGGGCTTCCGCGCGGGCCAGCGGATCGCGGGCACGAAGATCGACGTGGCTTTCATCGGCTCGTGCACGAACAGCCGGCTGTCGGACCTGCGGGAAGCGGCGCGGATCGTCGCGGGCCAGCGGCTCGCGCCGCACGTGCGCGGGCTCGTGGTGCCCGGGTCGGAGGCCGTGCGGCAGGCGGCGGAGGCCGAGGGGCTGCACGAGATCTTCACCGCCGCCGGGTTCGAATGGCGCGGCGCGGGCTGTTCGATGTGCCTGGCGATGAACCCCGACCGCCTGCTGGGGCGGGAGGTGTGTGCCTCGTCGTCGAACCGGAACTTCAAGGGGCGCCAGGGCAGCCCGGTCGGGCGCACGCTGCTGATGTCGCCGGCCATGGTGGCGGCCGCCGCCATCGCGGGCGAGGTCGTCGACGTGCGCACGCTCCTGCGCGAGGAGGTGACGGCATGAGCGCGAGCCGCATCGAACGGGTGACCGGACGGGCGCTGCCGCTGCGCGGCGACGACATCGACACCGATCGCATCATCCCGGCGCGCTACCTGAAGGCGGTGTCGTTCGAAGGGCTCGAGCAGCACGTCTTCGCCGACGACCGGAGCGACCCGGCGCACCCGTTCAACCAGCCGCAGTATCAGGGCGCGCGCGTGCTGATCGTCAACCGCAACTTCGGGTGTGGCAGCTCGCGGGAACACGCGCCCCAGGCACTCCAGCGCTGGGGCATCCAGGCGGTCGTCGGCGAGGGGTTCTCCGAGATCTTCTTCGGCAACAGCGTCTCGCTGGGACTGCCGTGCCTGACGATCACGCCCGAGGACGCCGACCGCCTTCAGGCCGCTGTCGAAGCCGAACCGTCGCTCGAGGTCGTCGTCGACGTCGCGGCCCTGACCGTCACGGCCGGGTCGTTGTCGGTGAAGGCATCCATGCCGGCCGCGGCACGCGACGCGCTCGTCTCCGGGCTCTGGGACGGCACGGGCCTGCTGCTCGCCGACTTCGACCAGGTCCACGCGCTGAGCCAGACACTGCCGTACGTGACCGGCCGCTGGTAGCGCGGCCGGTCTCTCGCGCACCGATGCACCGGATCGGCGCGCGTCCCCCCTATTCCTGCGACAGCGCGATGACGGGATTCACGCGAGTGGCCCGTCTCGCCGGACCGAAACAGGCGACAAGCGCCGTCATCGCGAGCACGCCGAGCGCGATCAGCAGCACGGCCGGCTCGAGCGTGCCGACGCCGCCACGGCGCCTGCGAACCCCACGGCCAGTCTACCCGGCCCGGCCGCGGCGGGTTCAGGCCCGCTCGACGGCACCGTCCGGCGTGTGCTGCTTCGCGATGTGTAGGAACGCCGACGCGGCGTGGCTCATCTCGCCGCTGCGGCGGTACACCAGCCGGAGCTGGCGCTGGAGGCGGACCTGCTGGACCTTGACCGCCGCCAGGCTGCCGCGCGCGATCTCGGCCAGCGCGCAGCGCCGCGGGAGCATCGCGACCCCGAGCTTCATCTCGACCGCGCGCTTGATCGCCTCGAGGCTGGGCAGCGCGAGCTGGATGTTGATCGGCGCGTGCTTCTGCTCGAACGTCCGGAGGACGCGCTCGCGCGCGGGCGACGGGTCGTTGTGCGCGATGACCGTCTCGCGGCCGAACTCGGCGAGCGACACCTCCTTGCGGCTGGCCAGCGGATGCTGCGGGTGCACGAGCATCACGAGGTCGTCGGGGCCGAGCGCGACCGTCATCAGCCCGCGCTCGGCCGGCTGGAACGTGATCACGCCGAAGTCGAGGCTGCCCTGCGCGACCTCCACCCCCACCTGCCGCGACGGGACGCGCCGCACGTCGACCTGGATCTCGGGGTGGGCGTGGCGGAAGCGGGCGATGAGCGGCAGCAGTGCGTGGACGGCCGCTTCGTTGGCGCCGATGAGCACCCGGCCGCGACGCAGATCGCGGAGCTCACGGACGGCGGTCTCGGCCTCCTCCGACAGGCGCATCAGCCGCTGCGCATAGTCGCGCAGCACCCGCCCCGCCTCGGTGAGGGCTCCCTGTTTGGACGACCGGTCGAAGAGCCGCTCCCCCAGTTCGTCCTCGAGCCGGCGGATGGCCTGGCTGACGGCGGGCTGGGTGCGGTGCAGCTTGGCGGCCGCCCGCGAGAAGCTCCGCTCGGCGGCGACGGTCAGAAAAACCTGGAGCTCGGACAGTTCCATGCGGCGTTCCCGGGCTGCGGAGGCGTGAACGGCTGCGGACCGGCATAATCCGCAGTTATCAAAGGGTAAAAACTATAGACTTGACTGTATACTGACCGCAACCCCAGAATCGAGGGGGTCCGGAGGACACATGGGAGTCGACCGCGTCACGATCTTCGACACGACCCTGCGCGATGGCGAACAGGCGCCGGGGTTCTCGCTGCGCGTTTCCGAGAAGCTGCAGCTGGCGCGGCAGCTCGACGCGCTCGGGGTCGACCTGATCGAAGCGGGCTTCCCGATTGCCTCGGAGGCGGATGCCGAAGCGGTGTCGCTCATCGCGAGCGAGGTGCGCCGTCCCGTGACGGCGGCGCTCGCCCGCTGCCGCCCGGAGGACGTCGATTGCGCCGGCCGCGCCCTCGCGCGCGGCGAGCGGGTCCGCATCCACACGTTCATCGCGACGTCGGACCTCCACCTCGAGAAGAAGCTGCACATCACGCGCGAGGCCTGCATCGACGCGGCGGTCGCCGCGGTCAGGCAGGCGCGGCAGTACACGGACGACGTCCAGTTCTCCGCCGAAGACGCCACGCGCAGCGACCTCGAGTTCCTCTGTCGGGTCGTCGAGGCGGTCATCAAGGCCGGCGCGACGACGGTCAATCTGCCCGACACCGTCGGCTACTCGACCCCGGACGAAATCTACGAGTTCTTCCACGCCATCCTCACCCGCGTTCCCAACTCCGACAAGGCCGTCTTCAGCGCGCACTGCCACGACGATCTCGGGCTGGCGGTCGCCAACACCCTGGCCGCACTGCGCGCCGGCGCGCGGCAGGTCGAGTGCACGGTCAACGGCATCGGCGAGCGTGCGGGCAACGCGTCGCTCGAGGAGGTCGTGATGGCGACGCGGGTGCGCCAGGATCGACTGCCCTTCCAGACGGGCATCAACACCCAGCAGATCTACGCGGCGAGCCAGCTCCTCACCCGTCTCACCGGCGAGCCCGTGCAGGCCAACAAGGCCATCGTCGGGCGCAACGCCTTCGCGCACGAGGCCGGCATCCACCAGGACGGGATGCTGAAGGACCGCCGGACGTACGAGATCATGCGGCCGGAGGACGTCGGCGTGCCGTCGACGACGCTGGTGCTGGGCAAGCATTCCGGCCGGCATGCCGTCCAGCACCGTGTCAAGGAGCTGGGCCTCGAGATCTCGCGGCTCGAGCTCGATCGGCTGTACCGCCGGATGGTCGCGCTCGCCGACCAGCAGAAGACGGTCTCCGACGAAGAGCTCATCCGCATGGTCGAGCAGCTCCGCACGGAGGCCGAACCGGCCGCCGCGCACGCCGGCGGGCCTCGCCACGGGGCCGGAACCGAAGAGGTCGGCTACGGTCACGGCGTCTGAGCCGGGGCCACCCCGCCCGCACACACACCCGCGGCCGGCCCATGCGCCGGCCGCATCCGGATTCCGATGCAGATTGCACTCGCCGTCATCCCCGGGGACGGGGTCGGCCCCGAAGTGATCGCGGCCGCCTCCGACGTCCTCGACGCGGTCGCCGATCGGTTCGGCCACACCGTCACCCGTGAAACGCTGCTGATGGGCGGCGCGGCCCTTCGCGCCGGCCGCCCGGCCCTGCCGCCGGAAACGCTCGACGCCTGCCGTCGCGCCGGTGCGACCCTGATGGGCGCGGTCGGCGACCCCGCGTTCGACCACCTGCCGTCGAAGGAACGTCCCGAAGGCGGGTTGCTCGCGCTGCGGAAGGGGCTCGGCGTCTACGCGAATCTCCGGCCGACGCGCATCTGGCCGGGCCTGGAGTCGGCGGCTCCCCTGCGCCCCGAGATCGCGGCCGGCGCAGATCTGCTGATCGTCCGCGAGCTGACCGGCGGGCTGTACTTCGGCGAGCCGCGCCAGATCGACCGCGCGGCCGGTGAGGCCTTCAACACGATGCGCTACACGCGGCCGGAGATCGAGCGGATCGCGCGCGTGGCGTTCGAGGCGGCGCGGCGGCGCCGCCGCCATCTCACGTCGGTCGACAAGGCCAACGTGCTCGAGACCTCGCAGCTGTGGCGGGCGGTGGTGGACGAGGTCGCGGCCGGCTATCCCGACGTGACGGTCCAGCACATGTACGTCGACGCCTGCGCGATGGCGCTGGTGACCAACCCCACGCGGTTCGACGTGATCCTCACCGAGAACCTGTTCGGCGACATCCTTTCCGACGAGGCCGCGGTGATCGCCGGGTCGATCGGCCTGCTGCCGTCGGCCAGCCTCGGCGACGGCCCGGGGCTGTACGAGCCGGTCCACGGCTCGGCGCCCGACATCGCCGGCCAGGACCGCGCGAACCCGCTGGGCACGATTGCGTCGCTCGCGATGCTGCTGCGCTACAGCTTCGGGCTCGAGGCCGAAGCGGCGGCCGTGGAGCGCGCGATCGAGGCCACGCTGCAGGCCGGCGAGCGCACGGCCGATCTGCCTGGCACGAGCGCGCCGATCGGCTGCCGCGAGATGGGCGCCCGCGTCGCCGCCCGCGTCCGCGCGTCCTGATTCGCCGCGTCGCAATTCCGTACGGGTGGTGTCTGACACCGGTACCGGTACGGGTGTCAGACACCCGGACCGGCATCGCGCGGAGCATGACGGCGAGGCGTCAGCCGGCGTGACGCACTGGCGGGCACTGCCGTGCACATCGCGGCAGGCGCGGCTCTCATCGACCCGGGCATCGGACTTGCGGACGTCTCGCCAGGCGGCGCCTGCGCCGCCGGGAGGTGTTCGCACGCATGTCGATCAACCCGCTCCAGACGGCGAGCCCGATCGAGCAGCTCGCGCGCTCGCTCGTCGATCGCTTCGACGTCAACCGTGACGGCCAGCTGACGACGGACGAGTTCACGACGGTCCTCTCGTCGCTCGCCGACCGTGCGCGTTCGGCGGCGGCCGGCGTGGCCGGGGCCGAGGGCGCGCGCCCGCAGGATCTCCCGCCCGCGTTCGCCGACGGGCGCAAGGCGCTCGAGCCGCTGCTGGCCGGCAACCTGTCGGAACCCGCTCTGCAGCACGCGAAGTCGTGGCTGGTCGAGATGGTCCGGCGGTACGCCGACGTGGCCAGCCTGCCGGAGCCTGGCGGCACGCGCTGACGCCGTTCGGCCCCGCTCAACAGGCGCGTGCCTGCACCGTCGAGGGCGCACGGACGTCCAGCGCCTCGAACGCCTCGACGATGGCGGCCGGCATGCCGAGCAGCGAGACGACGCGGCCGGCCGCTCCCCGGCGGATCGCCTCGCGCGGCATGCCGAAGACGACGCAGGAGTGCTCGTCCTGGACGATGGTCTGCGCCCCCTGCATGCGCAGCGCGAGCAGGCCGTCGGCGCCGTCGGCGCCCATCCCCGTCAGCAGGCACGCGACGACCGGCACCCCGTGCAGCCTGGCCAGCGAGTGGAACAGCACGTCCACCGACGGCCGCTGGTGATGCACCGGCGGCCCCTGCCGCACCGAGACCCGCAGCTTCACACCGGTCGCCTCCACCACCATGTGAAAGTCACCGGGCGCCACGAGCGCCTGGCCGCGCCGCAGCGGCGTGCCGTCCTGCGCTTCGACGACCCGCATCGGACACGAGGCATCGAGCCGTTCGGCGTACGCGCGGGTGAAGCCCGCCGGCATGTGCTGCACGATCACGATTGGCGGACAGTCCGCGGGCAGGCGTGTCAGCAGTGCTTCCGTCGCGCGCGTGCCGCCGGTGGAGGCGCCGATCGCCAGCACGCCGCGCAGCCGGCGCCGGGCCGGGCGGGCCGGCGCGACGTCGACGGGGACCGTGGCGCGGTCGAAGCGGAACGTGCCGGCACGTGCGGCGCGGATGGCGGTCTTCAGGCGTTCCGCGACCTGCGAGACGGTATAGGGACCACCCGGCTTCGGGATGACGTCGATGGCGCCGGCACGGAGCGCCTCGACGCTCGCCGCCGACCCGGACCGTGTGAGGGAGCTGACGACGATCACCGGCAGCGGATGGTGCGCCATCAGCCGCCGCAGGAACGTCAGGCCGTCCATGCGCGGCATCTCGAGATCCAGCGTGATGACGTGCGGTTCGTGCTGGAGGATCAGGTCGCGCGCGATGAACGGATCGGCGGCGGCGCCGACGACCTCGAAGTCGTCCTCCGCGGCGAGTGACTCCGCCAGCATGGTCCGCACGACGGCCGAGTCGTCGACGATCAGCACGCGTCTCGGCTGCCGCGCGGTCATGCGTCGTCCTCGAACCGGAGCCGCAGCCACGCCGGCTGCCCGTTGATCGCCACGCACAGCGCGTCGGCATCGACGGCCGGCGACCCGTCGCGCCGGACGGCCGGCGCGCGCAGCTGGAACTGCCGCCGCCCGCACGTGCGGGTGAGCCAGCGGCCGCAGACCATGTTGCCGAACTCGCCGACCAGGTCGAACAGCTCCCGCTCGAGCGGCACCGCGTCGGGCTCGCAGCCGAGGAAGGCGCAGTAGAGATCGCGCGCCAGCGGCTCTGGCAGCACGACGCGCAGCTCGCCGCCGAACGCGCCGCCGAACCCGACGTCCACGCACAGCCACGCGCCCGCGTCGCCGGAGGCGTCCTCGCCTGGCGACTCGACGCAGGCGAAGAAGCTCTCGGCCGCGACCTCGTCCAGCGCGGCGGCGAGCGACTCGCGATGCTCGGCGGGCTCAGGGGTGCGCCGCCGCAATCTCGGCGAGGACATCGCGCATCACCTCCGGTCTGAGCGGCTTCTCCAGGTACAGCTGCACGTCGAGGCCGCCGGCTTCCGCGCGCCGCGAGGCGGAACCGTCGGTGGAGATGACGACGCGGCGCAGGTGGGGCCAGCGCCCATCGCGCGCGATCCGGCGCAGCAGGTCGATGCCCGTCATCCCGGGCATGTTGAGGTCCGTGAACAGCGCGTCGATCCGTTCCCGCTCGAGCACCGCCATGGCCTCCAGGCCGTTTGCGGCTTCGTGCACGGCGGCGACCTCGATCCCGGAGAGCTCGACCACCCGCTTCAGCATCGCCCGCATCGTGGACGAGTCGTCCACGATGAGGAGGCTGATCGGCCGCCCCGTTCCCGGCTCCCGTTCGCTCATGGCCTCCGCCCCCTCAGCATCACCCGCCGGTCACCAACCGCCACGACGATCCGCCCGTCCGCGCCGGCCAGGTAGACCGTCCGCACCGCCGTTCCCCCGACGTCTTCTGCGCTGACGAGCACGCCGTTGCGCCAGAGCACGTTCTTGATCGCCAGCACGTTGCGCCGGCCGATGCTGAACGGCTGCGTCTCGCCGCGCTCGCCGCACGGGCTCTCGCCGCCGCCCACGAGCGACACGCGCAGGCGCCGCTTCTCGGCTCCCAACGCGTAGGCGGCCCGGAACAGCAGCGGCATCCCCGTGTCGGCAAACGCCGCCGGCTGCTCCGCCGCGCGCTGCGGGCTGATGCGCGAGTCGGGCAGCAGCACGTGCAGCAGCCCCGCCACCTCGGCGACGGGGTCCCAGAGACAGACCGCCACGCAGCTGCCGAGCGCGTGCGTGACGATGACATCCGTGCCCCCGCGCGAAATCGCGAACTCGCCGATCCCGACGACGCGGCGGGAACCCCCGGCGCCGGGCACGGGAACCGACACATCGACGTCTTCCGACGAGGGCGTCATGACACGCCGTTCCGCTGGTAGATGGCCGGTGCCACCCACCGGAGGCCGTGGCGCAGGCCATTGAGGCTCTCCGCGTGCGAGATGAACAGCCACCCGCCCGGCCGGAGGTGCCGCTCGAGCGCCGTGACCACCCGCTGCTGCACCGCCCGATCGAAGTAGATCATGACGTTGCGGCAGAAGATCACGTCGAACTGGCGGCCCGTCTCGCCGAGCGTCGCGAGGTTCACGCGCTCGAACCGGACCAGCGACCGCGCCCGGCGGTTCACGCGTGCGAGCCCCTCGTGTGCGCCGAGCCCGCGCTCGAAGTGCCGCCGTCGGAGGTCGTGATCGAGCGCCGACAGCCGCCGTATGGGATAGACGCCCGCGGCCGCCGTCCGCAGCGCCCGCGTCGACAGATCGGACGCGAGCACCCGCACCTGCCCGAGCCGCTCCGCCGGGAGCGCGTCGGCCAGCGTCATCGCGATGCTGTACGGCTCCTCTCCCGTCGCACACGCAGCGCTCCAGATGTCCGGGACCCGATGCGCGAAGGCGGGCAGGACGACGTCGGCGAGAAACCGGAAGTGCTGCGGCTCGCGGAAGAACGCGGTGTGGTTGGTCGCGATCGCGTCGAGCAGCGCGACGACCTCCTCGCCGTCCGGATCGGCGACGACGTGGGCGACGTACTCCCGCAGGCTGCGGAAGCCGCACGCGCGCACCCGGCGCTGCAGCCGCGAGGTCACCAGCGCCCGCTTGCCGTCGTGCAGCGCGATGCCGGCGCGCTCGTGCACCAGCCGGACGATGGCACGCAGATCGCGGTCGCTGAGCACCTCCGGCTCGATTCGTGTCGCCGGCATCGGCCTAGGCTCCGGGCGTCAGGGCCGCGTCGGCGCCGAGCACACGATCGAGGTCGAGCAGGATCTTCACGCGCCCTTTCACGGTCGCCACACCCAGGATGTAGTCCGCGCTGGCGCGTGCCCCGAATTCCGGCGGCGCCTCGAGGTCCGCAGCCGAGAGCGTGAGCACGTCCGACACCGAGTCGACGACGATGCCCATGAGCGCGGTCGACGAGGGCATCGCCACTTCCACGACGACGATGCAGGTGCGGTCGGTGTAGGCCTGCTCCTCGAAGCCGAACTTCAGGCGCAGGTCGACGACCGGGATCACCTTCCCCCGCAGGTTCACGACGCCTTTCACGTGGCGTGGCACCTGCGGCACGCTGGTGATGTCCAGCAGCTTGATGATCTCGCGGACCTTCAGCACGCCGACGGCGTAGTCCTCGCCGGCCAGCGTGAACGTCAGGTACTTGCCCGCCAGCCCTGCGGTGTCCCTGACGTCCGCAGGTGCGGTGACGACGACGGCCTGCTCAGCGCCCATCGAACTTCTCCTCCCCCGTTCAGGCCGCACACGCCAGCGGCCGATCGAGCAGATCCACCAGGCCACCGGCATCGAGGATCAGGCCGACACGTCCGTCGCCGAGGATCGCACCCCCGGCGATGCCGCGCACGCGGGCGAACGCCTCGCCGAGCGACTTGATGACGACCTCCTGCTTGCCGAGCAGCTCGTCGACGACGATCCCGACCCGCCGCCCGTTGTCCTCGATCACGACGACCGTGGCGTCGGCGGGATCCGGCAACGATCCGTCGATGCCGAACAGCGCGGCGAGATGGACGAGCGGCAGGACGCTGTCGCGCACCTGGATGACCTGCTGCCCCTGAAATCCGTGCACCTGGTTCCGTGCCGGACGCAGCGACTCGCGCACGCAGAACGTCGGCAGCACGAAGCGTTCGCTGCCCGCGCGCAGCAGCAGCCCTTCGAGGATTGCCAGCGTGAGCGGGAGCCTGATGGTGAACCGCGTGCCGACGCCGCGGGTGGTCTGGATCTCGACCCGGCCACGCAGCGACTCGATGTTCCGGCGCACGACGTCCATGCCGACGCCCCGGCCCGAGAGCTCGGTGACCTGGTCGGCCGTCGAGAAGCCGGGACGGAAGATCAGCTCGTGGATCTCCGCCGGCGAGAGCGCCGCGTCCTCGCGGATGAGGCCCAGCGACACCGCCCTCGCGCGTATCCGCTCCGTATCCAGCCCCGCCCCATCGTCGGCGATGCCGATCACGATCGATCCGCCTTCGTGCAATGCGCTCAGCGTGACCCGGGCCGGGAGCGGCTTGCCGGCCGCGCGCCGCACGTCGGGCGGCTCGATCCCGTGGTCGATGCTGTTGCGCACCATGTGCATGAGCGGATCGGTGATCTCCTCGACCACCTTGCGATCGAGCTCGGTGTCCTCGCCCGACATGACCAGCTCGACCGACTTGCCGGCACGCCGGCCGAGGTCCCGGACCAGCCGTGCCATCTTCTGGAACGTCGGCCGGATCGGCATCATGCGCATCGACATCGCGCTGCGCTGGAGGTCGCTGGTGATGCGCCGGAGCTGCCCCAGGTTGCGCGCCAGCCGTTCGTCCATGCACTGCTGCAGCGCCGGGTCGGCGAAGATGATGGACTGCACGATCACGAGCTCGCCGACGATGTCGACGAGAGCATCGAGCTTGCGCGTGTCGACCCGGACCGCCGTCAACGAGCCGTCGGTGCGGGCCGCCCGCGCGTCCGGCACCGCTGCGGGAACCGGCGGCGCGGCAGTATCGGTGGTGCCGGGCTGCGCCGGCGCGGAGTGCGCTGGCGCCGTTGCGGCGGTGTCGGCGGGTGTACCGCCGCGTACGAGCGCATCGACCTCTGCGACGAGCGCGCCACACGCCCGCCCGACGTCGGGCGCGGAACCGCCTGCCAGCCGCACGGGCAGGCTCTTCACCATCGTCGCGAGCAGATCGACGCCGCGGAGAATGATCTCGATCTCGGCGCTGCCGATCGTGTGCCGGCCGTCACGCGCCAGGTCGAGCAGATTCTCGATGCTGTGCGCGACTTCCTGGATGCTCGTGATGCCGAGCGCGCCGGCATTGCCCTTGATGGTGTGGAACGGCCGGAAGATGTCGTTCAGCAGCCGTACGTCCCCGGGGTGGGCTTCGACCTGCAGGACCAGCGTCTCGATGGTGGCGAGATGGTCCAGGGCTTCGGCCATGAACATCGCCGCCAGCTCGCGGTCCCCGGCCAGCATCGCCAACTCGGGGTCGGCCGGATCGGTCGCCGTGGCTGAGGCGTCGGTGCGTTCGCCGGCGGCAGCGGGGTCTGGTGCGCTCGCCTTCCAGGCGTTCCAGGCCGCCTGGATGTCCGCGAAGCTGCCAGCCAGCACGTCGATGGGCGCGGTACGCGCGGCGTCGATGCGCGCCGCCAGCGCGGCAAGCCGATCGATCCCTGTGCCCGCGAGCGTGGCCGAGACGCGCGCGAGCATCGGACCGATTCCCGCATCGTGCCCGCCCGGTTCGAGGACGAGCTCGCAGGCCGCGCGGCTCAGCAGGTCGTCGACCTCGCTGACCCACGCCGGGACCTCCGCCGCCGGGTCGGTTCCGGGTGTTCCCGGCTGCGCAGTGGCAGCCGGCTCCTCCGCGGGCCCGGGCTGGCGCCGCGATCGGCGGCGGCCGTCGTTCCCCGCGGGCCGCGTCACGATGCGCCCTCCCCTTCGCTGTCGGCGATCAGGAAGTTGGTCACGATGATCGACACGCGGCGGTTGCGCGAGTCGTAGGGATCCTCGGGCACACGCAGCCGCGTGTCCGCGTACCCGCGTACCTCGCTCACCTGCCCGGGCTGCAGCTCCGGCTGCATCACGCGCCGCGCGGCGTTCGCGCGGTCGGACGAAAGCTCCCAGTTGGAATAGCTGCCGGACGTCGAGTAGCGCCGGCTGTCGCTGTGCCCCTCGACGACCACCAGGTTCCGCAGCGTCCGGATCTCCTCGGCGATGGCGGTGAGCAGCCGGACCGTCTGGGGTTTCAGGACGGCGCTGCCGGTGTCGAAGAACAGCGAGTCGTTCCTCTCGATGAGCTCGATGCGAAGACCATCGCGCGTCATCGTGATCTCGACCTGGTCCTGCAGCGACCGGAACTCCGGCCGCCGCGCCAGCATCTCCTTCAGGACCGTGGCCTTCTGTTCGAGTGCGGCGCGGTCTGCCGCTGACGCCTCGATGCCGTCACGGCGCAGCGCCGGCGGCCCTTCGGGCGCCACGCCGGTGGTTGCGCCCGGCAGGATGCCGGTGGAGTGCTCGTAGTCGAGCACGCCCGGATCCCGGAAGTAGCCGGCCACGCCGGCGCGAACCGCCTGGCTCTGCCCCACGATCCACAGCACGAGGAAGAAGGCCATCATCGCCGTGACGAAATCGGCGTACGCCACCTTCCATGCGCCGCCGTGCGCGCCATGCCCGTGGCGGCGGGGCTTGCGGACGATGATGATGGGCGCGTTCTTCATGACCGTTCAGGCGGCCTGCGCGGCCGTCTCCGTGCCTCCGCGCTGGCCCTTGCAGTACTGCTCCGTCTCCTCGAACGTGGGCCGCACGTCGGGCGGGAGCACGCGCCGCGCGAACTCCACCGCGATCGCCGGCGGGAACCCCTTGTAAACCGCGAGCAGGCCGGTCTTCAGGCACCGGGTGTAGTGCTCCTGGTCGTGCACGACGTGCTCCAGGTAGGCGCCCATCGGGTTGAAGAAGCCGTAGCAGAGCAGGATGCCGAGGAAGGTCCCGACGAGGGCCGCGGCGACCTTGTGGCCGATTTCCGACGGAGGGCCATCGATCGCGCCCATCGTGATCACGACGCCGAGCACGGCGGCGACGATGCCGAGTCCGGGCATGGAGTCGCCGAGGCGCGTCAGCGTCGACGCCGGCTTCAGCCCCTCCGCCTGGTGCACCTCGAGGTCTTCATCCATCAGCGCCTCGAGGTCGTGCGGCGAGATGCCGCCGATGATGATCACCTTCACCGAGTCCGAGAGGAAGTCGACCGCGTGGGGCCGCGCGAGGAAGCGCGGATACTTCGAGAGCAGGGGGCTCGTCTTCGGATCCTCGAAGTGCGACTCCAGCGCCATGACGCCGGACTGCTGCACCAGCTTGAAGAGCTGGTACTGCATCCCGAGGAGCTCGAGATAGTCCTCCTTCGGCACCGCCGGGCGGAAGAACCACGCGACCTGCGAGACGATGCGTTTCAGCAGCGGCAGCGGCGTGCTGATCAGCATCGCCCCCAGCCCCGCACCGCCGATGATGACCAGCTCGGATGGCTGCCAGAGGACGCCGAGGTGGCCGCCATGCATCATGTAGCCACCCGCGACGGATCCGAGAACGACCAGCACACCCAGAATCAACAGCATGACGCCCCCGGTCTCAGTCGCCGTTCAATCGGCATCCGGCCGCCAATCTTGAGCAGCGCCGTGCCGGATTGCGCGCCACGGCTCGCACACACCGGCCCCCGGCGGACCGGTTGACGTGCCGGACGACGCCGCGGCGGGACCGCCGCAGCCGTCCGATCGCCCCCGTCACCGACGGCCTGCCAGCTGGCGGATCCGGTTCGCGGCCGTCTCCGCGTTGCGGGCGGCGTCCACGATCCGCGACAGGTCGCTGCGAAGCGGCTCCGGAAGGTCCGGCGTCGTGAGATGCCAGTCGGCAAGGCCCAGAATCGTCGTGAGCGCGTTGTTCAGCGCATGCACCTGCTCGAGGATGCGCGGTCGCACCGCATCGTCAGGTCCGGGATCTCCCCCGCTGCTCACGACGTCACCTGGAGAGGCGCCGGATGGCTGCCGGCGTCCGGGTCGCTCGCGCCCGGCCGCCAGGACTCCGCGATACGGAGCCAGGCGTGGACGATGGCCGGGTTGAATCGCGATCCCGCACAGCGCACGAGCTCGGCCGCGGCGCGGATCGACGCCAGCGTGTCGTCGGGCCGCTCGGAGGTCAGCGCGTCGAACGTATCGACGACCGCCACGATGCGCGCGCCGACGGGAATGGCTTCGCCGGCGAGTCCGAAGGGATGCCCGCTGCCGTCCCACGCCTCGTGCGACGCGGCGACGATCGCGGCGGCGCGTTCGAGACCGGGCACGGCGCGCACGACGTCGGCGCCGAGCTGCACGTGCGTGCGGATGAGCGCGATCTCCTCGTCGGTCAGCGGTCCGCGCCTCCTCATGAGCCCGTCAGGCAGCAGCGCCTTGCCGACGTCGTGCAGCAGCGCGCCGCGCGTGACGTCGGCCGTCTGCGCGGCGTCGAGTCCAAGTGCGCGGGCGAGCTCCGTTGCCATGCGGCTCACGCGCCACGCATGCTCCACGGCTTCCGGCGCGCGCTCGCCGATGGCACGCACCAGCGACATCGTCGCCGACCCGGGGTCCGGCTGCGCGGCTGCGACTGCCGTCAACTCGTCGCGGCGGCGGGCGATCGCGTCGCGGGTCGCCTGCTCGGCCTCCCGATCGCGACGAACGCTCTCGCACCACTGCACGGCACGCCGCACCGCCTGCATCAGCTCGCGGCGCGAGAACGGCTTCAGCAGGAAATCGAGAACCCCCAGTCGGAGTCCTTCGGCCGCGACGTCGCATCCCTGATGCCCGGTGACCAGTACCACGCCGATGTCGGGATACTGTTCGCGCACCAGCCCGGCGAGCCACAGCCCGTCCCGGCCCGGCAGGATGAAGTCCAGCAGCACGACGTCGATGCCACCGGCCGACAGCCGGTCCAGTGCCGACACGGCGTCGCCGGCAACGGCACAGCGGTACCCCGCCGCCTCCAGCCACGACGACAGCAGGTCCCGAACGGCCGGATCGTCGTCCACGATGAGAATCGATGCGTTCATGTGCTGCGGTCCGCTCCTGCTCCTGCGCACCACGGGCGGAGTGAACCCGTGACGCGCTTCAGCGTGGGAATCGACGCGGGGAGCGGGATCTTGAGCAGCTCGTGCGCTGTCTGGAGATCAGCGATTCAGGCGGGGGCGGCGATCGGACGGCGAGTGCGCGTGCGCCAGGAGTCCGGCCGCAGCCGCTTCGCGAGCCTCCCGGCTGGGGGTGTACTCCGGTACGCCGGCCTGGAGATCGGCGAGCGCGGTCAGCGCGTCGTTGCGGCGGATATCGTCACGCAGGGCGCGCAGGACACGCCGGACCATCCGGACATCCGGTCGCGGCTGCCGGGCCGTCCAGATCCGGGGGTGCGACGTCCTGGCCAGGGACAGGCCGATGGTCGTCAGCTCTTCCCGCAGCTTCTCGCCCGGGCGCAGGCCGATATACCGGACCGGCACGCGTCGCAGGCCGATCGACTCCCCCCAGTTCTGGACGCGCTCGGCCAGATCGGCGATCCGCACCGGCTGCCCCATGTCGAGCCAGAGGATCTCCCCCGTCCGGCCCAGCAGGTCGGCCTTCACGATCAGCGACACCGCTTCCCGCGGCGTCATGAAATAGCGTGTGGCCCGCGGGTCGGTGAGCTCGATCGGCCGGCCGTCCCGCATCTGCTCGAGCATCAGCTCGAGCACGCTTCCGCTGCTCCCGAGCACGTTGCCGAAGCGGACGGCCACGACACGCGCGGAACGGCCCGCGGCCGTCAGCGCGACGAGCTCCGCCAGGCGCTTGGTCGCGCCCATCACGCTGAGCGGCTGTGCCGCCTTGTCGGTGGAGACCTGGACGAACCGCGCGCCGCAGCCGGCCGCGGCGCGTGCGGCATGCCAGGTGCCGAACACGTTGGTGCGGACCGCACTCAGCACCGCGCGCTCGGCCATGGTGACGTGCTTGTACGCGGCGGCATGGTAGACGACGTCGGGCATCGTCCGCTCGCAGGCGTCGTCGATGTCTCCCGCGCGACTGACGTCGCCGAGCACCGGCACGATGGGCACGTCCGGGCGCGACGCGCGCAGCTCGCGTTCGATGCGGAACAGGTTGTATTCCGACTGATCGAAGAGCACGAGTCGCGCCGGCGCGCATTCGGCCAGCAGCCGCGCGAGCGCCGAGCCGATCGACCCGCCGGCGCCGGTCACGAGGAGACGGCTGCCCCGGAGCGCGCGGCGATCCGCGGCGCGCAGCAGGCCGCGCTCGCGCCGTCCGAGCAGCAGCTCCTGCAGGGAGACGCGCTCGTCGCTAGCGGGCTGCTTCAGCGGCTGCACGCGGCTCCTCCTGCACGCTGACCTGCGGGTTCAGGACGACGATGTCGACGCGGCGGTTGCGGGCGCGATTCGCGTCCGAATCGTTCGGTACCCGCGGATGGAACTCCCCGTATCCCGCTGCCGACAGGCGGTCCGGGCTGATGCCGATCTGCTCGATGAAGAAGGCGACGACCGTCGTCGCGCGCGCGGTCGACAGCTCCCAGTTGGAGGCAAAGCGCGGGGTGTGGATCGGCACGTCGTCGGTGTGCCCCTCGACGCGGATTGCATGGGGGATGTCGATCAGCGTCACGCCGATCTCGTGGAACACGCGGCGGGCGTCCTCGTCGAGGTCGGCGCGCCCGGTCTCGAAGCTGCCGGCCTCCCGTACCGTGATGACGAGACCGCGGCGGTCCTCCGACAGCTCGACCCTGTGTTCGCCGAGCTGGGCCAGCCGCCGCGCGAGCCGCTCGCGGACGTCGGCGAGCGAGCCGGCCGGTTCCGTCACGGTGTGGATCTCGGGCAGGACCGCCATGAGGGTCGCGTCCGTCACCTGGTGCTCCGCGAACGCCTGCTGGAAGGCGGCGACGGCCTTCTCCAGCTTTCGCTGATCGACCGTCGAGATCGCGTACATCGTCACGAAGAACGCAAAGAGCAGGGTGATGAAGTCGGCGTACGAGATGAGCCACCGCTCGTGGTTCACCGCTTCGCCTCCGCGTTGCCGGCGCCGTCTCACGCCACCCTCCGGCGCGGCTGCCCCGGCTCCGCCGGGGTGTGGGCCAGCATGGCGCGCAGCTTCTCGTCGACCAGTCGCGGGTTCAGGCCGTCCTGGATGGCGAGGATGCCCTCCATCATCAGCTCGCGATGCCGTGCCGCCTCGCGGGCGCGGCCGCGCAGGCGCGCCGCGATCGGCAGGCAGAACAGGTTGGCCGCGCCGACGCCGTACACCGTCGCGACGAACGCGACGGCAATCCCTCCGCCGATGTGCTCGGGCTCGCTCAGGTGCTGCATGGTCTGGATGAGACCGAGCACCGCGCCGAGGATGCCGAGGGTCGGCAGATACCCGCCGGCCGCCTCGAACACGCGCGCCGGCGCCTCGTCGTGTTCTTCCTGATGCTGAATCTCGAGCTCCATCATGTCGCGCAGCACCTGCGGCCGGGCGCCGTCCACGGCGTGCATCAGGTACTTGCGCAGGAACGGATCGGCGTGGTCATCCACCACGTTCTCCAGAGACATCAGGCCGTTCCGGCGCGCCTGTCCGGCGAGCCGGACGATCTCCTGCACGAGCGCGTCGGCGTTGACGGGACGCTCGAGGACGAGCGCGCGCAGGCTCCGGGCGGCCTGACGGATTTCGGCCCACGATGACCCGAGCAGCACGGCCCCGGCGGTGCCGCCGAAGACGATCAGCGCGGCCGCCGGCTGCAGGATCGACGAGAGCGTGCCCCCTTCGAGCGCCTGGCCGGCGCCCACGAGCGCCAGCCCGAGCGGCAGACCCAGGACCGCGGTCCACTGGAACCGCGTGCGCGCACGCCGCGTCACCGCCACGACTCGCCTCCCCGGCCGTCGAGCACGGCATGCTTGAAGCGGATGATGCGCTCGAGGATTTCGTCGGGCGTCTCCCGCACCATCAGCGTCTCGCCGTTCGCCAGCGAGATGAGGGTGTCGGGCGTCCGCTCGACGCTGTAGATCACGTCGACGTTCAGCAGCATGGCGGATCCATCGAGCCGCGTGACGGCAATCATGCGACCTCCCGCTGTTCGCGCACGCGATCCGCGGCGCGGATGATGCCCTGCAGCGGCACGCGTGTGGCCGTGCCGCCGGCTCGCCGAAGGACGGCGTCCATGTAGGCGAGGTCCTCGGGGGTGTCGATCGTCAGCCTGAGGTCCGGGCGGCAGAGGGCACGCGGCGCCCAGGGTTCGAGCGTGCGGAACCGGTTCTCCGGGCGTTTCAGGTACGGGGTGACGTGCTCGCGGTCGTAGGCGGAGGTCGCACGCTCCGCGGCCAGCAGCAGCGCCTGCGCCCGCATGCCTTCCACGGCGGCGCCAACCGGCAGACCGCGCTCGACGACGTAGTCGAGCGGCGCCGATCGCAGATGGGCCAGCACGCGGGCGGGCGCGTCGATGTCGACGCACGGGTTGTCGGCCGTCGCGCGGATCACGTAGACGGGCCGGAGGGCTTCGACAACCTCCACGAAGCGGCCGAGGACATCGGCATCCGGCCCGCGCAGGCACGGCACGCCGTGCGCGAGCGCCTCGTCCTCGAGGCCGTCGTCCTCCGCCCGCGTCGTCGTGGCCAGTACCAGCGGTGCGGCACCTCCCGCGAGCAGACGGTCGAGGCACCGCGACAGCACGGACCGCCCTGCCACCGGGCGCAGCGCCTTGCCGGCCAGCCGGACCGAACCGAGCCGGGCCTGCAGGATGATGAGCGCGTCGGCCGCTCTCATGCGACGTCCTCCAGCCGCTGTGCCCCGGCGCGCAGCGCCGCCACGCGATCGTCGTCCAGGAAGATCGCTGCCTCGTAGCTCGTCATCCAGAACCCCGGTTCGAACCGGCCGATGGCGGGAGACACGCGCTCGCCGCTGGCCATGGCGACGAGCATCCCGGGAAAGTCGGCGCCGGCCGCCATCGTCAGCGGGATGCCGCCCGAGAACCGCGGGTTGATCTCGAAGACGACGGGCACGCCGTTGACGACGCGGCACTGGATGTTGACGGCGCCTGCGAAGCGCAGCGTCCGCGCACAGGAAAGCGCCAGCTCGATGAGCGCCGGGTCGTCCGCCGTGCGCCCGCGGTCGATGACGCCGGCCCGGATGACCACGCGCTCGCGCGGGACGACGCTGATCGGCCGGCCGTCGAAGTCGCACAGCAGGTCGATGGTGAACTCCGGTCCGTCGAGGAACTCCTGCACGATCGGATTCCGGACGTATTCGAGGAAGAACGCGAGCTCTCGCGGCGAACGTGCCCGAAACGCGCCGACGCCGCCCCGCCCGACGCGCGGCTTGACGAACAGCGGAAACGTCGGCCTGGCGGGCAGGTCGTCCGGCAGCCACGTCGCGGCCGCGGCCAGTCCTTCGGCGCGCAGGTGCGTGCAGGTGGCGAGCTTGTCATTGCAGATCGCCGCGGTCTCCGCCGGTGATACCGCGACGACGATGCCGCGTGCGGCGAAGGCATCGCGCGCGGACGCGAACCGCTCGAGCTCGTCGTCGATCGTCGGCACCACGAGCCGGACCCGCTCCGCTTCGCAGATCCCGGCGATCACGTCGAGGTACTCCGGATCGTCCGACAGCGGGACCAGATACGAGCGATCCGCGACGTGCACCGCCGGCGAGAGCGGGTTGATGTCGGTGACGACCACTCGCCCACCACCCCGCGCGGCGAGGGCACGCTGGAAGCCCTGCACGAGCGCGACGCGGCGCGACGCCGCGGTGACGAGCACGTTACACGGCACGGCGCATCTCCGAATCGGCCACGGCGTCCCACTGAATGGCCTCGCCGGCTGCGATATCGCGCAGAAGGACGCAGCCGATCAGCCGGTCGATGTCCGAAGCCGGAACGCCACGCGCAGGCCGCAACGCGACCAGGTCGGTTTCCCGGAGCACGTCGCCGCGGGCGAGCGCGCGCACGGCGTGCAGCGCGCGGCGGCTGGGGACGAGATTCGGCGACTCCGCGTCCAGGCACGTCTTCGTGCCATCCCCCAGGGCCAGCCGGGTGCGCTCGGCAGCGGCGATGGCGGCGCGCAGCTCGTCGGGAGTCGACGACACCGCGCGGTCGATGGCCGTGCTGTCCGCCTGGTCGACGATGTGACGCTCGTAGATCGAGGCGCCGAGAGCGGCCGCGACGACGATCGCGGGGCTGAACGTGCCGTGGTCCGACAGGCCGACGGGACGGCTGGTCGCACGCGCGAGCGTGGCGATCGCGGCGAGGTTCTCCTGGCCCTCGGGCACGGGATAGGCGGACACGCAGTGCAGTACCGCGATGTCGCGCGCGCCCGCGTCGGCTGCCCAGTCCACGGCGCGCCGGACTTCGTCGAGGGAGCTCATCCCCGTCGAGAGCACGAGCGGCACGCCGGTGCGCGCCACGCGCTCGATCAGGCGGCGGTGCGTCAGGTCGCCGCTCGCAATCTTCCAGGCATCCACGCCGACGCGCTCGAGCAGGTCGACGGCGCGATCGTCGAAAGGCGTCGACATGAACGCCAGGCCGTGCGCCCGCGCGCGCGCCGCGACGATCCGGTGCGCCTCCTCGTCGAGCTCGAACGTCCGGAAGAAGTCGCGCAGCGAGCCCGCGGCCACATGGGCGGGGGCCGGACAGTTCGCGGCGACGAGTCCGTCGGCGTGCAGCGTCTGGAGCTTCACCGCGGACGCGCCGGCGGCAGCGGCCGCGTCGACGAGCGCGCACGCGAGATCGGGCGACCCGCCGTGGTTCAGCCCGATCTCGGCGATGACGAACATCGGCTGTCCGGGGCCGACACGGCGTCCGGCAATCTCACACGTCATGAACGACCTCCGCATCGAGCAGCCGCGCAACCGCCGCCGGCACGTCGGCGACGGATACGACGGTTTCGTCGGCCGGCCCGGTAACACCCGCCGCAACGGACCGGTGCGCGCCGCGGCGCACGCGAACGGTCCGCAGACCGGCCGCCCGTGCGCCGTCGATGTCGCACCAGGGGTCGTCACCGGCCATCACCGCACGCGCCGGCGTCACGCCGAGCGTCCGGCAGACCTCGTGAAACGCTGCCGGGTCGGGCTTCCCTTCGCTGACCTCGTGGGCATACACGACGACGTCGACGAGCGGGACGAGCCCGAGCGCGGCGACCTTCGCCCGCTGGACCTGCGGCAGTCCGTTCGTCAGCACGCCGACCCGCCAGCGCTCCCGCGCAGCGCCCAGCGCACGCCGGGCGGCGCCGGGCAGCCGCAGTTCCGGCCGGTGTGTGCGGTAGACGGCAAGCAGCTCGTGGACCATCTCGGGCCCTCCGCCGAGCGCCGCGGCCAGCCGCTGGAGCGCCGCCGCCCGCGCGCCGCGACGGAGCGCCGCCCGCAGATGGCCGAACGCTTCCCGGTGGTCCATCCCGTACCGGGTCTCGACGTGGCGCGCGATGGCGGCGTACCCGCTCCACGCAAACCGGCGCTCCGGATAGAGCGTGTCGTCGAGATCGAAAATCACGGCGCCGGTCATACGCGCCCGCTCCCGGCCAGGCGCATCAGCGCCGACGCCACACGCTCTGCTCCGCGGCCATCCACCAGCCGGCGGCCGCTGCGGCCCAACCGCTCGGCCGTCGACGGATCGCCGAGCAACGCCGCGGCAGCCCGCGCAATCCCCCGCGGCGATCGGGGCGATGCCGCGATCGCGGCCCCTGCTCTTTCGAACGCGGCGACCGCGGCTCGCTGACCCGCGACGACCGGCACGGCGACGACAGGCACCCCGAGAGCGGCCGCTTCGTAGAGCGTCACGCCGCCCGCGACGACGGCGACGTCGGCCCGCGCGAGTGTGGGAGCCAGGCTGCGCCGTGGACCGAGCAGCTCGACGCCGGCCGCCGTGCGGTCGCTCGATGCGGCAAACCCCGCGGCGATCTGCACCTGAACCGCTGGACACGCCGCGCGGAGCGCCGTTGCGATCGACCGCGCCAGCCCGACCCGTGGACCGCCGCCAAGCGCAATGACGACGCGCTCGCGACAGCGGACACGGCGGGTTCGGGCAATCGCCGGGTCGACGATCATGAATCGCGGGCCGAGCAGGGTGCGCCGCGCCCCGGCGATCGGACGCCGCGCGGCCAGGCTCCCGTCGATCGCGAGGTCGGAGGCGACCGGCGCGATGCCGGCGTCGTGCACGCTCGCGACCGGCACACCTCGCCGGCGCGCCGCGCCCAGCCAGCGCGCGGCGTCGCTGGCGACCGGCGTGTCGAGCACGACGAGGTCCGGGCCGAGTGCGTCGACCAGCGACGGGCCGCCGTGCACGACGCGAACGCGGCGGCGCGAGAGTCCGGGCAGGGGCCCGCCGAGCACGCTGATCCACACTCGTGCGTCGAGGGCGTTGCCGAGGCGGGCCGCACGGACGATGTGTCCGAAGCCGCGGCCCGGCCCGCATGCCACGCGAAACAGAACGCGAGGTTTCATGCGCGGCCGGCGATCTCCGTCCGCACCGCCTCGATCACCTGATCGACCTCGGTGTCGGTCAGGGCCGCGGACAACGGAAGCGACAACGTCGTGTCCGAGACGCGCTCGGCGTGCGGGAACATGCCCCGGGCAAGGCCGAACCGCCCGGCATAGAACGAATGGAGGTGCAGCGCGCGGAAGTGGATGCTGGTGCCGATGCCGCGTGCGGCGAGGGCCTGCTGCAGCGCGTCGCGCGACCGCCCGCACGCCGCCTCCTCGATCAGCACGGCATACAGGTGATGCGCGTGGCGCTCGCCGGGGCCGACCGGCGGCGGCGTGACGATCGGCAGATCGGCAAAGGCCTCGTCGTACCGGGCGGCAATCGCGGCGCGGCGCCGGTAGAGCGCCTCGAGCCGTTCGAGCTGCCGCAGGCCGATCGCCGCCTGCAGATCCATCATGTTGTACTTGAAGCCGGCCAGCAGGACGTCGTAGTGCGGCGACCCGTTCTGCGCGTACCGGCTCCAGCCGTTGCGGCTCAGGCCGTGCAGCGCCGCCGTCCGCACGAACGCCTCGGCGTCGGCGTGCGGCGTCGTCAACATCCCCCCTTCGCCCGTCGTGAGGTTCTTCGTCGAGTAGAAGCTGAAGCAGGTGAAGTCGGCCGTCGTGCCGACCTTGCCCGCGTTCGACACCGCCTCGATCGCATGGGCCGCGTCCTCGATGAGCGTCAGCCCGCGTTCGGCGGCGAGGCGGCGGAGCGCCGCGATGTCGGCCGGGTGGCCGCCCAGATGCACCGCCACGATCGCGCGGGTGCGCGGCGACATCGCCTGGCGCACGGCCTGCGGATCGAGATTGCGCGTGACCGGGTCGACGTCGGCGAAGACCGGCGTGGCGCCGGCATGGATGATCGCGTTCGCGGTCGCACAGAACGTGAGCGGTGTGGTGATGACCTCGTCGCCCGGACCGATGCCGGCGGCGAGCAGCGCCAGGTGCAGCGCGGCGGTGCACGAGTTGAGCGCCACCGCGCGCGGAGCGCCGATCCAGGCCGCGAAGGCCGTCTCGAACGCCGCCACCCGCGGACCGGTCGTCAGCCAGCCCGACTCCAGCGTCGCGATCACCTCGGTGATCTCGGCCTCGCTCAGCGCCGGACGCGCCAGGGCCACGTACGCGCCGCTGCTCGTCGTCACGGACATGTCAGTGCGCGTCGGCCGCGCGCCGCGCGAGTGCGGCCAGGGCGGAGAAGAACGGCTCGCACCGGCCGAGCGCCGGCTCGAGATCGAACTCGAGGATGTCGGCGACGGTCACCCAGTCCTGCTGCGCCTGCGCCTCGGACAGGGCCGCCAGCGGCGTGCCGAGCCCCTCGAGCACCTCGATGGCCGTCTGCCCGTCGCATTCGGCCGCTTCGAGCGGCACGCCCATGGCGGTGCCCAGTGCATCGAGGAGCGACACCAGCGTCCGCAGGCCTCCGGTGAGCTCCGCGAGCCCCTCGTTCGCGTACACGGCGTCGGCACGCCGGAATCGTTGCGCGATCTCGAGCGTGTGCTGCCGGAGCCCGGCGAGTCCGCGGAGCGCCTCGTCGAGCGAGGTCGCGACGAGCGTGGCCGGCGTGGCCACCTCCATCTCCACGACCGCGAAGTCATCCAGCGTGCGCGCGGCGAACGCGGCATCGCGGAATGACGGCTCCTCGACGCCGTCGAGTCGAACCGCCGTCACCACTTCGCCGGCCGACGCGCTGGTCCGATCCGCCCACGCGAGCAAATCGCCCAGCGTTTTCAGGCCCGGTTCGAGATCGCGCGCCTGGCTGTTCACGAGCACCCTGGTCATCACCGCAGTCCTCCGCGGGGACTCTCCGGCCAGAACCGTGCCATGTTCCGCGGTGATCTGTGCGCCACGGATCGGCGCGCGCGTCCGCTCGTGCGTGAGTGCCGTGAGGAGGTTGGCTGCTGCGTGTCGTGCCGTGCAGTGGTGCGCGAATCAGCTCGCTGCGGTTGCCGCGGCCCGTCCGGAGAAGATGCGCGCGAGCAGCCGCGCACGCCTGGCGGCCATCGCCCACTCCTCCCGGTAGAAGTGCGCCAGCGACCGTACGTCATGTCCGGCAGCCGACTCGAGGCGGGTGCGCAGGTACGCGACGACCGGCAGCAGGATTGGAGTGACGGTAGCCGCCGTGTGCGCCACCTCGAACGCGCGCCCCAGTTCGGTGGCATGCGTCTCTGCGGCCCGGTTCGCGCCATCGATGCGCCGGGCGATCGCCGCCGCCCGATCTGCTCGTACGGCGAACCGCTCCAGCGCCCCGATCAGATCCCGATCGTCCAGCGCGAGCTCCTCGAGCGCGAGGCCGTCGGGCGCCGGCACGCCGGGCACCGGCATCGTCGTCTCCCACATCCGCGCGAGCGCGCGGCGCTCGATGCTCTGGCGCCGGCCGGCGGGCTCCCACACCGGCCGGTACTCAATCCGTCCGGTAGCGGTCCGTTCCGCCACGAGGACCCTGGCCCGAGCCGGCCGCACGAGCGGACCGTCGCCGAGCGCGAAGCGCGCGAGACCGGCAATCTCGGCTTCGTTCAGATCGTCACGGCACGTCAGCTGATGGCAGGACGCGCCGGCGGCGCACGGGAAGCAGGCCGCCGTCGGCTCCACCGCGACGGAGCCGGCCGCATACGGACCGGTCTCGTGCACGAACACCGGTCCCGTGGACAGGTCGAGCACCCGCGTGCCGACGGCCACCGCGACGTGCATCGTCCCGGTGTCGTTCGTGACCAGGAGCCGCGCGTGCCCGAGCAGCGCCGCCAGCTCCGGCACCGACGTCTCGCCCGCCGCGTCGATGGCCGGCCGGTCGAGCCGGGCGAGCGCACGACCCACGAGCGGACGCTCCGACGCGGATCCGACGAACACCATCGTGCCTGCGGATGCGGGCAGCAGATTCGCCATGGCGGCAACCCGCTCCGGCGGCCAGCGCTTGCGCTCGTCGCTGGCACCGAGCTGCAACGCGATCAGCGGTTCCCCTGTCCATCCCCGCGTGCGGAGCCAGGCCTCCATCTTCGTCCGGGCCTCGACCGGCACGTCGATCTCGAGCCTGCCGTCGTCGATCGGCACGCCGGCGGTCCATTGGAAGAGGTCGACGAGGTTGATGCAGCCGTACGTCCGCGCCAGCTGGCTCGCCCAGAAGTACGCCATCCAGGGATGGCGGACCACACGCGTGCGATCGGGCGCGATCAGGGCGCCGCGGACCTCGCGGGCCCGCACCCGCGCGCTGAGCAGGTTCGCCGTCGGGCTGCCGGTCAGATTGAGCACGAGGTCGAACGGCTCGGTGCCGAGCGAGTCGAGGAACGCACGCAGTTCGCGCCTCGCCGCCGTCCAGTCGGTCCTGACGGATTCGCCCAGGCTCCTGAGGGGGAAGACTGCCAGCTCGTCGTAGAGCGCACGCGGTACCGGTGTGTGGCTGAAGCCGTCGAACACCATCAGCGTGATGCGCGCCCCCGGATGCGCACGACGCAGGCCACGCAACATCGGCGTGGTCTGCAGCATGTCGCCGAGCCGGCAGAGCTGGATGACGAGGATGCGGGTCATCGTGCCCTCACGACTTCCCTCACGTCGGCGAGGATGCGCAGCTCGATCTCCTCGTCGTCGAGCCGGGGCGCCTGCGCCGCGCGCGCCAGCGCGTCATCGAGTGATTCCTGCGGGGCCGGCGTCGCACCGGGCTGCAGGTGAGGCGGCAGCGCCTGACGCAGCAGTTCGGTCACGCGGTGCTCGCAGGTGTGCTCGCGCAACACACGCTCGCGGGCTCGTGCGGCAATCGCGACCGCGTCCTCGGCCCGATCCAGGTAGTGCTCTGCCAGCGCGCGCATCTCCGCGGCGCTGCGGAACGTGACCATCTCGCCGGCATCGAACAGGGCCGGCAGCGGCTCGCGGTGATCGACCAGCTGAAATGCGCCACACGCGGCCAGCGCGAACGTCCGCGCGTTGACGAAATCGGGCTGCGGATCCAGTCCCATGACATGGGCCGCGGCGTGCATGTTCAGGTTGACGCGTGTGGCCGCGACGATCCGGCGCGTCGCTTCCGTATCGACCCGCCCGGGCTCACCCCGGCAGGGAGCCAGCGGCGTGGTCTCCCCCCCCATCGCCCCACACACGGAGACCGAGGTCGCGTACCGCTTCGAGCAGATGACGGCGATTCAGGTGTGGCGCACCCACGAAGCTCACCGAGGCCCCAAGGCGCTGCCGCTCGGCGTCGTCGAGCGCAACAGGCAGGTGGACTGCGGGGTCGCACGCCAGCGGCAGGTAGTGGACGCGCACGGCGCCGGCTGCCGCAATCTGGTCGAGAGCGGCCCCGGGCTGAATCGCGAAGAAGGTGTCGTAGAAGCGCGCGACCTCGCGCCAGGACGGATGCGCGCGCACGTTCTCGACGAACCAGCACGCGGTCCGGATGCCGGCTTTCCGCAGCGCTTCGAGCGGAGTGACGCTGAGCGGCGCCCGCCCGACCGTCAGCACGAGGTCGGCCGGCCACTCACACGCGAGCCGGACGATGGCGTCGCCGAGCAGGAGCGTGAACTGCTCCTGAAGCCCGGTACGTGTGCCATCTCCTACGGGAAGAGTCCGGAATGCCTCCTGCGTGCCTGCGAACGCGCGTCCGTCGAATCGCCGGACCTCGCAGCCGGTCTGCCGCGCCGCCCGTTCGACAGAGTCCGCCACGTCCGGCGAGCGACCGGCCGTCCCACCGACGACGAGCACGCGGGGCGCTCGCGCGACCGGCAGTGAGGCCCAGCGTTCGGCCAGCGCCTGCAACGCAGGAGTCACGGCGGCGCTGGGCGTGTGCACGACGACAGCCGGTGCCGCCGCCCGCAGCCGGGCGAGCGCACCCGGCGCGGCGAGATCCTCCAGCGCGATGAGCGGCACCTGCTCGATCAGGTCGGACAGGTCCCGCGCCCGGAGGACGCCGGCGATCACGGCGGCGCGCTCGACGACGGCCGCGACGACGACACCACGCCGGCGGAGAGCTTCGGCGAAATAGCCCGTCCCCAGGCCGAGGAGGACCACGCGCGCGGCGGTCACATCGGCGGCGGCCGCTTCGGCCACCTCACGGGGGCGGCGGCGGCTGTCGAGCGGCCGACCGTGCAGTTCGAGCACCGGCTCCCCTGTTGCGGCCGGCGCGGTCGACGGGACGTCACCCCCGGCGATGATCTCCAGCACGCGCGCGGCCGTGTCCGGCACACGGCTGCGCAGGATCGCCAGGTTCCAGTCGAACAGCGCGCTCATGCGGGCAGCGCAGGCGGGCGGACGGCCGACGCCGCCATCCGGACGAGCGCCGGTGTGCCGACAGCACCAGCCGTGGTTCCGGGAACGCCGACACCGGCGTGATCGGCGGGTCGAACGCGCCGCGCCGGACGCTCAAGGCCCCTCACCCTCCGACGATTACCCGCGCGTCCTGCCACGGGCCCGACTCCCGCGGCGGCGGACCGGCTGGGATGCCGGTCGCGACTCTCAAGGAGGAATGACATGGCTTCGTTTTCGGTCGTCAGCAACATCTCGTCGGCGAACGCGCAGGCGAACCTGATCGCCACGAACATCGGGCTGAACAAGGCGCTGACGCGTCTCTCGAGCGGGTTCCGCATCAACTACGCCGGCGACGATGCGGCGGGCCTCGCGGTCGCGAACGCGTATCGCAACGACCTCGCGATCATCAACCAGGGGATCCGGAACGCCAACGACGGCCTTTCGACTCTCCAGATCAAGGACGGTGCGCTGAACAACATCTCCACGCTGCTCGACCGCCTGGCCACCCTGGCCACGCAGGCGGCCTCCGGTGAGACGAGCGACGCGAGCCGCGCGACGCTGGACCAGGAGTACCAGGACGTCCTCGCCGAGATCACCCGCGAGTCCACCGTCGCGGGGCTCCAGTCCGACGCGGGCTTCTCGGTCTTCGTGAGCAACAACGGGGCCAATGGCAAGATCACCGGCACCATCTCGGGCGCCTCGGTGGCCAGCCTCAATCTGACCGGCACGGCGCTGACGACGCAGGGCGGCGCGGAAGCGGCCGTCGCGGCCGTCGCCTCGGCGGTGACGCTGCTCGGCCAGGCGCAGAGCACGATCGGTGTGCTGCAGAACCGCCTGCAGTTCGCGATTTCGCTCGCGCAGTCGCAGGTCGTCAACAACAAGGCGGCCGAGAGCCGCATCCGCGACGCCAACATCGCGGAGGAGACGGCCAACATGACCCGGTTCAACATCCTGAGCCAGAGCGGCATCGCGGCACTGGCGCAGGCGAACCAGACGTCGGCGTCGGTGCTGTCGCTGCTGCGGTAACCCTGACGGGGGCGCCCGCAGCGGGCGTCCCCGTTCCCGCTGTCTCCGGACGGCGGGGCGACAACCGCTGACGGAACGGCGGCGCCGCGCGCCGCCAGTCAGGAGGGCCGGACCGGGTTCCCGGGGGCACGTGGACCCCGGGGCCCGGGTCCGATTAAAGCCGTACGTCCGTTCTCCGATTACCTGGCCGCCAGAGAGACCGGGCCCGCACGGGTCCGGCGGCCGGCATGGATGCCGGCCGGGCAGTCAAGGAGGATCGGTATGGCTTCGTTCTCTGTCGTCAGCAACATCTCGTCCGCGAATGCGCAGGCCAACCTGGTGCAGACCAACCTCGGTCTGAACCGGGCCCTCACCCGTCTGTCCAGCGGATTCCGCATCAACTACGCCGGCGACGATGCCGCGGGCCTCGCGGTTGCCAACGCGTACCGCAACGACATCGCGATCATCAATCAGGGCATCCGCAACGCGAACGACGGGCTGTCCGGTCTGCAGATCAAGGACGGCGCGCTCGCGAACATCTCGACGCTGCTCGACCGCCTGGCCACCCTGGCCACGCAGGCGGCCTCCGGAGAGACGAGCGACGCCAGCCGCGCGACACTGGACCTCGAGTACCAGGACGTCCTGCGCGAAATCGACCGCGAGGCGACGGTGGCCGGGCTGACGGCCGACCATGGCTTCTCGGTCTTCGTGAGCAACAACGGCGCAAACGGGAAAATCACGGGCACGATTGCCGGCACGTCAACGGCCGCCCTCAACCTGACCGGCACGGCGCTGACGACGCAGGCCGGCGCGGAAGCAGCCGTCGCGGCCGTCGCCTCGGCGGTGACGCTGCTCGGTGAGGCACAGGGCACGATCGGCGTGCTGCAGAACCGCCTGCAGTTCGCCATCGCGCTCGGACAGTCGCAGGTCGTCAACAACAAGGCGGCGGAGAGCCGCATCCGCGACGCCAACATCGCGGAGGAGACGGCCAACATGACGCGCTACAACATCCTGAGCCAGAGCGGCATCGCGGCCCTGGCGCAGGCGAACCAGTCCTCGTCGATGGTCCTGTCGCTGCTGCGATAGGCCGACGTCCGCGGGCCGCCACACATCGGCGGCCCGTCGGCCAGACGGCCGGACCGAGCGGATGACGGCGTGGCCCGGTTCTCGCATGGGCGAGAGGGGCCGCGCCGGCTCGAGTCCCGGCCGGGCAGGAGAACGTGAGCATGGGGTCCGCCATCACATTCAGCGGGTTCAACAACATCGACTGGACCGCCATCCTCGACGCCATCATGGCGCAGGAGCGGCTGCCGGTCGTCACGTTGCAGGCGCGACAGAGCGCGCTCGAGGGCCAGAAGCGCGCCTTCGCGACCCTGGCCTCCCGTCTCTCTTCGCTCTCGAGCGCCGCCGAGACGCTGTCGGACCCGGACCGGTTCGGCGGCCGCACGGCCACGAGCACCGACACCTCGGCGATCGCCATCTCGGCGAGCGGCGGCGCGTCGGCGGGCACCTACGACATCGTCGTCAGCGAGCTCGCCCGGGCGCAGACCACCGCGTCGACCACGATCCTGCCCGACAAGGACGAGACGATCGTCGCGACGAGCGGGGCGCTGATCATCGACGGCGTCCCGGTGACCGTCACGGTCCCGGCGACGCTCCAGGACCTCGCCGACGCCATCAACGCCAACGACCAGATCGCCGCGCGGGCCAGCGTGGTCTCCCCCGCCCCGGGCAGCTACCAGCTCGTGCTGACCGGACGGGCGACCGGGGTCGACCACGCCTTCACCGTCGAGTCCACGCTCAGCGGCGGCGTCGGGGTGGCGTTCACGGACACGGACGGCGACGGCATCAGCGGCGATGACGCCGCCGACAACGCGCAGAACGCGACCAACGCCGCGTTCACGGTCAACGGCGTGCCGATTACCAGTGCGGGCAACCGCGTTGAAGGCGTGATCCCCGGCGTGACGCTGCAGCTGCTCAGGAAGGACCCGGACGCCACCGTGACGGTGACCGTCGCGGCCGACCAGGGCGCGGCGAAGACCCAGATCAAGGCCTTCGTGACGGCGTTCAACGACCTGATGACGTTCGTGCGCGAGCAGTCGCAGCTGGCGGGCACGGGACGCACGGACACGATCGGCCGCGACGCCGTGCTGCGGGGGCTCTCGAACGAGCTCCGGTCGGCGATCAACACTGCGTACAGCACGGGCGGCACGTACTCCTATCTGAGCCAGATCGGGCTGCGCTTCGACCGGTCCGGCACGCTGAAATTCGACGAGGCGGCATTCGACGAGGCGACCGCCGACGGCAACACCGAAGTGCTGAAGCTGTTCGCCGGTGCCAACGGCGTGGACGGTGTCTTCACGCGACTGGTCGACCGGATCTCCACGTACACCGTGACCGGCGGGCTGATCCCCGGCGCCAGCGAGCGCCTGGACGACCAGCTCAAGTCCGTCGCCGACCGCATCGCGCTCATGGAATCCCGCCTCGCCATCCGGCGCGAGGCGCTGCACCGCGAGTTCATCGCGACCGACAACGCGATCACGGCGCTCAACGCCTCGGTGCAGTCGCTGTCCACGCTCGGCAACCAGTTCCGGCTGTTCTGACGCATGATCACGACGCAGGCACTCTCCGCCCGGGCCGCACAGGCCTATGCCCGAACCCACGTGCAGTCGCGCTCGCCGCTCGAGCTCGTCGTCATGCTGTACGACGCCCTGATCCGGCACGTGGGAGACGCGCGCGCCGCACTGGCCGCCGGCGATCTGCCCCGCAAGGGAACGGCCGTCTCGCGCGCGCTCGCCATCCTCTCGGAGCTGCAGACCACGCTGAACCTGGAACAGGGCGGCGAGATCGCCCGCTCGCTCGACGAGCTCTACACCTGGGTGAACAGCCGGCTGCTCGACGGCAACGCCCGGAACGACGAGTCCCCCTTCGAGGAAGCAGCGCGGGTCCTCCGTCCGCTGCGTGACGCCTGGGCCGAGATCGCCGCGCGCGAGACGGCCGCGGGAGCTCCCGCGCGGTGACCATGACCGACGCCGGCGCGCTCGACGCGGCCATCAGCGCGTACGCCGCCGGACTGGAAGCGGAGATGGAGCTGCTGCGGCAACTCGCGCAGCTCTCCGCGGCGCAGCGGTCGACGTCCGGCACGGCGGATCCGCCGGCGCTCGCCCGCTTCTCCGACGAGCGCACCCGCCTGCTGAACGCCATCGTCACGGTCGAGCACGAGCTGAAGCCGCTGCGGCAGCAGCTCGCCGACGCGGCCGCCCGCGCCGCCAGCCTGCCTGCCTTCCGGGCCGTCGTCGCCCGTCACCGCGAGGCGGCGCGCCTGGTGAACGAGATCATCGCCTCCGACCAGCAGACGCTCGCCGCGCTGCGGGAGGCCGAAGCCGCACGCCGCTTCGCCGCTCAGACGATCGAAGCCGGCGAGACGACGCTGGCCGCCTATCGGCGCGTCGTCGCGCCGCCTCCGTCGACGGCAGCGATCTTCGACGAGCGAGGCTGACGGGACACGTCGAACGGGAAGCCGTAAACGGGAAGCTGGAAGGGCGCGGTCGCTCGCCGGAGATCGGTCTCGCGGTCGCGCCTTCTTGCCGTTTCCCGCTTCCCGCTTCCTTCTACGCCGCCCGTTTCCGCGACGCACGGACGACGACGCCGCCGATGCGGCGCGGGACAGGGCCGCGGGTCGCGTGAATCCAGCGGCCGAGCGGCGCGAACCCGAGCGACGCGTAGAGGTCGCGCGCCGGCGTGTTGGCTTCGTCCACGACGAGCGTCAGGCGCTTCATGCCTTCGGCGGCAGCCGCCGCTCCGGCGGCAAGCAGCAGCCGCCTGGCGAGGCCGCGGCGGCGCGCGTCGGGGTCGACGGCAATCTGCGCGACGTGCGACACCTGGCGCGCGATCTCGGTCGTCAGGACGGCGGCCTGCAGGATGCCGCCTGGAGCATCGACACCGAACGACTGGGACGGCCGCCAGGTCCCGAGGCTCGGCCCCGTGAGGATCTGCCCGACGTACTGCGCCCATTCCTCGATGCGTCCGGTGGGGGCGAACGTCCGGGCGGACCGCTCGCCGGCGTACGCGCGCGCGAGCAGCCGGACGATCGCCGGCGCGTCGGTCTCGCGCAGCAGCCGGAGGGGCGTGCCGTCGGCCGGCGCACCCGGCCAGGAAGCCAGCGACACTTCCAGGCAGTCGTGGACCCGAATCTCGAACCGGAGCCGGCCGAGCGCGCTCACGAGCGACGGGGACGCCGCGGGCAGGAAGCACGAGACGCCCTGGGCAAGCTCCGCTTCCGGGGAGGCGAGCACGCGATCGAGCAGCAGCCGCAGACCGGCAGCCGTGCGCGCCTGCAGGCCGCCCAGCTGCAGGGTGCGATGGGCCAGCAGGTAGAAGGCCCAGCCGATCGGCTCCCCCTTCCGATCGTGAAGAATCAGGCCGGGCACGTCGCCGCGCTGCCGGGCCTGCTCGACCAGGCGAAGGGCCGGCGCGAGGTCCCAGTGCAGCGCATCCAGGACGCGCGCGCGTTCCGAGAGCAGCAGCGGCTGCACGACGTCGGAGGGCGCATCGCGCCAGTCAGTGAGCGTCATCTCCGGGATCGCTCGCCGGCGCGTCCGACGCGGCGGTGCTCAGCCGGCCGCGGAGCTCCGCGGCAATCGCATCGGCGCTGCCGACGGCGCGCGCGGCGATGCGGTTCTCCTCGCGGATCTGCTCGTAGATCTCGCGCCGATGGACGGCCACCTGCGGCGGCGCCGTCACGCCCAGGCGTACGCCGTCACGTCCGACCCGCAGCACGCGGATCTCGACGCCGTCGCCGATCATGATGGCTTCGTGCCGCTTGCGCGTGAAGACCAGCATCGCTCACCGCAGTGCCAGCGGGTGCCGCAGCGGATACAGGCTGTTGTGCGGCATCGTCTGGAAGCCAATCATCCGATCGGGATTGATGACGATCGGCGCTCGCAGGTTGACCGTGGGGCCCTGCTCGGGGTCGAGTGTGACGAGCGCGAGCCAGACGAGGGCCGTCCTGTCCCCGGCGCCGAGCCGTCGTTCGTCCGCGGCCGACAGCACGGCGCGGTACCCGGGCAGCACCAGCCGCGGGTCGATGGCGAGGAACGACGCCGCCGGGCCGCTGACGTGGTGCAGCAGGTGCAGCGGCGCAATCGCCGGCGAGGACAGCAGCACGAAGGCGCGCGTCGACTCGAAACCGGGCAGCCCCTCGTGGAAGTGGATGACGCTCTGCGGATCGATCTCGAAGGTGCCGACGGGCGTCTCGATGCGGCGCGGCTCGACGCAGGCCGCCTGATCCGGCGCAATCATTTCAGGTAGTCCATCAGCGACGGCCGCGTCAGGCGGGCCGCCGCGCCAAGGGCCGCGTTGTACGCCGTTTCGGCGCGGCTCATCGCGGAGATCGCTTCGGCCATGTTCGCGTCCTCGAGCTTCGAGAGCCGGCTGCGGGCGGCCAGCTTCTCCGAGGTCAGCCTGATGGCGCCGGTCTCGAGCGCCTTCTGGTCGGCACCGACCTCGGACTGCAGCTGCACGGCGCGGTCGAAGACGCGCTTGAGCGCCGCGATGCCCTGCTCGATCGCCGGCGTGTCCCCCGCGAGCACGTCGGCGCGCAGCGTCTCGATGATCTGGAAGACGTCCTGCGGATCGCCGCCCTGCACGAGCGCGCCGCCGTCGAAGGTCACCTGCGCCTCGCGGCCGCGATCGATGTCGACGGCGATGGTCGAGCTGTTCCCCTGGTAGGCGCTCACCGTGCCGTCCGCGTTGCGCACGAACGGCGCGGTCGTCGAGGCGGTGCCGGCGAAAACGTAGACGCCGCGGAAGCTGGTGTTCAGGTCGCCGAAGAGCGCGTCGCGGATGGCGGCCAGCTCCATCGCGGCGGCCTCGCGCTGCGCGGGGGTCGGGGTGTCACCGAGCGCCCCGGTGGCCACGGCCTGCGCCTGGGTCAGCTGCTCGATGATGTCGCCGAGCACGGTGTCGACGAGCCGCAGCCGCGCCTCCACCGAGCTGGCGGCCTGCGCGTACCGGTCGAGCGCGCCGATGGCCGCGTGCTCCGTCACCGCGCCGGCGGCGGCCGTGGGGTCGTCGCTCGGCGCCTGGAGCCTGCGGCCGGAGCTCACCTCCCGCTGCCGGCGCATCAGATCGGCGGCCGTCCGTTCGATGTCCGCCAGCGCGTGCCTGAACTCGGTCTGAAAGCTGATGCGTGTCATCGACCCACCATCGTCAGCAGCGTCTGCAGCACGCTGTCGACCGTCGTGAAGAAGCGCGCGTTGGCCTCGTAGGCGCGCTGGAACCGGATCAGCCCGGCCGCTTCCTCGTCCAGCGAGACGCCGGAGACGCTGTCGCGCAGCGCCTCGACCTGCATGACGATCTCCCGGCGCGTGCGCTCCTCCTGCCGGGCGACCTGCGTGTCGGTGCCGGCCTGATACACGAGCCGTCCCCACGCCTCGTGCAGCGTCGCCGTGCCGCCGAACATCACGCGGCTGTCGCGCAGCGCGGCCAGATCCCGCGCGGCGCTGTTGTCGCCGGGATCGGGCGTTGCCGCCGCCGCCACGAGCGCGGGATCCGCCGCGACCACCGCGTTCACCGCGAGCGCGGCCGCCGCGCCGGCCGTCGCGGCCGGCGGATCGAAGAACGCGAGCCCCGCCGCGCCGTTCGCGTCGAAGGCCGCCTGATGCCGTGTGTTGACCTCCGTCGCGACGGCATAGGCGATCTCGTCCAGGCGACTGATGTAGCCGGGAATGAGGGTGTCGCGCACCTGCAGCAGGCCGCCGAGCACGCCCGACGTGATCTCCCCGCCGACGTCGACGCCGTTGGCGCTGAGCGTGACGAGCCCCGACGGCCCGACCGGCGTCGCCGTGATCTGGAAGTCCGACGCGCCGATGACGAGCGGCCGCCCGAGCCCGAACGTCACGTCGTAGCCGCCGTCCTCCCGCGCGATCACGTCGACGGCGACGAGCTCGGAGAGCGACTTGATGGCCTCGCCCTGGCGATCGCGCAGCACCTGCACGTCGGTGCCCATCGCCACGCCCTTGGCGATCGACTCGTTCAGGCTGGCGATCTCCGACGCCAGCGCGTTGATCTGATCGACCACCCCGCGGATGCGTGTGTCGGTGTCGCGCTGCGCGAGCGTCAGCCGCCCGGTCATGTCAGCGAAGCTGGTGGCGAGCGCCTCGCCCTTGAGGATGACCTGCTGCCGCGCGGTGGTCGACGTCGGATCCTCGGACAGGCGACCCCAGGCGTCGAAGAACTCGGTCAGCGCCGCGTCGAGCGATGCGCCGGGATCCCCGAGCGCGACCTCGACGATGCTGAGCGCATCGGCGATGGCGCCCTGCATGGCGGCGGCGGGCCGCTCCTGCCAGAGCCGGCGGTCGAGCAGCGCGTCGCGAATCGCGCGGACGCCCTGCACCTCGACGCCGCCGCCGGCGTTGAGCGGGCTGGTGGGCGGCAGCGCGGCGAAGTCGACCGTGCGCCGCGAATACCCGGCGGTGTTGACGTTGGCGATGTTCTGGCCGACGACGTCGAGCCCGAAGCGCTGGGCTTCGAGCGACCGTGCGGCCACCGAGAGCATGCCGAAGAGTCCGGACATCAGCCCCTCGCGTCGAACGAGCCGGCCCGTACCGGATCGGACGGACGTCCGTCCCGATCGTAGGGAGCGACCAGGCCGCGCGCGGCGCGGGTGGCCGCGGCGAACTGCGTCAGCCCCTCGCCGAGCTGCCGGGCGCGGCGCAATGCCAGCAGCGCCGCCATGGCCGCGGGCGGCAGGGTGTCACGATCGAACGGCCCGTCCAGATCCGGCAGCAGGCGCGCGAGCTCGTCGAGGTGCGACTGCTGCGCGAGGACGCCGTCGAGATCGGCCTTCGCCAGCGCGTCTCCCAGGTCCGTCAGCACGCTGGCCAGCCGGTTGACCGTGTCGGTCGGGTCCGGGCGACCGGTTGCCGTCACGCCCATGTCGCTAGCGCTCGAGCAGCGTGTCGATGATGCGATCGGCCAGCGCCAGCGGATCGGCGCCAATCCGGCCGGCTTCGAGGGCCTTGCGCGCAGCCTCGACGCGGTCCTGACGGATCTCGGGGGACGCGGCCGCCTCGCGAGCTGCGGCGGTCGCCAGCGCGGCGTCCGGGGACAGGCGCACGGAATCGCTGCCGGTGTCGGCGGGACGTCCGGTATGCGTCGGGCGGTTGACGCCGTGCTGCGGCTCGACGCGATGGGTCCCGACGGCCTCGGCGCCGGTCTGCCCGGGTTCGATCTTCATCACCTATTCCTCCAGCACCGGGTCGGGAGAAGGCCCGGCACCCGACCAATCGGCATCCGTCCTCACCGGCTTTAACCCGGCCGCTTGCGCGTATCGCCGGGCGGCCACGACGGGGTCGACGGCCTGTCCCGACGCCAGCACCTCGAAGTGCAGATGCGCGCCGGTGGCGCGCCCTGTCGCGCCCGCCTTGCCGACCTCCTGCCCCTGCCGCACCTCCTGCCCGGCGGCTACGTGCAGCTCCGACAGGTGCGCGTACCGGGTCCGTATGCCAGAACCGTGCTCAACCACCACGGTCAGCCCGTACCCGCCCTGCGGACCCGCGAAGACGACCCGGCCGTCGGCGGCGGCCGGAATCGGGTCGCCGTGGGCGGCGGCGATGTCGACGCCGCGGTGTTGCCGTCCGTGGCCATCGAGCGGGTCGCGCCGCCAGCCGAACGGCGACGTGATGCGATCGGCGAGCGGCAGCGGAATCGCCGGCGCCGGCACACCCGTGGGCGCGGCCGGCGGCACGGGCGCGCCGGCCGCCGGCGCTGGCGCCGTGAAAGGCTGCGCAATCCCGTGCTGGCGCTCGTAGGCCTCCACGATCACCGACGCGATCCCGATCCCGCCGCCGGCGGCCAGATGCCGTCCGAGCTCGACGTCGAACGTCTCCGCGAACGGCGTCCGGCCAAGCCCCGGCTCGTCGTCTTCCCCGCCTGCCAGCGCCATCGACTCGCGCATCTGCCGGAGCATCAACGCGAGGAACATCGCCTCGAACTCGGCGGCGAGCTCGCGCACGCGCGCCGGGTTCTCCGCCTGACCGGCGGCGCTCACACCTGCGGGCAGCCCGGGCAGCAGGGTCGGTGTCATCAGAGGATCACGATCTCGGCCGCCAGCGCGCCGGCCGACTTGAGCGCCTGGAGGATTGCGATGATGTCGCGCGGCGTCGCGCCGAGCGCGTTCAGCGCGCGCACGACCTCGTCGAGCGTCGAGCCGCTCCCCAGGTTGACGAGCCGCGCGTCCCCTTCCGAGACCTCGACGCGCTCGTCGGGCACCACGACCGTCTCGCCGGTGCGGGAGAACGCCGACGGCTGCGAGACGACGTACTGCGTCGAGATGCGGACGGAGAGGTTCCCGTGCGCGACTGCGGCCGGCCCCAGGCGTACGCCGCCGCCGATCACGACGGTGCCGGTCCGCTCGTTGATCGCCACGCGCGCCGGCTGATCGACGGCAAGCGGCAGCGACTCGAGCCGCGCCAGCAGATCGGGCACGGCCTGCCGGTACGCCGGCGGCACGGCGACGGCCACCGTGGCGGCGTCGATCGCGCGCGCAGCCGATCCGCCAAGGGCGTCGTTGATGGTGTCGGCCAGCCGGTGCGCGTTGCCGAAGTCGGGCGATGTCAGGGCCAGCCGGAGTTCCGGCACCGGTCCCATCTCGATGCGCTGCCCGACCTGGACCAGCGCGCCGCCGGGCACGCGGCCGACGGTGAGATGGTTCACCGTGACGCCGTTGGCCGAGCGGCCGCCACCGAATCCGCCGATCGACAGCGGCCCCTGGGCGAGCGCGTGGACGGTGCCGTCGGGACCGCGCAGCGGCGTCGGAATCAGCGTGCCTCCCTGCAGGCTCCGGGCGTCGCCGATCGACGACGCGGTGACGTCGAGCCGGGCGCCCTGCCGCACGAAGGGCGGCAGTTCCGCGGTGACCAGCACCGCGGCGACGTTCTCGATCTTGATCTCACCGGCAGGCACGGCGACCCCGAACCGCTCGAGCATGTTCGCCAGGGTCTGCGCCGGGAAGATCGTCTGCCGCCGGTCGCCGGTCTTGTTGAGCCCCACGACGAGCCCGTAGCCGACGAGCGGAATGGGCGCCGCCCCCTGGAGCCGCGCCACGTCGCCGACGCGCACGGTGGTGACGGTGGATTCCGCCGCGTGCTCCGCGGCCGGCGAGTCCGGCAACGGCTGCGCCGCGACGTGCGGGGCCGAGCCCGCGAGAACGGCGGCACACGAGAGGACCGCGACTGCGTACGTCATGGCTAGAAGATCTTGTTGAACAGCCGGACGAGCCATCCGGGCTGGAGGTTGTCGCGGATCAGCCCGCGCCCGAAGTACCGGATCCGCAGCTGGCCGATCTCCGGCGACGGCACGACGTTGCCCGGACGGATGCTGCTCGGCCGGACGACTCCGGTCAGCACGACGATCTGGCGATCGCCGTTGATGTCGATCTCACGCGCGCCCTCGAGGACCAGGTCGCCGTTCGGCAGCACTTCCGTCACGCGCGCGGTGATCCGCGCCGTGAGCGTGCCGGCGCGCCGCGTGGTGCCACCGCCTTCGAAGTCGCTCTCCGTCTCGGCCAGCCGCGTCGGATCGAGCCAGCTCGGGAACTTCGACTCGAGCCCCAGCAGGCTGCCCACCGACGCGCGGCTCTTCTTGTCCAGCGACGAGTCGGCCGTGCCGGTCCCGACGATGCTCTCGATCACCTGCACGGTGACGAGGTCGTTGACGTTGCGGGCGCGCAGATCCGCGCCGAGCCCCGCCATCCAGGTGATGTCCGGCGCCGGCGTCTGCGGCGTCGAGCGCGCGGCGTCCAGGTACCGGACGAACAGCTCCTCGTAGTTGTCGGTCGAGACCGCGGCCGGCGGCGGCGCAGGCTCCCCCGCCTCGAACCACCACTCGTCCGGTTGCGCACCCGCGACGCCGGGCCACAGCGCCACGAGCGCGGCCAGCGTCAGCACCAGGCTACGACCCATGCATCACCTCGACTTCTCCAGGTCCCGTCACGCGCGCACGCAGCCGACGGCGCGTTTCGGGATTGACGACGACCACGACGTCGCCGGCGCGTCCGTTCTGGACGGCGATCGCGCGTCCCCGCGCGACCACCGCGCCGACCACCGCGCTGACCGTGACCGGCTGTCCCGACTGGACGAGCGGCACGAGCCGCACGGCGTCGGCGGTGACGACCGTACCGGCGGGCAGCGCGCGCCGCGCGGTCGCACCCAGGACTTCCGCTGCCGCGGGCAGCGGCTGCAGCGGCACGCCCTCGAGCCGCACGTGCCGGGGCGCGACGTCCTCGCCCGTCAGCACCCGCCCGCGCGGGATGTCGCGCAGCGTGCGCAGCGCGACGGCCTCCACCTGCACGACGGCCTGTGCCGAGCCGACGCGCCGGGGCCCGTCGGGTGTGAGCGCAGTCAGCGCGAAGCGGCCCGGCGCTCCCGTGCGCACATCCGGCGCCGGTCTCGCCATGAGCCGTCCCTCGCTCGGCACGGCGCTCACCTGCAGGTCCTCGACGGTCACACCGGCGACCTGCAGCCGCGCCGCCACCGCACGCCGGATCGCGTCGGCCGCGCGCGCTTCGAGCGACGCGTCGACCGGAGCAGCCGGCGCGGAAGCGAGCACGCCGAGCAGGAGCAGCGCGGCCGGCATCAGCGGACCAGGTTATTGACCTGCGTCAGCATCTCGTCCGACGCGCGCACGACCTTCGAGTTGGCCTCGTAGGCGCGCTGCGCGAGGATCATGTTGACCATCTCCTCGACGACGCTGACGTTGGAGTTCTCGAGGAAGCCCTGGACGATCGTCCCGATGCCGTCCTGGCCGGGCGCGCCGGTGGTCGGCTCCCCCGACGCCGTCGTCGCGACGAAGATGTTGCCGCCGAGCGCCTGCAGCCCCGCCGGGTTCTGGAAGATCGCCAGCTCGATCGTGCCCAGCTCCTGAACGGCGCTCTGGCCCGCGATCTGCGCCGAGACGATGCCCGCGCGGGAGATCGTCACGGAAATCGCCTCCGGCGGAATCGTGATCTGCGGCTCGAGCGGATAGCCGTCGGCGGTCACGAGCGTGCCGTCGGCGCTCAGATGGAGCGAGCCGGCGCGCGTGTAGCCGATCTCGCCGCTCGGCAGCGAGACCTGGAAGAACCCGCGCCCCTCGATTGCGAGATCGAACGGCGCGTTCGTCGCTCGCAGGTTGCCGTTGGCGAAGTCGCGCGCGGTGGCCGCCGGCATGGTGCCCAGGCCGATTTCGAGCCCGACCGGGCTCTCGCTGGAGGTGCTGGTCGGGCTGCCCGCCGCCTGCATCTGCTGATAGACGAGGTCCTGGAACTCCATCCGGCTCTTCTTGAAGCCGGCCGTGTTGACGTTCGCGAGGTTGTTCGCGATGACGTCGATGTTGGACTGCTGCGCGTCCATCCCGCTGGCTGCCGTGTAAAGCGCTCGAATCATCACTCGCTCCGTTCAACCCGTCGGCGGCTCACGCGCTGGCGCGCGCTGCCGATTCTCCGAGTGGCCGTGTCCCGGGCTCGTTCGAACCCGCCTCTTCCCTGGCCCCTGGCTCCTGACCCTTGGCCCTGACCCTACCGTCGACCCAACTCGGTGATCGCCCGTCCGTCGAGGTCGTTCATCAGGACGCTGACGCCCTTCTGCAGCGCCTCGAACGTGCGGGTCACCTCGGTCAGCTCCGCAATCCGCTCCACCATCGAGACGTTCGATCGCTCGATGGCGCCGCTCTGCAGGCGGGCTTCCGCAGCGGCTGTCGGCTGGACGCCAACGGGCGCCCGGAACCGCGAGCCGCTCTCGCGCACCAGGCCGTTGTAGTCGTCGAAGTCCACGATGCGCAGCCGGCCCGCAATCGCCGCGCCCGTGCGGATCGTGCCGTCGGGCTCGACGCTCAACTCCCCCTCGCCGAGCCGGATCGGCCCGTCGACGCCGAGCACCGCGTGGCCGTCCTCGGTGACGAGCGTGCCGTCGCCGGCCCGCGTGAAGTGGCCGTTGCGCGTGTAGCGCGGTCCCGCCGGCGTGTCGACGACGAAGAAGCCGCGCCCTTCGAGCGCGAAGTCGAGATCGCGCCCGGTGGGTGCGATGGCGCCGGCGCGGAAGTCATAGCGTGCAGGGCCTGGCGCCACGTCGACGGCCGCCTGCAGCGCGCGGTCGAACATCGGACGCTCCGCTTCGGTCGTGGTGCCGCGCCGGGCCTTGTAGCCGGACGTCGATCCGTTGGCGATGTCGGCGGCGAGGCGGTCCAGATGATCCGCCCGCGCCCGCAGTCCGCTCAGTGCGACGTAAGCACCGCCTGCCATGACGGGTCCTCCTGCGTGGCGACGAACAGGTTCCGGCCGACGCGGCCGTCGGAGACCCGGACCCACAGCCACGGATCGATGCGGGCCTGGCTCACGACCGCACCCGGCAGCGCTGATGCCGCCTCGGCGATGCGCGGGCCGGCGGCCTCGCGCGAGACGACACACTCATCGGCGCCGGCCTCGGTCGCCAGGGCGGCGTACTCGTCGACGAGCTCCGGCAGCACCTCGTCGGGTACCAGGAACACGTCGGCATGCCAGCCGGTCAGCTCGCGCAGCGCGCCGACGGCCAGCCGCGGCACGGGGGCGGCGCAGGCGACCTTCATCGCGCGCCGCTCCTGATCCACCGCGAACGGCACCAGCCCCAGCGCCTGCACGGCGTGCGCGCCCAGCTCGGGACAGAGCCGCACGGCGCTGCGATCGAGCGTGGTGAGACACGGCACGCCGGCCTGTGCCGCGAGCGCCTTGACGACGGCGGCCGGATCGGTCGCGCCGCGGGCCACGAGTTCCGCGCCGAGACGCCGCCCGGTGGACTGCTGCGCGGCGAGCGCCTCACGCAGCTGCACCGGCGTGACGGCGCCGTGATGCACCAGCAGCAGCCCGACCTTCAATCGCGGCAGCGCGCGGCTCCGCACCTGCTCCAGTGCGGCCGCCCGCGCCACGTCGTCGCTGGCCTGCCGGCCGGCGCACTCGGCGGAGCAGTACCAGTCGCCGTTCATCACGAGGCCGCCGCGCGCCAGCAGACCGGGCCGCCAGCGCCCGCAGTCAGCCCAGCTGCACCGCGGCATCGCTGCTCCCGTTCGTCTTGATCGCCTTGATCGTCCGGCGCACCTTGTGCCCGTTCACGGCCGGCGTCTTCTTCGCGGCCTTGCGCGCGGGCTGGCGCGTCTTCCCGTCGTTGGCGACATGGAGACGCAGACGCACCTCGCCTTCGGCCATCTCCTCGGCCGCGGCGATCTCGGCGACCGACTTGCCCTTCTGTGCGGCGCGCGCCACGCGGCGGGTGCGCGCCGCCGACGCGGCGCGTGCCACGGCCGGCGACGGCGCGGGCACCCGCGTCATCTCCGCGGCGACGGCCCGGAACGCGGACTCGGTCGTGTCCGTGAGCAGCGTGAGCGCGTCGCTCATCTTGTCGAGGCGTGATTCGAGCGCGCCCACCCGCGTCAGCGCCCGCGTGGCGCGCAGCAGCAGCGCCCCCTGCACCAGTACGAGCACCGTCGCGGCCAGTCCCACCATCCAGGTCGTCGTCACCATGTCCATCTGCATCACGCTCCCAGCGATCGAATGCGATCGGCGGTGCTGACCACTTCCGTCACGCGCACGCCGTAGTTGCCGTCCACCACCACCACCTCACCGCGCGCCACGACCTTGCCGCTCACGAGCACCTCGACGGGCTCGTCGAGCGAGCGATGCAGGTCGATGACGGCGCCCGGCGCCAGGCGCGACAGCGCCTGGACCGTGAGCTGCGTCTGCCCGAAGCGGACCGACAGCGGGAGGTCCAGATCGAGCAGCAGATCGAGATTCACGCCGCCGGCCGGCTGCGCCGTTCCCTCCGCGCGCCCGTTCGCCGCCGGCGCTTCCGCGCCGGCGCTCTCCTCCGAGAGCTCGCCGCCGAGGACGATGGCCGCGTCGCTGCCGCCCGGCAGCGTGAAGCGCCAGGCGCGCACGCCGGTCGACTCCGGTGCGGCGCGCCAGACGTCCTCGATGACCACCGTCACCCCGGCAGTCCGGTCGTTCTGCGCGAGCGCGCCGATCGCCTGCTGGCAGATCTCGCGCACGGTGTCGAGCACCGCGTCGTCGGCCGGCACGCTGTCCTCCTCGAGGCCGAGAACCAGGCGGGACACGCGCCGGCCATCCTCCTCCGTCAGCCCGACCCGCGCCCGGCCGGACAGCGCGCCGGCCACGCGAAGCGCGGCCGTCCAGACCGGCTGTGGCACGACGGTCTGCGGGACCACCTCGGTCGACTCGCCGAGCAGCGAGACCACCGCGTTGGCGACCTCGCGCGCAATCGCCTCGAACAGCTGCTCCTGGGTCACTCCGGCGCCGCTCATGCCACCTCCTCCAGCGCCGCCGGCTCCTCGACGGGCTCGATTTCGATCGCGGCGGAGTGCGCCAGCCTGGTGAGCCGGCCGGTGAACTTGGGCAGGCCGCCGACCTTGACATCGAGCGGCTTCGCGACGGATCGATCGAGCGCGATGACGTCGCCAGGCGCGAGCTGCAGCAGGTCACGCGCCGTCAGAGTGGCGTCGAGCGTCGCCGCGACCGGGAGCGGAATGCGACCGATGTTCTCGAACAGCCGCGCGCGGTCCTGCTCGGTCTGATCGCGGCGGGTCCGCTGCCAGCCCTGCGAGAACGACGCGCCCAGCGACTCGATGACCGAGGCGGGCAGTGCGAGGTTCAGCATTCCCCGCGCCTCGCCCACCCGGATGGCGAAGACCAGCAGGATGAAGATCTCGTTCGGCGCCGAGACCTGCACCATCTGCGGCCGGGTCTCGCGCGCGTGGATGACGAACTTCAGCCCGCCCACCGGCTTCCAGAGCTCGGTCAGGTTCTCGAGGAGCAGCCGCACGACCGCGTCGATGACGTTCTGCTCGATCTCGGTCAGGCCGCGCGCGGGCATCGTCGTCGAGCCGTTGCCGCCGAGCATCCGGTCGATCATCGTGAAGGCGACCGACGGGCTGAGCTCGAGCGCGCCCAGCGCGTCGAACGGCGGAAGCGCAATCGCGTAGAACGCGGTCGGGTCGGGGAGCGACATCAGGAACTCGGAGTAGTTGAACTGCTCCACCGAGACGATGGTGACGTCGGTGACCGCGCGCAGGTACGCCGAGAGCGACTGCGCCATGTTGCGGGCGAACCGGTCGTGCATGAAGTGCATCGACCGGATCTGGTCCTTCGAAACGCGATCGGGGCGGCGGAAGTTGTACGTGATGTACGGCTTCGACGGCGCCGGCTCGTCGTCGGCCTCGAGCGCCTCGAGCGCCGCGGCCGAGCCGAGCAGCGCGTCGATTTCCTGCTGGGAGAGGATCTTGCCCATCAGCCCTTCACCGGGAGGTTGAGCGAGGCGCGGAGGCTCACGCGCAGCCGCGACAGCGCCAGCGACCGGAGCTGCGAGACACGCGACTCGCACACGCCGATCACCGCGCCGATCTCGGCCATCGTCAGTTCTTCCTCGTAGTAGAGCGCCAGGATCTGCCGTTCGCGCTCCGGCAGCTCCGCGATTGCGCGCGCGAGGTGCTCACGCAGCTCGGAACGCTCGAGCCTGACGTCCGGTCCCTCCTCGGGGTCGATGCACAGCTCGAGGATGGACATGCCGTCCTGGTTGGGCGCCTCGAGCTGGCGCAGCGCGCCGAGCTCGAGCGACCGCACCTGCTCCAGCGCGCGCTCGTACTCGGTCTCCGACAGGCTCATCGCGTCGGCGATCTCGGCGTCCGTCGGCTCGCGGCCGAGATCGTGGCGCAGGCGCGCGATGGCCGTGTCGAGATCGCGCCGCAGCTTCCGCAGCGACCGGGGGGCCCAGTCGAGATCCCGCAGCGCGTCGAGCATCGCCCCCTGGACGCGGCGCCGCGCGAACGCGTCGAACGGCACGCCGGTGGACGGCCGGTAGCGCGTGGCGGCATCCATGAGGCCCAGGATGCCGACGCTGATCAGATCCGTGACCTCGACCTGCGACGGAAGGCGCTGGACGAGGCGCTGCGCAAGCGCCTTGACCAGCCCCACGTGCTCGAGCACGAGCTGATCGCGATCCATGACCGGCTCGGCGGTCTTCGCGGCTACGCGCACGGGACCTCCGCAGGATGCGAGTCGGCGGTCACCGGCTCGCCGAGAACGGCGGCGGCCAGCAGCCGCCCGGTTGCCCGCCGCAGGTCTTCCGGCACCATCTGCCCGCATCCGATCCAGGACACGGGCAGCGCGCGGGCGCGGAGCACCGCGATGACCGCGGCGGCCGATTCGGTTTCGTCGACCTTGGAGAGCACGACGCGGCGGAACGCGGCGGGCGCATACCGATCGAGGACGCGCTCGGCGTCGCGCGTGCTCAGACCCGCCGGCAGCACGAGGTGCGTCCGGACGCCGGGACGGCCGCTTAGCGCGTCGAACAGATCGCGGATGCCGCGGTCGGCCGGCGAGCGGCCCGCGGTGTCGACCAGCATCGGGCGGCCCGCCGTGCCCACCGCGCGTTCCAGGTCGAGCGCGGTGCGGGCGACGACGAACGGGAGGCCGAGAATCTCGGCGTAGAGCCGGAGCTGTTCGACCGCGCCGACGCGGTACCCGTCCGCCGCGACGAGCGTCGGCCGGGCGTGCCCGCGCGCGCGCGCCTGTGCGGCGATCTTGGCGATGGTCGTGGTCTTCCCCGCGCCCGGCGGGCCGACGAACACTTCGACGGGCGCGGCCGGCTCCGGACCCGCCACGAGCGGCTCCAGCCGGCGCGCCAGCGTCTCCGCGATCACGCGCGCCGACGGGTCGCGTCGCGACGCCGGCGGCAACGCGGCCGCGACCTCGGTCGCCAGACCGCGATCGACCCCGGCGGCGACGAGGCGCGCGACGACGGTGTCGCCACCCGTCCGTTCGGCGCGATCGACGACAGGCGCCACAGGTGTCGTGACCGGCGTCTCCTCGGGTCGGCTTTCCGACAGCCTGGCCGCCCGGGCGGCCGTGACTTCGACCTCACGCCGTCCGGTGATCCGGCGCCATCCGCGCATCGGAACCATCAGCGTGGACAGCACGAGCGCGTCGGGGCCGAGCGTCTCGCGCGCTTCGGCGAGCGCTTCACGAACGGTAGGCTTGCGGAATCGCTGCACCTGCATGTCAATCGATGACGGCCACCGGCGTGAGCTTCACGTGTGGCGGCACTTCGTTGTGCGACAGCACGCCGATGTGCGGCAGCACGCGCGAGAACAGACGCCAGAGATGCGGCCGGAGCGTCGGCGAGCAGAGAAGCACAGGCTGTGCCACTGCGCCTTCGATCGCGCGCGCGATGCGGGCCGCGAGATTCTGTGCATCCGAGGGATCGAGCGCCAGCACCGTCCCCTGATCGGTCCGCACGATCGCGGAGACGAGCCGCTGCTCCAGCGCGGGCGCGAGTCCGATCGCCGGCAGCTCGCCGTTGTCGCTCTGGTACTGGCGGCAGATCGCACGGCCCAGCGCCGCGCGCACGGCCTCGGTGAGCGCGTCGGGGTCGCGGCTCTGGCCCGCCGCATCCGCCAGCGCTTCGAGAATCGAGGTCAGGTCCTTCACCGGCACGCGCTCGCGCAGCAGCTGCCGCAGGACGCGCTGCACCTCGCCGAGGCTCAGCACCTTCGGCACGAGGTCCTCGACCAGCTTCGGCGCGATCGCCGCCACGCGATCGACCATCTCCTTCGTCTGCTGCCGGGACAGCAGGTCCGGCAGGAACGTGCGGATCACCTCCGAGAGATGCGTCGACAGCGCGGTCGTCGGATCCACGACCGTGTAGCCGGCGCTGGCCGCGCGGTCGCGCTGGTCGGCGGCAATCCACCAGGCCGGCAGCCCGAACGCCGGCTCGCGCGTCGCCGTGCCGTCGATCGATCCGGAGGCCGTGCCGGGATTGATGGCGAGCAGGCGTTCCGGGTACAGCTCGCCGCGCGCGACCTCGACCCCCTTGAGCAGAATCGTGTAGGTGCGCGGCGGCAGCTGCAGGTTGTCCGCGACGTGCACCGGCGGCACCACGATGCCCGTGTCGGCCGCAATCTGCTTGCGGATGGAGCGCACGCGGGACAGCAGCGTGCCTCCCTGCCGCTCGTCGACGAGCGCGATGAGCGCGTAGCCGACCTCCACGCTGAGCGGGTCGACGGTCATCGCGGCTTCGAAGGGATCGGTCTGCGTCGCGGCCGGCGTCGCGGCGGCCGCAGCCTCCCGATCGGAGCGGGCCGCGCGGGTCTGCGACCAGGCAAAGGCGCCGAGTCCCAGTCCCACCGCGATGAACGGCAGCTTCGGCAGCCCCGGCACCAGCGCCAGCGCGCCGAGCACGCCGCAGGCAATGGCCAGGCTGCGCGGCTGGGCGAACAGCTGCCCCGCCATCTCCTCGCCGAGGTTCGTCTCCGACGCGGCGCGCGTCATGATGAGCGCGCCAGACATCGAGACGAGCAGCGCCGGGATCGCGGTGACCAGCCCCTCGCCGATGGTGAGGATGGTGTAGGTCGTCGCGGCGGTCGCGACGTCCATGTCGTGCATCAGCACGCCGATCACGAAGCCCGCGACGATGTTGACGCCGGTGATGATCAGCGCGGCGACGGCGTCGCGCTGGGTGAAGCGGATGGCGCCGTCCATCGCGCCGTAGAAGTCCGCCTCGCGCCGGATGCGGGCCCGCCGCTCGCGCGCCTCCTTGTCGTCGATGAGCCCGGCGTTCAGGTCGGCGTCGATGGCCATCTGCTTGCCCGGCATCGCGTCGAGCGTGAACCGTGCGGTGACTTCCGAGATGCGCACGGCGCCGTGGTTGATGACGACGTACTGGATGGCGATGAGGACGAGGAACACGACGATGCCGACGACGTAGTTGCCGCCGACGACGAACTGGCCGAAGGCCATGATCACGTGCCCGGCCGCGTCGATCCCCTCGCCGCCATTGAGCAGCACGAGCCGCGTGGAGGCGACGTTCAACGCCAGCCTGAACATCGTGAGGACCAGCAGCAGCGACGGGAACACCGAGAACTCGATCGGCTCGCGCACGTAGACCGCGGTGAGCAGCAGCACCACCGCCAGGCCGATGTCCACCGACAGGAGGACGTCGAGCAGCAGCGGCGGCAGCGGCAGCACCATCAGCAGGACCACCGAGATCGCGGCGGCCGGCGCGAGCAGGTGCGAGGAACGGGGCAGCGGAACGGCGTGGCTGGTGGCCATGAGCGGATCAGTGCAGCGTCAGTTGGCGGAGCCGGATGAGATGCGCGAGCACCTCGGCCACGGCTTCGAACAGGTTCGCGGGGATCGCCTGGCCGACCTCCACGTGCTTGTAGAGGGCCTGCGCCAGCGGGACGTTCTCCACCATCGGCACGCCGTGCTCGCGTGCGATGGCCTTGATGCGCTGCGCCAGGTGCCCCTGGCCCTTGGCGACCACGACCGGGGCGCTCATGCGCGAGCGCTCGTACTGGAGCGCGACGGCGTAGTGGGTCGGGTTGGTGACGACGACCGTGGCCTTCGGCACCGCCGCCATCATGCGGCGGCGGACCGTCTCGACCATGACGCGGCGAATCCGGTTCTTGATCTCCGGACTCCCCTCCGTCATCTTCAGGTCGTCCTTCACCTCCTGCTTCGTCATCTTCAGGCCGTCCAGCCAGAGATGCTTCTGCCAGAAGTAGTCCGCCGTGCCGAGCACCGCGAACAGGATGGTGATCTTCACGGCCACGCCGCGCACTTCGCCCCACATGAAGGCGAACGCGCCGACCGGCGTCATCCGCGTGAGGTGCGGGCCGGCCTCGACGGCCCGCTCGATGAACGGATAGGCGAGGTAGACGACGATCGCGACCACCGCGAGCGCCTTCAGCGCCTGCACGCCACCGCGCTTGAGCCCGAGGCGCTTCAGCCCCTCGATCGGATTCAGGCGGGTCAACTTCGGCTGCAGCGCCTCGCTGGCCACGTTCCAGCCCCCCTGGGCCACCTGCGCCGCGACGACGGCCGCTGCCGCGGCGAGCGCCACGGGTCCGACGACCAACCCCAGCGTCGCGGCGTTGCGGACGGCAATCGACGTGACCTCTCCCGCCGTCGGGTCGTGGCCCGCAGCGGCACCGACGTCGGCAAGCCCGCGCGCGAGCGCGGAGGCCAGTCTCGTGAAGCCGTAAACGCCGGCGACACTCAGCGCCAGCACGGCTCCCGCCAGACCTGCCGCGTGTCCGAGATCCTGGCTGCGCGCGATCTGGCCGCGGCGGCGTGCCTCCTGGAGGCGCCGCGCTGTGGGACGTTCGGTGCGGTCCTGGCCGGCCATGACTAGCGGAACGCTCCCGCGAGATGCGAGCCCAGCTCCATCGCCCAGTCCGATGTGCGGACGATCAGGCCCGGCACGACCTGCACTCCCGCCGCCAGCGTGACGAGGCCGACCAGCAGGCGGAGCGGCGCGCCGATCACCATGAGGTTCAGCGACGGCGCCGCCCGGGTCATCAGGCCGAGGACGAACTCCACCAGCAGCAGCACCAGCACGACCGGCACGGCCAGCTGCATCCCGACGGTGACGATGAGCCCGAACGTCCGCGCAACGGATTCGGCCAGCGATCCGTCCGCCCGCGCGAACGCCGCCACGGGCACCGCCTCGTAGCTCGCCAGGAGGAGCCGGATCAGCGCGTGGTGCACGTTCGCGCCGAGCAGCGCCAGCAGCGCGAGCATCCCGTAGAGGACCGCCAGCACGTTGTTGCGGACGCCGCTCTGCGGGTCGACGATGCCGGCGTAGGCGAATCCGAGCTGAAAGCCGGCGAGATAGCCGCCGAGCTCCGCCGCGCCGATCACGATCCGGATGCTGAACCCGATGGCGATGCCGACGAGCGCCTCGTGGACGACCACGAGCGCCAGCGAGGCGGGCGTCACAATCTCCGGCAGCCGCACGAGCGGCAGCAGCAGCACGGCGAAGATGGCCGTCAGACCGGCCTTGACGGTGGGCGGCGCCCAGGTGCTGCCGAAGATGGGCGCCGTCGCCACCATCATCCCCACCCGCACGAGCAGGACCCCGAACACCACCAGCGCGCTGAAGTCCATCAGCGCACGAACTCCGGCAGCCGGCCGATCAGATCCGAGGCGAACCCGGTCATCAGCCGGAGCATCCAGGGGAACGTCAGCGCGAAGACGACGAAGATCGCCGCCGCGCGCGGGATGAACCCGAGCACGTGGTCCTGGATGGAGGTCACCGTCTGGAAGATGCTGACCAGGACGCCCGCCAGCAGGCCGGCGGCGAGCATCGGCAGGCTGACGATGACCGCGACCTCGATGCCCTGACGGAGCACACCGACGGCGAGCGCTTCGGACATGACACCCTCAGAGGAAGCTCCGGACGAGCGAGCCCACCAGCAGGTTCCAGCCGTCGATCATCACGAACAGCAGCAGCTTGAACGGCAGCGAGATCATCGCGGGCGGCAGCTGCAGCATGCCCATCGACAGCAGCGTCGTCGACACGACGAGGTCGATGAGCATGAAGGGCACGAACAGGAAGAAGCCCATCTGGAAGCCGGTCTTCAGCTCCGAGATGACGTAGGCCGGGATCACGACGCGCATCGGCAGGTCCGCCGGCGTCTGGGGCCGCTCGACGCCGCCCAGCTCGACGAAGAGCGCCAGGTCCTTCTCCCGCGTCTGCTTCAACATGAAGTCGCGCAGCGGAGGCGCCGCGCGGCGCATGGCCTCGGCGAGGTCGACCTTCCCCTCGAGCGCCGGTGCGACCGCCGCGTCGTAGACCCGATCGCCGGTCGGCGCCATCACGAACATCGTCAGGAAGAGCGCCAGACCGATCAGGATCTGGTTCGACGGCATCTCCTGCGTGCCGAGCGCCTGCCGCAGGAAGTGGAAGACGATCACGATCCGCGTGAAGCAGGTCATCGTCACGAGGATCGCCGGCAGGAACGAGAGGAGCGTGAGGAGGAGGACGATCTGCAGCGGCGCGGAGATGCTGCCGACCCCCTCGATCCGCAGGTCCAGCTGCTGCGGCGCCTGCGCTTCGGCCGCCCCGGCGCCGGCGAGCAGCAGGAACACTGCCACGACGACGGGCGCCAGACGCCTGACGTTGAACCCGTTTCGCGCGATCACGCCGGACCTCCGCCGGCCACCGCATCGAGACGGCCCGCGAGCGCCTGGTCGAACCGTGGCGCCGAATCCGTCGCGACGGCGGGAACCGGCTCGAGCTCCGTTACCAGCGAGACCTGCGTCGGCGTCAGACCGAGCAGCAGACGCCGGTTGTCGACCGTGACGACGACCAGCGACCGCCGGTCGCCGAGCGGCACTGCCGTTTCCACCCGTACCGCGTCCGTGGCACGCCGGCCCGGCAGCGCGATCGTCCCGCGCCGCAGCAGCCACGCGAGCAGCACGAGCAGCCCGAGTACGAAGATCGTCCCGACCACTCCGCGCAGCGCACCATCCGGGACGGCGTCGGTGACGACCGGAGTCTGCGCGAGCGCAACCAGCAGCATCCCTACTCCGTGGCCGCCGGCGCGGCGATCTCGGTGATGCGCAGGGCCGCGCTGTCCTCGATGATCACGACCTCGCCGCGCGCGAGGAGCACGCCGTTGACGACGAGCTGCAGGTCTTCCCCCGCCGATTGCGACAGCTCGATGATGCTGTTGCGGGCGAGCCCCAGACACTGGCGGACCGACATCACGCCGGTGCCGAGCAGGACGTTCACCGGGCAGGGGACGTCCAGCACGCGGGAGAACGGCTGCGCCGCCGCCGGCGCCTCAGAACTGGACGACGAAGTCTGAGAAGAGGACATCGATCACCTTCGCGTCGCCGATGACGGCCGCGACCCGCTCGGAGATTCCCTTCCTGAGCTCGTCCTTTCCTTCGGGCGTGACGAGCGTCTTCGAGCGCTGGGTCGTCAGCAGCTCGAGCACCGTCGAGCGGATGCGAGCCATGACGACGGGATCCTTCGCCAGGTCCTCCGCCCGGGCCTTCGGCCCGATGACGAGGTTCACCGTCGCGCGCAGGAAGCGCGGTGCCTCCGTGTCCGCGAGATTCACCAGGAACGGATCGAGCGGGACCATGGCCGAATCCGCCGGATCGACCGCCGGCGCCGCGGCGTGGCCCTCCGCGGCCGCTGCCCGCGCGCCGCGCGTCCAGAACCAGACTCCGCCTCCCCCGGCCGCCATCAGCAGGATGCCGACTACCCCGTGCACCAACAGCTTCTTCACGCGATGCGCCTCGACTTCCTCCGGGATCCCACGCGGGATTGCGCCGGGAGTACAGGGACATGCCCGCGGCTGCTCTCGCAACCGGGGTGCCGCACGGGACGTTCGCATCACGTGCACGGACTGCACGCCGTTGCCGCGCGCAGGCACGGTCAGGGTCCGGTGAGCCGACGGCTGGCGACGTCACGCCGACACCGCCGGGACGCGTGTTACGCTGTGGCGCGATTCGCCGCCGTGCCCACGGCGCCGGGCGATCCGGCCCGTTCCGGATCCGGCAGCTCGCCGGATCGACACCGCCATGCGCATGGCCTGACGCGACCGCATGCCACTGACGCCCCTGTCCGCTGGACATCTCCTCTTCTCGGGATGGTTGGCTGCCCAGCCCGCGCCGTCAGGTCCACCCGCCATCCTGCTTCACGGCCCGCCGGCTCCGGAGCCGCCGGCTGTCCTTGCCCGGGACGACCAGGGGCGGGCGACGGTGCGTGCCGTGCGAATCGACACGCCGCTGCGCATCGACGGCGTGCTCGACGAAGGGGTGTACCGGGAGGTGCCGTCGATCGCCGACTTCCGGCAGATCGAGCCGGAGGAAGGGGCGCCCGTGTCGGAGCCGACGGAGATCTGGGTGCTCTTCGACCGGGAGCACCTCTACATCGTCGCCCGCTGCGCCGACAGCCAGCCGGATCGCATCGTCGCGAACGACATGCGCCGCGACGGCGCCAACATCACGCAGAACGACAACATCAGCATCGTCATCGACACGTTCTTCGACCGGCGCAACGGCTACGAGTTCCTCGTCACGCCCGTCGGCGGCATGATGGACAGCCAGGTCACCGACGAGCGCGACGTCAACCGGGACTGGAACACCGTCTGGAGCGCGCGCAGCCGGCTGACCGACGAAGGCTGGACCACCGAGGTGCGGATTCCGTTCCGGTCGCTGCGCTATCAGGGCGCCGGCCCGCAGGTCTGGGGGCTGAACGTCCGCCGGACGATCCGCTGGAAGAACGAGTACGCCTACCTGAATCCGGTGCCGCGCTCCGAAGGGGCGCGCGGGATCCTGCGCTTCTCGATGGCGGCGCCGCTCGTCGGACTCGACATCGACGTCGAGTCCATCGGCCTCGACGTCAAGCCCTACGCGCTCGGCGCGGCGCGCGCGGATCGGGTGCTCGACCCGCTGTTCCGCACGGAGGGAGACGCCGATGCGGGGTTCGACGTGAAGTACGGGATCACCCGGAGCCTGACCGCCGACTTCACGCTCAACACCGATTTCGCCCAGGTCGAAGACGACGACCAGCAGGTGAACCTGACGCGCTTCAGCCTGCTCTACCCCGAGAAGCGCGAGTTCTTCCTGGAAGGCCAGGGGATCTTCGGATTCGGAGGCGTCGAGAGCTCGCCACGCCGCGCCGCCACGGCCCCGACCAACACACCGGTGCTGTTCTTCAGCCGCGCCATCGGGCTGGCCGGCGACCGGGCGGTGCCGATCAATGCCGGAGGCCGCCTCACGGGCCGTGTCGGCAAGTACAGCGTCGGGTTACTCCAGATCCGCACCGGCGACGAGGAAGTGGCCGGGTTGCCGGAGACGGACTTCTCCGTCGTGCGCGTCAAGCGCGACATCCTGCGCCGCAGCTCCGTCGGCGTGATCGGCACGCGCCGCTCGGCCGCCGGCGCCGGAACCAATACCGCGTTCGGCATCGACACGGGCCTGAACTTCTTCCAGTTCCTCAACATCGTCGGGTACTACGCCGAGACACGCACACCGGGTCTGGAGGGTGAGAACCGCAGCTACCGGGGCCGGCTGGCGTACGACGCCGATCTGTTCGGGCTCACGCTCGAGCACCTGGCGGTCGGACGGAACTTCGATCCGCAGATCGGCTTCCTGCGGCGCGACGGGTTCGTGGAGAGCCTCGCGCAGATGCGCGTGAGCCGCCGGCCGCAGTCACTGGAGTCGGTGCGGAAGATCAGCGTCGAGACGGGCTTCGACTACATCACCGACCCGGACGGCCGGGTCGAGAACCGGCAGGTGCGGGCGGCGCTCAGGACCGAGCTTCAGAGCAGCGACTCCTGGACGATCGAATACCTGCACGACTACGAGTTCGTGCCCGAGCCGTTCACGATCCCCGGCGGCATCGTCGTCCCGGTCGGCGCGTACCGCTTCTCGAGCCTGATCGGCCGCTACACCATCGGCGCCCAGCATCGCGTCGCCGGCGACGTCACGCTCGCCTACTCGGGGTTCTACGGCGGCACGCGCGCGGAGGCGGGCTATCGCGGCCGCGTGGAGGTGACGCGTCGCCTGGCCGTGGAGCCCGGCCTCTCCGTGTTCAAGCTCGATCTGCCGAACGACGAGACCACCGCGGCGCTCGTCAGCGTGCGCACGACCTACAGCTTCAGGCCGAACATGTGGCTGGCCGCGCTCATCCAGCACAACTCGGCCAACCATCTGTCGACGGCGAACGTGCGCTTCCGGTGGGAGTACTGGCCCGGCAGCGATCTCTTCGTCGTGTACAGCGACGGCCGCAACACGCTGCTCCGCGGCCCGGAGCGGCTGCAGAACCGTGGCTTCACGGTGAAGATGACCCGCCTGTTCCGGTTCTAGTGCATGGTCCGCGGGGAGCGGTGGCTCCCGCTCCCCTCAGACCCGAATCTCGAACACCGGTTCCGCGCCCGACCGGCGCTTCGGAGCCCGTGGCCGCTCGTGCTCCCGGGCCTGCTGCCGTTCGCGCTGCGTGTCCTCGTCCCGGACCACGAGCTCCTCGAGCGTCAGGCCGAGCTCGGAGAGCCCGGTTCGAAGATCCTGTTCATGCGCGGTGAGCCAGCCGCGAACCGCCGCGGTGTCGGCTCCGAGTACGGCCGTGACCTGGCGCCCGTCCACCCTCAGGTCGACCGTGACCGTTCCCAGGTGTTCGGGAGAGAGCGTGAGGCGCACCTGCCCGCCGCCCTCGCGGACCTGCATGTGCAGCGTGCGAATCAGCTGCGGGCCGACCGTCGACAGCTCGGCCTCGGAGGGCATCGGCAGCCCGCTTCCGGCCGTGAGGCGCGCGAACGTGTCGGACGCCACGGGGTCGGGAGCAGGCCCGGCCGCGACCGGCCAGAAGACGTGCGGCGCGGCGAAGGTGCCCGGACGCTGATCCTGCCCGCGATCAGCGCCGCCCGAATGGCCCTGGCTCGCATGCGCGACGCGGAGCACGGCCGGCGAGACCGCCTGCTCCGTCTGAGCGTTCGACGGCTCGACGTCGATCGTGTCGTCGATCCGCGGTGCCGGCACGCCAACGGCCGGGGCCTGCCGCTCCGCAACAGCTTGAGCCGCGGCGGGAGGCCCCTCTGCCGGTCGCGGTGTGACGTCCGCGTTCTGCGGCTCGGCCACGGGCTGGCCGCCGGACCGTTCCGCCGCTGCGAGGGATCCACGATGTGCCGCGGCGACGGCGGCCGACAACACCGCCGCTGCCTCTGCCCGAACACCGGACCTGATCGGCGGAGCCGTGTCGGCCATCGCCTTCGTTGCAGGCAGCGTGGGGCTCGCCGGCGTCGTCGCAGCCGGCGCCGCGTTTGCCACCGGCTCCCGGTCAGCGACCTGCGGAAGCGCGGTATCGCGATCGGCCTTCGATCCATCCGCGGGTGCCGGCGTCGCGTCCAGCGCGAGGTCCAGGGCTCCGCCAGCCTTCTCGCCGGCCTCGATCGACGCCTGTTCGATCGAATCGGTCGCCGCCACTGACACGAGATCATCCGCCCCTGCGGTCTCGATCGACCCGTCGTGCGCCGGTGCCAGCCCCGGCGCTGGAATGTCCGGGAGGATCCACGCCTGTTCAGGCGGGACGGGCACGTCGGAGGAGACGGGAACGACCTCTCCGCGCTCCTGCTCTCTGTCCACACCATCGCTCATATCGGGCGCGTCGGACGCTGACTTGTCCCGACGAGCGGCGACTGCGGCCGTGTGGTCCTCCGGCGAGCGCGTCTCGTCGACGTGTCCCCGTGTCTCCGCGGCGTGCTCCTTTCGATCTGCGGGACGCCCGTCCCGCGCACGGGACGGGGCGCGCGACTCCGCCGCGCGCCCATCCAGGGCCGCCGTGGTCCCTCCGGACGCCTCTTCCGCGCCCACACGGCCCGTGGCCGACGCCAGAGCCGTGTCGAACGACGATGCCGGAGCGGCTGTGCCGCGCGGGCCGGCGGCCGGCGCCGGCGCGGATCCGACGATCGGAAGCAGCGTGCCTGCTGTCACGGCGTTACCGCTTGAGGTTCAGCGTCTCGACCAGCAGCTCGTCGGACACGGTGATGGTCTTGGAGTTCGCCTGATACCCGCGCTGCGCGAGGATCATCTGCGTGAACTCCTGGGCGATGTCGACGTTGCTCGCTTCGAGCGCGCTGCCGAAGAGGGTGCCCCGTCCGCCGGTGCCGGCGACGCCGACGTTCGGCAGGCCCGACGACTGCGTTTCGCCGTAGCGGTTCCCGCCCAGCTTCTCGAGCCCCTTCGGGTTGTTGAACATCGCCAGCGCGATCTGACCGAGGTTCACCGACTGTCCCGCCCCGACGCTCGCCTGGATGCGGCCGTCGGGCAGGATGGTGATGCCGTCCACGGTCCCCGCCATCGATCCGTTCTGATCGAGCGACAGCGTGGCCGACGGGGCGTCGAACCCGGTGAGGGCGGCCGTCCCGTTGTCATCGGTCAGGTCCCACGTCAACGTGCTGGCAGCCGCGCCGTTGGTCCAGGCCGGCGTGGTGAAGCTGACGTCCATGTCGGGGTCGCCGGGCAGCGCGCCGCCACCCGTGGCGGGAGCGGTCGGCGTGATGCTGGTGAGCAGGCCGTTGGCGTCGAAGACGACCGATCCGGCCGCCAGCTCGTAGGGCACGCCGGCGGTGCCGCCGGTGACCTCGCCGCCGTCCACGGTGATGGAGAAGCTCCATTCGCCGGCGGCCGTCTTGGTGAACGTCACGGTCGACAGGTGCCGCGCCCCCAGCGAGTCGATCAGCTCCACGGAGCTCGTGAACGTGTCGCCGACGAGCGCCGACGCGCTGAGATTGGTCTTCGTGAAGAACGTCGACGTCGCCACCGGGGCGCGCAGCACGCCCGGCGGCACCGTGATATCCGTCGGCGCGCCGGTGGTCACCGGCTCGCCGTCCGGCCCGATCTGCGTCCAGCCCTGCACGCGCAGGCCGTCCGGCGTCACCAGGTTGCCGCTGGCGTCGAAGCTGAAGTTCCCCGCCCGGGTGTACGACACCGCCTGGCCGTCGCTGACGATGAAGAAGCCGTTGCCCTCGATGGCGACGTTCGTCGCTTCGCGGGTGCTCTCGATGGAGCCTTGGCTGAAGACCGGCGAGATCGATCCAGTGACGACGCCGAGCCCGACCTGCATCGGGTTGATCGACGACCCCGCGGCGGACTGGCTGACCAGGTCCATGAAGGTCACCGTGCTCGCCTTGTAGCCGACGGTATTGATGTTCGCGAGATTGTTGCCGATTACGCTGAGGTAAACGGCGTTGGCGTTCAGCCCCGAGAGGCCCGCCGAGAAAGAGCCGACTGCCATTACCAGCCTCCTGCCTGGCCGGACTGCCCGTGCTCGACCTGGAGGTGATCGAGCAGCAGCTGGCCAAGCGTGTTGAGCGACGCCGAAATCTCGGTGAGCTTCTCGAGCGAGCTGAACGTCGCCAGCTGCTGGAGGAACTCGCCGTCTTCCTTCGGCTGCGTCGGATCCTGATGCTGCAACTGGGTGACCAGCAGCTTCAGGAACGCGTCGCGGCCCAAACCGTCGGATTTCAGGGCCTGCGCCGCGCCGGCGCCTGCGCCAGTTGTCGTCTGACCGGCACCACCGGTCGGGTCGATTACGCTCATCCTCGCTCTCCGTGCGTCGCGCGCATGCGCGCCGCGAATCGCAGACCGGCCAGCTCGTCGATCATCCGCTGCTCGGCCCGCGCGGCCTCGAGCTGCCAGGCGCGCAGCCTGCGCGCCTTCAGCCGCTCGAGCACCTTCACCTTCTTGCGCGCCTCGCGCGCGATCTCCGCCGCGCGCGCTTCCTCGCTCCGCCGGACGTCCAGCGCCTCCGTGGCGCGCACGACGTCGCGGCGCAACCGCTCCATCCAATTCCAGTGCCATGCGGCGCCGGCCAGACCGGCCGCCGTGCCCAGCGCCTCGCGTGCACGCGCCTGCGCGGCCCGTACCGCGTCCTCCGCCGCGTGCACGGCCGCTTCCGCCTCGCGCACCGCCGCGCGCGCGGCCGCGAGCGCCTCTTCGGCGGCGTCGCGTTGCCGGATTCGAAGATCCAGGGCGGCCTGAGGTCTGAAGTGGAAGGGGCGCACGCGTCTGCTGGCGTCCAGCGGCTACAGGGCCAGGAGCGCGGCGATCGACTCGTCGTACCCGGACGGCTCGTGAACCGGCTGGCGCAGGAACGCCTCCACCGCGTCCCGCTTCCCCAGCGCTTCGTCGACGCGCGCGGAGCTGCCGGGCACATAGGCGCCGACGCTCACGAGGTCCTCGCTGTCGCGCAGTGTCGACAGCCACCCTCGCACCTGTCCGGCCTTCGTCCGGTGCTCGACACCGGTGACGTCGGGCATCGTCCGGCTGACGCTCTGGAGGATGTCGATGGCCGGGTAGTGATTCCGCGCGGCCAGATCGCGCGAGAGCACGACGTGGCCGTCGAGAATGCCGCGCACCGCGTCGGCGATCGGCTCGTTGGTGTCGTCGCCGTCGACGAGCACGGTGTAGAGACCCGTGATGCTGCCGCGCCCGCGGACGCCGCCCGCGCGTTCGAGAAGCCCGGGCAGCATGGCGAAGACGGAGGGCGGATACCCCTTCGCGGTCGGCGGCTCGCCTGCGGCCAGACCGATTTCACGCTGCGCCATCGCGAAGCGCGTCACCGAGTCCATCATCAGCAGCACGCTCTTGCCCTGGTCGCGGAAGTACTCGGCGATGGCCGTGGCCGCGTAGGCCGCGCGGATGCGGACGAGCGGCGGGTTGTCGGAGGTCGAGGCGACCACCACGGACCGCTTCAGCCCCTCGGGGCCGAGGTCGTGTTCGAGGAAGCCGCGCACCTCGCGCCCGCGCTCGCCGATGAGCCCGATGACGGCGATGTCCGCCGACGTCGATCGCGCCATCATCCCGAGCAGCGTGCTCTTGCCGACGCCGGATCCGCCGAACAGGCCCAGGCGCTGTCCGCGCCCGCATGTGAGCAGGCCGTCGATGGCGCGCACGCCCGTCCCGAGCGGTGTGGTCACGCCCTCACGGTCCAGCGGGTTGAGTGGCGGCGGATAGAGCGGGTACTGCTCGCGGACGTCGATGTCGCCAAGCCCGTCGAGCGGCCGGCCGAGCCCGTCGATCACGCGGCCGAGCAGCCCCGGGCCGACCGGAATCGACGAGACGCGCCCGCGCGAGACGATCCGGTCGCCGGGACGGATGCCCGCCGTGGTCCCGAGCGGCACCGTGAGCAGCGTGTTCTCGCGGAAGCCGACGACTTCCAGCGGCAGCGGCGGCGTGTCGGCGTCGCCCACCAGCTCGCAGATCTCGCCGACGCGGGCGCGCGGCCCGCGCGACTCGACGACCAGCCCCACGGTCCGGATCACCCGGCCCGTGACCGGGAGCGGGTCGGCGCGCTCCAGGCGCGCGCGGAACCGTTCGAGCGAGATCACGGTCGCCGGGCTCATGCCGCGTCCCGCGCCTCCTCCTCGCCGAGCAGCGCCTGCGCGACGTGGTCGAACTGCGCCTCGACGCTCGCGTCCACCTGGCCGAACTCCGACTCGACGATGCAGCCGCCGCGGGGAACGGACGGATCCGCCAGGACCGCGACGCGCGAGCCGGCCCACTGATCGCCATGCCGCTGCGCCGTCGCGGCGTAGTCCTCGGGATTGAGGCGGATGGTGGCACTGCCCTGCTCGCCCACGCGGTCGAGCGCCACGCGGGCCATCGCGACGAGCAGATCCTGATCGAACGACGCTTCGCGGCGCAGAATCTTGCGCGCGATCGCCAGGGCCAGCTCCACCATCTGCGTTTCGGTCTGCCGGAGCAGGGTCGTGCGCAGCGATCGCAGCTCGTCGAGAGTCTGGGCCAGGCGCCGGAGCATCGCCTCCGCGCGGGTCTTGCCCGCTTCGAGCCCGGCGCGCTCGCCCGCTTCATATCCGCGGGCGAACGCCTCGCGCTCGATCGCGGCCAGGCGTTCCTGGTGCGCCGCCCGGAGCTCCTCGTCGGACACCACCGGCGCCGGTGCGGGCGGTGCCGCTTCCTCGGCGGTCGGGGCCTCGGGCTCGGGCGCTGGAGGCGGCTGGACGGGCGGCACGCTGCCCCAGACGAACGGCTGCGCGTCGGCGCCCTGGAGCCGTCGCGCGCTAGACGACATACGTCTCCCCGGCCGCGGCGCCGGTCACGATCAGCCCCTCTTCCTCGAGCTTGCGCGCAACGGCCACGACCTCCTGCTGCGCCTTCTCGACCTCGCGCAGGCGGATGGCGCCGAGCACCTCCATCTCCTCCTTCAGCATCTCCGTGGCGCGCTTGGACATGTTGCTGAAGAAGCGCTGGCGGATCTCCTCCGTGGCGCCCTTGAGGGCGATGGTCAGCACCTTCTTGTCGACGCGCTGGATGATCTCGCGGAGCCCCTGGTCCTCGACGTTGACGAGATCGTCGAACACGAACATCAGGTTGCGGATCGTCACCGCGAGCTCCGGCGACTCCTGCTCGATCGTCTCGAGCACGGGCTGGCTCACGGCGCGGTCGAGACGGTTGAACAGCTCCGCGACGGCGCGGACGCCGCCGTAGGACTCGCGCTGCGGTCCGCCGAGCGTCTTCAGCCGCTGGTCGATCACGGAGGAGATGCTGCGGATCACCTCCGGCGAGATCTCCTCCAGGTTGGCCATGCGGGTCAGGACGTCGGCGCGCATGTCCTCCGGCAGCAGCGTCACGAGCTGCGCCGCGTTGCTGGCGTTCAGGTGCGCCAGGATGAGCGCGATGGTCTGCGGATGCTCGCCGAGGATGAACTTCGACAGCTGCTGCGGGTCCGCCTTCTCGAGCGCCGAGAAGCCGGCGGTCGACTCGAACGAGCGCAGCACGCGGTCGAGAATCCGGCGTGCCGTGTCCGGGCCGAGCGACTTCAGCAGCAGCGCCCGGGCGAACTCGACGCCGCCGCGCATGATGTAGCTGGCGGCCTTGAACATCAGGTGGAACTCCTCGAGCACCTTCTCCCCGATGTCGGGCTCCACCGACCCGAGCGACGCCACCTCCTTCGTGATGCGCTCGATCTCGTCCTCGCGCAGATGCTTGAAGATCTGCGCCATCTGTTCTTCGCCGAGCAGCAGCGCGAGCACCGCGGCCTTGCGGGCGCCCGGCAGCGGCGCGTTGGCGACCACCGTTCCCCGCATCAGCGCCTCTCGTCCTCCGCCAGCCACGCGCGCAGCAGCTTGGCCGCCGATTCCGGTTCCTCCTGCACGAGCGCGTTGGCCTTCTTCGTGAGCAGCGGCACCCTGGCCGTCTCCAGCCGCCGCTGCTCGACCGCCGCGTTCAGCTGCGCCTCGAGCTCCCCTTCGAGATCCTCGACGGTCTTCAGCTGCGCGACGCCCTCGCCGGCCGCGGCGGGCAGCACCTGCGGCCCGCGGGCGGCGAGCACCATCGGCCGCAGCACGAAGAACACCGCCGCGAGCGCCAGCAGCAGCACGCCCAGCACGCGCGCGCCCTCGCCGAGCGCCGGCCCGTACTGCTCCACAAAGCCCGGCTCGGCCGGCGCCTCGGGGACGGGACTCTCGAACGCGATGTTCTCGACCGTCAGCTGGTCACCGCGCTCCGGATCGAGGCCGATGGCCGCCGCCACCAGGCCGTGAATCTTCTGCAGCTCGTCGGGCGCGCGCGGCTTCGTGCTCCGCACGACCGTCCCGTCCTCCTGCGTCGTCGTCACCACCTCGTCGTCGAGGATGACGGCCACCGAGAGCCGCGCGATGTCGCCCGCCGGCTTCACGGTGTGGCGCGTGACGCGGCTGATCTCGTAGTTGGTCGTCTCGCTCGTGCGCGTGCCGCCGGCGAGCAGGGCCTGCGCCTGCGGCACCGTCGCGGGAGGCACGCCTTCCTCGTCGGCCGGGGGCGGCAGGTTCGCGCGCGCGCCCGCCACCGCGCCGACGGCAGGACCGGTCAGGCCTTCGCTGCTCGTCTGCCGGCTGCGCACCACCGGCTCGGGATCCCAGGTCTCCTCGGTCCGTTCCTCGCTCGCGGCCGACAGCCGCACGGCGACGTTCACGCGCACGCGGCCGGGCCCGGCCACCGGTTCCAGCAGGGAGACCAGCTGCTCGGTCATCTCCCGCTCGAGCGTGCGGCGGCGTTCACCCTGCAGCCCGCCGAGCGGGCCGTCATCATCATCGGCCGGCGGGCGCGACAGCGGCCGGCCGTAGCTGTCCATCACGACCACGGCCTCCGGGCGCAGTCCTTCGACGCTGGCGGCCACGAGGTTCGTGATCCCGGCAATCGTCGCCGGCGACAGCGGCCGGTTCGGATTGCGGAGCTTCAGGATCACCGACGCCTTCGCGGGTTGCTCGCGCGACCCGAACAGCGACTCGCGGGCCATGGCGATGTGCAGGCGGGCGCCGGCGACCTCCGAGATCGTCGCGATCGTCCGCGCGATCTCCCCCTCGAGCGCGCGCCGGTAGTTGACCTGTTCGAGGAACTCCGTCTGCCCGAACGCGGTGCGGTCGAAGATCTCGAAGCCGATCCGCCCCGAGCTCGGCAGGCCGTCGGCGGACAGATCAAGACGGAGGCGATCGACGACCGTCGACGGCACGCGGATGCCCCGGCCGCCGGGATCGAGGCGGTAGTCGACCTTCTGGGCCTCCAGCCGGGCCACCACTTCGGCGGCAGCGGCCTGGTCCATGTCTTCGAACAACAGCACGTACGTGGGCCGGCTCACCCACCAGGCGGTTCCGCCCACGAGCGCGACGACGGCCACGAAGGCCGCCGCCAGCGAGATGAGCTGCCGGGTGGTCAGGGAGGCGCCGAGCGCCTTCAACCGGGTGACGAGAGACTCGAACGTCGGCATGGGTTCCGCGCCGGATCACGTCGGGCCCGCCGCGGCGGGCCCGGCGCTACACCGGCATCCGCATCACTTCCTGGTACGCCTGCAGCAGCTTGTTGCGCACCTGCACCGTGAGCTGCAGCGTCATCTCGGCGCGCTGCAGCGCAATCATCGCGTCGTGCACGTCGCCCTGGCCGTCGAGCATTGCCGAGACCCTGCTGTTCGCCTCGGCGTTCGAGCGCTCGGTCGACTCGAGCAGCCGCTGCAGCGCCTGCGTGAACCGGCTGCCGGCGGCCGCCTGGGCGCCGGCGGCCGACGCCGGCAGCGCGGCCGTGATGCCGCTCAGCGGATCGAGTGCCATCGGTTAGGCCCTCCCGAGATCCAGCGCGCGCTGGACCATGTCGCGAATGAGGTTGATTGCCGTGAGGTTCGCCTGGTAGGCGCGCGCGGCGCTGAGCATGTCGACCATCTCTTCGGCCGGATCGACGTTCGGCAGCGCGACGTAGCCCTCGGCGTCGGCGTCGGGATGTGACGGCTCGTAACGGCGCCGCGGCGCCGTCGTGTCCTCGACGATCGCCGCCACGCGCACGCCCGTCGCGGTCGCGCGCCCCAGCGCCCGGTCGAAGCTGTCGACGGGCGCCGTCTGCAGCACGACGTCGCGCCGGCGGTACGGCCCGCCGTCCGCGCTGCGCGTCGATTCGATGTTGGCGAGGTTCGAGACGGCCACCTCGATGCGCGCACGCTCGGCGGCAAGCGCGCTGGCAGCGGCCTCGACGGCGGCTCGGAGCGGAGATGCCATCTATGCCTCCGTCTCAGCGCCCGTCGTTGAGCGCATAGCGCACCAGCCGGAACTTCGCCGCGAGCGCGGTCTGCGCGGCCGCGAAGTCCCCCGAGGCGCGCGTCATCGCCAGCAGCTCGCGGTCGACCTGCACGTTGTTGCCGTCGCGCCGCGACGGCAGCCCCCGCGCCTCGGTGACAGTGGCCGGTTCGGCCGGCGCTCCGGCGAGATGCCCCGGATGCGTCGCGCGCATCGCGGCCGCCGGCGCGAGCTGGCCGTCGAGCGCGTCGGCGAACGACACCTCGCGCGCGCGGTACCCGGGCGTGTTGAGGTTCGCGAGGTTGCCGGCCGCCACGACCTGCTTCGCCGCCGCCAGCGACAACTGCCGGCGCAGCGCGTCGATGATCGTCGCGTCGTCGATTGCCATGTGTGCGGATTCCTCCGGGCCGATCGCCGCTCGCACGTCCTGCGCGGCGCTGCCGGCCCGCGGCCCGCGGAGCAAGAAGCTTGCCCTGCCTCACGCGCAGGCCGAAGACGCCGATTGTGCGTATTGGCGGCGATTTGCCGCCGTGCGTGTGCGTCGGAAGGCCGACAACAGCGTCGAGTGCACGGCGGCGCGCGACCGATCACGCCGATCGGCTGCGCGAGGGGTCTGCAATGCCGCGCAGGAGCTGCTCGATGCGTGCAAGCCTGAGATCGATCGCCGCGAGCCGTTCGGCCAGCAGCGGTGCTCCGGCAGCCGGCCCATGGCCTTCGATCTGTCGGGCGAGCTGTCGGTTTTCCGCCTCCAGGGCCTGGCGCTCCGCCGCGCGTTGCACGATCACGTCCAGCTGTCCGAGTGAGAACGGCTTGGTGAGATAGTCGTAGGCGCCGAGCCGCACCGCCTGCACGGCCGACTCGATCGACGCGTAGCCGGTGATGATGATCACCATCGCAGCCGGATTGAGGGTCCGCGCCGTGCGCAGAACGCCAAGCCCATCCGTTCCCGGCAATTGCAGGTCGCTGATGATTAGACTGTACGTAGACGCGCGGCGCTCGAGCTCGCTGACCGCCTCGGCGCCGCTCGCGATCGCCGTGACCTCATGTCCGCGTTCGCGGAAGTACTCCACCAGCAGCTCGCGGACCGGCGGATCGTCGTCGACGACGAGCACATGAAGGAGTCGGGAACTCGGCTGTGGCATGGCGATTGCTCGACACCGGTCCATTCGGCCGGATACGGCAGGAATCGGCCCGGAGCGGCAGCGACTTGAAGTCCAGGCACGCGCGCACGGGCGCGCCCGGTTTTGTGCGCTCGAGGGACCACTCGCTATAATGACGCGCAATCCCGTAACGCACTGATTTCCGGACGCCTGCGCGTCGTGTGCGCGCCGGCGTCCCTTCAGGATTCGAATGTCTGGTCGGCCACAGCCGTGTGTCCTGCTCGTCGATGACGACGACGATCTCCGCGAGGTCATCGCCGAGCACCTGACCCGAGAGGGTTTCGTCGTCGCCCAGGCGCCCACGGGCGCCGATGCGCTGGATCGCCTCAAGGGCTTCGCCTACGACGGCCTCGTCATCGATCTCAAGCTCCCCGATGCCGACGGCCTCGACATCCTCGACGCCGCCATGACCCGGTATCCCGAGGTCGTCGCCGTCGTCATGACCGGCTTCGGCGGGGTCGAGGAGGCGGTGTCGGCCATCAAGCGCGGCGCCATCGACTTCTTCATCAAGCCCGTGCAGCTCGCCCAGCTCTCCCGGGTCCTGGCCGCGGCGATCAACGAGCCGCGCCTCCGGCAGGAGAACGCCGAGCTGCGCGCCCAGCTGCGCGACCGGTACCGGTTCGACAACGTCATCGGGCAGAGCGCCGCGATGCAGCAGGTGTTCCAGAGCCTCGAGCTCGTCGCGCCGATGAACAGCACCGTCCTGATCCAGGGCGAGACCGGCACCGGCAAGGAGCTGATCGCGCGGACGATTCACCACAACAGCCCGCGGGCGGATCAGCGGTTCGTCGCGTTCAACGCCGCGGCGATTCCCGAGCCGCTGGCCGAGGCGGAGCTGTTCGGCCATGCGAAGGGGGCGTTCACCGGCGCGATCAGCAGCCGCGTCGGGCGCTTCGAGCTGGCCCACCGCGGCACCCTGTTCATCGACGAAGTGGCGCTCATGAGCCTGCCGCTGCAGGCGAAGCTGCTCCGCGCGCTGCAGGAGCGGGAAATCGAGCGCGTCGGCGAGTCGCGTCCGATCAAGTTCGACGCCCGCGTCATCGCGGCGACGAACATGGACCTGAAGAAGATGGTGAAGGAGGGAACCTTCCGCGAGGACCTCTATTACCGTCTCAACGTGATTCCGATCACGCTGCCGCCACTGCGGGAGCGCCGCGAGGACATCCCGCTCATCGCCCGGCACTTCGTCGCGAAGTCGTGCAGGTCGAACAACCTGCCGCTCAAGACCCTCACGCAGGAGGCGGTGCGCGCGCTGATGGGCTATCACTGGCCGGGCAACATCCGGCAGCTGGAGAACGCCATCGAGCACGCCGTGGCGATGAGCGGTCAGGAACGGGAGATTCCGGCCTCTGCCCTGCCGGCCGACATCACCGAGTCCAGCGGCTCGCTCCTGCTGCCGACCGTGGCCATCCCCGACGAGGGGATCAACTTCTCGTCCGTGGTGTCGCAGCTCGAGCGCGAGCTGATCACCCGGTGCCTCGAGAAGACGGGCGGGAACAAGCGTCAGGCCGCCCGGCTCCTGCAACTGAGCCGGACGACGCTGATCGACAAGCTGCACCGGCTGAACATCGCGACGTCGCCGGAGCCGGTCGCGAACTGACGCGCGACTACGGCTGCAGCGCCGGCAGGTCGACGACGAACGTCGTCATGCCCTGCCGGGCGTCGGCGAGCGTCACGTCCCCGCCGTACTCCGCGGCCAGCTGCCGCGCGACGGTCAGACCCAGGCCGAGTGCCCGCTCGGGATCCCGCGTGGTGAAGAACGGCTCGAAGATGCGGTCGGCGACGGCGGCGGGGACGCCGGGCCCCGTGTCCGAGACGATGATCTGGGCCCGGTCGCGATCGCCGGCGCACTGCAGATGCAGCTCGCGGGTCCCCGCATCCGTGAGCGCCTCTTCCGCATTCAGGATCAGATTCAGCACGATCTGCACGAGATCGCCCGGGCGTGCCTCGACCTTGCGCTGACCGCGCGGCGCGTCGACGTGCACGGTGATGCCGGCCCGGCCCAGATGGTAGCGGCGCAGCGCGACGGCGGTCTCGATGGCCGTCGCCGGGTCGACCGCCGTCCGTGACGGCGCGGCCTCGCGCGTGTACCCCAGCACGTCGCGGATCGCCGCGCCGGCCCGGTCCGCCTGGCCGCCGATCTTCTGCAGCCGCAGCACGACGTCGGCGGGCAGGTCCGGGCGGTCGCTCAGCAGCTCGACGAGGCCGCTCATCACCTGCAGCGAGTTGTTGAGCTCGTGCGCCAGGCCGCCGACGAGCCTGGCGATCGTCGCCATCCGGTTGATCTGACGCCACCGGTCCGCCCCGGGATCGGGGACCGCTTCTGCCATTCAAGTCACCGCGCGCGCTGTCGATTACCCGGCCACAGCGGGACCGGACGCCCGCACGCGTCCGGCCGCCCGGTGGACGGAGTGCTCATGCGCTTTCTCGTGGTCGACGACTCCTCGACGATGCGGCGGATCATCGTCAACACGCTGGGCAAGCTCGGATACAGCCACGTTGTCGAAGCCGCCAACGGCCGCGAGGGGCTCGACCGGCTGGCGACGGCCGACGTCGACGTCATCATCACCGACTGGAACATGCCGGAGATGAACGGCATCGAGTTCATCCGGCAGGTGCGGACGCTCGAGAAGACCCGGGAGACGCCGATCCTGATGGTGACGACGAACGCCGCCAAGGCCGATATTGTCGAGGCCCTCCGCGCCGGCGTCAACAGCTACATCGTCAAGCCGTTCACCCCCGATACGTTCCGGGAGAAGATCCAGGCCGTCACGGCGCGCTAGCGCCGCAGCCTGCCGCGACTGGAGTGCCCCGTGCCCGTGAGGACCGAGCTGATCGAGCAGCTGGTGCGAGCCACCGAAGAGGTCTTCGAGACCATGGTCTTCCGCACGCTGACGACCGGCGCCCCGATCGACGGCGACGCGCTCCGCCCGCGCTCCAACGTGGTCGGACTCGTCGGCTTCGGCGGCACGGTCTCCGGGCTCGTGGCGCTGTACAGCACGCAGGAAGCGGCCGAGGAGATCGCCGCGTCGATGCTCGGCGTCCCGCGCGAGGAGGTCAACGGCGAGATGCCCGACGCGATCGGCGAGGTGACGAACATGATCGCCGGCAGCTTCCGGCTGAAGCTGGCCGAGCGCGGGGAGACACTCGCGATCTCGATTCCGTGGGTGACCGTCGGCTCCGACTTCTACACGAAGTACTCGTCCGACGTGCAGCGCAGCATGTGCCCGTTCCGCATGGGCGACAGCGAGATCTGCGTCGAGCTGATCCTGACCCGCAACTGACGTTCGATGGGAGATGCCGTGAACGCCACGCACACCACGCCCGCAAGCCCGGCCGCGGCCCTGCGCGCGCGGCTCGACAGCCCGGATGTCACGATCCCGATGCTGCCGGACTTCGCGCACCGCGTGATCGACATGGTCAGCAACGAGGACGTGTCGGTCGGACAGCTCGCGGCCGTGGTCTCGAAGGACCAGGTGCTGGCCTCCCGCCTGCTCGGTCTCGCCAACTCCGCGTACTTCGCCGCGATGACCGAGGTGTCGACGGTGCAGGAAGCCATCATGCGGATGGGCACGGCCGCCGTCCGCAACCTCGTCGTCACGGTCTGCTTCTACTCGCGCACGCAGGACCGCGCCGTCTACGGCGAGCGCGGCAAGCCGCTGCTCGAGCACGGCCTCGGCACGGCCTATATGGCCAGGCTCGTCGCCGACGCGGTGGACTGCGACCAGGAAGAGGCGTTCATGTACGGGCTGCTGCACGACATCGGCAAGCTCGTGATCCTGAAGGCCGCCTTCGACGTCCGCAAGCAGCTCAACGCGCCGGTACCCGCCGACGACCTCGAGGAGATCCTGCGCGAGCGTCACGCCGCAATCGGCGCGACCGTGCTCCGCCGGTGGCGGCTGCCCAGCATGCTGGACGAGCCGATCGTGTTTCACCACGACTGGACGCAGGCGCAGCACGACCCCCGCAAGGCGGCCATCACGTATCTGGCCAACCGGTTGAGCCATCGCTACGGCTTCGGCTGCGAGCCCGAGGCCGCGGATCTGCTGGAGGACCCGGTGCTCGGCGTCCTCGGGCTCGACGCCGACTGGCTCGCCGCGACGGACAGCCGCGCACCCGGCCTCTTCGAGGTCGCGCGCAAGATTCTCGGCTGACGCGTCCGCGCGCGCTCAGCTCTCGACGCGCAGCGTCACGAAGATCAGTTCGCCCTCACGCTCGACGTGCAGGACCACGGCGGCGCCCCGGGCGAGCGCCGCCATCGCCTCCTGCAGCGCCTCGAGCGACGGCACCGGCCCGCCGTTGAGCGCGTAGATCACGTCGCCGACCTGCAGCCGATCGTCGCTGCCCGGCACGACGTCGCCGCTCGCACCGGCGACGACGACGCCCGCCTGGACGCGAGACACGCCAATCAGCCGCGAGAGCGCCGCGTCCAGCGTCAGGCCGAGGATCCCGAGCCGCGGCACGACATGGCGCCGCGGATCGGTGAGCGCCGTCAGCCGCGCCGAATCGTCGTCTCGCTCCGAGACCGGCACCGTCACGCTGAACGGCACCCCGCCGCGCTCGCCGTCGATCCGGACGGTCTCCCCTGCGCGGCTGTACAGGTTCACCTGCAGCTGCCGGCCGTTCTCCATCGGCTTGCCGTCCAGCCGCACGATGACGTCGCCCACCCGCAATCCCGCGCGCGCGGCAGAACTGTCGGGCAGGACGTCGCTCAGGATCACCCCGGCCGTGCGCGAGAGCCCGAGCCCGGCGGCCAGCAGCGGCGTGATCGTCTGCGCGCGAATGCCGATCGCGCCGCGCCGGACGCGCCCGTACGCGCGGATCTGCTCGAACACGCGCCGCACGATGTTGCTCGGGGCGGCGAAGCCGAGCCCCTCGCTGCCGCCCGACTGCGACAGGATCAGGGTGTTGATGCCGACGATCTCCCCGTCGACGTTCACCAGCGGCCCGCCGCTGCTCCCCGGATTGATGGGCGCGTCCGTCTGCAGGTAGATCATCGGGTCCTCGGGCTCGAGCTGCCGTGCGACGGCGCTCACCACGCCGAGCGTCACGGTGCTGTTCAGGCCGAGGGGGCTGCCGAACGCCAGCACGAGCTGCCCCGGCCGCACCAGGTCCGAGTCGCCGAAGGGCAGCGCCTGCAGGCCCGCCTCCGCGACCTTCAGGACCGCGAGGTCGGTCTCCTCGTCGAGCGCGACGAGCTGCGCGCCCACGAGCCGCGGGCGCGGTCCCAGCACGGATCCCCCCGGCGGGTCCACCGCCGGGAGCTCCACCTGGATGCGGTGCGCGCCCTGCACGACGTGCGCGTTCGTGACGATGTAGCCGTCCGGATCCACGATCACGCCGGATCCCGACCCGCGGGAGGGGGCGACGAGCAGGCCTCGCTCGGCATCCACCAGGTCGCTGCTCGCGTAGCCGAGCGTGATGATCTCAACGACCGACTGGCTGACCCGCTCGGCGAGCGCCTGGAGCTGCCGGCTCGAGGCGCGCAGGTCGGGCGTGAGCGCCGCGGCACGGGCGGCGGGCTGCGCGTGCGCCGGGGCGGCGGCGATCGCCGCGAGCACGCACGCCGGACCGAGGAAGCGGCGCGAAGCGACTAGAATGCTGGAATGCACGCGTGGCATGACATCTACGTGGATGACCACCTGATTGCGACGGCCTTCCCGGTGGTCATCGAAGTCCCGATGGGGAGCAAGAACAAGTACGAGCTGGACAAGGAGACGGGGTTGCTGCGACTCGACCGCGTACTCTACAGCGCGGTGCACTATCCCGCCAACTACGGGTTCATCCCCCGCACGTTCTGCGAGGACGGCGACCCGCTGGATGCCCTCGTGCTCGGCCAGGAGCCGGTGACGCCGCTCACGATGATGGAGGCCCGCGCCATCGGCGTGATGCGGATGCGCGACGAGAAGGGGCTCGACGACAAGATCATCGCGGTCAGCACGCGGGACCCGGCTTTCGCCGACTACACCGACCACGCGCAGCTGCCGGCCTACATCCTCCGCGAGATCCGGCGCTTCTTCCAGGACTACAAGGTGCTCGAGCACAAGCAGGTCGTGGTCGAGGACTTCATGGGTCCCGCCGACGCGATCCGGATCGTCCAGGACGCGCTGGACATGTACCGCAAGCTGCGGCGCGGCGAGCTCGGCAAGATCTGAAGCCGCCCGCTCCGCTCCCCACAGGCGCCATGCCGTTCAGGACCATCATCGAGCCGTTCCGGATCAAGTCGGTGGAGGCGCTGCGGTTCACCGACGAAGCGGAGCGGCGCCGCGCGCTCGAGGCGGCCGGCTGGAACGTGTTCCTGCTGCACGCCGATGACGTGCTCATCGACCTGCTGACGGATTCGGGGACGGGCGCGATGTCCGCGGCGCAGTGGGGCGCGCTGATGCAGGGGGACGAGTCGTATGCGGGCAGCCCGTCCTTCTACCGGTTCCAGGAGGTCGTCCGGGACCTGACCGGGTTCCGGCACGTCATCCCGACGCACCAGGGACGCGCCGCCGAGCGCATCCTGTTCCACTCCGTCCTGCACCCCGGCGACCTCGTCCCGAACAACAACCACTTCGACACGACGCGCGCGAACGTCGAGGTCGAAGGCGCCGAGGCTCGGGATCTCGTGATCCCGGAAGGGCGCATGCCCGGCCTGATCCATCCGTTCAAGGGGAACATGGACCTGGCCGCGCTCGAGCGTACGCTCGCCGAGGAGGGAGACCGGGTGCCGCTGGTGATGGTCACCGTCACCAACAACTCCGGCGGCGGCCAGCCGGTCTCCCTCGAGAACCTCCGCGGCGTGCGTGCCCTCTGCGATCGGTACGGCAAGCCGCTGTTCCTGGATGCGTGCCGCTTCGCCGAGAACGCCTGGTTCATCCGGCAGCGCGAGCCGGGGTACGCATCGAAGACGCCGAAGGCGATCGCGCAGGAAATGTTCCGGCTCGCCGACGGCTGCACGATGTCGGCCAAGAAGGACGGCCTGGCCAACATCGGCGGCTTCCTGGCCCTGAACGACGACGCGTGGTTCGAGAAGGCACGGACGCTGCTGATCCTGACGGAGGGCTTCCCGACCTATGGCGGCCTGGCGGGGTACGATCTGGAGGCGATCGCGCGCGGTCTGCAGGAGGTCGTGGAGATTCCCTACCTGCGCTACCGCGTCCGGTCGGCCGAATACCTGGCGGACAAGCTGCTGGCGGCGGGCGTCCCGATTCTCCAGCCCGCCGGCGGGCACGCCATCTACATCGACGCGCGGGCGCTGCTGCCCCACATCCCGCCGCTCGCGTACCCGGGCATCGCGCTCGTCAACGCGCTCTATCTGACGGGCGGAGTGCGGGGCGTCGAGATCGGCACGGTGATGTTCGGCCTGCGGCCCGACGGGACCGAGGCGCCGGCCCCGATGGACCTGGTCCGCCTCGCGCTGCCCCGGCGCGTGTACACGCAGTCCCACATCGACTATGTCGCGGAAGTCGTCGCCGCGGTTGCCGGGCGCCGCCAGGACCTGCGTGGCTACCGGATCGTCGAGGGGCCCCGGGTCCTGCGGCACTTCACCGCGCGGTTCGAGCCGCTGCCGGCGTGACGGCGGGCGTGTGGTCCGGGCGGGCCGTCGGGTGGACACTGGGTGGAGCTGTCCGGAAATGGGACGGGCGATCCCAGCCTCAGACAGCTGGACGCCGGATCGGGACCGGCCGGCGGGCGTAAGCGACTTCCCCGCTGCGACTTACGTCTTCACACAGGTGTGGCACGGACATTGAGCTACTCCGTCGCGGGACGGGCCCGCCGGCCGTGTCCCGGGGTTCTCGCGTCTGAGTCGATCGGAACAGCATGGATATTCAGCGTTCACCAGAGATCGCCCGCCGCAAGAAGATGCGGCGCGTGCTTTTCAGCGTGCTGGCCCTCGTGGCGGCGGTGCTCGTCACGGTCGGGCTCGCCCAGCTGAAACCGGCCGCGCCGACCGTCGAACGCGGCACCACGTGGCGGGAAACGGTGAAGCGCGGCCCGATGCTTCGCCAGGTCCGGGGCCCCGGCACGCTCGTGCCCGAAGACATCCGCTGGATCACGGCCCAGACCGAAGCCACCGTCGAGCGCATCGTCACGCTGCCCGGCGCGGTGGTGAAGCCGGACACCGTCATCCTCGAGCTCAGCGACAGCCGCGTCCAGCAGGAGCTGCTCGATGCCGAGCTCGCGCTGGAAGCGGCGGAAGCCGACCTGGCCAGCCTTCGCGTGCGGCTGAAGAACGAGCTGCTGGAGCAGCAGTCGCAGGCGGCCAACATCCAGGCGCTCTACCATCAGGCGAAGATCACGGCCGAGGCCAACGAGCAGCTGCTCGCCGAGGGGCTCCAGTCGGCCGTGACCACGCGCATCTCGCGCGTCGAGGCCGAGGAGCTCGCGAACCGGCACCGCATCGAGCAGGAACGGCTCGCGATTCGCGCGGGCTCGGCGGAGGCGCAGCTTGCCGCGGAGGAAGCCCGCGTCGCGCAGCGGCGCGCCCTCTACGAGCTGCGCCGCGCGCACGCCGAGGCGCTGCGCGTGCGCGCGGGGATCGAGGGGGTACTCCAGGTCGTGCCGGTGCAGGTCGGCGAACGGGTGGCCGCCGGCGCAAACCTGTGCCGCGTGGCGGTACCGGGGCGGTTGAAGGCGGAGCTCCGCATTCCGGAGACCCAGGCGCGGGACATCGAGATCGGCCAGCTGGCCATCGTCGACACGCGCAACGGGGTCGTCGAAGGACGCGTGTCGCGCATCGACCCCGCGGCGCAGAACGGCACCGTGCTGGTCGATGTCAAGTTCGAAGGCCCCCTGCCGCGCGGGGCGCGTCCCGACCTGAGCGTCGACGGGACGATCGAGCTCGAGCGGCTGACCGACGTGCTCCATGTCGGACGGCCCGCGTTCGGCCAGGAGCACGGCACGATCAGCCTGTTCAAGATCACCGAGGGGACGTGCGAGCTGCCGGAGGAGGCCGAGCGCGTGACCGTGCAGCTCGGACGCATGTCGGTGAACCACGTCGAGATTCTGTCCGGTCTCAACGAAGGGGATTGCGTGATTCTGTCGGACATGTCGGCCTGGGACGGGCGCGATCGCGTCCGTCTGCGGTAGGTTTCCAGTCACGAGGAGCGTTCATGAGCACCCCGTCAGACGTGCTGATCCGGCTCGAGGGCGTCACCAAGGTCTTCTACACCGATGAGGTCGAGACCCACGCGCTCTCCGGCATCCATCTCGAGATCCGCCACGGCGAGTACATCGCCATCGCCGGCCCGTCGGGCTGCGGCAAGTCCACGCTGCTGTCGATCCTCGGGTTGCTCGACACGCCGACCGAGGGCACGTACATGCTGAACGGCCGGCCCGTGGCGAACCTGACGGCCTCCGAGCGCGCCCGGACACGCAATCGCGAGATCGGGTTCATCTTCCAGAGCTTCAACCTCATCGGCGATCTCACTGTCTACGAGAACGTCGAGCTGCCGCTGACGTATCGCGGCATGCGTCCCGCCGAGCGGCGGCAGCGCGTGGAGGAAGCGCTCGAGAAGGTGGGCATGGCGCACCGCGCGCGGCATCTTCCCAGCCAGCTGTCGGGCGGCCAGCAGCAGCGCGTCGCCGTCGCGCGCGCCGTGGCGGGCAATCCGTCGATCCTCCTCGCCGACGAGCCGACCGGAAACCTCGATTCGAAGAACGGCGAGGCGGTGATGGCGCTGCTGCAGGAGCTGCACCGTGGCGGCGCGACGATCGCGATGGTCACGCACGATCCCCGCTACGCCCGCCATGCCGATCGCAGCATCCACCTGTTCGACGGCCGGATCGTCGAAGAGAACGTGATCGAAGGCGTCGTCTGAGCCGCCGGCGATCGCAGGTTGCCGGGGAGCTGCGGTCCGCCGCCGGCTCCGCCGGCCTGCATCCCGCCATCCTGTACCATTGAGGCGTTCGCGACCGCCCCGGCGGCGGTCGCGACGGCCATGCCGCACGATGAACCCGATCATCAGCCTCCGCAACGTCGAGAAGTCCTATCAGCACGGCCTGCAGCGCACCTGGGTGCTCCGGCGGATCACGCTCGATTTCAACCAGGGCGAGTTCGTGTCGATCATGGGGCCGTCCGGCGCCGGCAAGTCGACGCTGCTCCACATCCTCGGCATGCACGACGGGGCCTGGAGCGGCGAGTACTACCTGCACGGCCAGCCGGTGCACGCGCTCGGCAAGAAGGACCGCGCCGAGCTGCAGAAGCGGCACATCGGCTTCGTCTTCCAGGCCTATCACCTGCTCGATCACCTGACGGTCTACGAGAACCTCGAGATGCCGCTCTCCTACCGCGACGTGCGGAAGAAGGAGCGCGACAGCCTGGTGTGCGACATGCTCGACCGGTTCCAGATCGTCGGGAAGAAGGATCTGTATCCGTCCCAGCTGTCCGGGGGACAGCAGCAGCTGGTCGCCGTGGCCCGCGCGCTCATCGCCAAGCCGACGCTCATCCTGGCGGACGAGCCGACCGGCAACCTGCACTCCGAGCAGGGGCGTGAGATCATGGAGCTGTTCCAGCGTCTGAACCGGGAAGGCACGACGATCATCCAGGTCACGCATTCCGAGACGAACGCCGCCTACGGCAGCCGGATCGTGCGGCTGCGTGATGGCTGGCTGGTGAACGACTGATGAGCGCCGATTCCGCGTCCGCTCCGCCGCGGGCGCCGGCTGCGCCCGACGTCCTGGCACGCGCGCGCATCCTGATCGCCGACGACCAGCCGGACGTGCTGCAGGCCCTGCGGCTGCTGCTGAAGGCGGAAGGCTGCGAGATCGAGACGGCAGCGTCGCCCGGCGCCGTGCTCGCCGCGGTGGAGGCACGCGACTTCGACGCCGCCATCATCGACCTGAACTACGCCCGCGACACGACGTCCGGCGAGGAAGGCCTGTCGCTGCTCTCCCGCCTCCAGGCCATCGACGCGAGCATGCCCGTCGTCGTGATGACCGCCTGGGGCACGGTGGACCTGGCGGTCGAAGCCATGCGCCGTGGCGCGCGCGACTTCATCCAGAAGCCCTGGGACAACGAGCGCGTCCTCGCCGTCGTGCGCACGCAGGTCGAGCTGGCGCGAGCCCTGCGTCGCAGCCAGCGGCTCGAGGCCGAGAACCGCGCGCTGCGGGATCAGAGCGCCGTGCGCACGAAGCTCATCGCCGAGTCGGCGGCGATGCGGCCGGTGCTCGAGCTGATCGAGCGCGTCGGGCCGTCGGATGCGAACGTGCTCGTCACCGGCGACAACGGGACCGGCAAGGGAACGGTCGCGCAGGCGCTGCACGCGGTCTCGGCGCGGGCGAACCGGCCGTTCGTGACCGTGAACGTCGGCGGGCTGTCGGAGGGCCTGTTCGAGAGCGAGCTGTTCGGGCACGTCAAGGGCGCGTTCACCGACGCCAAGACGGATCGCGTGGGCCGCTTCGAGCTGGCCGAAGGGGGCACGCTCTTCCTCGACGAGATCGCGAACCTCTCTCCCGGTCTGCAGGCGAAGCTGCTGCGCGTGCTCGAGACCGGGGAGTTCGAGCGGGTCGGGTCGTCGCGCACGCGCCGCGCGAACGTGCGCATCATCTCGGCGACCAACGCCGACCTGCAGGCGGACGTCGCCGCCGGCCGCTTCCGGCAGGACCTGCTCTTCCGCCTCAACACGATCGAGATCGCCCTGCCGCCCCTGCGCGACCGCCGCGAGGACATCCCGCTGCTCGCGCGGCACTTCCTGACGCAGCATGCCCGCCGTTATCGCAAGGCCATCGACGGCTTCGACGCCGCGGCGATGCAGCTGCTGCTCGATCACCCGTGGCCGGGCAACGTCCGCGAGCTCGATCACGCGGTGGAGCGCGCGGTGCTGATGGCGCAGGGCAGCCAGATCCAGCCGCGCGACCTCGGCCTGCGCAGCTCCCGGGACGCCGCGCCGCGCATCGAGGACATGAGCCTCGAGGAAGTCGAGGGGTTCCTGATCCGCAAGGCCCTGGCCCGCTACGGCGGCAACGTGAGCCACGCGGCGCGCGCGCTGGGCCTGAGCCGCAGCGCGCTCTACCGCCGCCTCCAGCGGCACGGACTCTGACCGGGCCGCGCCGGACGGCCGTGATTTGACGGACTCTCTCCCGTCGGCGCACGCTGTCTCCCGGCCCCCTGCCGGCCGCGATGCGATGCCCCCGCTCCGCGCCCGTCTGAATCGCTGGCTCACCCACGACCGCCGCGTTCTGCTGCTCGCGCTCGCCTCGGGTCTGCCCGGCACGGTCATCGCGCTCGTCCTGCTCTGGGGCGGCGATTTCAGCGGCAAGGTGCGCTGGACGCTCACGCTCTTCATCGTCGCGCTCTGGTGGGGCGTCTCCTTCGCGCTGCGCGACCGCGTCGTCTACCCGCTGCAGACCCTGTCGAACCTGCTGGCCGCGCTCCGCGAGGAGGACTTCTCGATCCGCGCGCGCGGGCAGCGCCGCGACGATCCGCTGGGCGAGGTGCTCATCGAGATGAACGCGCTCGCGGATACGCTGCGCGAGCAGCGGCTCGGCGCCCTCGAAGCGACCACACTTCTCCGGGCCGTCATGGAGGAGATTCCCGTCGCCGTGTTCGCCTTCGATCCGGAGCGCCGCCTGCGTCTCGTGAACCGGGCCGGAGAGCGCCTCCTCGCCCGCCCCTCCGAGCGCCTGCTCGGACGGTCCGCCGGCGAGCTCGGGCTGGCGGCGTGCCTGACCGGCGAGCTCCACACGAGCGTCAGTCTGACGTTTCCCGGCGGCACGGGCCGGTGGGAGGTGCGCACGGGACACTTCCGCCAGGGCGGCGTCCGCATGGAGCTGCTCGTGCTGACGGATGTCAGCCGCGCGCTGCGTGATGAAGAGCGCCAGGCCTGGCAGCGGCTGATACGCGTCATCGGACACGAGATCAACAACTCGCTGGCGCCCATCAAGTCGATCGCCCACAGCCTCGACCGGCTGCTCGCCAGGGACCCGAAGCCGGCCGACTGGGAAGCCGACGTGCGGGGCGGCCTGCAGATCATCAGCGGCCGCGCCGACGCGCTCGGCCGCTTCACCGCCGCGTACGCGCAGCTGGCCCGCCTGCCCGCTCCGAAGCTGCGCCCCGTCGCGCTGCACGACCTCGTCGCCCGCGTCGCCGGCATCGAGCGGCGGCTGCGCGTCCAGGTCGAGAGCGGACCGCCGGTGACGGTCGACGCCGATCCCGATCAGCTCGAACAGCTCCTGATCAACCTGATTCGCAACGCCGTCGACGCGGCCCTGACGACGGGAGGCGGTGTCGCCGTGAGCTGGACGGCCGCCGACGGCCACGTGCGCGTGCTCGTCGACGACGAAGGGCCCGGCGTTTCCAACCCGGCGAACCTCTTCGTGCCGTTCTTCACGACCAAGCCGGGAGGGTCCGGCATCGGACTCGTGCTGTGCCGTCAGATTGCCGAAGCACACGGCGGCGCCGTGACGCTCGTCAATCGATCGCCCGCCCCCGGCTGCCGCGCGGAGCTGGTGCTGCCCATCTAGCAGCCGCTCGCCGCTCGTCGACGATCCGGTCGGGTCGCCGCGACGCGCGCGTCTACCAGTGGACGATGAAGATCAGATAGGACCAGGGCAGGACGGCGCAGGACAGGTACAACAGCGTCAGCAGCCCGAGCGTGCGATGGAGGCCGAGCAGGTGCAGCGCCATCGCGCAGATGACGGCGAGGACCTTCGCGGCGGTCAGGCTCACACCGAGTCCGTGCTCGCGGATGTAGTGCGCGATGAGCGGGTTCCCTTCCGACAGACCGAACGACGAGATCCCGAGGTAGGTGAACGCGCCGTCGAGGACCTGCGCGATCAGGAACAGGACGATGACGAAGTTGCCGAACAGTCCGGACGAAGGTGCGGGGACGTTGGGGGGTTCGGAAGCGCTCACCTGGAATCTCCGGCGGGCGCGAGCGACTGACCTGGTCCGTCAGACCTGCGCGGTCTCAGGGCTCCCCGGCACGACGCGACGCAGCAGCGGAGCCGGCAGCCCGTAAACCAGGAAGGTGCCGTACTGCCCCATGATCCAGGCCGTCACCGCAATCCCCGCGGCGAGGAACAGGAGCCGGGCTCCCCGCCGGACCCACAGGCGGACATCGATCGCCGGGACGTCCGTGCGTCCGAGTGTGAGTTGGGGTGCCGCGATCGTTGCCTGCATCCTGTGTGCTCCTCAGCGAATCCGTAATCGCGCTGGCCGATTCCGTCAGTCGAACGCCTTTCGACGAGGCAAGGGACGTGCCCGGACTGACGGTTTCGTCGGCCGGGCTTACAGTCCTGTCCAAGTCGCTGGTGCCGTTGATTTTGTCCGATTACCACTCTGGAGGGGAAGCCCGGAGGCCGTCCACGGGTAGACTGGCAGTCTGGCCTTCGGGTGACGTTTTGTCTGCCGCGGCGCAGATTTCGGCGGTGCTCGCGGTGGACGACGGCGCAGCCGGAGGCGCTCGGATTACAGAATTGTCAGCCGGCGACGAGCTTTGTTCGCAGACCAGGAGCGATGCGGGAACGGCAGGTGGACGGCTTCTCGGAACCGGCGGTGCTCTGGCGGCTGCGGCGCGGCCGCGACGAAGCCCGGGCGACCGTCATCCCCGGCTCGCCGGTCAGCACGCTGGTCTTCCTCGTGAACGACGAGCTCGATCGGGGCGAGAACTACGACGCGCTCGACGCGATGCTGGCACGGGCCGAGGAGGTCCGCCGCGAGCTGCTGGATCAGGGGTGGCGGCCGGTCGAGCCGGATCCGGACTGACCCGCCGGTCAGGCCCCTTCCGGTTCGTCGTTGCCGGAACGGTCGTCGGTGAGCGGCGGCAGGCCGGTCAGGCGGCCGGCGCCGGCACGCAGCCCGACGAGATACGCGGCATGCTCGTAGCGTTCGTGGTGCCGGCAGATCGCCTGGAAGAGCTCTCGCAGCAGCGGCCGATCCTCGGGCCGCAGCCGCTGCTCCACGCGGGCGTACAGCTCCTGGTAGGCGGCCATCGAGGCAGCCACGTCGACGAGCTTGCCGACCTGCGCGTCGATGTGGGCGCCCACTTCCTCGTAGCGGGGGAAGCGCTGCCAGTCGGGCTGGCCGGCAGGCCTGATCGGTGCAGAACGGGGAAACCGGATCACATCAGCCATCGGCAGCTCCGCGCCCCTATGCTACCTCAGCCGGTTGTCTCGCGCAGCCGGCGAGCCGGCTCGTCCGTGATAGAAATGGAAAATGGCTTCACCTCTGGCATCCCCGCCGTCAGCCCCGCCTGACGAACAGCAGTGGGCGGGCCATCCCCGCGGCCTCGCCACGCTGTTCATGACGGAGATGTGGGAACGCTTCAGCTACTACGGCATGCGGGCGTTCCTGATTCTTTACATGACGGCGCCGGCGATGACCGGCGGGCTGGGCCTCACCGTCGCGGACGCCGCCTCGATTTACGGCACCTACACGGGCAGCGCCTGGGGCGCCGCCATCCTCGGCGGCATCATCGCCGATCGGTATCTCGGCGCCTACTACGCCGTCCTGCTCGGCGGCATCGTCATCGCGCTGGGGCACTTCACCCTCGCCTTCGAGTGGATCGGGTTCTTCTACGCGGGCCTGGTGCTGATCGTGGTCGGCACCGGCCTGCTGAAGCCGAACGTCAGCACCCTGGTGGGCGCGCTCTACCGCGAGGGGGACCCGAGGCGCGACGCCGGGTTCTCGGTGTTCTACATGGGGATCAACCTCGGCGCGCTCCTCGGCCCGCTCGTGGCCGGGTATCTGGCGCAGCGCGTCGACTGGCACGTCGGCTTCGCCGCGGCCGGTGTCGGCATGGCGCTGGGCCTCGCGCAGTACACACTGGGCAGGCGCCACCTGGCCGCTGCGATCGCGCGGATCAGCGCGCGCCCGTCACGCACGCCGGCCGCCGCGGCGCCCGCGGCCAACGCGGCGCCCGAGGCGTCCGAGTGGAAGCGGATCCTCGCGGTCGTGATCTTCTTCGCCTTCGCGTCGCTGTTCTGGGGCGCGTACGAACAGGCTGGATCGACGCTCAATCTCTTCGCGGACCGCTACACGCGCCTCGAGCTGTTCGGCTTCGAGTTCCCCTCCTCCTGGTTCCAGTCGGTGCAGCCGATCTTCGTGATCATCCTGGCGCCGACGTTCGCCTGGCTCTGGGTGAAGCTCGGCCCGCGCGAGCCGTCGAGCCCCGCGAAGTTCGCGCTCGGCCTGCTCTTCGCCGGCCTCGCTTTCCTCCTCCTCGTGCCCGCCGGCGCGCTCGCGCAGAGCGCCGAAGGGGTGCGCGTCAGCCCGTGGTGGCTCATCGGCGCCTACTTCGTCACGGAGCTCGGCGAGCTCTGTCTGAGCCCGGTCGGTCTGAGCCTCGTGACGAAGATCTCGCCGGTCCGGTTCGTCGGCATGATGATGGGCGTGTGGTTCCTCTCGAACGCCGCCGGCAACAAGCTCGCCGGGTGGGCCGCCGGGTTCCTGGAGACGATGCCCCTCGCGGAGCTCTTCGGCACCGTGGCGGCCATCTCGCTCGTCGCCGCGGCCGTGCTGTTCGCGCTGATCAGGCCCATTCGAGGGTTGATGGGCGGCGTGCGCTGAGTCACGTTCGACTCGACGCCGCCCATCGTCACACTCCCGTCCTCCTCGTGGCTGTTCCGGGTCCGCACGCCCTCCAGGCGGACCCGCTGCCGGCAGTCTGCTATAGTCCGCGCGCGCAGGTGTCGCCAGACGTCCCGGCAGGAGGAGATCATGCGTGCAACGCGCCCGGTGGGACTGGCCCTCGTTGTCGTCGCGGCGGGAGCAGCCGGATTGCTCGCCGCCCAGTCAGACGGGCTGCTGATGAAGTCGGCCGTGTTCCTCTGGGAGGCGACACCACCCGTGCCGACCGCCCAGGGGGCCGTGCGCCGGGTGTTCCGGGCGCCGACGGCGACGCTCGACGAGCTCGAGTACCACGTCACCACGCTCGATCCCGGCAAGTCCCCTCACCCGCCGCACACGCATCCCAACGAAGAGATCATCATCGTCAAGGACGGCAGCGTCGAGGCGTGGGTCAACGGCGAGTGGATGCCGGTCTCGACAGGATCGCTGATCTTCTTCGCCTCGAACGTGCCGCACACCGTGCGCAACACGGGTACCACACCGGCCACGTATCACGTCGTCAACTGGCGATCGCCAGGCGGGGCGCGGAGCGGAGGTGAGCGGTGAGACTCGCAGCCTGCGGCGCCCTCCTCGCCCTGGTTGCCGGTGTCGCCACCCTTCCGGCATCCGACACGGCAACGCTCGGCTACTTCGAGCAGTCGGTCGACATCGGCGAGCCCGCTCGTGCCGGGACGGCCAGCTACGACCCGGCGACGCAGCGCTATACGATCGCCGGCGCCGGCACGAACATGTGGGGCACGCGCGACGAGTTCCGGTTCGTGTCGCGCCGCATGACCGGTGACTTCATCCTCCGCGCGCACGTCTCGTTCGTCGGCTCCGGCGTGGATCCGCACCGGAAGATCGGCTGGATGATCCGCCGCTCGCTCGATGCCGACTCCGCGTACGTGGACGCCGCGATTCACGGCGACGGGCTGGCGTCGCTCCAGTATCGCCGCAGCGCCGGCGCGGAGACGGGCCAGATCGAATCCGCCGTCAAGGCCCCCGACGTCGTGCAGCTCGAACGGCGCGGCGGCACGTATCGCATGTCGGTCGCGCGGTTCGGCGAGCCGTTCACGACGACCGAGCTCACCGACCTCGATCTCGGCGACGCCGTGCATGTCGGGCTGTTCGTCTGCTCGCACAACCCGGACGTGACCGAGACGGCCATCTTCTCGAACGTCCGGATCGTCGTGCCGCCACCGGCCGGCTGGCGGCCCTATCGCGACTACATCGGCAGCAACCTCGAGGTGATGACGGTCGCGGACGGCGCGCGGACGGTGGTGCACACCACGACCGACTCGCTCCAGGCGCCGAACTGGACGACCGACGGGCGCGCGCTGATCTACAACCATCAGGGCCGTCTCTTCCGGTTCGATCTCGCCACGCGGATCCCCACCGTGATCGACACCGGATTCGCGACGCGCCACAACAACGACCACGTGCTCTCGTTCGACGGCACGATGCTCGGCATCAGCCATCACAGCGCCGACGACGAGGGGCGTTCCGTGATCTACACCGTGCCCGTGACGGGCGGCGTGCCGAAGCGCGTCACCGCGAAGTCGCCGTCCTATCTCCACGGCTGGTCCCCCGACAAGCGCTTCCTCGTCTACACGGGACAGCGCGACGGCGAGCTCGACATCTACCGCATCCCCGCCGAGGGAGGCGAGGAAGTGCGGCTGACGACGGCGCCCGGTGTGGACGACGGGTCCGAGTACACGCCGGACGGCCGGTGGATCTACTTCAACTCCATGCGGACCGGACGCATGCAGATCTGGCGGATGCGACCCGACGGCAGCGCGCAGGAGCAGATCACGGGCGACGGGTTCAACAACTGGTTCCCGCACATCGCGCCCGATGGACGGTCGATGGTGGTGCTGTCGTACGGGCAGGACGTCGAGCCGGCCGACCACCCGTTCTACCGGCATGTCTACCTGCGCCACATGGCGCTCGACGGGAGCGGCGCGAAGGTGATCGCGTACGTCTTCGGCGGGCAGGGTACGATCAACGTGCCGTCGTGGTCACCCGACGGCACCCGGATCGCGTTCGTCAGCAACACGGCGCTGCCGGCGCCGCACTGACAGCGTGAATCGGTGGAAAAGCAAAAGGCCGGTTCGAGAGCCGGCCGGAGAGAGATGGTCGGGACGACTGGATTCGAACCAGCGACCCCCTGAACCCCATTCAGGTGCGCTACCAGACTGCGCTACGTCCCGACTCCGAAACCTACGATGACCGGCGGCGCTTCGACGTCCGCCGCGGCGCACCGGAGGCGCTCGCCTCGACCGGCTCCGCCTCGGCGGCCTTTGCCGTCCGCTGCGGCAGCGGCGCGCTCAGCATGCCCAGCAGCTCCCGCAGCCCCGACCGCACGGCCTCGAGGCGCTGACGCGCTTCGGGCGCGAGTCCCGCGGGCGCCGGAACATCGTCGAACGGCAGCTCATCGCTGGGCTGGCGCTCTTCTTCCAGCTTCCTCCGCGCCCCCGCCAGCGTCAAGCCCTCGCCGAACACCAGCTGCTTGATCCGCAGCACGCGGTCGAGGTCCGTCGGCCGGTAGAGACGCGGACCTCCGGGCGTGCGGGCGACTCCGAGGTCCGGGAACTCCATCTCCCAGGTCCGCAGCACATACGGCTGGACCTGAGCGCGGTCGCAGACATCGGAGGCCTTCAGCCACGTGCGTCGGGGCGATTCCGCAGCCTGGGGCATCGGCACCAAGAATGATCGCGGCCGTCAGAGCCGACCCGAAGTATACCATCCCGCCACGCCGCCTCTCACTTGGCGCGCCGCCGCACCTGGATGCGGATCGGCGTGCCGACGAAGCCGAACGCGTCGCGGATCTGGTTCACGAGGAAGCGCTCGTACGAGAAGTGAAACGAGGTCGCGACGTTCGTGAAAAAGACGAATGTCGGCGGCGCAACGCCTGTCTGCGCCGCGTAGAGAATCCGCACCTGGCGCCGCCCGGGGCTCGCCGGCGGGTGCACGGCGGTGACCGCCTGGACGAAGCGGTTCACCTCCGCGGTCGCCACGCGCTTCAGCCGCGCGGCCGCCACCTTGTCGACCCACTCCAGCAGCTTCGGCAGCCGCTCCCCCGTTGCCGCCGACAGGTGCAGCACCGGCGCGTAGTCCAGGAACTTCAGCTTCTGCCGCAGCTGTGCGTCGAACTCGCGCGAGAAGCCGGGGCCCCGGTCCTTCATCAGGTCCCACTTGTTCGCGGCGATGATGATCCCGCAGCCGAGCCGATCGGCCTCGCCGGCGATCGCCGCGTCCTGATCGGTGGCGCCGACGGCGCTGTCGATGACCAGCACCACCACGTCGGCCCGCTCGACGGCGCGCCGCGCGACCAGGACGCTCAGCGACTCGAGCGGCCCCGCCCGCCCGACCTTGCCCGGCCGCCGCATCCCGGCGGTGTCCACGATCCGGAAATCGCGCCGGTGCCAGCGAACCACCGCGTCGACCGCATCACGCGTCGTCCCCGGCACCTCGCTGACGAGCATCCGCTCTTCGCGGAGCAACCGGTTCACCAGCGACGACTTCCCCGCGTTCGGCCGCCCGACGACGGCGATGGCGGTCTCGCGTTCCTCACGCTCGTGGGGTGCCGCCGCGGGCGCACGCCGCAGGCGGGCGACGATCTCGTCGAGCAGTTCGTGGACGCCGAGCCCGTGCTCTCCTGAGATCTCGAACACCGGATCGAGCCCGAGCTCGTAGAACTGCGCGACGGCCTCGCGGGCCTGCTTCGCGTCGATCTTGTTGACAGCGGCGAGAATCGGCTTGCCGGTCGCCCGCAGCCGGCCGGCGATGTCCTGGTCGCCGGCGACCAGCCCCTGCTGGCCGTCGAGGACGAGCACGAGCAGGTCGGCAGCGTTGATGGCCTCCTGCCCCTTCTCGGCCACGAGCTCGTGCAGCGGGTCCTCGGTCGCGCCGAACATGCCGCCGGTGTCGAGCAGCGAGAACTCGACCCCCTGCCAGCTCGCCGTCGCCTCGATCAGGTCGCGCGTGGTCCCGGGCACATCGGTGACAATCGCGCGGCGGGTTCCGGTGATCCTGTTGAAAAGAGTGGACTTGCCGACATTGGGTCGGCCGACGAGCACGACGAGCGGCAGACGACGGGCCACGCCGGGATTGTAGCGGAGTCTGCTTGCCGCCCCTGTGGCGGGCGAAACCGCGGTGCCGTCCCGGAATCGTTGCCCCGGAGACCGGGAAACGGGGTTTCCAGCAGGGTGTTGACACTCTAAGTCTTTATCTTTATGCTACTTAACCGATACCGAGATTAGCCGCATGATCAAGCTCGACATCGTGAACGAGGTCTCGAGGGTCGCCGATATCACCAAGGTCAAGGCCGAGCTGGCGGTGGACGCCGTGTTCGACGCGATGCGCGTGTCCATGCAACGCGGCGAGCGGATCGAGCTGCGCGGCTTCGGCGTCTTCCAGGTGAAGCCGCGGAAGCGCGGGATCGGCCGGAACCCGCGGACCGGCAAGGAAGTCCGGATTCCCCCGGGCCGCACGATCCGGTTCAAGCCTGGCAAGGAGCTCCAGAACATCAGCTAGCCGGACGCGGGCGGCGCGATGCCGCCCCCTTTCGCGATTGGCTGCGCGCCGGCGCCCGTGAGTTCCAACGTTCCCCCTTCACTGCCCTTTCGCCCTTTCGAGGACGAGTACCGCTCCGGAGGCTGGCCCGAACACCCGCCGCCGCAGCTGCTGGCCCAGCCGCGGCGCCCGAGCCGGGTGTGGCTCCACGTCACGCTGTTCCTGCTCACGCTCGTCACGACGTGGCTGACGGGGGTCGACCACTACGCCGGCTTCCTCAGCGACTTCAACCCCGGATTCCGGGCGGGTTTCCTCGAGCTCCTGCCGCACGGGGTCTGGTACAGCGCGACGATTCTCGCGATCCTCGGGTCGCACGAGATGGGCCACTATCTGGCCTGCCGGTACTACCGGATCGACGCGACGCTGCCGTTCTTCATCCCGATCTACGGCGTGCTCACGGGCACCTTCGGCGCGGTAATCCGGATTCGCGAGCCGATCCTCGCCAAGCGCGCGCTCTTCGACATCGGCATCGCCGGGCCGATCGCCGGCTTCGTCGTCGCGGTGCCGGCGCTGTTCGGCGGCATTGCGCTCTCGCGGCTCGTGCCGGCGCCCACGCAGCTCGAGGGGGTGCTCACGCTGGGCGAGCCGCTGCTGTTCCAGTGGGCGACCTGGCTTGTCTGGGGTACGCCGCCGGACGGCCTCGTGCTGAACATGCACCCGATGGCGTTTGCCGCCTGGTTCGGGCTGCTCGCCACCGCGCTCAACCTCTTCCCCATCGCGCAGCTCGACGGCGGCCACATCTCGTATGCGGTGTTCGGACCGCGCTCGACGCTGATCACCTATGCGACGCTGGGGGTCGCGATCGTCCTGACGTCCATCTCGATGAGCTGGCTGGTGTGGACGCTGATGATCGTCGCGATGTTGTGGCTCGCGGGCGCGCGGCATCCGCGTGTCCTCGACGAGGACGTGCCGCTCGATCGGACGCGGACCGTCCTCGCCATCCTGGCCGCGGTGATCTTCGTGCTCTGCTTCACGCCGGCGCCGATCGAGCTGGCCGATCTCGTCTCGTCGCAACCGGGGAACTGACGGCACCGCCCCCGACCCGGGGCGCCGCTACAGGAGGCCGACCGGATCGACGTCGACGGTGACCCGGCGCCGGAGCTCCGGGGTGGCGGCGGCAAGCGTGGTCCGCAGCGCTTCGCGGGTCGCCGTGCGCTGGCGAGTCTTCAGGAAGATCTGCGCGCGATACTCACCGCGGAGGCGTGCGAGCGGCGCCGGCGCCGGTCCCAGCAACGCGAAGGCGCGCCCTCCGTGCTGCCTGAGCTGCGCGGCCAGGTCCGCGGCGTCCTGCATCGCGCGAGCGTAGCTCGGTCCCCGCACGATCAGGTTCACCAGGCCGACGGCCGGCGGATAGAGCATGGCGCGGCGGTAGCGCAGCTCCTCGACGTAGAACGCCTCGTAGTCCTGCCCACACGCCAGCCTGATGCTGTAGTGGTCGGGATGCACCGTCTGGATGATGGCCTCCCCCGGCACGTCGCCGCGCCCGGCCCGTCCGGCGACCTGGGTGAGCAGCTGGAAGGTGCGCTCGGCAGCCCGGAAGTCGGCGACGCCGAGCCCCACGTCCGCCGACACGACCCCGACGAGCGTCACCCGCGGGAAGTCGTGCCCCTTCGCCAGCATCTGCGTGCCGACGATCACGTCGAGCGCGCCGTTCCGGAACCGATCGAGCAGCGCCTGCAGCGCGCCGCGGCGCTGCGTCGTGTCGCGATCCAGCCGCGCCGCGCGGATCCCGGGGAACAGCCGCTCGACCTCCTCCAGCACGCGCGCCGTGCCGAAGCCGAGCTGCTCCAGGTACGGCGCGGCGCACTTGACGCAGGCCGCCGGGACACGCATCGAGTAGTTGCAGTAGTGGCAGACCGCGCGGGAGTGCCCGCCGGCCGACCGATGCACGGTCAGCGAGACGCTGCAGTTCGGGCACTCCAGCACGTGCGCGCACTGCCGGCACATGACCGACGTCGCCATGCCGCGCCGGTTGAGCAGCAGCAGCGCCGCCTCCCCCGCCGCGCGCCGCGCCTCGATGGCGGTGATCAGATCGCGGCTGAGGATCACGTCCGGTCCCGATGCGGCGTACTCCTGTCGCATGTCGACGACGCGTACTGCAGCGAGCGGCCGATCCAGCACTCGACGTGTGAGGACGACCCTGGCGTAACGTCCCGACTCGCTGTTGGCGCGGGTCTCCATCGAGGGCGTCGCCGAGCCGAGGACCACGAGCGCTCCGGCGTTCCTGGCGCGGACGATCGCGACGTCCCGGCCGTTGTATCGCGGCGACTCGTCCTGCTTGTACGAGCCGTCGTGCTCCTCGTCGACGATGACGAGCCCGAGGTCCGGGAGCGGCGCGAAGACCGCGGAGCGTGTGCCGACGACGAGGTCGACGTCACCCCGCCGGATGCGGTGCCACTGGTCGTGACGCGCGCCGTCCGGCAACCCGCTGTGCTGGACCGCCACGCGGGATCCGAACGCCGCGCGAAAGAGCGCAGCCACCTGCGGAGTCAGTCCGATCTCCGGCACGAGCACGAGCACGCGGCGTCCCGCGTCGAGCGCGCGCCGGGCAAGCCGCAGGTACACCTCGGTCTTGCCGCTGCCCGTCACCCCCTGCAGCAGCGCGACCTCGTACGCGCGTGCGTCGAGCCGCGTGCCCAGGTCGTCGAGCGCCGCGGCCTGCTCCGCCGTAACGGGCCGGTCCGGACACCACTCCACCACGGTGACGGTCGCGAACGGATCGCGCTCACGCCGCTCCTCACGCAGATGGACCAGTCCCCGGGCTGCAAGGCGGCGGAGCGTTCCGAGGTCGACGCCGCGCTCGCGCAGCGCCGAGGCCGGAGCCCCCTGGGGCAGCGATGCCAGCATCTCCAGCGCCGCGCGCTGGCGTCGGCCCAGCGGCACCGCCCCTTCCGCCCCACCGGCCGCCGCGCTCTGCCCCGCGGCGGTTGCCATCGCGACAAACTCGGTCACCGACGCGTCGGCGCGGCCGGCCAGCCGTTCCACCCGTTCGACGAGCCCCGCGCGTTCGAGCGCCCGGAGCGCCGATCCGATCCGGGACGCAGGCCCGAGCCTCGAGAGCGCGCTGGCAGTACGAGGTCCGCCGGCAATGCGCTCCAGGATCGCCGACTCCAGCGGATCGCGGGGCCGTGCGAGGCGCCCGGCGGCGGTGATCCGGAACCGCCGCTCGCTCGTCACCCACGCCCCGGGAGGCATCGCCGCCGCAATCGCGTCGCCGGGCCCGCAGAGGTAGTACTCGGCCACCCACAACGCGAGATCGACCACGTCGTCCGGAAGGAACGGCGTGTCGTCGAGCACGTCGAGCAGCGCGCGGACATCGCCGCGCGCGGGCTCCTCGGCCGGACCGAGTACGCATCCGGTCAGCGTGCGGCTTCCAAGCGGCACGAGTACACGCGCGCCTCGCGGCGGGATGCCGAGATCCGGCGGACACGCGTAGGTCAGCGCGGGAAGGTTGGGAACGGGAACGGCGACCTGGACGAACATGGCGGAGCAGGCAGCGTGGGCACCCGGGACACCGGCCCTACGCCTCCGCCAGGAGCTTCATCACCTGCTTCATGTCCTCCCAGACCTCCCGCTTCGCCGCCGGATTGCGCAGCAGATACGAGGGGTGGAAGGTCGGCATCACGGGGACGCCGTCGACGTGGTGGAAGCGGCCGCGCAGCCGTGAAATCGGCGTCTCGGTCCGCAGCAGCGTCTGCGCCGCGAACTTGCCGAGCGCGACGATGACCTGCGGCCTGATCGAGGCGATCTGGGCGCGCAGGAACGGCGAGCATGCCGCGATCTCGTCCGGCTCCGGGTTCCGGTTGCCGGGAGGACGGCACTTCACGACGTTGGCGATGTACACCTGGTCGCGCGCGTAGCCCATCGCCTTGATGATCTGCGTCAGCAGCTGCCCCGCTCGCCCCACGAACGGCTCCCCCTGCTGGTCTTCCTCGGCCCCCGGCCCCTCGCCGACGAACATCAGCCGCGCCTCGGGATTGCCGACGCCGAACACGAGGTTCGTGCGCCCTGCATGCAGCTTGCACCGGGTGCACTCGCCGATCTCCTCGCGGATACGGCGCAACCGTTCGTCGGGCGGCAGCGCCTGGTCGACGACCGGCACGACACGCTCTGTGGTCCCCCCCTCGCCGTGGTCTCCGGCGACGGCGGTCGCACCGGTCTCTGCCGCGGACTCTGCGTCGCCGGGCTGGTCGTTCGCGACGGCCGCGGGCGGATCGCCGCTGCGCTGACGCCAGCGCGGGTCGCGCGAGAAGCCCGTGGCGCCGAGCTCGCTGAAGTAGCGCAGGTGTGCGGCGAGGTCCCTGGACGTGCTCATGCGCGGGTCGGAGTCTGCGCGCGGCTGGAGAGCCACGACTCGAGCCGGTCGACGATCGTCGCGGCAACCGCGCGCTTCGACGCCAGCGGCACCGTCTCCTCGCCGCCCGGGCCGATGATCGTGACGACGTTGGCGTCGACCTCGAAGCCGGCGTCGGTCCGCGACACATCGTTCGCGACGATGACGTCGATGCCCTTCTTCTCGCGCTTCGCGCGGGCACGGGGCACGACGTCGTGCGTCTCGGCCGCAAAGCCCACGAGCAGCGGCGACGACCGGCGCTCGCGCGCGCGCCAGGCCGCGGCGTCGGCCAGGATGTCGGCGGTCGGCTTCAGGCGGAGGACCAGCTCCGACGCGTCGTGCGGCAGCTTCTGCGCGGCCGGCGCCTCGGGCGTGTAGTTCGCCACGGCCGCCGCCATGATCAGCGCGTCGGCGCCGGCGAGCCGCTCGTGGACCGCGCGGTGCATCTCCGCAGCCGAGCGCACGCGCACCAGTTCGACCGGTGGCGGCGTCAGCGCCGTCGGGCCGGTGATCAGCGTGACGGCAGCCCCGCGCCGGGCCGCCTCTGCGGCAATCGCGTACCCCATGCGGCCGCTGGACCGGTTACCGACGAACCGGACCGGATCGATGTCCTCGCACGTCGGCCCGGCGGTCACCAGAATCCGCCGGCCGGCAAGCGTGCCCGCCCCCGCGAGCACCCGTTCGGCCGCAGCGACGACGTCGGCCGGCTCCGCCAGCCGTCCACGCCCGATCCAGCCGCACGCCAGATAGCCTTCACCCGGCTCGACGACCTGGACGCCGCGCGACGTCAGGATCTCGAGGTTCCGCTGCACGGCGGGGTGCGCCAGCATGTTGCTGTTCATCGCCGGCGCGATCAGCACGGGGGCCGGCGTGGCCAGATAGAGCGCCGACAGGAAGTCGTCCGCGATGCCGCCGGCCATCTTCCCGATGATGTTGGCCGTGGCCGGCGCGATGAGCAGCAGCGCGATGTCGGACGCCAGGCGGATGTGCTCGATGTCGGCGTTGGCCCCGGGCCGCCACTGCGTCGTGACGACCGGGTGTCTCGTGATCGCCTCGAAGGTCACCTCGCCGACGAAGCGCCGCGCCGATCGCGTCATCACCGCGACGACGTCGTGGCCGGCCTTCTGCAGTCCGCGCGCGACCTCGACGGCCTTGTACGCGCCGATGCCGCCGGAGACGCCCAGTGCGATGAGAGCCATGGTGATATCCCGGGCTGGCCGGGTGCCTGCGCGTCAGTCGCGGAAGGTCCCGATGATCTCCGCGGCGACCGGCCCCATCCGTGCGCGGCGCGCCCGCTCCGCCTCGATGATGCAGCGCAGGCGCCCCACCGCCGTGTCGACCTCGTCGTTGATGACGACGTAGTCGTACTCGCCGACCGCGCCGACCTCCTGCCGCGCCGTCGCGAGACGCCGGCGGATCGCCTCCTCGCTGTCCTTGCTGCGGCGGCGCAGCCGCTCTTCCAGCACGGCGTAGGACGGCGGCAGGACGAAGATGCCGACGCTGTCGAGCCCGCGGAGACGCACCTGCCGGGCGCCCTGGACGTCGATGACGAGCACGAGATCCTGCCCGGACGCGAGCACGCGCTCCGTCTCGGCGGCCGACGTGCCGTAGTAGTTCCCGAACACGTCCGCGTGCTCGAGGAACGCTCCCGCCGCGATCATCTCCTCGAAGCGGGCGCGGCCGATGAAATTATAGTCGACCCCGTCGCATTCCCCCGGCCGCGGCGGCCGCGACGTGAACGAGCGCGACAGCACCAGGTTCGGCACACCCGGCACGAGCCGCTCCACCAGCGTCGTCTTGCCCGTGCCGGACGGCGCCGACACGATGAACAGCTGTCCCCGCTGCTCACTCGACATTCTGAACCTGCTCCCGCATCTTCTCCAGTTCCGCCTTGGCGGCGACGACCAGCGCCGACACCGCGCTGCCGTCGGCCTTGGCGCCGATGGTGTTGATCTCGCGGTTCATCTCCTGCAGCAGGAAATCCAGCTTCCGGCCGCACGGCTCCGGTGCCTCGACGAGCGACGTCCAGTGGACCAGATGCGCGCGGAACCGCGTCACTTCCTCGCTGATGTCCGACCGCCCGACGACGCGCACGATCTCCTGCGCGATGGCCGCGCGATCGACGGCGAGGTCGGCGGTCAGCTCCTCTACCCGGGCGGCCAGCCGCTCGCGCAGCCCGTCGGCGCCGGCGGCGGCCGCGGCGGCAATCTGCTCAATCAGGTCCGCCAGCCCGAGACGGCGCGCCTCCAGATCCTGCCGCAGATGCTCCCCTTCGTGCACCCGCATCCGCTCCAGCGCGGCGAGCGCCTCCTCGATCGCGCGGTCCACCTGCGCACCGAGCGCCTCGCCGGCGTCGTCGTCCGGCGGAGCGTCGCGCACGACGATGGCATGCGGCAGGCGCACGAGGTCGCCGGGCGTGAGATGCCCGGTGATGATGCCGCGCGTGCGCGCGTGCTCCAGCGCCGACTCGAGCGCCGCGATGTAGGGCTCGTTCAGCTCGACCTGCGGCACGGGCACCACCCGCGATTGCACGCTGACGGCGAGCTCCACGCGACCGCGCGCGATCGACTGCTGAACGAGCGCCCGGATGCGCGGCTCGCGGTCGGCCAGCGCCGACGGCAGCCGCAGCTGCAGGTCGAGGAACCGGTGGTTCACCGCCCGGATGGTGACCCCCACGGCCGCACTGCCCGCGTCGTGCGTCAGCGACGCGAAGCCCGTCATCGACTTGATCATGCCGGATCCGCCTTCTTCTCCCGCCGGTCGACCTCCCCGAGCACGGCGGGTTCCGCCTGCCGCTCGGACGGGCGGCGCCCCTCGAGCAGCTGCATCTGGTAGAGCCGTGAGTAGAGACTGCCGGCGCGCGCCAGCAGCTCCTCGTGTCGGCCGACCTCGACGATCCGGCCGCGGTCCATCACCAGAATGGCGTCGGCGCGCCGGACGGTCGAGAGCCGGTGCGCGATCACGAACGACGTCCGGTTCTTCATCAGGTTCGCGAGCGCCTCCTGCACGAGCAGCTCCGACTCGGTGTCGAGCGAGGAGGTGGCCTCGTCGAGGATCAGGATCGGCGAGTCCTTGAGGATCGCGCGCGCGATGGCCAGCCGCTGCCGCTGCCCGCCCGAGAGCCGCTGTCCGCGCTCGCCGATGACCGTCTCGTAGCCTTCGGGCAGGGTCCGGATGAAGTCGTGCGCGTGCGCCGCGCGCGCCGCGGCCTCGATGGCCTCCCTGGGCGCGTCGGGCCTGCCGTAGGCGATGTTCGCGGCGATGGTGTCGTCGAACAGGATGGTCTCCTGCGTGACGATGCCGATCTGCGCGCGGAGCGAGGCGAGGGTGACGTCGCGGATGTCGACGCCGTCGATCCGGATGGCGCCGCCGGTGACGTCGTAGAAGCGCGGCAGCAGGTTGACGAGCGTCGTCTTGCCGGCGCCGCTGCGCCCGACGAGCGCGATCATCTGCCCGGCGCGCACGGTGACGCTCACGCCCCGCAGGATCGGCTTGCCGTGCCCGTCCTCGTAGCCGAACACGACGTCGTCGAACTCGATCGTCTCGCGGAACGGCGCCATCGGCACCGCGCCCGGCTTCTCCACGACCTCCGTGTGCCGATCGAGCACTTCGAACACGCGCTCGGCAGCGGCAATCGCCTGCTGCAGGCTCGCGTTCACGCGGCTCAACCGCTTGATCGGCCCGTACATCATCAGCAGGGCGCCGATGAACGCGGCGAAGTCGCCGGTCGTGAGCCGTCCCGACGCAATCTCCCGGCTGCCGTAGTAGAGCGCGCCCGCGATCGCGAGGCCGCCCAGCATCTCCATGAGCGGCGGCAGCACCGAGACCAGACGCGTGACCTTCATGGTCGTCTGATAGTGGTGCCGCGACGCGGCGCGGAATCGGGCGCCTTCCCGCTCCTCCGCGCCGAAGGCCTTGACGATGCGATGGCCCGCGAACGCCTCGCCCGCCACGTGCGACAGGTGCTCGAGCGCCTCCTGGCTGCGGCGGCTCATGCGGCGCATGCGGCGGCCGAGCTGCGCCAGCGGATAGACGATGACCGGCGCGCCGGTCACGCAGACCAGCGCCAGGCGGGCGTCGAGCGAGAACAGCAGGATCCCGTATCCGACGAGCGCGAGCGACTCGCGCAGCAGGTCCCCGATCGTCTCCGAGACGACGTGCTGGACCTGGCCGACATCGTTGGTCAGCCGGGACAGGAGCTGGCCCGTCGAGCGGCGCGCGAAGAACGCCGCCGACTGGCCGAGCATGTGGCGGTGCAGGCCGTCGCGCAGGTCGCGGACAATGCGCTGGCCGACGTCGGCCATCAGGTAGTTCGAGAAGTAGGCGCCCAGCCCCTTCGCCACGTAGGCGAGGACGATCGCCGTCGCGACGAACGCGACCTGCTCCTGACGCGGCAGGACGCTGTCGAAGATCGGCTTGATGAGATAGAGGTGCCAGGCCGAGGCGGCCGCGTAGACGAGCATCGCCACGATCGCCCAGGCGAGGCGCAGGCGATGCGGGGCCGCGTAGCGGAGCAGACGGAGGAGCGCGGTCACTCGGTGAAGCGGTATTTCAGGAGCACCCAGAGCGCGACGATGCCGTCGCGCCAGGTGATCTTCTTGCCTTCGTCGTAGCCGCGGCCGTCATACGTGATGGGCACTTCGTAGACCCGGTAGCCGCGCTTGAAAATCTTCGCCGTCAGCTCCGGCTCGATCCCGAAGCTGTTGGACCGGAGCGTCATCGACCGGAGCACCTCGGTGCGCATCACCTTGAAGCAGGTCTCCATGTCGGTCAGCATCGTGTTGTAGAGCAGGTTCGTCACGAACGTGAGGAACACGTTCCCCATGTAGTGCGTGAACAGGAACACACGATGCCGGCCGAGGAACCGCGATCCGTAGACGACGTCGGCACGCCCCTGGCAGATGAGCTCGATCAGCTCGGGATACTCTTCCGGAGAGTACTCGAGATCGGCGTCCTGGATGACGACCAGGTCCCCGGTCACCTCCTGGAATCCCCGGCGGAGCGCCGCCCCCTTGCCCTGGTTGCGCTCCTGCAGCACCAGCTTGAATCCGTGCGCCCGCTGGAGCTCCTGCAGGATCTCGCGCGTCCCGTCGGTCGACCCGTCATCGACGACGATGAGCTCGATGCGGAGCGGCACGGCGAGCACCCGGCTCACGATCTCCTCGATCGTGGCCCGCTCGTTGTAGCAGGGCATCACGACCGAGAGCAGGGGGTTCTCGAGAACGCCGCGCAGCCCGGCCATTCAGCGTCCGATTGAGTAGTAGACGAAGCCCTGCTCCTTCATGACGTCAGGGCTGTAGATGTTCCGCCCGTCGAAGATCACCGGCTCGCGCAGCAGCCGCTTCATCCGCCCGAAGTCGGGCTCCCGGAACTCGTTCCACTCGGTGACGATCGCCAGCGCGTGCGCCCCCTTGAGCGCGTCGTAGCTGCCGTCGCAGAGGGTGATCCGGGCCCCGAAGATGCCGCGCGCCACGCGCATCGCCTCCGGATCGAACGCCTGCACGCGCGCGCCGGCCGCGAGCAGCCGCTCGATGATGGTGATGGCCGGCGCCTCGCGCATGTCGTCGGTGCGCGGCTTGAAGGCCAGCCCCCAGACCGCGATCGTGCGCCCTTCCAGCGTGCCGAAATGCGCGACCATCTTGTCCACGAGCCGTGACTTCTGCCGCTGGTTCACGGACTCGACGGCCTCGAGAATCTTGAAGTCGTAGCCCTTCAGGGCCGAGAAGTGCAGGATGGCCTTGACGTCCTTGGGGAAGCAGCTGCCGCCGTAGCCGACCCCGGGGAACAGGAACGAGGGGCCGATGCGCCGGTCGGAGCCCACCGCGCGGCGCACGTCGTCGACGTTCGCGCCCACCAGCTCGCAGACGTTCGCGACCTCGTTCATGAACGAGATCTTCGTCGCGAGCAGCGCATTGGCCGCGTACTTCGACAGCTCCGCGCTGGCGCAGTCCATCATCAGGATCGGCGCGCCGGTGCGCGTGAACGGCGCGTAGAGCTCCTGCATGATCCGCCGGGCCTTGTCGTCCTCGGCTCCGATGACCACGCGGTCCGGCTTCAGGAAGTCCTCGACCGCCGCCCCTTGCTTGAGGAACTCGGGGTTGCTGACGACGCTGAACGGGTGCGTCGTCTCGCGGCGCAGGATGTCGCGGACCATCGCGGCCGTGCCGACCGGCACGGTGCTCTTGTCCACGATCACCTTGTAGCCGTTCATCGCGCGCCCGATCTCGCGCGCGACGTCGAGCACGTGCCGCAGATCCGCCGATCCGTCCTCCCCCTGCGGCGTGCCGACCGCGATGAAGACGATCTCGGCGGCCCGTACGGCGCGGGCCAGCTGCGTGGTGAACGTCAGCCGCTTCTTGTTGCGCTGGACCAGCTCTTCCAGACCCGGCTCGTAAATCGGCATGCGGCCCCGCCGCAGCATCCGGACCTTGGATTCCAGCTTGTCCACGCACACGACGTCGTTGCCCGTCTCCGCGAGACAGGCTCCGACCACCAGGCCGACGTAGCCCGTGCCGATGACCGCAATCTTCATTCGCTCAAGCGCTCCCGGAGTCCCCCGGCGCCGACGGCACGCGCCGGCAGGCGCGGCTCGGGAGGAGACGAGGAAACGCTCGAAGGTACCACAGGCTGAGGCAGCTGTCTACATACTGACTCTCAAGCAGTTACGGGCATGGCACGCTGCCGCGCGCCTCTTCGCGCCGCCGGTCCCGCCGTGCTAACCTCTTGGCTGACGTGGATATCCTGCTCGACTACCGGCCGGCGCTGCGCCAGCGCTCCGGAGTCGGTGAGTACGCGCACGAGCTGGCCGCCGCGCTGGGACGCAACGCGCGGCCGGGCGATCGCCTGCACCTGTTCACGAGCTCCTGGGCCGATCGCCCCGATCCGACGCTCGCCGCCACGCTCGGCGCGCGGGTCGTCGACCGGCGCATTCCCGTCCGCGTGCTGAACTGGGCGTGGCACCGCCGCGGCTTCCCGCCCATCGAGTGGATTGCCGGTCCGGTCGACGTCGCCCAGTCGCTGACGCCGCTGCTCATTCCGGCGCGGCGAGCCCGCCAGGTCGTCACCATCCACGACCTCGATTTCCTGCTGCATCCGGAGCGCACGAGCGGCGAGATCAGGCGCGACTACCCCGCGCTCGCGCGGGCGCACGCGGCGCGCGCGGCGCTGGTCGTCGTGAACTCGTCGGACACATCGCGGGCGGTCCAGTCGCAGCTCGGCGTGCCCCCGGCGCGCATCGTCGAGTGCCGGCCCGGCCTGCCGGGCTGGATCGGGACGCCGGCGGCGCGGCCCGAGCCCGAGCGCGGCTACGTGCTGTTCGTGGGGACGCTCGAGCGCCGGAAGAACGTCGGCGCCCTGCTCGACGCGTGGACGCTGCTGCTCAAGACCATGCCCGACGTGCCGAAGCTGCGGCTGGTCGGCGCGTGGCGCCCCGAGGCGGGCACGTGGCTCGCGCGCCTGCAGGTTCCACCGCTGCTCGGACGCGTCGAGTACGTCGGGTACGTGCCGGACGCGCAGCGCCGGTCGATCTATGCCGGCGCCCGGCTGCTCGTGCTGCCGTCGTTCCACGAAGGGTTCGGCCTGCCGGCGCTCGAGGCGATGGCGCTCGGCGTGCCGGTGGTGGCCTCCACGGCCGGCGCGCTGCCGGAAGTCGTCGGCGACGCGGGCATCCTCGTCCCGCCGGACGACGTGCGGGGGCTGGCGGCGGCGGTGCGGGCGGTGCTGACCGATCCGCAGCGGGCGGCCGCGATGAGCGCGCGCGGCCTCGAGCGGGCGGCCCTGTTCACGTGGGATCGCGCGGCCCGCGATCTGCGCGACGCCTTCGAGCGGATTGCGGCCCTCCCGGCGCATGCGGATCGCCGTTGACGCCCGAGAGCTCGGCGGCCGTCCCACGGGCGTCGGACGCTACCTGCAGCAGCTCCTGCGCGAGTGGGCGCGGACGCCCTCCGGACATTCGTTCACGCTCTTCACCCCCGATCCGGCGCTGCAGCTGCCCACGGGGCTGATTGGCGACGTCGCCGTGGTGCCCGGCGCCGGCGGCACCGGATGGGAGCAGCGCGCGCTGGCGCGCGCCGTGCGGCGCGCGAGACCCGACGTGCTGTTCGCGCCGGGGTACACGGCGCCGCTGCTGGTCCGCTGCCCCGTCGCCCTCGTGGTGCACGACGTGTCGTTCGCCGCGCATCCGGAGTGGTTCCGGCCGCGCGAAGGCTTCCGCCGCCGGCTGCTCTGCCGTCTCTCCGCGCGCCGCGCGCGCGTCGTCGTCACCGTTTCGGCGTTCTCGAAGCGCGAGATCGAGACGCACCTGCACGTGCCGGCCGATCGCATCCGGGTCATCCCGCACGGGGTCGGCCTCGGCCCGTCAGCCGGAAGCGGCCGCCGCGAGCCGCTGGTGCTCTTCGTCGGGTCGGTCTTCAACCGGCGGCACGTGCCGGCCCTGATCACGGCGTTCGGCCGGCTGGCGGCGTCGCGCCCCGACCTGCGCCTGGAGATCGTCGGCGAGAACCGGACGTGGCCGCCGCAGGACCTCCGGCAGGCGGCGGTCGCGAGCGGCGCCGCATCGCGCATCGGCCTGCGGGACTGGGTCCCGGATGACACGCTGGCGGACTTGTACCAGCGGGCGTCGGCCTTCGTGTTCCTCTCCGAGTACGAGGGCTTCGGCCTGACGCCGCTGGAGGCGCTGGCCGCCGGCATCCCGCCCGTCGTGCTCGACACGCCGGTGGCGCGCGAGGTGTACGGACCGGCGGCGATCTACGTGTCCCGTGCCGAGCCCGATGCGATCGCGCACGCGCTCGAACAGGCGCTCGACCCCGGCCCTGCGCGCGACCAGGTGTTCGCCGCCGCTCCCGGCGTTCTGGCACGCTATCGCTGGGAGGACGCCGCCGCGGCCACGCTCGCCGCGATCTGCGAGGCGGCCTCATGAGCCTGGCGATCGTGATCGTCGCGTACAACGCGGTCCGGGACCTGACCGCGGCGCTCGAGAGCCTGTCCGCCGCGCCTCCCTCGATTCCCACCGGCATCGTCGTCGTCGACAACGCGTCGACCGAGGACGTGCCCGGACTCGTCCGTGCACGGTTCCCCGGCGTGACGCTGATCGAGGCGGGCGCGAACCTCGGGTTCGCACGCGGCGTGAACCTCGGCGTCCGGAACAGCACGAGCGAGTACGTGCTCCTCCTCAACCCGGATACGACCGTGCCGCCGGGGGCCATCGATCGACTGGTTGCGTCGCTGCAGCAGGCGCCCGAGGTCGGCGCAATCGGCCCGCGGCTCGTCGACGCGGCGGGGCGCGCCGAGCTGTCGTTCGGCCGGATGTACTCGCCGCTCTCCGAGCTGCGGACCAAGCTGTGGCTCGGGATGCAGGCGCGCGGCGTGCCGTTCGTCCAGGCGGCAATCGAACGGGCGACGTCGCGCGCGCGGGACGTGGACTGGGTGAGCGGCGCCTGCCTGCTCGTGCGGCGATTGGCCGGTGAGGCGGTCGGCTGGCTCGACGAGCGCTACTTCCTGTATGCCGAGGACGTCGACTTCTGCGCGGCGCTGCGCGCCGCCGGCTGGCGCGTCCGGTTCACGCCCGACGTGCAGGTGGTACACCACCGCGGGCGGTCGGGGGCCTCTCGTCCGGACGCGACGCGGAGGGCGTGGCACGCCAGCCATCTCGCGTTCTACCGCAAGCACCGGCCGCGGTGGGCGCCGTGGCTCGAGCGGTATCTCCGCTGGCGCGGATACGACCCGACCGCCTAGGCGTCGGCGCGCCGGGACGGTTCAGCTACAATTTTGCGCGTGCGAGTGGCCTTCGATGCCCGGAAAATCCACGATTTCGGCATCGGCACCTACATCAGGAACCTGCTGCGCCAGCTGGCCCGTCTGGACCACGAGAGCGAGTACGTCCTGATCTGCCAGCCGGGCGACCGGGACCTTCCGGCCTCGCTCGGCGACAACTTCGTGGCCGCGATCGATCGCTCGAAGCCTTATTCGGTGCGCGAGCAGATCTCGATTCCCTGGGCGGTCCTGCGAAGCCGCGCCACGCTCTTCCACGAGCCGCATTACGTGCTGCCGCCGCTCGTCGCCCGCACGCGCGCGGTGGTCACGATCCACGACTGCATCCACCTGCGCTTCCCGCAGTACCTTCCCAACCGCGCCGCGCTGACGTACGCGCGCACGCAGATGGGATCGGCGGCCCGCCGCGCCGCGCACATCATCACGGTCTCGGAGGCCTCGAAGCGGGACATCCTCCATTTCTTCCCGGTGCCACCCGAGAAGATCACCGTGATCTACAACGGGATCGACGACCGCTTCGCGACGCCGCCGCCGGCCGACGAAATGCAGCGCGTCGCCGAGCGCTACCAGCTCGAGGGACGGTTCCTGCTGTACGTCGGCAACGTCAAGCCGCACAAGAACCTCGAGCGGCTGCTCGAAGCGTTCCACCTGGTCCGGCAGACGCCCGGCCTGGAGGACGTGCGGCTGGTCATGATCGGCGACGAGATCTCCCGCTACTCCGCCCTGCGGCGGGCCGTCCACCGCAACAACCTGCACAAGTACGTGCGGTTCCTCGGGTTCCTGCCGGATCACATGCTGCCGATCGTGTACCGGCTCGCCTCGGTGTTCGTGTTCCCCTCGCTCTATGAGGGCTTCGGGCTGCCGCCGCTCGAAGCCATGGCCAGCGGCACGCCGGTCGTGACCTCGAACGTCACGTCGCTGCCGGAGGTGACCGGAGACGCGGCAATCCTCGTCGACCCGCTCAGCGCGGAGGCCATCGCCGACGGCATCCGCCGGGTGCTCACCGACCGGGAGCTGGCGGATACCCTGCGGTCGCGCGGGGTCGCGCGGGCCCGGGAGTTCTCGTGGGAGCGCGTCGCGCGGGAGGTTCGACGCATCTACGCCGACGTGAGCGCGCGGTGACTGCCGTCCTCGTTCACGACTGGCTCACCGGCATGCGCGGGGGCGAGAAGGCGCTCGAGGCGCTGGGCGAGCTCCTCGACGGCGCCGACATCCTCACCCTGGTGCACGTCCCCGGCACCGTCTCGCCGGCAATCGCGCGGCACCGCATCCGGACCTCGTTCGTCCAGCACCTGCCGGGAGCGGGGCGCTGGTACCGGCACTACCTGCCGCTCTTCCCGCTGGCCATCGAGGGGTTCGACCTCGACGGGGTGGATCTCATCGTCAGCGCGAGCCACTGCGCGGCCAAGTCGGTCGTGCCGCCCCCGGGCGCACGCCATCTGTGCTACTGCTTCACGCCGATGCGCTATGCCTGGGACCAGTACCCGCACTACTTCGGCCCCGACCGGATCGGGCCGCTGAAGTCGCGGCTGGCGAGGCCGGTGCTCGCGGCGATGGCGCGGTGGGACCGCCGGACATCGGGGCGCGTACACCGCTATGTCGCTATCTCACATTATGTTGCGGACCGGATCCGCCGATACTATAATCGACCGGCAACCGTTGTGTACCCTCCAGTGGACACCGCCTTCTTTCACCCCGACGGGCGGGTCCCTGAGGATTACATCCTCGCTGTGTCTGCCCTCGTTCCTTACAAGCGACTCGAGGTCGCCATCGACGCCGCGCGCCTCTCGGGCATCCCGCTCCGGATTGCCGGCCAGGGGCCGGAGATGGCGCGGCTGCAGGCCCATGCGGCCGGCGCCCCGGTGGAGTTCCTGGGGTTCCAGAGCAACGAGGCGATCCGCGACCTATACCGGGGTGCGCGCGCCGTGGTGCTGCCGGGCGAAGAGGACTTCGGCATCGTGCCCGTCGAGGCTCAGGCGTGCGGCAGGCCGGTCATCGCCCTTGGCCGCGGCGGCGCCCGCGAGACGGTGCGCGACGGCGTGACGGGCCTGCTCGTGCCGGAGGCCACTCCCGCCGCGTTCGCGGCCGCCTACCGGGCCGTCGCCGACCGCCCGTTCGACCCGGTCGTGATCCGGGCCCACGCGGAGACGTTCAGCCGGGACCGGTTCCTCGCCCGGATGCGGGATGTGATCGACGAGACGCTCGCGGCGCCGGAGGGCACGCGATGGTGAGGCGCCACAACCGGCTGCTCGTCGCGTTCTACGTGGTGTCGGACGCGGCGCTGGGCATCGCCGCCTTCGTCCTCGCGTACGTCCTGCGGTTCGAGACCGGGCTGATCCCGGTGACGAAGGGGTACCCGCCGTTCAGCCAGTACGTCAACGTGCTGCCGTTCATCGGCGTGCTGGTGCCCTTTGCTTTCCACATCCAGGGCCTGTACAGACTGCGACGGGGGCGATCGCGCGTCGACGACTTCTTCGCCGTCTTCGTCGGCAGCATCCTCGCCGTCGTCTTCGGCATCGTCGCGACCCTGTACTTCCAGACCTACTACGTGCCGGACGAGCTGAAGGACCGCGGCGCGTACGAGGTCTCGCAGATCGTCTGGGCGCTGTTCCTGCTCCTGAACGTCATGCTGACGTTCGCCTCGCGGGAGCTCGTGCGCGAAGCGCTCGAGCGGCGGTGGCGCGCCGGCATCGGGCTGAAGCGGATTCTCATCGCCGGCGCCGGCGAGCTCGGCCGGCTGGTCGCGGACAAGATCCTCGAGCACCGGGAGCTCGGCTACCAGATCGTCGGGTTCGTGGACGACCGCGCCGGCGGGGACTTCCTCGGCCACCGGGGCCTGCCGATTCTCGGCACGCTCGACGAGGCCGGCGAGATCGCCGTCCGCGAGCACATCGACCACCTCTACGTCGCGCTGCCCGCCGAGGATCACCTCCGCATGCTGCAGCTGCTCGACATCGTCGGGCGCGAGATGATCGACGTGAAGGTCGTGCCCGACCTGCTGCAGGTCATCGCGCTGCGGGCCCGGCTCGAGGACCTCGACGGGATTCCGATCGTCAACATCAACGACGTCCCGCTGCAGGGAATCAACAGCTTCGTCAAGCGGGCGCTGGACGTCGTGCTGTCCGCCGCGGCGCTGCTGGCCCTGGCCATTCCGTTCGCGATCATCGCCATCGTCATCAAGCGCACGTCCCCCGGCCCGGTGTTCTACCGCCAGGAGCGGATGGGGCTCGATGGCAAGCCGTTCATCATCTACAAGTTCCGCTCGATGTACCAGGACGCGGAGCGCGACACCGGCCCGATCTGGGCGCGGGACAACGACCCGCGCTGCACGCCGGTGGGCCGCCTGCTGCGCCGGACGAATTTGGACGAGCTCCCCCAACTCTGGAACGTGCTGAAGGGCGACATGTCGCTCGTCGGGCCGCGGCCGGAGCGCCCCTACTTCGTCCACCAGTTCAAGCAGCGCATCCCGCAGTACATGCTTCGCCACAAGGTGCGCGCCGGCCTGACGGGGTGGGCGCAGGTGAACGGCTGGCGGGGCAATACGTCCATCGAGAAGCGGATCGAGTACGACCTCTACTACATCGAGAACTGGTCCGTCGCTCTCGATCTGAAGATCATGTGGCTGACCCTCGTGAAGGGGTTCTTCCACAAGCACGCGTACTGACGCCCACGTCCGGGGCGCCCCTCACCTCCATCACGACGCCATGAAGCCACGAGTCGTCATCACCGGCGTCGCCGGATTCATCGGATCGCACCTCGCCGACGCCCTGCTCGATCGCGGGTACGCGGTCATCGGCATCGACAACTTGCTGACGGGTGACACCGCGAACATCGCGCACCTGGCCGGACGGGACGACTTCCACTTCATCAAGCACGACGTCACGACCTACATCTACATCGACGGGCCGGTCGACTTCGTGCTGCACTGGGCGAGCCCGGCCAGCCCGATCGACTACCTCGAGCTGCCGATCCCGACGCTGAAGGTCGGCGCGCTCGGCACGCACCGGGCCCTCGGCCTGGCGAAGGCCAAGGGGGCGAAGTTCGTGCTCGCCTCGACGTCGGAGGTATATGGGGACCCGCTCGTGCACCCGCAGACGGAGTCCTACGGGGGCAACGTCAACCCGATCGGGCCGCGGGGCGTCTACGACGAAGCCAAGCGCTTCGCCGAGGCGATGACGGTCGCCTACCACCGCTATCACGGGCTGGACACGAAGATCGTCCGGATCTTCAACACGTACGGACCGCGCATGCGCGTGCGCGACGGCCGCGCCGTCCCGGCGTTCATCTCGCAGGCGCTGCGGGGCGAGGACGTGACGGTGTTCGGCGACGGGTCGCAGACCCGCAGCTTCACCTACATCTCGGACCTGGTGGACGGCGTGCTCCGGCTGATGCACTCCAACGTCAACGAGCCGGTGAACATCGGGAACCCGCGCGAGATGACGATCGCCGAGATCGCCCGGACCATCATCGGGATGACCGGGTCAAGGAGTCGCATCGTCCACCGGCCGCTGCCCGAAGACGACCCGAAGGTCCGCCAGCCGGACATCACGAAGGCGCGCACGCTCCTCGGCTGGGAGCCGAAGGTCAGCCTCGAAGAGGGGCTGCAGACGACGATCGCGTACTTCCGCGAGAAGATTCAGGCCGTCTGACGGCGGTCCGGCGAGACGCCGGCGAGGGCGGCCACGAGCGTCGCGTCGTATTCGCACGGCTCGGCAGCCAGACGCGCGAGCGCATCCTGCCGCGACAGCCCGGACCGCACGAGCGCCTCGAGGTCGCTCGCCACCCGCAGGATCTGGGCGCCGAGCGCGATGCGGTCGCGCCGCAGATCGACGACGGGCTCTCCGGGCAGGCTCCGTGGCTCCCGCTGCCGCTCGATCATCTGGACGACACCCGTCAGCCGCCCCCCTTCCCCGATGAGGTCCCGTGCGAGGAGCGGGTGGGAGGCGACCAGCCGCCATTCCTCCTCGCTCACCGGATCGCCGCGCAGCGCCGCCTCGCGGGTCGCCTCCGGCAGCGTCAGCCAGCCGACCTGTGAAAGCCTGGCCGCGACCTCGAACTCCCAGGCCTGCTCCAGATCGAGCGCACGCGCCAGCTCCTGCGCGATGCCGACGATGCGCTCGGTGCGTTCCCCGATTTCGGGACGCGCGACGGTCAGGATGCGGGTGACGATTCGCGAAATCTCGAGCAGCACGCCGGCCGCGATGATGTCGCCGAGCCGGGTCTCCCCTGCCGGGATCGCCTCGCGCTGCATCCGGATGGGGAGCGGCGTGGACAGCGCTGCGGGGAACACGAAGTCAGAGGTCACAGAAGCCATGCATGCGGGGGCGGGCCGATCCCGCCCGGGTCTCCACCGCACAAATCGGCGCCTGCGGGCTCCCCTTGAATCGGAGGGCGGCGGCTGCCGCCCCGGCTGGAGCTGTCGTCACGGGGCACAGAGCCACGGAGGCCACGGAAATGGCACGGAGGCAGCGTGACGGCCGGCGGCGCCACGCCATCACGCATCGAGAACCAGCGCCGGCTGGAGCCGCTCAGCTGTTGAGGATCTTCGCCACCTGTGTCGCGTAGTGCACGGCGGACAGGATCGTGATGGCGCCGGAACTGATCACCAGCACCCGGATGAACGGCTCCCACCCGCCGAGCAGGTTCCCCGCCAGCACGGCGAGGCAGGTGACGATGTAGATGGCGGTGGCGAGCTTGCCGAGCATCGACGGGGCGAACGTACGGCGGCCGATCGCGAGGTTCACGACCGCCACGGTCAGGACGATGGCGCTGTCCCGGCTGATCACCAGGATGGTGAGCCACAGCGGGATGCGGTACTGCAGCCCGGTGCCCGGGACCGTCAGCACCACGAAGGCCGTGACCAGCAGCAGCTTGTCCGCCAGCGGGTCGAGCCACGCCCCGAGCGTCGTCTTCTTGCCGGTGCGCCGCGCGATGAGCCCGTCGAGCGCGTCGGTCAGCCCGGCCGCGAGGAACGCGGCCAGGGCGTACCCGATACGTCCGTAGAGCACGGCCAGCACGAAGGCCGGGATCAGGACGATCCGGAGCAGCGTCAACTGGTTGGCCAGCGTCAACTGCGCGCCCGCCATGCCCGGTTACTCTCCCGCGCCGAGTCGATCGCGGGCGGCCAGCGGACCCGCGAGTCGCTGCAGGCGTGCCACCGTCTCGAGCAGCTCCTCGCCGGTGACGGCGCGGGTCGGCTCGAACGCCCCGCCCGCTTCGCGCTCCATCACGCCGGCGGCCACCGCCGTGGCGGCGGCGGCATGGGACGGATGTTCGGCGGGCAGATCGGGGAACGGCACCGACGCCTGCCGCCATTCGCCGGCACGTCGATCGCCGAGCGCCGCGAGCAGCTCGATGACGCGTGCGGCCGCCGCGGCGAGATCGGCGCGGCGGACCACGGCGTCGGGCTGGAAGGTGTGATTCGCGAACGCGTCCATCACGCCGGCCCGGACCGCGCTCAGCGCCCAGGCCTGGGCCCAGTGATCGCGCAAATCCGTCAGCACGGGCGTCGGCCGCTCCGGTGCGCGCGCGAGGACGCCGGGCAGGCGGAGGCCCAGCGCGGCCGCGAGATCCGCGCGCGATGCCTCCGGACGCGACGCCAGCGTGCGGAACGCTTCGGGCAGGCGTGCCAGGTCGGCTCGCTCGCGCAGTGACGCGATCCGGGCGTCGAGCTCGGGTGTCGACTCGATCCGCTGCGCCGCGACGTAGCTGGCCAGCGCCGCCTCGATGTCGCCATCGGCTTCCTGGATTTCGCCGAGCAGCACATGCGCCTGGCGATCGGCCGGATCCAGGTTCAGCGCCGCCTCGATGTGGGCCCGCGCGAGGTCGTGACGTCCGGCGCGGCGTTCGACGGCCGCGAGCTCCCGGTACAGGACGGCGCTCTGGGGCGACGCCTTCAGCGCCCGTTCGTATGCGGCGCGCGCGCCGTCGACGTCGCCCTTGTCCGCCAGGCTGCGCGCCTGCCCGATCAGGTCGTCGAGCACGCGGAACCGCAACGTCTCGAGGCGCGGTGCCAGGTTGAGACGCGGATCCGCCGCCTGCGCGCGTTCGAAGCTCTCGAGCGCATCCGCCGACTGTCCCAGCCGCAGCAGCGCCTGCCCACGACCGACGAGCGCGGACGCGAGCTCCGGCTCGCTCGCCAGCGCCGCATCGAACTGCGCGAGCGCACGCTCCTCGTCGTCGCGGGCGAGCGCCGCGTAGCCCTGGCCTGCCAGCGCGGCGGCCTCGGACGGCGCGGCGCGCAGCACGCGGGCGTAGACGCGGTCCGCGGCGCCGGGATCGCCCGACTGCAGGTACGCCCAGGCGGTCTGCAGGTCCGCGCCGAGGTCGGGCGGCAGCGCGGTGGACGGAACCGGTTGCACGAAGTCGGGAAACGCCGGCGAAGCCGGCATCACCGGCGGAGGGGTCCGCCGGGCACAGCCCGCGGCCAGAACCAGGAACAGGACTGCGAGAGCTCTCCGTCTCATGCCGTACCAGGGTGGCGGCGCTCCTGCTGCAGCCGCTCGAGCACGCGGCGCGGCAGCTCCGCTTCGATCGACAGCCGCTCGGCCGTCTCGTCATGCCGCAGCACCCGGGCATGCCGATACAGGCGCGCGACCGACGCACGGTCGGCGTCCGAGCGCGGATCGAACTCCAGCGTCACGCGCTGGAGATCGAGCGCCAGATGCCGGGAAATGGCCGCGAGCAGCTGGTCGAGCCCCTCGCCCGTGAGCGCGGACACCAGCAGCGCGTCCGGATCGCCCGTCGCCAGACGCCGCCGATCCTCCTCGTCCAGCCTGTCGATCTTGTTGTACACGTGCAGCTGCGGCACGTCGATCGCGTCGACCTCCTCGAGCACGCGGTGCACGGCGGACATGTGGCGGTCGCGGTCGGGGCTCGACGCGTCGATCACGTGCAGGATCAGATCGGCGTCGGCCACTTCTTCGAGCGTCGCGCGGAACGCCGCGACCAGCGTATGCGGCAGCCGGTCGATGAAGCCGACCGTGTCGGAGATCAGGAGCTCCCGCCGATCGGGCAGGCGCACGCGGCGCACGAGCGGGTCGAGCGTGACGAACAGCGCGTCGGTGGCTTCCGCCCCTTCGCGCGTGAGCCGGTTGAACAGCGTCGTCTTGCCCGCGTTCGTGTAGCCGACGAGCGCCACCGTCGGGACCGCCTGCTTCTGCCGCCGTTCGCGGAGCTGGGCGCGGCGGCGCCGGACGTCCTCGATCTCTTCCTTGATCTGGTGGATGCGCGCGCGGATGCGCCGGCGGTCCGTCTCGAGCTTCGTCTCGCCCGGTCCCCGGGTGCCGATGCCGCCGCCCAGCCGTGAGAGCGCCAGCCCGGCCCCGACCAGGCGCGGCAGCAGATACTCCAGCTGCGCCAGCTCGACCTGCAGCTTGCCCTCACGCGTCCGCGCGCGGCGCGCGAAGATGTCGAGGATGAGCTGCGTCCGATCGATGACCTTCCGCCCGACGATCTTCTCGATGTGCCGCAGCTGCCCCGGCGTCAGCTCGTTGTCGAAGATCACGACGTCGACGTCGAGCTCGGCGCACGCGTGTGCCAGCGTCTCGATCTTGCCGCGGCCGAGGAATGTCGCCGGATCCGGGCGCGGCCGCTCCTGCGAGACCGTCAGGACCACCTCGGCCCCGGCCGCCTCGGCGAGACCGGCCAGCTCCTCGAAATGGCCATCCACCGTCGCGCGCTGATCGGCACGCGTGATGAGGCCGACGAGCGCAGCCCGTTCACGAGGTGGAGTGGCCAATGCAGACATCGCGGGCGTCTCGAAGGAGTCCAGGCAGGGGCGAGCGCGCGGGAACGTCGATCCGCTCAGTCGTCGAGCGATTCTAGCACGCGCTCCCACGGCACGGCCCCCGCCCGCAGCAGCGCGATCTCGCCGCCCGCCACCTCGACCACGGTCGACGGCGCGCCGCCCGTCGCCGGACCTCCGTCGACGAGCAGCGGCAGGTCCGGAAGCACGCGCGCGACAGCCTCGGCCGTCACGGCAGGCGGTTCGCCGCTGCGGTTCGCGCTGGTGGCGGTGATCGGATGTCCGAACGCGGCTGCCAGCGCGCGCGCCACCGGGTGCGACGACACGCGCACGCCCACGAGCCCTCTCCCGGAGCGCACGGCTCCGGCCAGCGGGACGCGCGCCGGCACGACCAGCGTCAGCGGTCCCGGCCAGAAGGCGCGCGCCAGCCGCAGCGCCCTCGCCGGCAGATCGGCGATTCGCTCGACCTGTGCCAGATCGGCCGCAATGAGCCCGATGGGCTGCGACTCCGCGCGTCCTTTGAGCTCGAACAGACGGGCCACCGCCTGCTCCAACCGGGGATCGGCAGCCAGCCCGTAGAACGTCTCGGTCGGGAAGCCGACGACGCCAGCAGCGGCAATCGCGGCCGCCGCGGCTTCGAGCTGCGGCTCGAGCGGCGCGTGTGGATGCACCGTCACCACGCGCATCGTGGTCCGTCCGTGATTGACAGCCGCCGGGCCGTCACGGCAGAGTGCCGGGCATGGCGAAGCCGACGAGCGGCGCAAGGAAGAAGCCGGCCCGGCCGCGCGCGCCCCTGCCTCGTCAGACCGGCGGCCCGCACGAGGACCGGACGAAGCGCCCGTGGCGGCGCCGCAAGCACCGCAAGGCGGAGCCCGACACCTGAGGCGCCCGCGTCCGTCACGTGTCCTCCACCGTCGGGGCGGCCATCTCGCCCGGCTCGTCGGTCATGGTCCGGCGGACGAGCGCCCCGAGCGCGACCAGCATCACGACGTTCACGTAGAAGATCGTCCGCATCCCGACGCGCGCCAGCGCGCCGGCCACCATCGGGCTCACCGCGATGCCGACGAGCGACGCGCTCGTCAGGAAGCCGAAGCCGGTCGCGCGGACATTCCCGGGAAAGCTGTTGGCGGCCGCCGTGTACGACGCGGTCATCGCGACGCCGATCGCGACGCCGAAGATGCCGGCCCACAGGCCGATCCACCAGACGCCGGGGCTGAGCGTGATGCCCAGGGTGGCTGCCGCTGCCACGATGGCGGCACGGCTGATCACGACGCGCCCGCTCCATTGCCGCAGCAGGCGGGCGCTGATGTGATGCCCGAGCGCGGCCGCACACGCAATCGTCGAGAAGACCAGGCCGGACTGCAGCGCGACGTCGGTACCGCTCAGCCCCGGACGGGCGATCACGAGCGGCAGCACCGGACCGAAGCTCCGGTCGACGAACTGCAGACCGAAGATCACAGCCATCAGCAGCAGGAAGTTCTCGAAGGCCATCACGCTGCGGAACGTGACCTGCCCCCCTTCCCCGTCGCTGCGGGCCGGCTCGGCGGTCCTCCCGGGCTCACGATAGAGCGCGAGCACCAGGACGAACGCGGCCGCGTAGAACACGGCCGTGACGAGAAACGTGCCCCGAAGCCCCACCAGGCCGGCGATCAGCCCGCCGATCACGGGGCCCAGCGCCGGGCCGAGCCGCTGCGCCGTCTGCACCGTGCCGATCGACTGCGCGAGCCGCCCCGGCGGTGCCGACTCGGCGGCCATCGCCAGCGTGAGCGCGCCGTATCCCGCGAAGAAGCCCTGCAGCACGCGTAGCGCAAACAGGTGCCACGGCTCGCGCGCGAAGCCCATCGCCGCCATGATGAACACGAAGCTGACGAGCGATCGCGCGACCATGAAGCGCCGCCCGAAGCGGTCGGCCAGCCGCCCCCAGAGCGGCGAGAACAACGCCGTCATCGCCGGCGTCACGCCGAGCGTGACCCCGGTCCAGGCCGCGATCTCGCCGGGGTCGGTGACCCCCATCTGGCCGATGTAGATGGGCAGGAACGGCATCACGAGGGTGAAGCCCGTGAAGCCGATGAACACGGCCGCCGTCAGCGCGATCAGGTTGCGGCGCCAGAGCGCGAGATCCTCCCGCGCGCCGGTCACCGGTTCAGAAGCGGATGGCACTGCGGTTGTCGTTGCTGACGTGGATGCTGTCGATGAAGCGGATCTGCCACGGCGACGTCTGCATGATGAGCGACGCCGTCCGCGTCCCGTCGCGGAAGAAGCGCACCCCCTTCATGAGCGCCCCCTCCGTCACGCCCGTCGCGGCGAAGATGAGATGCCGTCCCGGCGCGAGGTCGATGGCGCGGTAGATGCGCCGCACGTCGGTGATGCCCATGGCCGCGCATCGTTCCTCGTCCTCGGGGGTGCGGATGACGAGCCGCGCGTAGATCTCCCCGTTGAGGCAGCGCATGGCTGCGGCGGTCAGCACGCCTTCCGGCGCGCCCCCGATGCCCATCACCGCGTGGACGCCGGTCCCCGCCACCGCGGCGACAATCGCCGCCGAGAGATCGCCATCCCTGATCAGCCGGATGCGCGCCCCGGTTGCGCGGATGTCCGCGACGAGCTGCGCATGCCGCGGCCGATCCAGCACGGTGATGACCAGGTCGTCGACATCGCGCTCCAGCGCCCGCGCAATGGCCTTCAGGTTGTCGGCGACAGGGGCATCGAGGTCGACCACGTCGCGTGCGGCCGGCGGGACGATCAGCTTCTCCATGTAGAGGTCGGGCGCGTGCAGCAGCCCGCCCCGCTCCGACGCGGCGAGCACGGCGATGGCCCCGGGCTCGCCGGTGGCGCAGAGATTCGTGCCCTCCAGCGGATCGACCGCGATGTCCACCTGCGGGGCGCCGAGCCCGCGGCGTCCCTCGAGAGCATTGGCCAGCCCGACCCGCTCGCCGATGAACAGCATCGGCGCCTCGTCGCGCTCCCCTTCGCCGATGACGATGGTGCCGTCGATCGGCACGGAATCGAGCTCGCGCCGCATCGCGGTGACGGCGGCCGCGTCCGACTTCGGTCCGTCCCCCTGCCCCATCGTCTGGGCGCAGGCGATGGCCGCCTGCTCGACGACGCGCAGGAACTCGAGCGAGAGATCACTGTCCATGGGCTCGCGGCGCTCGCGGCTACTTCACCGGGGGCAGCTCGCACCGGGTCGGGCGATCCTGCCGGTATCCGAGCACGTAGTCCGCCTGCATGAGCGTGTGCACTTCGCGCGTGCCCTCGTAGATGACCGCGCCCTTGGCGTTCCGGTAGAAGCGGCCGACCGGATACTCGTCCGAGTACCCGTTCGCGCCATGGACCTGCACGGCGTCGCCGGCCGCCCGCTCGGAGGCCACGGTCGCGTACCACTTCGCGAGGCTCGTCTCGCGGGTGTTGCGACGCCCGGTGTTCTTGAGGAATCCGGCACGCAGCCAGAGCAGCCGCGAGATCTGGTAGTCGGCTTCCATGTTCGCGATCATCTGCTTGACCAGCTGGTGCTCGGCGATCGGCTGTCCGAAGGTGCGGCGCTCGAGCGCGTACTTCACGCTGGCGTCGCGGCAGGCCCGAATCAGGCCGGTCGCGCCGGCCGCCACCGTGTACCGCCCCTGGTCGAGCGCGAACATCGCGATCTTGAACCCCTCGCCGGGGCGGCCGAGCACGTTCTCCTCGGGCACCTCGACCTCGTCCATCTTGAAGTACCCGGTGTTGCCCGCGCGGATCCCCCACTTCTCCGTCAGCGTGCCGCTCGAGAACCCCTTGAACGAACGCTCGACGATGAAGGCCGTGATGCCCGACGGGTCGCGCGCCTTCTTCTTGTCGAGATCGGTCCAGCCGAAGACGAGGAAGTTGTCGGCGACGTCGGCCAGCGAGATCCACATCTTCTCGCCGGTCAGCACGTAGCGATCCCCCGTGCGCACGGCGACGGTCTGGATCCCGCGCACGTCGGAGCCGGCCGCCGGCTCGGTGAGCCCGTACGTCGCAATCTTCTCGCCACGTGCCTGCGGCACGAGGTACCGCTGCTTCTGGTCTTCCGTCCCCCACGTCAGCAGCGACAGGCTGTTGAGCCCCGCATGAACGGACATGATGACGCGCAGCGAGGTGTCGACGTACTCGAGCTCTTCGCTCGCCAGCCCGAGCGCGATGTAGTCCATGCCGGCGCCGCCGTACTCCACGGGCACCGAAATGCCCAGCAGCCCCAGTGCGGCCATCTGCGGCAGGATCGCGCGATCGAAATGGTGGGCCCGGTCGAGCTCCGCGATGCGCGGCGCGATCTCGCGCGCGGCCCAGTCGCGGACCGTCGACTCGAGCAGGCGGTGCTCTTCCGACAGATCGAAATTGATCATGGGATCCTTCCGGCGGGGGTCATGAAACGGCGCCGGGCCGCAGCGTCAGCGGCCAGGCAGCCTCCGAGGGTACTACAGGGCGTCAGCTGACGTCGACGCGGACCGACGCGCCGGCGCCGAGCCCCAGCCGCTCCGCGGCGTTGCCGCCGTTCACCGCGATCTCCAGCCAGCCCGCGCTGCCGAACAGGGCGCAGAGCATGCCGGCGGGGACGTCGGCGTACGTGCCCGCGATGCCGTCGATCCGCCGGCCGCCGATCGAGAGAACGACGCCGGCGTCCGCGCCTGACACCTGCGCACGCAGCGCGTCGAGGGCCCCGCGGTCGATGTTCGTGATGAGATTGCCGAAGCGGTCCACGCGCTGCACCATCCCGTGCAGCGTCCCCCCGTCGGCGCGCGGTTCCGGCAGCTCCAGCTGCTGCCAGTCGGTCACCTGCGGGCCGAGCGCCTCGAGCGCGGTGCCGCGTGCCAGCCACGCCGCTGCCGGCGCGAACCGATCGCGCCCCTCGAACGTGCGGCTGACGTCCGGCCGGGCAAACCGGGCCTCGGCCAGTTCCACCACGATCGCCCCCGGATCGGTTCTGAGCACGGGACCGAGCACGCCGTTGTCGGGCGCGACGAACCGGCAGCCGCCGGCGCGCGCGGCCAGCGCCCGCCGCCCCGACCCGACGCCCGGATCGACGACGACGAGGAACACGGTGTCCGCCGGAAAGTACCGCCACGCCGCCGCCAGCTCGAAGGCCGCGGCATGAATGTCCTGGGGCGGGATCTCGTGGGTGACGTCGACGAGCGCCGCGTCCGGGCAGATCCCGAGCACGACGCCCTTCATGGTCCCCACGTAGTGATCGCGGGTCCCGAAGTCGGTCAGGAGGGCGACGACCGGCCGGGCCACGGCGCCTCAGGCGCCGGCGCCCGCGAGATAGGCCGGCTTGCGGAAGAGGATCTCCCGCATGTTCGTCTGGAGCAGGAAGGAGTCCGAGACGCGGAGGCCCTCGAACAGCTTGATGATGTCGCGGTTCTGCAGGATACGCGTCCTGGTCCGCGCGGGGCCGTAGGGCCGGTAGTGGAGGGTCTGGTCGTCGGCGACGACGAACTTCGTGAACGTCGTCTCGCGCCCCGCGGCGGTGCCGAAGAAACCGAGCAGCGCGCCGTCCACCGCGAGCAGCCGTGTCAGCTGCGCCGCCAGGACCTGTCCGGCCGCCGGCGGCAGGAAGTCGATCACGTCCCAGCAGAGGATGCCGTCGAACGTGCCGTCGGCCTGGGGGAACCGCCGCTCCAGGAACGCGGCCAGTTCCTCCTCACGATCGCGGTGCCGATCGACGTCGGCGAACAGGTCCTCGACGAAGATCTTGCATCCGAGCTGCTCGCCGAAGAACGCGACGTTGGTGCCGATGACGGGTCCGAGGTCGAGCAGGACCGGATCGGTCCGGTTCGTCAGCGTCGCGAGGAACTTCCGCAGCGCCTTGGTCGGGAACGGCGTGCCGGCGACACTGCCGGACGCCGGCGAGACCGCCTCCTGCTCGGAGGTCCGTCGGCCTCCCAATCGCCCCAGCAGCGCGCTCCACCCACCACGCTCCGACCCGGCCACCACTCTCGCCTCAATGAGCGGCGGAGCGCATGCCACCCGGCAGCTGGCGCTCCACCCCTCGACGCCGCATCCCGTCTACGCCCCGACCTTCTGCGCGCCCGCCGGCTGCGCCGCCGGCTTGGACTCGCTCTTCTCGGCGCCCTTCGGAGCCGCCGTACCCGAGCGCTTCATGTCCACGCTGCCGCGGAAGTGGGCTCCCTCGGCAATCGCCACGCGCGGCGAGACGATGTCGCCGTCGACGGAGCCGTTGTCGCGGATGTCGACCTTCTCCGTCGCCGAGACGTTGCCGATGACCTCGCCGAGCACGATCACCTGCTTCGCGAACACCTCCGCACGGATCCGGCCGTTGCTGCCGATCGTGAGGACGTGGTCCTTCAGCTCGATCTTGCCCTCGACGTGGCCTTCGATCGTCAGGTCTTCGCTGCCGTTCAGCTCGCCCTTGATGACGACGGACTTGCCGATGTGCACGACATCGCGCGAGGACCGGCCGCTCTCGTAGCCGGTCGTGGACACGGCCGGAGCGGCCGGGGCGGCCGGACTCGCAGGGGGAGCCGGCGGCGTCGGCGGCTTCACCGCCTCGTCACGCTTCCACATGTGTTTGACCTCCACTCGGCCGCAATCGCGACCCCTGTGGGCGACGGGGCGCCGCCCGGGCGCGCCGCCAATTGGGGGATGCAATCGGCCGGAGCCTGATACTCCGTGCCGGGGAACCTCGCAGCGAGTATAGGCAGCGCGGCAGAGTATTGTCCAGTCGGATCGGCCGGAAAAATCAGGCCGGATGCTATGATCGACCGAGGCCGTGCGCATCTATTTCGATCACAACGCGACGACCCCGCTGCACCCCGCCGCGCTCGAGGCCACCACCCGTGCGCTCCGGGAGACGTTCGGCAACGCGTCGAGCGTCCACACGTTCGGGCAGCAGGCCAAGGCGGTGCTCGACGAGGCGCGCGCCCGGGTCGCCGCCCTCATCGGCGCCGAGCCGGCAGAGGTGGTCTTCACCGCCGGCGGCACCGAGGCGGACAACTTCGCGATCCGCGGGGCCGCCGAGGCGCTGGAATCCCGCGGCCGCCGCCACGTCGTCACGTCCCAGATCGAGCACGAGGCGATCCTCAACACCTGCCGGGCGCTGGAGCGCCGCGGCTGGCGCGTGACCTGGGTCCCGCCGACCCAGGCCGGCGTGGTCGAGCCCGACGCCGTGGCCGCCGCCCTGGACGACGAGACCGCGATCGTCTCGATCATGCACGCGAACAACGAAACCGGCGTCGTGCAGCCGATCGCGGCGATCGCCGAGGCTGCGCATCGCGTCGGCGCCCTCATGCACACGGACGCGGTGCAGTCCGCCGGCAAGATTCCCGTCGACGTCCGGGAGCTCGGCGTCGACCTGCTGTCGGTGTCGGCGCACAAGATCGGCGGGCCCAAGGGGGCCGGTGCGCTCTGGATCCGCCGGGGCGTCCGGATTGCCCCGATCCTGACCGGCGGACGGCACGAGCGCAACCGCCGCGCGGGCACCGAGAACGTCCCCGCCATCGCGGGCTTCGGCGTGGCGGCGGAGATCGCGCGGACGGGGCTGCCGGAGCACGCGGTCCAGGTCAGCGCGCTCCGCGACCGGCTCGAGCGGGGCGTGCTCGCAGCGGTGTCCGGCGCCCACGTGAACGGCGAGGGGGCGCCGCGCGTCCCGAACACGTCGAACATCAGCTTCGATCGCGTCGAAGCCGAGTCGCTCCTGATCGGCCTGGACCTGGAAGGCATCGCCGTCTCGACCGGGTCGGCCTGCTCGTCGGGCACGCTCGAGCCCTCGCACGTGCTCCGAGCGATGCGCCTGCCCCAGGGGCGAACGCAGAGCGCCATCCGCTTCAGCCTCGGCACGACGAACACGGAGGCCGAGGTCGACCGGCTGCTCGCGGTCCTCCCCCGGCTGGTCGAAAAGCTCCGGTCGCTCACCCGCGTGCCGGCCGCGCGCTGACGCGCCCCCGCGCGCGCACCCAGCAGGATGCGAATCGTCGTTGCCATGTCGGGCGGCGTGGACTCCTCGGTCGCCGCCGCGCGCCTCGTCGAGGCCGGACACGAGGTCATCGGCCTGTCGATGCAGCTCTACGATCAGCGCGAGGGGAACGCCGCGGCATTCGGACGCTGCTGCTCGCTGGACGACCTGCACGACGCCCGCCGCGTCGCCGCGGCGCTCGGCATCCCCCACTACGTCCTCAATCTCGAACGGCCCTTCCAGGAGACCGTCGTCGCGAACTTCGCCCGCGAGTACGCAGCCGGGCGGACGCCCATCCCCTGCAGCCACTGCAACAGCGAGCTCAAGTTCGCCACGCTCGTGAACCGCGCCGCGGGGTTCGATGCCGGCACGGTCGCCACCGGCCACTATGCCCGGATTCGCGTGGACGAAGGCGGGCGGCGTCACCTGCATCGCGGCCTGGACGCCGACAAGGACCAGTCCTACTTCCTGTTCGCGCTCACGCAGGAACAGCTGTCGCGTGCGGCGTTTCCCGTCGGCGACTGGACGAAGGCGGAGGTCCGGGCGTACGCACGGGCGCGCAGCCTCCCGGTGGCTGACAAGCCGGACAGCCAGGAGATCTGCTTCGTTCCCGACGGCGACTATGCACGCGTCGTCGAGTCGAAGCTCGGGGCCGCGCCGCCGGGCGGCGCGATCACCGACACCTCCGGCCGCGTGCTCGGGCGGCACGACGGCATCCACCGCTTCACGGTCGGACAGCGGAAGGGCCTCCGGCTCTCCTCCACCGAGCCGCTCTACGTCCTCGCCATCCAGCCGGAGACGGCGACGCTCGTGGTCGGCAGCCGCAGCGATCTGGAGCGGATGGACTGCGAGGTCAGGCAGGTGAACTGGATTGCGGGCACGCCGCCGGACGGGTCGATCACCGCGGCCGTCCAGATCCGGCACCGCCACCCGCCTGGCGCAGCCACGATCACCCCGATCGGCCACGATCGGGTCCGTGTCGTCTTCGACGCTCCGCAGATTGCCGTGACACCCGGCCAGGCGGCCGTCTTCTACGATGGCGACGAGGTGCTCGGCGGCGGCTGGATCGATTGAGCCGGACGCTCCGGTCCGGGTCACGAACCACAGCGCCACAGAGGACGCACAGAGGTTCCAGCCCTCTGCGCTTCGGGATTCTGTGCGTCCTCTGTGCCCTCGGTGCCTCTGCGGTTCGTGACTGCGACGGGTACTAGCTGCTGCTCGCGGTCTCGATCGACTCCGGCACGTGGTGGTGCCCGAGGTCCTCGAGGTAGCGCTCGGCGTCCATGGCGGCCATGCAACCGGATCCGGCCGCGGTGATCGCCTGGCGGTAGGTGGGATCCTGGACGTCGCCCGCGGCGAACACGCCGACGATGTTCGTCCGCGTGCCGTTCGTGACGATGTAGCCGTTCGGATCGAGCTCGAGCTGCCCCTGAAACAGCTGGGTGTTCGGCGAGTGTCCGATTGCAACGAAGACGCCGTCCACGGCCAGCTCCGACCGCTCCTGCGTCTCGACGTTCCGCAGGACGACGCCCGTGACCTCGCCCTTCGCGACGTCGCGGATCTCCTCGACGACCGTGTTCCAGATGAACTCGATCTTCGGGTGCGCCATCGCCTTGTCCTGCATGATCTTCGACGCGCGCAGGCGATCGCGCCGGTGCACGACGTAGACCTTCGAGGCGAACCGCGTCAGGAAGAGCGCCTCCTCCATCGCCGTGTCACCGCCCCCGACGACGACGATCGGCCGGTCCTTGAAGAACGCGCCGTCGCAGGTGGCGCAGCTGGAGACGCCGCGGCCGACCAGCTGCTTCTCGGAGGGCAGGCCCAGCCACCGTGCCGAGGCGCCGGTCGCGATGATCAGCGCGTCGGCGGTGACCGACGTGCGGCCGGTCCTGATGACGAAGGGGCGCACGCCGAGATCGACGGCGTCGACATCGCCGCCCCGGATCGTCGCGCCGAACCGCTCCGCCTGGGCGCGCATCTCCGCCATCAGGTCGGGCCCCATGATCCCCTCCCGATACCCCGGCCAGTTCTCGACCGTCGTCGTGATCATCAGCTGGCCCCCCGCTTCGAGCCCTTCGATCACGAGCGGCTGCAGGTTGGCCCGGGCGGTGTACAGCGCCGCGGTCAGCCCGGCGGGACCGGACCCGATGATGACGACCTGGCGGTGTTCGGTAGCGCTCACAGGTGCTTCTCGATCATCTGGGAGAGCTGCTCGCGCGTGACCTGGGCGCCGACGACGGACTCCACGACGTCGCCGCCCTTGAAGATCAGGAGCGTCGGGATGCCGCGCACCGAGTACTGCGCCGGCGTCCGCGGGTTGTCGTCGACATTCAGCTTGCCGATGACTGCGCGCCCGTCGAAGTCCGCCGCGAGCGCTTCCACGGTCGGCGCGATGCGCTTGCACGGGCCGCACCACGGGGCCCAGAAGTCGACGAGCACCGGCCGCTGCGACTGCAGCACGTCCTGCGCGAAGTTCGAGTCCGTAAACGTCTGCACCTTGTCCGCCATGATGATCCGTTACTCAGGGCCACCCTGCCGGGCGGCAATTACCTCATCATCGCCCACTCGCCGCGCCGCTGCCAACTCTCATCGCATGGCGCCGGGGCCACCCTGTTCCTGAGATGCCCGGCGGTGTCGCCGGGGCACGGGGCACGTCATGATATCTTCGCTGCGGCCATGGTCCATCCCCCGTCCCGGCCGGCGCGGCCGGACCCCCCGGAAATCGCGGAGCTGCGCGCACTTCGCGCGAATCACCCCGAGCTGGCGCCCGCGGTCGACCTGCAGGTGGACCTGATGGAGCTCGCACGGCGTCTGCTGGTCCGGATCCCGACGCCGCCCGTGCCCCCGTCGCCGGCGCTGCTGATGAGCCGCCTCGAGCGCGGGAATCGCATGCTCGAGCTCGAGGATCTGCCGCTCGACTGGGCGGAGGTGCGGCTGGCGCTGCGTCAGACGGCCGATATCCTCGCGCGGCACGATTCCCTGGAACCGCCCCATCACGACGCGATCAGCACGCTCGTGCGCGATGCCGACGCAACCGAGCGGCTGATCCGGACCTGGTACGCCGAAACGGCGTGCGGACCGGCGGCTTCCCCCGCCACCGACCGCCCCGCGATGTTCGACGATGTGGCCAGTCTGGCCATCCGGCCGTTCCTGTCGCGCACGCTGGAACTGGCGAGCCGGATGATCACGCTCGGCGACTGGGGCCGGTCGTGGTGCCCCTTCTGCGGCGCGGAACCGGATTTCGCGGTGCTGCTCGACGACCATCACCGCGCCCTCGTCTGCAGCCGCTGCCTCGGACGCTGGCCGTGGGAAGCCGTGGGGTGTCCCTGGTGCCCGACCCGGGATCGCTCGCAGTTGCCGATGTTCGCGAGCCGGGACCGCCGGTACCGGGTCTACGCGTGTCAGGTCTGCCGCCGCTACCTGAAGGCGGTAGACGTCCGTCACACGAGCCGCCCGGCGATGCCGCCCGTCGACGCCATCGCCACCCTCCCCCTCGACGCCGCAGCGGTCCAGCAGGGCTTCATCGGGGCCTGAACGCGGCGCTCGCCGGACCGATCCGCACCCGTACACGACAACGGGCGCCGTGAGGCGCCCGCGTCCCTGTCTTCACCAGGCTGGTGGGCTGTCAGTTCTGCGCCGAGGAGGCCGCGGCCTGCGCGGCGGCGCCTCCGACGGCCGGCGTCGCGGTGAGCATGTTGAGCGACTGCGTCTTCGACGCGAGCCAGTTGAACAGGTGCCGCGTCTCCCAGAACCGCCCGGCGCTCGATCGGGCGCCGAGCACGACGACGGCGACCTGCTGGTTCGTCTGGGGCAGCCGCAGCAGCGTGGCCAGGCAATAGCCGGCCTTCGAGATGAACCCGGTCTTGCCGCCCCGGACGTCCACGTCCTCGTTGCCGAGCAGCTGGTTCGTGTTGTTGATGTTCAGCGCCCGGCGGTTGGTCAGGATCGTGTGATGCGGCTTCCGCATGATCGACGAGAGGCGCTCGTCGCTGGCGGCAAAGGCGATCAGGCGGGCCATGTCGTAGGCGGACGAGATATTGCGCGGATCCAGGCCGGACGGGTCGGCGTAGGAGGTGTGCTCGAGGCCGAGCTCGGCGGCCTTCTCGTTCATCCGGTCGATGAAGCGCTCGGTGCCGAGCGGCGACGTCCGGGCCAGCGCGCGGGCCGCCGCGTTGTCCGACGCGATGAGCGTCAGGTGCAGCAGGTCGTCGAGCGTCACCTTCTCGCCGGCCCGCAGGTACGTGTGGTTCGCGCGCGCGACGTCGGACCGGACGATCGTGACGGTGCGATCGAGATTCGGATTCGCCTCGAGCATCACGGCGGCCGTCATGACCTTCGTGATGCTCGCGATGGAGCGGGGATCCTGCGAATTCGATTCCCAGAGCACCTGGTCGGTCTCGGGGTTGTAGATGATGGCCGCCGCCGCCCGGACATCCGGTACGAGCTCGCCCCGCTCGTTCAGTTTGAACCGGGGCTGCGCCAGCTCCCGCAGCTGGCGCGCCCGCGCGGCGGCTCGCGCGCGGGCCAGGCGCGCGCGGCGCGCCCGGGCCGCCTTCGACAGACGGCGCTTCGACGAGGACTTCTTCTGGGCCGCGACCTCGGTCCGGACAACTCCTGAAACCAGCGACGACGCGCCGGTCGATGCGGGCGTGTGCAGGGACGCCGCGATCGCCGCACCCTCGGCACCGGCGACGGCGACGCAGACTCCCACGAAAACGACAAACGGACGCACGACGCCCGCGAACCTCATCTGGAGCATCCGACAGGTCCCTTCTGAAACGAGCAGCGGCCTTTCAGTTAATAGTCGGATGATAACCAGAGATCCTTTATGAAGCAAGCACTTAGCGCGAATATTTGCACCGGTGCGCCAGGGCGGCCGCCGGCTCGCCGATGCCGGCCCTCGACGCGCGGTCCCGAATCCAATCGCTTGGGCCTCAATCCAACGACAGACCCCTTTTCAGGACACCGGGTGTGCCATCCGGACACGGTCGGGTGAGACGCCACGGCGGATCCGCTCCCGGCCGACCGCACGGATTCCGCCGCATTTCCGCACGGCGAGACGCGCGCACGCGCACGCATCACGACCCGCGTTCCGCGCGTCATCCAGGCGGCATGTGAGTTGCTATGAAGTGGGTTCGGCGGGGGGGTCTCAATGAGCCTGGTACGGTTGCTTGGTTTCACGACGCTCACCTGCGGCTGCGTCGTCGGCCGCTATCGCGAAGTCGCGACGAGCCGCGAGCTCGCGTACGTCGAGGAGAAGGGCAGCAACTGTGAGCTGGCCCTGCACCGCCGCAATCACACGGTCGCCGCGGAGCGCGTGACGCGCACGCCGACGATCGCCGTCCGTGCGTCGTAGCGATCCGCCTGCAGAGTATGATGCGGGGTCAGTGACCCCACGCCCCTACGAGACGCTGACTGCGGGGTCGGCGACGTTCCGGTTCTTTCTCGGTGACTGCCTGTCCCTGATGCCCCGGTTCCCCGAGGGCACCGCGGACGTGATCGTCACGTCGCCCCCCTACAACCTCGGTATCCGGTATCGCAGCTACGCGGACGCCCTGCCGCGCGACCGCTATCTCGCCTGGACGTCCGACTGGGTTCGGTCCGCGGCCCGACTGCTGGCGCCCGGCGGCTCGCTGTTCCTCAACGTCGGCGCCAAACCGACCGATCCGTGGACCGCGATCGACGTCGCACTGGCCGCGCGGCCGCACCTGACGCTCCAGAACACCCTGCACTGGATCAAGTCGATCGCGATCGATCGCGATGCCGCCGGTGCCAACGCCGGAGTGGATCGCAACCTCGCGCTCGGCCACTACAAGCCGATCAACAGCCGGCGCTTCGTCAACGACTGCCACGAGTTCATCTTCCACTTCACCCACGACGGCCGGGTCCCGATCGACCGGCTCGCCCTCGGGGTCCCCTACCAGGACCAATCGAACGTGACCCGCTGGCAGTCGGCCAGGGCGGGCGTGCGGTGCCGCGGCAACGCGTGGTTCATGCCGTACGAGACGATCCAGAACCGCGACAAGGACCGGCCCCACCCGGCCACCTTCCCGGCCCGCCTGCCGGAGTACTGCCTGCGGCTGCACGGACTCCCCCGGGTGCGCACGGTGGTCGACCCGTTCCTGGGGCTTGGAAGCACGGCCGTGGCCTGCGCGCGGCTGGGACGCGACTTCATCGGGTTCGAGCTGGACGAGGGTTATCTGCGGGAAGCCATCGCGCGCACGCGCGAGGCCATTGCGGAACAGGCCCGTACACAGAACCGGCCGCGGCGGTCCCGCAGAACCGCAGCGGCCGGGAACGGCACCGCACGGCGGGTCGGATGACCCGCCCTCGGTCTACCGGCTTTCCGGTGGGGCCGGTGGCGGCTTGAGCGAGTAGGCCTTCCGCGACCAGACTTCCAACCCTGGACGCGACACCTTGACCTCGATCCGGCGGGTCCGCCGCAACGGGTCGGGGTTGCTCGAGTAGTACCCCAGCACGTAGTAGTCGCTGCTCTCGGCGTCGATGCGCCGGAGCGCCTTCTCGAAGTCGTTCTGGTTGACGACCGCGAAGCCGCCCGTCTCGTGCGCGATCACGCGCAGGCTGTCCTGCGTCTTCTGCACGTGCCGGTTCCACTCGGTGGGGTCCACCGGCTCGTCGATGTCGGAGCCGGCCACCAGCCCGCGCGGGTCGATCGTGTAGAAGGTCGCGTTCGCCCGGTTGGCGGCACGGGTTAGCTCCGCGAGCTCCCGCGCCAGGTCCGCATCGGCGAACCGGTTGCTCGTCCGGGTGAACGGGTCGTAGTCGTACTGCGCGAACCGCTCGTTCGTCAGCCCGACGATGTTGGGGTCGTTGAAGCGGGCGCCCTCGAACGGGTTGAAGTCGTACCCGTTGCTCACGTAGATGACGGCCTTCCGCCGGTTCTGTACCTGCGCCAGGTTGTTGACGATGTCGTAGGCGGTGCGGAACGCGACGTGCGCGCGATAGCGGAGCTCGCTCGGCCCGTTGGGGCCCTGCGGCCCCTCGATGATCTCGCTCGGGCGCAGGCCGCTTCCCGAGATCTTGTTGATCGCCTCCTCCATCCGCCGCCGGTCGTACGTGAGGTCGATCTCGATCGAGGACGGGCCGGTCGACACCACGCCGAACATGTCGCCGTCATGCAGGAGCGTCTCCGACATCTGCTTGAACAGCTGGCGGATTCGCGGCGTGTCGCGGAACGACATGTGGAGGTCGTCGACGAAGAAGAGAAAGATGCGTCCCGCCGCGTCGTTCACCGGCCGCGTCTCGGGCAGGATGATGCCCTCCTGCGGCGGCGGAGGCGGCGGCGCCTGCAGGTTGAAGGTGCGTCCGCCGTGCACGAGCTCGAGCGACGCGATCTCCTGCTCGACGCCGTCCTCGAGAACCTGGAAGTCGTCCCTGGTGAGGTCGGCGACGAATTGTCCGTTCCGATCGCGGACGATCACGTCCGTGGTGATGAGATCGATCTGCATCCGGAACGTCGGCTGTCCCGACGATCCGGGCTGGGGTGGCGGCGTCTGGGACGGCGCCTGGGCGCCGAGCGTCACGCCGGCCAGCACCAGCGCGACAATCACGCGGAACGGGCGGGTCGCATGCATGGCCATAGCTCCGAGTATAGCCGTTTGGACTCTGGCGGACGCGCTCCGGTCGGCGTGTCTCAGCTGACGTCCGGGTCCTCTGCTCCCGCGTCGTCTTCGGGGCCGTCGGTCTCCTCTTCGCCGGCTGGCGCCACGGTCTGCGAGTGCTCCGGACGGCCCGGACCCGTCACGCGGGAGCGGCGCCGCCGGCGCCGGCGGCGTCCCCCGACGAGCCGGCGCAGCTCTTGGTGCAGGCTCTCCGCCTGCGCCGCGCCGGTGCGGACGTCCTCTTCGGTCACCCAGGTGTCGGGGTTGAGACGCTCGGCCTGTTCGCGGAGCGCCTCGGCCCGGGCGGGGTCCGTCACGCGGGTGGCGATGCGGGCCAGCAGCTCCGCGTGACGCGCGCGAAGCAGCTCCGCGGCCTCGTCGCCCAGGATCTGGTTGACCATCGGCGGGTCGGTCGCATGGTGCTCGACGGGCGGCGGCGGCGTGGGGTCGACGTCGAACACCCGGACCAGCCGGCGCTGCGGCGCCGGCGGTTCGAAGGGGGGCTCCGCCGGCGGAGGACCTGCGGCAACCTCCGACACGGCCTCGGCCGGCGTGAACGTCGGACCTGCCGTGGGTTCAGGTGCCGCCGTCGACTCGAGCGAGACGATCTCCTCCGGCTCCGGAATGGGTGCCGGGGATTCGCCGACCGGTTGAGCCGGTACCTGGCTGGTCGACGGCTTGCGGGCCTCGCGCCCCTTCCGCTCGCCGCGTTCCGGCTTCCGCGGGGCGCGGCCCTCCCGATCCCTGGGTTCGGGCGCGGCCGGGGGACGGGCCTGGAGAATGTGCTTCCAGTCGAAGGTCAGGTCCGGGTGATGCTCCTCGAGCGCGCGAATCGCCTCTTCGTCGAAGGCGGCGCGGCCGACCTTCACGTGCGGCGGCGTGCGGAACCAGTACAGCAGCTTTGGTCGCTCGCCGCCCTGCCGGCGGCTGGCATGGAGCAGGTACGTGCTCTCATAGCCCCGCCGGTCGCGGGAGAACTTCAGATAGGGCACCGGACTCTACTTGCTGCTGCGCTTGGCGCTCCGGACCGACCGGCGGCTGCCGGCCTTCGTGCTTCGGCGGGCCGCCGGCTTGGCGGCGGCGCGCCGGGGCGCCGCCTTGGCCGTCTTCTTGGCGGGCTTGGCGGCGGCAGCGGGCCGCCGGGCCGGCCCGGCAGCCTTCGTTCCCTTCGATCCGCGTGCGGCGGATCCATTCCGTGCGGCTGCCTTGGCCGTCCGCCCGCCAGCGGTCCGCTTCGTGGCCGCGGGCGCCGGCCGCTTGGGAGCGGCGGCCGCGCGGCGTGCCGCCTTCGCGGCTCCCTGTCGAGGCGACTTCGCGGCGGGCCGGCGCGCTGGCCGCTCGGGAGGCGCCGGCGGCAGCGCCGCCGCTTCGGCGTCGCGGTGGATGAGCGTGAACTTCATCTGGTCGCCGACCTGGTGGTACGACCAGATTTCCGCGACAGGGATCTGATTGGCCACGCTCAGCCGCCGTGCCACATCGACGGCCGACATCGGCACGTACAGATGAAACGGCACCTTGAGGCGGGCCAGCTGGGCCCATTGCCAGGTCGCCTCGAGGTTGTTGACCGACTCCCCCGTCTCGACCTCGATGACGCCGATGAGGCGGCGCCCCTTGTCGGTCGAGTAAATCAGGGCGTCCGGGTAGTCCTTCCGGCCGCTGCCGACCGACGCGTTCTGCTCGCTGCCCGGGTTGATGGCCACCTCGACCTTTCGGCTGGCCAGCTCCTGCGGCAGGAGTCGAATCACCCGGTCATGCTCGAGCTGCTCGCGGACAGGGCGAACGAGAATAGGACTCAACGAGGCCTCCCGGCGGGGACGTGAACAAATCGCATACTATACACGAACGCTCGAGCACGCCTCGGGCCGTTTCTGCAATGATTTCACGTCTTTTCCCGACATTTGCCCGCCGGACGCCATGCCCGGGCCATCCGGGCCGGTCCGGCGGGGCCCTGGAGCCCGCCCCGGTGCCCATCCGACGCCTCTGCCTGATGCTGCTGCCGGCCCTGTTGCTGGCCGTCCCGACCCCGGCACGGCCCCAGCAGCCTGCCCGGCCCCAGGGGGTCTCCCCTGCCGTCCAGCAGGTCCTCGACGACATCCGCAAGGCCGATACCGGCATGCTTGCGGTCTCGCCCCAGGACGGCGAGTTCCTCCGGCTCCTCGTCGTGACGAGCGGCGCCCGGCGGGCGCTCGAAATCGGGGCGGCCAGCGGGTACAGCGCCATCTGGATCGGACTCGGGCTGCGCGAGACCGGCGGCCGGCTGACGACTATCGAGTACGACCCGGTCCGCGCGAAGGAAGCCCGGGCGAACATCGCCCGCGCCGGCCTCTCCGACATCGTCGAGGTCATCGCCGGCGACGCGTTCAAGGCCATTCCCCGCCTCGAGGGGCCATTCGACTTCGTGTTCCTGGACGCCTGGAAGCGCGACTACCAGCGTTTCTTCGATCTGGTGTTCCCCCGCATGCCGAAGGGAAGCCTGTTCGTCGCCCACAACGTCCTGAACAAGCGGGAGGAGATGGGCGACTTCCTGGCAACGATTCACCGCCACCCCGATCTGTTCACGTCGATCGTCGCCCCATCCGGCGAGGGCGTCTCGGTGTCCTGGAAGCGGCGGTAGTCCCGGTAGAGGGCCCTTCCCGACTGGAGGATGACCATGCGGAAGCCAGCGATCGCAATCGGCGGTGCGCTCGTCGTGCTGGGTTGCGCCTTCGGCGGCCCGCTGCTCGCCCGGCAGACGGGCGGGCTCAAGGCGGATCTGCTGAGGGACTGGAGCGCGCAGAAGGCGCGGATGGTGGCCGTGGCCGAAGCCATGCCGGCCGACAAGTACGAGTTCAAGGCGACGCCGGCCCAGCGCACCTTCGGCGAGCAGCTCCATCACCTCGGGCAGGCGAACGTGAACCTGTTCAAGCGCCTGGATCCGGAGGGCAAGGTGCCGGCTCCGGACGTGCCGTCCGCGCACGACCGGGAGACGGTGACATCGTTCCTGGCTGCCTCGTACGACTACGGCGCGAAGGTGCTGGAGAGCCTGTCGGACGACGCCCTCGCCGCGCCGACGGGCCCGAACGGCGCGACACCGGCGCGGACGGTGTGGGCGGCCATGTCCAACGCGGCGAACCACTACGGCCAGTGCGTCGTGTACCTGCGGCTGAACGGGATCGTCCCGCCCGCATCGAGACGGTAGCCCCGTGCCGGCGGTCCATGTCATCGGCGTGCCGCTCGACCTCGGCGGTGGACGCCGGGGGGTCGACATGGGCCCCTCGGCCTTCCGCATCGCCGCCCTCGACGAGCAGCTCGCCGCGCTCGGCTACGACGTCGTCGACTGCGGCGACCTCGAGGTGCCGACGCCGGAGACGCGGCCCCCGGGGGATGCCCGGAAGCGCTACATCAACGAGATCGCGGCGGTCTGCGCCGACGTGTTCGAGCGGGTCGGCGCGGCGTTGACGGCCGGCGCCCTGCCCCTCGTGCTCGGCGGCGACCACAGCCTGGCAGCCGGGTCGGTTGCGGCGACCGCCGCCTGGGCGCGAGCCCGCGGCGAACGGATCGGGTTGATCTGGGTCGACGCCCACGGCGACATGAACACTCCGGCCAGCACGACGTCAGGCAACGTGCACGGCATGCCCCTGGCGGCGCTGCTCGGTCCCGAGCCGGCGGAGCTCTCGGGGATTGGCGGCTTCTCCCCGAAGGTGCCCCCCGAGCGCACCGTGCTCATCGGCGTCCGGAACCTCGACGAGCGCGAGAAGGAACGCGTCCGCGAATCCCGCATTCACGTTCTGACGATGAAGGACATCGACCGGGAGGGGATCGCGAGCGTGGTCGAGCGGGCCATCGCCCTCGCGGGTGCCGACGGCGCCGGCCTGCACGTCTCCTTCGATCTCGACGTCTGCGATCCGGGGATTGCGCCCGGCGTCGGCACGCCGGTCAAGGGCGGGCTCGACTACCGCGAAGCCCACATGGTGATGGAGATGCTCGCCGACTCGGGCCGGCTCCGGGCGCTCGACATGGTCGAGGTCAACCCGACGCTGGACGTGCGGAACACGACCGCCGAGCTCGGGACGGAGCTGGTGCTGTCCGCGCTGGGGAAGAAGATCCTCTGAACGGGAAACGGGAAACAGGAAGGGCGCGTCCGCTCGCTGCATCGGATCTCGCGGACGCGCGGCGCGCCACTGCGTGACCAGGCTCCGCGAGCGCGCGCCCTTCCCGTTCCCGTTTACAGCTTCCCGTTACACGCCAATTACCTGTGTGAGCTCTCTCACCGCGGCCGCCGACTTGTGCAGCGCGGCCTTCTCCTCGTCGGTCAGGTCGATCTCGACGATCTGCTGCACGCCGCCGGCGCCGAGCTTCACCGGCACGCCGACGAACAGATCGTGGATGCCGTACTCACCCTGGAGGAAGACCGAGCACGGCACGATCTTCTTCTTGTCCTTCAGGATGATCTCGACCATCTCCGCGGCGGCCGACCCGGGCGCGTACCACGCGCTCGTCCCGACGAGCTTCGTGATCTCCGCGCCGCCGTTGGCGGTCCGCTCGCAGATGGCGGCGATCCGGTCCGCCGGCAGCAGCTGGGTGATCGGGATGCCTGCCACCGTCGAGTACCGCGGCAGCGGCACCATCGTGTCGCCGTGCCCGCCGAGCACGAACGCGTGGATGTTCTCCACGGAGACGTTCAGCTCCATCGCCAGGAACGCGCGCATGCGGGCCGAGTCGAGGATGCCGGCCATGCCGACCACCCGCTCGCGCGGGAACCCGCTCAGGCGATAGACCGCCTGGCACATCGCGTCGAGCGGGTTGGCCACCGGCACGATCACCGCGTTCGGGCAGTACTTGACGATCTGTTCCGTCACCTGCTGCATGATCTTGTAGTTCACCTGCAGCAGGTCGTCGCGGCTCATCCCCGGCTTCCGCGGCACGCCCGACGTGATCACGACCACGTCGGACCCGGCCGCATCCGCGAAGTCGCCGCCTCCCACGAGCCGGCTGTCCGAGCCCTCGATCGGGTTCGCCTGGTACATGTCCAGCGCCAGGCCGCTGGCCTTCTGGTCGGCGATGTCCACCAGGACGACGTCCGCCAGCTCCTTCACGGCGATCGCGCGCGCCACCGTCGCGCCGACGTTGCCGGCGCCTCCGACCACCGTCACTTTGCGATTCATGCGTCTTCTCCCGTTGCTCGGCCCGTCGTCACAGGTTCGCGATGATGGCGTCGGCGAACTGCGAGGTGCGCAGCTCGGTCGCCCCCTCCATCAGCCGGGCCAGATCGTACGTGACGAGCTTCTGCTGAATCGTTTTGCCGAGCGCGCTCGTGATCGAGTCGGCCGCTTCCTTCCATCCGAGGTACTCGAGCATCATCACGCCCGACAGGATCACGGACGACGGGTTGATGACGTCCTTGCCGGCGTACTTGGGCGCGGTGCCGTGAGTAGCCTCGAAGAACGCGATCTCGTCGCCGATGTTGGCGCCCGGCGCCATGCCCAGCCCGCCGACCTGCGCCGCGCAGGCGTCGGACAGGTAGTCGCCGTTCAGATTCGGCGTCGCGAACACGTCGTACTCCGACGTCCGCGTCAGGATCTGCTGGAACACGCTGTCGGCGATCCGGTCGTTGATCAGGACCTTGCCGTCGCGCGACGCCCCCTGCGCGACCTCGTCCTCGGTCACGATGTGGTCGCGGAACTCCTCCTTCGCGACCTCGTAGCCCCAGTCGCGGAAGGCCCCCTCGGTGAACTTCATGATGTTCCCCTTGTGGACCAGCGTGACCACGCGGCGCTTGTGCTCGATCGCGTACTTGATGGCCATGCGCACCAGGCGCTTCGTCGCGCGCTCGGAGATCGGCTTGATGCCGATGCCCGAGTCCTCGGGGAGGCGCTTGCCGAGCTCCTTCTCGAGGAACTCGATGATCTTGGCGGCCTGCGGAGTCCCCTTCGCGTACTCGATGCCCGAGTACACGTCTTCCGTGTTCTCGCGGAAGATCACGACGTCCATCCGCTCGGGGTGCGTCACCGGCGCCGGCGTGCCCGGGAAGTAGCGCACGGGGCGCACGCACGCGTACAGGTCGAGCACCTGCCGCAGCGTGACGTTCAGGCTGCGGATGCCGCCGCCGACCGGCGTGGTGAGCGGCCCCTTGATCGCGATCCGGTACGCCTTGACGGCCTCGAGGGTGTCGTTCGGCAGCCACTCGCCCGTCAGATCGCGCGCCTTCTCGCCCGCGAGCACTTCGAACCAGGCGAGCCGGCGCTTGCCGCCGTACGCCTTCTTCACGGCGGCGTCGAACACGCGCACGCTGGCACGCCAGATGTCGGGGCCGGTGCCGTCGCCTTCGATGAAGGGAATGATCGGATCGTCGGGCACGACGAGCTGTCCGTTCTTGCGGCTCAGCGGCGTGCCGTCGACGGGCGGCTTCAGGTGCGTGAATTGTGGCATGGCGATTGTCGGTCCGTGTCCTCGCGCCCGCCGGCGCGGCGTTCCCCGCGCCTTAGGGCAGCAGCCCGGCGGTCGCGCCGGACGTTCACAGTTGCTTGTGGAAAAGTCTGTGGAAAAGCCGGCCGCAGCCGCCCGAATTGCTTCAGCTGTCGCGCGTCGCAACGGTTTGCACCATGCTGGGGCAGACCGGCGTCGCGCGCGGTGCGCTCTTGCCGGCGAGTCCGAAACCGTCAGATTATACTTGAACCGTTTCCGTCCACCACGGTGCGGCGTGTCGTCGCAGCCGACACCGTGGTGAATCCCACACGTGCCCTCATCACTGCTTGCTGCCTGACCACGTCACGAGATGAAAATCGTCATCGCCGATGATCTGCCCCGCTCCGCCGTCACGCTCCTGACCGCCATCGACGGATGGACCGTCGATGCCACACCCGGACGCCCGCAGCCCGAGCTGCTCGCCGCCCTCGCCGACGCCGATGCGCTCATCGTGCGCAGCGCGACGAAGGTGACGCGCGCCGTCATCGAGGCCGCGCCCCGGCTCCGGGTGATCGCCCGCGCCGGTACCGGCGTGGACAACGTCGACCTCGAGGCCGCCAGCGCGCGCGGCATCGTGGTCATGAACGCCCCGGGCGCCAACAGCATCAGCGTCGCGGAGCTCGCCATCGGCCAGATGCTCGCGCTCGCGCGGCACCTCCCCGCTGCCGATGCCGCGATGAAGTCGCAGAAGTGGGAGAAGAAGAAGTTCGCCGGCATGGAGCTGCGCGGCAAGACGCTCGGGCTCATCGGCCTCGGCCGCATCGGCCAGGAGGTCGCGGCGCGGGCGCGCGCCTTCGAGATGTCGATCGTCGCGCACGACCCGTTCATCTCCGCGGAGCTCGCCGAGAAGGTCGGCGCGCGCCTGGCGTCGCTCGACGAAGTCTGCGCCGAAGCCGACTTCCTCTCGCTCCATCTGCCCGTCACGCCGCAGACGCGTCACCTCCTCAACGCGGAGCGGCTCGCCCGCTGCCGCAAGGGGATTCGCATCATCAACACCGCGCGCGGCGAGCTGATCGACGAGGCCGCGCTCGCCGAGGCGCTGAAGAGCGGCCATGTTGCCGGCGCGGCGCTCGACGTCTTCCAGCAGGAGCCGCCGAGCGACTGGACGCTCGCGCAGCTGCCGTCGGTCATCGCCTCGCCGCACATTGCCGCGTCGACGGCCGAGGCCCAGGAGCTGGTCGGCGTCGAGACCGCCGCCGCGGTCCGCGACTATCTGCGCGACGGGATCATCCGCAACGCGGTGAACCTGCCGTCGCTGTCGCCGGAGGACTTCAACCGGCTGCGGCCCTGGCTCGAAGTGGCCGAGCGGCTCGGCTCGCTCGTCGCACAGATGGGCCAGGCGCGCATGACGGCCGTCGGCGTGCGCTACTACGGCGAGCTCGCCGAGGGACGCATCGACGTGCTCACGCGGGCGGTGCTGGTCGGGGTCTTCACGCGCATCGTCTCCGGCGGCGTCACACCGGTGAACGCCAAAGACATCGCCGCGGACCGGGGCATCGAGGTGATCGAGTCGCGGAGCTCGCGCGTGCGCGACTACACGAGCCTGCTGTCGGTCAAGCTGCACACCAGCGCCGGCGAGCGCTGGGTGGAGGGCACGGTCTTCGAGCACGGCGGCGGACGGCTCGTGCTGCTCGACGGGGTGCCGGTCGACGCGCCGCTGTCGGGCACGCAGATCGTCATCAAGAACAACGACCAGCCCGGCGTCATCGGCGCAGTCGGCACGGTGCTCGGCCGGCATCAGATCAACATCGCGAACTTCGCGCTGGGCCGGAGCCCCGAAGGCGCGGTCGGCGTGGTGTCGGTGGACGAAGCCGACCGGGTGACCGAGGAGGTCCTGAACGAACTGCGGGCGATCCCGGCCGTCCGCTCGGCCGAGGTCGTCCACCTGGGGTGAGAGAAACCTAGGGCAGGGAAAGACGCAGCGTCCGGTCGCCGGTGGGCGCTTCCAGCTCGACGCCATCCGGAGCGATGCGCGCGACGGAGAACCCGCCGGCGAGCCGGTCGCCGACCTTGGCGAGCACCAGGTCCCCCGCCGAGGAGATGACGGCAACCCGCTGGCCGTCCGCTTCGGTGGCGATGCCGAGGAGACGCAGCGGAGGCGGTACCGGGAACGGCAGCTCCGGCAGCGCGTCGGCCGGCGGCAGCGACCGGCGCTCCCGGGGCGCATCGCCGCCGCGGCGCCCGAACCGGAACGGGTTGCGCTCCACGACCGGCGGGGGAACCTCCACCCGCACCATCTCGATCGGCTCGACCTCGGGGGCAGCGGACGTGACCGGCCGCGCGGGGGCCTGCCGCACCGGAGCGGCAACCTGGCGCGCCGTGTCGCCCGTGCATGCGGCCGTCACCCCGGCCACGAGGAGCGCGGCCGCCCCACGCGCCAGTTCCGTTCGGGCAGTCACCCTCCGATCGTAGCACTCCTGTTCAAGGCGGCCCCCCGACCGTCCCCGCGAGCTGGCCCGTTCGTGCCCACGACCGGGCAATCCCTGCACGAACAGTGGTTTCGGGCCGATAGTGGGCGAAGTCGTGTCGATCCGCGTCGGTGCGGGCGGCACGTGGACAGGAGTGCGGGTGCCCCCGGCCGACCACGAAACCCCGGAAACTCGAGACGCACGCGACGGCGCTTTCCGACGACTGCTGCGGCGGTACCCCATCGTCCCCGTCGCGTTCGCCCTCACGGTTGTCGGGCTGTCCATCGGGCTGGCACGGGCGGTGGAGCGGACCGAGCACCGGCTGTGGCGCGAGCGCGTCGAGCGTGAAACGGCGGGCCGGCGTGACGAGCTCGCCACGGTGCTCCGCCTGTGGTCGGAGAGCTACGTCCGGTTGGCCGACCGGCTGGGACGGGGGCTCTACCCGACCGAGGCCGCCTGGCAGGCCGACGCGCTGGCCCACCTGCGCGACTCCCGCGACCCGTACGCCTCCATCCAGCTTTTCGACGAACGGCTCCGGGACGGCTGGAGCGCGGTCGGCAGCGCCGGCATCCCCGCCCCGCGCGACGGCCTGGCGACGGCGATGGTCGAAGCCCGCAGCGCCGGCAGACCGGTCGTGATGCCGCCAGTCCAGGCCGCACCGGGCATCTGGACCTTCCGGCTGGCCGCGCCCATTCCGAACGGCGGCCTTCTCGTGGCCTCCCACAGCATCACGGCGATGCTCGACCCGCTGTTCGAGCGCACCCTGCACGGCATGCGTCTCGTGGCCGGGGACGAGGTCGTGTACCACAAGGGAGCCTTCCCGGTTGGTTTCGCCCCCGGCGAGGCCACCATCGAGCTGCCCGGGACGACGTGGCGCGTGCTCATGGCGCCGGAGCCGCCCTCGACGGGGATGGTGAGCCTGCCGATCGTCGTGCTCGTCTTCGGGCTGCTGCTCGGCAGCTCGCTCGGCGGGGCCGTCTATCTGGCCCGCACGGCCGCCGAGCGCGCCCGCCGCGAAGAGCGGACGAACGCGACGCTGGCCAGCGAGATCGCGGAGCGGACCCGGATCGAGGCGGCCCTGCGCGACACAATGGCCGTCCAGCGCGGCATCCTCGACAGCGCGAGCTGCATCATTTTGAGCCTCGATCGGGACGGCACCATCCGGACGTTCAACCGCGCGGCCGAGCGGCTGCTCGGTCGCTCGCCCGACCAGATCCTGGGCCAGTCCCCCTGTTCGCTCGTCGACCCCGACGACCTGGCAGCGCGGGCCGCGGCCCTGTCCGACGAGCTCGGACGCCAGGTGGAACCGGGTCTGGAGGCGCTCGTGGCGCTGGTCGAACCCGGACGCCCCGACACCCGGGAGTGGACGTTCGTCCACGCCGACGGGACCCGGTTCCCCGTGGAGCTGTCGATCTCGGCGATGACCGACGCCACCGGGGTGCTCACCGGGTACGTCTGGATCGCGGCGGATATCTCGAGCCGGCGGCACGCCGATCTGCTCAGGCGCTGGGCCGAGGAGTCGTTGCGCCGCACCGAGGAGCTGCTCCACAGCGTCCTGGACTCCGCGGCCACCGGCATCGTCGCCGCCCGGGCGATCCGGAACGACGAGGGGGGGATCGACGACTTCGAGATTCTCCTCGTGAACCCGGCCGCCGAGCAGATGCTCGGCGCCGCTGCCTCCGCGCTGGTCGGGCTCGGGCTGCGTCGTCGCTTCCCGGGCGACGACGACGCCGTGTTCCGCGCCTGCGTGGAGGTCGTGGACACGCGGCGGGTCGCCGACTACGAGCAGCAGTACGTACGGGAGGGCCGGATCGGCTGGGTCCGCGTGATCGCCGCGCCGCTCGGCGACGGCATCGCCATGAGCGTCGAGGACATCACGCGGCGCAAGCAGGCTGAAGCGGACCTGGCCCAGTACGTCACCGACCTGGAACGGAGCCGCGACCAGATCCACGAGCAGTCGGTCGTGCTGCAGTGGCAGGCCGAGGAGCTGACAAGGGCCCGGGACGAGGCGCTCGCCGGCTCGCGCGAGATGGAGCGCGCGCTCAAGATCCAGGCGGACTTCGTCAGCTTCGCGAGCCACCAGCTCCGGACCCCGCTCGCCGGCATCAAGTGGCTGCTGGAGCTCGCGCTGGACGAACCCGACCTGAGCCCGGAGCTCCGGTCCTATCTGGAGGACAGTCGCCAGTCGGCGGATCGGCTGATCGGGCTGGTCAACGATCTGCTGGACATCGCCCGTCTGGAAGGGGGACGCGTGAGCCTCTCCCCCGCTCCGCACGATCTGGCCGCAATCTGTCGCGAGGCGGCCCGCGAGGTCGAACCGAACGTCGCCAGCCGGCGCCAGACGCTCAGGGTCGATGGGCTCGACACCCCCGTTCCGGTTGTCGTCGACGCGGCCATGATGCGGCAGGTCGTGGACAACCTGCTGTCGAACGCCATCAAGTACACCCCCGACGGCGGCACGATTGCCCTCCGCGTGGTCCGCGACGGCCCCGAAGCGCGCTGCATCGTCGAGGACACGGGAATCGGGGTCCCGGAAGCGGCGCGGGCACGTCTGTTCGAGAAGTTCTTCCGGGCCGAGAACGTACAGAAGCTGGAAACGGAAGGCACGGGGCTGGGCCTGTTCATGGTCCGGCTGATCCTCGAGAAGCTCGGTGGCCGCATCTGGTACGAGCCGCGGGAGGACGGCACCGGCAGCCGCTTCGTCTGCTCGGTGCCCGTCGAAGGAGCCGATGTCGAAACGGATACTGATCGTCGAGGACGACCGCGTGCTGCGTAGGGCCTGCGAGGTCGGCCTCCGCAAGCGCGGCTACGAGGTGGTGAGCCCGGCGGATGGTCAGGAAGGCCTCGAGCTGGCCACCTCCGAGCGGTTCGATCTGGTCCTGCTGGACATGCTGATGCCAAGGCTGTCCGGTCTGGAGGTCCTGCGCGAGCTGCGGCGGCGCGACTACGACGTGCCGGTCCTCGTGCTCTCGAACTCCTCGCGGCCCGGCGACCGTCTCGACGCCGAGGCGCTTGGCGCCGCCGGCTACATGGTCAAGGCCTCCCTCTCGCTCGATCACCTCGCCGGCCTGGTCACGGAGCTCACGAACCGGCCGTCGACCGCGGCCACCACGGAGGACGCCCGGTGAGCACGCGGGTGCTCCTCGTCGAGGACGACCGCTTCCTGCGCCGCGCGGCCGAGGCCATGCTCCGCCGCCACGGATACGACGTGCGCACCGCCGCCGACGGTGAAGAAGGGCTCCGCCTGGCCCTCTCCGATCCACCCGACGTCGTCCTCCTGGATCTCGTCATGCCGCGCCTGCCGGGACTCGAGGTGCTGGTGGCGCTGCGCGCCGACGCGCGCACGGCGCGCGTGCCGGTGATCGTCCTCACGAATCTCGGAGAGGACGCCGACATCGAGCGCGCCAGGCGTGCGGGCGCGACCGCCTACTTCATCAAGGCCAACACGTCCCTCGCGTCGCTGGTCACCCGGGTCCAGGACGTGCTCGCCAGCCGCGCCGCGTAGGCGGACACGGGCCTCTGCGGCCGACGCCGCAGATCCGGCGGGCGCGTGTGCTATGATTCGTCGTGCTCCCGGTTCCGACCCCTGAGCATCCGGCCCGTCCTTCGGCCGTCATCGTCATCCCAGCCCGATACGAGTCGTCTCGCTTCCCCGGCAAGCCGCTGGCACGCATCGCCGGCCGGCCGATGATCGAGCACGTGTACGAGCGCGCCCGCCAGGCGCGGGGAATCGACCGCGTGATCGTCGCGACCGACGACCGGCGGATTCAGGAGACGGTCGAGGCCTTCGGCGGCGAAGCGGTGATGACGCGTCCCGACCACGCGACGGGCACCGACCGGATCGCGGAAGTGGCCGAGGGGCTCACCTGCGACATCGTGATCAACATCCAGGGGGATGAGCCGCTGCTGGCCCCCGAGATGGTCACGCAGGTGCTCGAGGCACTGACCGGCGACGCACGGGCGGTCATGGGCTCGCTCCGGACCCGCCTCGTGGACCGCGCCGAGTATCTGGACCCGAATGTCGTCAAGGTCGTGGTGGACCGCGACGACACCGCATTGTATTTTTCCCGCGCCCCGATCCCGTCTGCCCGGGAGGCCGGCACCGCCCTGCCGCCGCACGCGTTCCGCCACATCGGCGTCTACTCGTACCGGCGGACGTTCCTGCCGGTCTTCCGCTCGCTGCCGCCGACACCGCTCGAGCAGCTCGAGCGGCTCGAGCAGCTGCGTGCGCTCGAGCACGGCTACCGGATCCGGGTCGTGGAAACCAGCGGTCGGTCGATTGGCGTCGACACGCCGGCCGATCTCGCGCATGTCGAACAGCTGCTCGCCGCGCGGTCGGAGGCCGCGCCGGCGGGCTGATGCCGGACGCTCCCCCGGCAGGGAAGGCCACCCGAGGACGATGGAAAAGGAACCGACGCGACCCGTGAAATACATCTTCGTGACTGGCGGGGTGGTCTCCTCGCTTGGCAAGGGCCTGGCGGCGGCCTCGATCGGATGCCTCCTCGAGGGCCACGGGTACCGCGTCACGCTCCAGAAGTTCGACCCCTACATCAACGTCGACCCGGGCACGATGAGCCCGTTCCAGCACGGCGAGGTCTACGTCACCGACGACGGCGCGGAGACGGACCTCGACCTCGGGCACTACGAGCGCTTCACCAGCATGGTGCCCACCCGCAACAACAACTGGACCACCGGGAAGATCTATCTCTCGGTCATCCAGAAGGAGCGGCGCGGCGACTACCTGGGTGGCACGGTCCAGGTCATTCCGCACATCACCAACGAGATCAAGGACAGCATCCGGGGCGTTTCGCGCGACGTCGACATCGTGATCGTCGAGATCGGCGGCACCGTCGGCGACATCGAGAGCCTGCCGTTCCTGGAGGCCATCCGGCAGTTCCGCCAGGATGCCGGGCGCGACAACACGATCTACATCCACCTGACGCTCGTGCCGTTCATCGGCACGGCGGGCGAGGTGAAGACGAAGCCCACGCAGCACAGCGTCCGCGACCTGCGATCAATCGGCATCCAGCCCGACATCCTGCTCTGCCGTACGGACCGTCCGCTGCCCCGCGAGGTGAAGCAGAAGATCGCGTTGTTCTGCGACGTCGACGAGCACGCGGTGATCACGGCGCGCGACGTCGAGTCGATCTATGAAGTCCCGCTCGCCCTGGCGTCCGAAGGGCTCGACGAGATCATCCTGAAGCTGCTCCATCTCGATCCGACCGAACGGCACATGGAGGCGTGGGAGCGGCTCATCGAAGGGATCCGCAACCCGGACGACGAGCTGACGATCCATGTCGTGGGCAAGTACGTCGGGTACGAGGATTCGTACAAGAGCCTCAACGAAGCGCTGTACCACGGCGGCTTCGCGCACCGGCTGAAGGTCAACATCAAGTGGGTCGAGGCCGAGGGGCTCGAAGAGCCGGGCGGCGAACGCCTGCTCGAAGGGGCGCATGGCATCCTGGTGCCCGGCGGCTTCGGCAACCGCGGCACGCGCGGCATGATGCGGGCCGCGCAGTACGCGCGCACCCACGGCATCCCGTACTTCGGCATCTGCTACGGCTTCCAGTGGGCCGCCGTGGAGTTCGCCCGGAACGTCGCCGGCCTGACCGATGCCGACTCCACCGAGTGCGATCCGGATACCCCGCACAAGGTGATCTACAAGCTGCGTGACCTGCTCGGCGTCGAGGAGCTCGGCGGGACGATGCGCCTCGGCCAGTACCCGTGCGACCTGACGCCCGGCTCGCTGGCGCACCGGATCTACGGCGCGGACCGCATCTACGAGCGGCACCGGCACCGCTACGAGTTCAACTGCCTGTACGAGAAGGCGCTCACGGACCACGGCCTGGTGATCTCGGGCAAGTCGCCGGACGGCAAGTTCGTCGAGATCGCGGAGCTCCCGGGGCATCCCTGGTTCCTGGCGGTCCAGTTCCATCCGGAGTTCAAGTCGAAGCCGCTCAAGCCGCATCCGCTGTTCGCGAGCTTCGTCGAGGCGGCATACCAGCACCGGCTGGCCGAGGCGCCGCGCCTGGCGGAAACGGCGCGCTAGCGGCGGCCGAAGGGCGCCCGGCACGCCGCCTTGCCGCAGTCCATGCGGTATGATCGCGGTCGTGTCGGGCATGCAGGCAGGTGGACTGACCATCGGAGGCGGCGCGCCGCTCGTGGCCATCGCCGGCCCGTGCGTCATCGAGAGCGAGTCGCATACCGTCGATCTGGCCCGCGCGCTGAAGGCCGTGAGCCTCGCGACGGGCGTGCCCCTGATCTTCAAGGCTTCGTACGACAAGGCGAACCGCACGTCGCTCGGGGCGTTCCGCGGGCCGGGGCTCCGCGACGGACTCCGCGTGCTGGAGCGGGTGAAGGCCGAGACCGGCCTCCCGGTGTTGACCGATATCCACGAACCGGATCAGGCGAACGCGGCCGCTGCCGTGGTCGACGTCCTGCAGATTCCGGCGTTTCTCTGCCGGCAGACGGATCTGCTGGTCGCGGCGGCCCGGACCGGCCGCGCCGTCAACATCAAGAAGGGCCAGTTCCTGGCGCCGCTGGACGTCAGGCACGCGGTGGCCAAGGTGACCGGCTCCGGCAATCCGAACGTGTTCGTCACCGAACGCGGGACGACGTTCGGCTACAACAACCTCGTCGTCGACATGCGCGCGTTCCCGATGATGCGGTCGCTGGGCGTGCCCGTGGTCTTCGACGTCACCCACAGCCTGCAGCTGCCCGGCGCCGGCGACGGCGCCAGCGCCGGGCTCGCCGAGTACATCGAACCGCTCGCGCGCGCGGGCGCCGCCGCCGGCGTGGACGGCGTGTTCTTCGAGGTCCACGAGGAGCCGTCGCGCGCCAGGAGCGACGCCCAGAACGCGCTGCGGCTCGATCGGCTCGAGCCGCTCCTGCGCCAGCTCACCGCCATCGATGCCATCGCCCGTCGGTCCTGATCCCCGTCTCTCCCCTGCCGCCGGCGACGCGTCTCCCGCGACGGCCGGTCCCGACCTGTCGCTCGCGCGAACGGTCCTGCAGACCGAAGCGGCGGCGATCCTGGCGCTGATGGATCGCCTCGACGAGCGCTTCTCGCGGGCGGTCGAGCTGCTGAAGACCTGTACCGGCCGGGTCATCGTCACCGGCATGGGCAAGTCGGGCATCATCGCGCGCAAGATCGCCGCGACGCTGGCCAGTACCGGCACGCCGGCGTTCTTCCTGCACCCCGCCGAGGCGATCCACGGCGATCTCGGTGTCATCCAGCAGGGGGATGTCGTCGTCGCGCTGTCGCACAGCGGCGAGACCGCCGAGATCCTCCGGCTGCTCGAGACCATCCGGCGCATCGGCGCCCGGATCGTCGCGCTCACCGGCGAGCCCACGTCGACGCTCGGGCAGTTCGCGGACGTGACGCTCGACTGCCACGTCGACCGCGAGGCCTGTCCGCTGAATCTCGTCCCGACGGCCAGCACCACGGCGGCGCTGGCGCTGGGCGACGCGCTGGCGATGACGCTGCTCGTCGAGAAGGGCTTCCGCGCGGAGGACTTCGCGAACCTGCACCCGGGCGGCAAGCTCGGCAAGCGGCTGATGCGGGTGGAGCAGGTCATGCACGCGGGCGACGACCTGCCTGCCGTCACGGAATCGACCCCGATGCGCGACGTCATCTACGAGATGTCGCGCAAGGGCCTCGGCATGACCTGCGTCCTCGACGCCAGCGGGCGGCTCACGGGCATCATCACCGACGGCGACCTGCGGCGCCGTATGACGACCATCCCCGACTTCCTCCAGCGCACGGCCGTCGACGTCATGACGAGGCATCCGGTCACCATCAGCAGGAACATGCTGGCGGTCGACGCCCTGAACCTGATGGAAGAGCGCCGGATCACGTCGGTCATCGTGGCGGACGGCGACCGCGTCGACGGGGTCGTGCACCTGCACGACCTGTGGCGCACGGAGCTCATCTGACGTGGCCCCCACGCTCGAGGAGCGCGTGCGGCGCATCCGGCTGGTGCTGCTGGACGTCGACGGCGTGCTGACCGACGGCAAGATTCTCCTGCACCCCGACGGCGGAGAGTCGAAGACCTTCGACATCCGGGACGGCACGGGCATCGTCCTCGCCGCGAAGGCGGGCCTGCGGGTCGGCCTGCTTTCCGCGCGCTACTCGGCAGCGACCACCGAGCGCGCGGCGCAGCTGCGGATCCCGATCGTCCGTCAGGGCGCGGCCGACAAGCTCGCCGCATACGAGGAGATCCTGGCGTCCGAAGGCCTGAAGGACGACGAGGTCGCCTACATGGGCGACGACCTGCTCGATCTGCCGGTGCTCGCACGCGTGGGCCTTCCGGCCGCGCCCGCCGATGCCGTCCCCGAGGCGCGCGCGGCGGCGGCATGGGTCAGCGCCGCGCGCGGCGGCGATGGCGCGGTGCGCGAGTTCACCGAGCTCCTGCTCCGGGGGCAGGGACTCTGGGACCGGGTGGTCTCTGATCTCGCGCCTGTGCGACAGTAGGGACGATGAGTGTGTACCTTCCCCTTCTGGTCGGGCTGCTCGCGCTGCTGGCCGGGCTCGCGATCGGCAAGGCGTGGGAGCGGTACAAGCTCCGCGACGGCCAGTGGATCGATCGCCGGAAGGCGCGCGAGTCGCCACACTTCATCGTCGGCCTGGATCTCGTCGTGGCCAACCGGATCGACCAGGCCATCGACGAGCTCTCCCGCGCCGCCTGGCTCGACGAGGACGCGCTCGAGATCCATCTGGTGCTCGGCAACCTGTATCGCGAGAAGGGTCAGGTCGGCCGGGCGATCACGATCCACCAGAACCTCCTGCAGCGCCCGAAGCTCAAGCCGCTCGAACACGCCTACATCCTGCTGTGCCTCGGCCTCGACTTCCGCCGGGCCGGGTTCGTCGATCGGGCCTACGAGGCGTTCAAGGAAGTCCTCCGGCTCGACCCGAAGAACCGGCACGCGCTCGTGCAGCTCGAGAAACTGCACGAGGAGCAGCGGCAATGGGCGGAAGCCTACGAGGTTCGCCGGCAGCTGGCGGAGATCGACAACGCGGGCGGCCGTACCCGTCACGATCTGATCCTGGGCTTCCTGGAATACGAGCTCGGAAGCGACGCCGTGCGTGCCGGTGACCGTGAGGGCGCCGCCAGACATTTCGGAGCCGCCATCGAGCACGAGCCGACGACGACGCCCGCCTATCTGGCCCTCGGGGATCTGCGCCTCGAGCAGGGCGACACGGCCGGCGCCGTCGCCGCATGGGAGCAGCTGGTCGACGCCACGCCGGAGCGCGCCTACCTGGCGTTCGAACGCCTGGAGCGCGCGTACGACGCCCTCGGCACGCCGCAGAAGCTGCCGGAGCTCTGCAGGCGTCTGCTGGCGGCCAACCCGCAGGACTGGCGCGTGCGTCTGGCGCTCGCTCGCCATCGCGCCGCCGCCGGCGATACCCAGGGCGGGCTCGACCTGCTCTTCGAGGCCCTGACGCACAACCCGCACACGCTGCTGCTCCACCAGGAGATCTGGCAGGCGCTCGCGTCGCTCGGGAGCCCGCAGCCGCTCATCGAGCGGTATCTCGCGATCGCGCGGGAGACGGTGTTCTATCTCGATCCGCACATCTGCGTGCGCTGCCGCTATCGCAGCACGGAGCTGCTCTGGCAGTGCCCGCAATGCCACGAGTGGAACACCTTCGTCGACGAGCGCATCGCGCCCGCGAAGGACGACGAGCAGCTCTCGGCGTAGGCGGCCTCCGGCCGCCGCACAGGGGCCGCAGAGACCTGACGGATCACGGAGTCCCTGTGGCTCGTGCCTGACGCGAGGACGCTGGTCCGCAGCTACTGACGACCACGGCGTGCCTCTTCCCCGAGCGCCTCGACCACCCGATCGATCTGCGCGTCGGTCTCGGCGAACGTGCCGTCCGTGAGGATGACGTGATCGGCCTTCGCGACCTTCTCGCCGATTGGCCACTGGGCCGCGAGGCGGGCGCGGACGTCCGCCTCCGCGAGTCCGTCGCGCGCCATGGCGCGCTCGACCTGGCGCTCCGGGGCGCACGCGACCACGACCACGCGGTCGAAGTCGCGTTCCCGGCCGGTCTCGAAGAGCAGCGGGATGTCGGCCACGGCGAATCCGGCCGGCGACTCCACGGTGCGGAACCAGTCGGCGATGCGCGCGTACACGTAGGGGTGGACGATCGCCTCGAGGTCGCGGCGGGCCTCGGCATCCCCGAAGACGACGCGCGCCAGCGCCCTTCGATCGATGGCGCCGCCGGGAGCGCGCACTGCGTCGCCGAACCGCCTGACCACGGCCTCGACGCCGGCCGATCCCGGCGCGAGCGCCTCGCGCGCGAGCACGTCGGCGTCGATGGTGGGAATCCCGCGCGCCGCCAGCGCGCGGATGACATGGCTCTTGCCGGTCGCGAGGCCCCCGGTCAGCGCGACCCGGACCACGCCGCCCTCGTCTCGGCCGCCGTCACCGTGTTCACGAGCAGCTGGGCGATGGTGAGGGGGCCGACGCCGCCCGGGACCGGCGTGAGCGCGCCGGCGACCTCCGCGACCGCCGGGTGCACGTCGCCGACGACGAGGGCGCCGCGCTTCTCGAACGCCGCCCGGCGCGGCGAGTCGGGCGGGAAGAGCTGCTCGACCGCGGCGCGATCAGTGAGCCGGTTGATGCCCACGTCGATGACCGTCGCGCCCGGCTTCACGTGATCCGGGGTCACGAACGCCGCCCGCCCCACCGCGGCGACGAGGATGTCCGCCTCGCGCGTGACCGCCGGCAGATCCGGCGTCCGCGAATGGCAGATCGTCACGGTGGCGTGCCGGTGCAGCAGCAGCATCGCCATCGGCTTGCCGACGATGTCGCTGCGCCCGATCACGACGGCGCGTGCGCCGGCGATCGCAATCCCCTCGCGCTCGAGCAGGCTGATGATGCCCGACGGGGTGCACGGAGCGAGCACGGCCCGGTTCTGCACCAGACGGCCCGCGTTGACCGGCGTGAACCCGTCGACGTCCTTGTCCGGATCGATGGCGTCGAAGACGACTTTCGAGGCGCCGGCCCCCATCCCGGCCGGCAGGGGATCCTGCACGAGGATGGCGTCGTGCACGTCGCTCGCGTTCAGCTCCCTGACGGCCGCGAGCGCGTCGGCGAGCGTGGCCGTCTCGGGCAGCCGCACGAGGTCGGCGCGGCATCCGAGCTCGGAGGCCGCCTTCAGCTTGTTGCGGACGTAGATCTCCGACGGCGCATGGGTCCCGGCCAGCACCACGCCGAGTCCCGGAGGCCGGCCCGCTGCCGCCGTGAATCGCTCGACCCGCGGCCGCAGCTCCTCACGTATCGCGGCCGCGACGGCCGCTCCATCCAGAATCCGTGCGCTCACTCCGCCTCCGCCGCCCGCCGACGTCTCACACCGAGGCGCCCGCCGCCCCGGTGCCGGCGCTCCTCCCGGCCCTGGCCAGCAGCCGCCCGACGACGAAGGTGACCGCGCCGGCCGCGAGCACCATCAAACCGAAGCGATCGGACTGCTCCGCCGTGACGCCGATCTCGTGCCACTTCGCGAGCTCCTCCGTCGTGATGCCGAACACGGTCATGAAGCCGAGCACGGTCATGAAGAAGCCGTTGAACAGCAGCAGCGCGCCGACCACGGTGACGAAGTTCCCGACGGACTCGAGCTGCGTCCGCGTGGCCAGCTCCTGCTGGTCGGCCAGGGGGCTGTGCGTGCGGCCGTAGAACCAGTAGATCAGCATGCCGATGTTCAGCCACCCGAGGAAGCGCACCCAGGTCGCCACCGGCAGGCTGAGCATCAGATACAGACAGGAGAGGATGCCGAGCACCGGGATGACGAACCCGCCCGGCACCCTGAAGGGGCGCGGCGCGTCCGGCCGCTTCACGCGCAGCATCATGACCGCGGAGCAGACGACCATGAACGCGAACAGCGTGCCGATGCTCGTCATCTCGCCGAGGATCTGGATCGGCACGAGGGCCGCGGCGATGGCGACGATGACGCCCGTGATGAGGGTCGTGACGTACGGCGTCTTGAACCGCGGATGCACCTTGGCGGCCGCCGCCGGCAGCAGGCGGTCGCGGCTCATCGCGAAGAAGATCCGGGGCTGGCTCATGAGCATGACGAGCAGCACGCTCGTGATGCCCGCCACGGCCCCCGCCGACACGAGGCCGGCCGCCCAGTCCTGGCCGATGACGGCCAGCGCGTAGCCGACCGGCGCGTTCAGGAACTGCACGTTCTCCCGGTACTCGAGCACCGGCAGGATGCCGGACAGGACCGCCGCGACCACCAGGTACAACAGCGTGCAGATGACGAGCGACGCGATGATGCCGATGGGCAGATCGCGTTGCGGGTTCGTCGCCTCTTCGGCGGTGGTCGACACGGCGTCGAAGCCGATGTACGCGAAGAACACGACCGCGGCGGCCGCCATCACGCCGGAGAAGCCGTACGGCATGAACGGCGACCAGTTCTCCGGCTCGACGTACATGAAGCCGGCCGCGACGAAGAACAGCACCGCCCCGAGCTTGACCGCCACCATCACGGCGTTGAAGCGGGCGCTCTCCCGGACGCCGATGATCAGCAGGCCCGTGATCGCCAGCACGATGATCGCCGCCGGCAGGTTCACCACGGCGCCTTCGGCCGCCCACGGCGACGCGGTCATCCAGACCGGGAGGTGCACGCCGAAGCCGGCGAGGATCCGCTGGAAGTACCCGCTCCACCCGACCGACACGGTCATGGACCCGACGGCGTACTCGAGGATCAGGTCCCAGCCGATCATCCAGGCGACGATCTCGCCGAGCGTGGCATAGGCGTAGGTGTACGCCGACCCGGCGATGGGAATCATCGACGCGAACTCGGCGTAGCAGAGCGCCGCGAACGCGCACGCCAGCCCGGCGATCAGATACGAGATCGTGATGGCGGGCCCGGCCTGGTTCGCGGCCGCCGTGCCCGTCAGCACGAAGATGCCGGTCCCGATGATGGCGCCGATGCCGAGCATGGTGAGATCGACCGCCGTGAGCGTGCGCCGGAGCGCCTTGCCCCCGTGCTCGACGTCGCTGACCAGCTGCTCGATCGACTTGGTCTTGAGCAGATTCGAGTCCATCCAGCCTCCCCGGACACCGCCCCGTCGGCCGACGGTGACGGCTGCCGCAGGCGTTGAAGCTCGCAGATTATAGCCCGGCGCCTGCGTCGCGCAGGCGCGCCAGCCACGCGCGCGCGCGCGCGGCCGGATCGCCGCCCGTGAACAGATCGGTGATGACGGCCACGCTCGTCGCGCCCGCCGCGAAGACGGCCGGCGCCCGATCCAGCGTGATGCCGCCGATGGCCACGACCGGCCGCCCCGCCTCGGCGGCGCGCGCGACCATCTCGGGTCCGACCGGGTCGTACCCGGTGTCCTTCGTCCGCGTCCCGAAGACCGGGCCGATGGCGATGTAGGTGACGGGCTCCCCCGCGGCGGCGGCGATCTGCGCCGGCGTGTGCGTCGACACGCCGACGAGCGCCGCGTCGCCGACGATCCGGCGCGCCGCCGACGGCGGCAGGTCGTCCTGCCCGACGTGCACGCCGGCGGCGCCGGCGATGCACGCGACGTCCGGCCGGTCGTTGACGACGACGATGGCGTCGTACGGTTCGCCGGCGCGGAGCACCGCCTCCACCTGGCGGAGCAGATCACCCGACGGCAGCGTCTTCGCGCGGATCTGGACGAAACGGACGCCTTCCGCGAACAGCACGCCGGCCAGCGGCGCGAGGCCCCACCCTTCCCGGCGGGCCACCTCGTCGTCCAGGACGGCGTAGAGGCCCGGCAGCCTCAAACGGCTTCCCGGAACTGCCCGGCGGACTTCGCCTGACCGGGCGCAAACCGGTCCATGAAGGAGGTGCTGAGGCGGCCCGCCTGGAAGTCCGGGTCGCTCATGATGCGGAGGTGCAGCGGGATCGTGGTCTTGATGCCCTCGATGACCGTCATCTCGAGCGTCCGCCGCATGCGCGCGATCGCCTCCTGGCGGTCGCGCCCCCAGGTGATGACCTTGGCGATCATCGAGTCGTAGTACGGCGGGATGGTACAGTCGGTGTGCGCGGCGGTGTCGATCCGCACGCCGGGACCGCCCGGCACGCTGAACGCCTGGATGGTACCGGGCGACGGCGTGAAGCGCTCCGGGTCCTCGGCGTTGATGCGGCACTCGATCGCGTGGCCGGTGAACGTGACCTCGGACTGCTTGAAGGACAGGCGCTCGCCGGCCGCGACGCGGATCTGCTCCTTGACGATGTCGATCCCGGTCACCATCTCCGTGACGGGATGCTCCACCTGCAGCCGCGTGTTGACTTCCATGAAGTAGAAGCGGCCGTCGCGGTCCATCAGGAACTCGAAGGTCCCCGCGTTGGCGTACTGCACCGCCCGGGCGGCGTCGACGACGATGCCGCCCATCTTCCGGCGCATCTTCTCGGTCAGCGCGACCGACGGCGATTCCTCGATGAGCTTCTGGTGGCGCCGCTGGATCGAGCACTCGCGCTCGCCGAGCGAGACCACGCTGCCGTAGTGATCGCCGATGACCTGGAACTCGATGTGCCGGGGCGCAACGACGTACTTCTCGATGTAGACGTCGCCGATGCCGAACGCGGCTTCGGCTTCGCGCTGCGCCGTCTTCAGCGCCTGCGGCAGGTCGGCGGCGCTCTCGACGACGCGCATGCCGCGCCCGCCCCCGCCGGCGGTCGCTTTGATGATGACCGGGTAGCCGATGTCGCGCGCGATCCTGAGCGCCTGCTCCTCGCTCTCCACCGGGCCGTCCGATCCGGGCAGGATCGGTACCCCCGCCTTCTTCATCGCCCGGCGCGCCCGGGCCTTGTCCCCCATCAGCCGGATCACGTGCGGATCCGGGCCGATGAAGCGGATGTGGCACGCCTCGCAGACTTCCGCGAGGTAGGCGCTCTCGGAGAGGAAGCCGTAACCGGGATGGATGGCGTCGGCGCCGGTGATCTCGGCGGCGCTGATGATGGCCGGGACGTTCAGGTAGCTGTCCGTGCTCCGCGCCGGGCCGATGCAGATGTCCTCGTCGGCGAACCGGACGTGCAGGGCGTGCTCGTCGGCCTCCGAGTACACCGCGACCGTCCTGATTCCCAGTTCGCGGCAGGCGTGGATCACCCGGAGCGCGATCTCACCCCGGTTGGCGATCAGGACCTTCTTGAACATGCGCTACTTCGCCCGGATTGCGAAGAGCCGCTCGCCGTACTGCACGGGCTTGCCGTTCTCGACGTAGATCTTGACGATCTCCCCTTCGTACTCCGACTCGATCTCGTTCATCAGCTTCATCGCCTCGATGATGCAGAGCACCTGGTTCTTCC
>DASVDJ010000036.1:0-23659 GCA_036381155.1 Vicinamibacterales bacterium
ATACGGCACGAACTTCGCCCACCCCTTGTCCGCCGCCACCTTCGTCAACGCCGCCGTCAGCGTCGTCTTCCCGTGGTCGATGTGCCCGATCGTCCCCACGTTCACGTGCGGCTTGGAACGGTCAAACTTTTCCTTGGCCATCGAAGTTCGTCTCCGTGTGAATGCGTCTGCGCTGCCCGGGGCACCGCCCCGGCTCCACCAGCCGCTGCCGGAGCAGCGCTCCGGCGCGGCGCCTGCCTACACCCGGCCCTGTACCCGGGCGACCACTTCCTCGCTGACGTTCTGCGGCGCCGGCTCGTAGGCGTCGAAGTGCATGCTGTACGTCGCACGCCCCTGCGTCCGCGACCGCAGATCCGTCGCGTAACCGAACATCTCGGAGAGCGGCACGCGGGCATTGACGATCTGGGTGCCGCCGCGATCCTCCTGCGACTGGATGCGGCCGCGCCGGCTCGCCAGGTCCCCCATGACGTCGCCGAGGTACTCCTTCGGCACCACGACCTCGACGCGCATGATCGGCTCGAGCAGCACCGGCTTCGCCTTCTTCGCGGCGTCCTGGAACGCCATCGAGCCGGCGATCTTGAACGCCATCTCGGACGAGTCGACCTCGTGGTACGACCCGTCGTACAGCTCGACCTTCACGTCGTCGATCGGGTAGCCGGCCAGCACGCCGCGGGTCAGCGCCTCGCGGATGCCGTCCTCGACCGGCTTGATGTACTCCTTCGGGATCGCGCCACCGAAGATCGTCGACTCGAACACGTAGCCGGTGCCCGGCTCGCCCGGGTACACGTGGATCTTCACGTGGCCGTACTGGCCGCGGCCGCCGGTCTGCTTGGCGTACTTCATCTCGCCGTCGGCCGGGCGCGTCAGTGTCTCCTTGTAGGCGACCTGCGGCTTGCCGACGACGGCGTCGACGTTGAATTCGCGCTTCAGGCGGTCGACGATGATCTCGAGGTGCAGCTCGCCCATCCCGCGGATGACGACCTGTCCCGTCTGCTCGTCGGTATTGACCCGGAACGTCGGGTCCTCCTGCATCAGCTTCTGCAGGCCGATGCCGAGCTTCTCCTGGTCCCCCTTCGTCTTGGGCTCGATCGCCAGCGAGATCACCGGCTCGGGGAACTCCATCGACTCGAGCACGATCGGATTCTTGTCGTCGCAGAGCGTGTCGCCGGTCGTCACGCTCTTCAGGCCGACGGCCGCGGCGATGTCCCCGGCGTAGACCTCCTTGATCTCCTCGCGCTTGTTCGCGTGCATCTTCAGGATGCGGCCGATGCGCTCGGTCTTGCCCTTGGTGGCGTTGAGCACGGAGCTGCCCGCCTGCAGCACGCCCGAGTACACGCGGAAGAACGTGAGCTGACCGACGAACGGGTCGGTCATGATCTTGAAGGCCAGCGCGGAGAACGGCTGATCGTCGGCCGAGAGCCGCTCGATCGTCTGCCCGTCCGCCGAGCGCGGATCGACGCCCTGGACGGGCGGGATGTCCACCGGCGACGGCAGGTAGTCGACCACGGCGTCGAGCAGCGGCTGGACGCCCTTGTTCTTGAACGCCGAGCCGCAGAGCACCGGCACGAAGGTCGCCTGCTTGTCGTCACGCACCGACTCGATGCAGCGCGCGCGCAGCGCCCGCCGGATCTCGTCCTCGGTGATCGCCTCGCCGCTGAGGTACTTCTCGAGCAGCGCGTCGTCCGACTCGCTGACCTTCTCGATCAGCTTCTCGCGGTACTCCTGCGCCTGCGCCTGGAGCTCGGCCGGGATCTCCTCCACGACGTAGTTGGCGCCGAGTGCGTCGTCCTTGTAGACGAGCGCCTTCATCCGCACGAGATCCACGACGCCCACGAACCGGTCCTCGGTGCCGATCGGCAGGTGCACGGCCACCGGGTTGCCCTGGAGCTTCGTCTCGATCTGCGAGAGCGTGCGGAAGAAGTCCGCGCCGATCCGGTCCATCTTGTTGACGAAGCAGATCCGGGGCACGCGGTACTTGTCCGCCTGGCGCCACACCGTCTCCGACTGCGGCTCGACGCCCGCGACGGAGTCGAACACCGCCACCGCGCCGTCCAGCACGCGCAGCGACCGCTCCACTTCGACCGTGAAGTCGACGTGGCCCGGCGTGTCGATGATGTTGATGCGGTGGTCCCGCCAGAAGCAGGTCGTCGCGGCCGACGTGATCGTGATGCCGCGCTCCTGTTCCTGCTCCATCCAGTCCATCACCGCGGTGCCTTCGTGCACCTCGCCGAGCTTGTAGGTGATCCCCGTGTAGAAGAGGATCCGCTCGGTGGTGGTGGTCTTCCCGGCATCGATGTGCGCCATGATGCCGATGTTGCGGGTCCGATTCAGCGGTACTTGCCTGGGCATAACGAACTTTCCGTCTGCGGCGCCGGTCGGTCAGGCGCCGGACGGCCGGACCCGGGGCCCGGCCTCGATCGGCCGGCCGCCTGCGGAGCAGGGGGCCGGCAGGGACGCGACGCTACCAGCGATAGTGCGCGAACGCCTTGTTGGCCTCCGCCATCCGGTGCGTGTCCTCGCGCTTCTTCACGGCGCCGCCGCGCAGGTTCGACGCATCGAGCAGCTCGTTGGCGAGCTTCTCCTGCATCGTCTTGCCGTCTCCGCGCTGGCGCGCATAGCCGACCAGCCAGCGGATGCTGAGCGAGAGCCGGCGGTTCGGGTTGACCTCGATCGGCACCTGGTAGTTCGAACCGCCGACGCGGCGCGACTTGACCTCGAGGCTCGGCTTGACGTTGTCGACCGCCTTCTTGAAGACCTTGATCGGATCGTCGCCGGTCCGCTCGCGGATGATCTCCAGGCTGTCGTACATGATCCGCTCGGCCAGGCTGCGCTTGCCGTCGCGCATGATCGTGCTGATGAACTTCGTCACCAGCGGGCTCTGGTAGATCGGATCCGGAACCGGCTCGCGCTTCGGGATTTCTCGTCTGCGTGGCATCTCTGAACCCTGTAGCTGGCAGCGGGCGGCAGGCGGCCTACTGCTTCGGCCGCTTCGCCCCGTACTTCGACCGCCCCTGCTTGCGCCCCTGCACGCCCACGGCGTCGAGCGTGCCGCGCACGACGTGGTAGCGCACGCCCGGCAGATCCTTCACGCGGCCGCCGCGGATGAGCACGAGCGAGTGCTCCTGCAGGTTGTGCCCCACGCCCGGGATGTACGTCGTGACCTCGATCTGGTTCGTCAGCCGCACGCGCGCCACCTTCCGCAGCGCCGAATTGGGCTTCTTCGGCGTCTGGGTGAACACGCGGACGCAGACCCCGCGCTTCTGCGGGCTCTGCTGCAGCGCAGGACTCTTGGTCTTCGTCTCGATCTTTTCGCGTCCCTTGCGAACGAGCTGGCTGATCGTCGGCACGGCGACTCCACCCCGCGGCCGGAACCGCGGGCTACGGCAAAAAAACACCACCGTCCGGCCCACACCCTCAGGCCGGCACGGTCCGTCCAGGCCTTGGAGCACGAGGCTCGGCACCTGAACGACGCAACCCTATGTCTGTTGTGGACACGGCCCGCCCGGACCTAGCGTCCGGAGGCCGCCGTCTGTCTGTTTGACGGCACCTCGCGGCTCCCCGGGAGGAGCCACACGCGCCGTCGCGCTCAGGATCGACCGGCCGCAGCCGATCGTCTCTCGGCGGTCACCGCCAGATAGGGTGTCCCAGCGGCGAGCAGAACCTGACGAGAATACCGGAAAAGGAACGCACGGGTCAAGTCGACCCGGTCCAGAAGGCCGTCCCGGGCCACGCGCCGGCGGCGGGCACTCCGCCGCCGGTCGCATCTTCCAGTCTACTGCAGGCGTTCGAGCGCCCGCTCGGCAAGCAGCCGGACCGACGGGCCGTCATCGCTGAGCCGGCCCCCGGCTTCCCGCGCAGCCTGCCAGGCCGTGCGGGCCGCCGCCTGATCCCCGAGCTGCAGCGCCGCTTCGCCCAGCAGGTACTTCACCGTCCCCGCCGAGACGCCGGGGCCCCGCGGCAGGATGGTCTGCTCCAGCAGCGCCCGCGCACCCGCCGCGTCCCCCGCCCGCAGCAGCGCGGCCGCGAGGTTCAACCGGACGATGGGCTGGAGCGCCGGGTCGGTCGTCTGGGCGAGCCGCGCGCGGAGCACGGCGACGCCGACGTTGGCCAAAGCCTGCCGATCTCCCGTGACCGCCAGCGCCGGAACCCGCTGGAGCGACACGGCGCGCGTGGCCTCGGCACCCGCCCGGGTTCGCACTCCCAGGCTGACCTGACCGCCGGCCGCATGCGACGCCAGGCGGGTCTCGAAATCGAGGGCGGAGGACACCGGCGTGCCATCGAGCTGGACGATCAGATCGCCCGGTTCGAACCCGGCCGCCTCGGCCGGCGAGCCCGGCTCGACCTCGGCGACCACCGCCCCCTGGACGTCGAGCACGTCGATGACGGCCAGCCCGGCGGAGCCGCGCGTGAAGGTCATCGGAACCCGGAGTCGCTCCAGAACCGCCTTGACGCTCTCCGGCTGTCCCGGCGCCAGGATCAGCTCGTCCGGCTCGGTGCTGCCGGGCGCGATGAGCCCGAGCCGCAGCTCGCGGCTGCCGGGACGCACCGGCCGCACCCAGGCCAGCCCCTGCGCGCCGAGCGCGTCCGAGAAGGTCCGGATCTTCTCGCGGGCATCGGCCGGCGGCGTGGCGTCACGCGCGAACCACTCGTCGAGCGCCACCCCCTGAATCACGTCGGCGACGACATCGGCCGGCGGCGCGTAGAGCAGCACCGTGTCCGACGGCGCCAGGGCGCGCTCCACCGCCACCCGCAGATCATCGCCCCCTTCCGGACCGCCGGAGACCAGCGCGAACGCCGGCCGGACCCGTCCCCGGATCTCGAGCCGCGCGCCCGGATCGAGCGCGACCCGCTCGACGCTGCGCCCGACGGGTGTCCGGAACTCGACGATGTGCGTGCCGGCGCACACGTCGGCGAGCGTCATCGGCGCGGTGCCCCGCGGCTCGGCGTCGATGAGCACGTCCGCGCCGGTCGGCTCGCTGTCCAGCACGAGCGTGCCGATCGAGCGCTTCAGCACGACAGGGTCGACGAGCACGTCGGCCAGCGTATCGAGCGTCAGCCGCCGCCGATCGGCCACATGGCAGTCGCGCCGGAACTCGATGTCGAAGGTGCCCGTCGCGAGGTCCGTCAGGACCAGGACGCCCAGCTCCCCGGCCGGCACCCCGGCCTGCGCCGCCGCCTCGGCGAACGCCGATGGATCGGCCGCCGGCGCCGTGCGTCCCTTCGATACGCCGTTCACGAACACTTCGGTGTCGGCAGGCGCGCTGATCAGCGTGACGACGCTGCTCGTCCGCGTGAGCGCGATGCGCATCGGCAGGCTCTGTCCGGCGAGCACCGTGACCGGCTGCTCGACCGGCGCGAAGCCGGTGCGCGACGCGCGGATGGTGTGCGCGCCGGCGGTCACCGGGATGCGCCCGCTGCCGTAGGTGCGCGGGAGCCCGTCGATGACGAGCTCCGCGTCGGCGGGTTCGAGCGCGAGCTCGATCGTGCCGATCGTCGCCGCCTTCACGCCGTCGAGCACCGCGACCACGCGCGGCGACACGGTCTCGTCCAGCGTGAACCCCGGGTCGTGCGTGAGCAGCAGGCGGAAGTCGGACTCGGCCCCCTCCTGGTTGCCGAGGCCGAATCGCGCGCGCGCCCGCATCTCGAGCGCGGCAATCAGCCGGTCGCGGGCGCCGGCATCGCGCGCCGCGTCGGGCTCGAAGAGCGCAATCGCGCGATCCAGCAGCGGCAGCGCCTGCTCGTACTCCAGGGCATCGAACAGCCGCTTCGCCTCGGCCAGCTCGGGCGCCTCGGATGGAGTACCCGCCTGCGCGGCCGGGTCCGCCGGCGCCTGCGCCGAAAGCGGCACACCGGCCAGCACGCCGACCGCCGCCGCCAGGATCGCGGCTCGCAGCGTGGCGCTATTGATAGATGAGAACGCGGTCCTGGGAGTCGTCATAGATGTACAACCGCGCGGCGCCGTCGAGCGCCAGCGCCGATCCGGACCGGATGGCCGCCTGGCCGGACGGCGTGAACGTGGCCAGGTGCTTCCCGCCCGGCGCGAAGACCGAGACGCTGTTCCGATCGAGCACGTAGAGGTGCTGGAACACGTCGAACGCGAGGTCGGCCGGCGAGTTCAGCGTGTATCCCGTTCCCCGTTCGGGGATCTTCGCGAGGGCCCGGCCGGTCCGATCCGTCCAGATGATGCTCTTCGAGTCCTCGTCGATGAACGCCATCTCGTCGTTGCGGCCCACGGCGATGCGCCGCACGCGCCCCGACATGACCGCGTGGAGAAACTTTCCGTCCGGTGTGAAGCGCGAGACGGACCGCGCCTCGCGATCGGCGATCACGAGCTCGCCGGTCGACAGCCGCACGCCCGCGGAGATGTCCTGCAGCAGCCGCGCGGTCGCACCGGTGCCCGCGGTGAGCGCCAGACGCTGCAGGCCCGCCGGGGTCTCCACCCCGACGACCATCTTCTGGACAATGACCGCCCGGCCGGCGGGATCGAACGAGAGCTGACGCGAGTCGGTGGCCGGCAGCTGCCGCAGCAGCGTGCCCTTCTCGTCCATGACCAGCATGCCGGATCGCATCGCGACCCCGAGCGAGCCGTCCGGCGTCAGCGCGATGGCCTCGACGTCGCGCAGCCGCCCACGCGCGCCGGCGATGCTGCGCCCCGAGGCCACGTACGGCGGCTGCGCCGGCGCGCGCAGATAGAGCCGGTACAGGATCGTGTTCCGCGCGCGGGCCGCCGCGGCCTCCGGCCCGGAGCCGAATCGCCGGACCACGCGCTGCAGCGTGCGCATCGCTTCGACCGGATCCCCGGACGCGAGCACGAGCGACGACTCCAGCAGGCCGGCCCGGGCCGCCCACGGTGTCCGGCCGTACTGGGTGGCGATGCGCCGCAGCCGGTCGAGCGCCTCGCCCCGGCGGTCCGCCCGGTAGTCGAGCTCCGCGGCGTAGTAGAGCGCGGGCGCCACCGCCTCGCTGGCGGGGAACAGGCGCGGCACGCGTTCGAAGCTCGCCATCGCCGACTCGAGCCCCGCCGGCGTCGGGTCGAGCGCCATCGTCGCGCGGCCGGCGATGACGTAGCCCATGGGCGCGGCGTCGCCCGTCGCGTACCGGGTCACGAGCGTCTCGGCCGAGCTCTTTGCCGCTCGCGCGTCGCGCAGCACCTCGAGCTGGTACTGCGCGATCGCCAGCATCGCGTCGTCGGCAACCGACGACTCGGCGTAGCCCTCGGCGACGGTCTGGAAGTCCTTCATCGCCTCGCCGTAGCGGCCGGCGCGATAGAACTCGAGGCCGCTCTCGAACTGCCGCCGGGCCAGCTCCTCGATGTCGGGCTGCGCGCGCAGGACGGGCACCGCCGCCGCGACGAGCAGCAGCGCGAACGGCGCGATGAACCGCGGACGCGATGGTCGTGTCATCGGATCGTTTCCCTGGTCGACTGTCCGGCCTGGATGCGGACCGTCGAGCTGTGCTGCCCGCCTTCCGGGCAGCGGAGCTCGATCTTGTGCGTGCCCGGCGCGAGCGGGACGTCGGACAGCGGCGGATACCCGAAGTCGCGGCCCCCGATGACGACCTTGCACGTCTCGTGCGTGGTCAGCAGGGTCAGGCGGCCGAGCTCGGGCGCCTGGAGGCTGGCCCGGCCCGAGGACTCGCGCTCCACGCGCACGTTCGCGTTCAGCAGCACGTCCCCCGCGACCAGCCGCAGCGTGCGCGGCGGATCGACCGTCAGCGTATGGCGCGACGCGCGCTGCGAGATCTGGCGGTTGCCGTCCCAGACCTCGAACGGATAGCCGCCGGTGATGTCGACCTCGATACCCGTCGGCGCGGCTTCCAGCTTCACCAGCACGGCGCCGGCTTCGATCTGCGGCGCGGTGGCGACGACCGCCGTGCTGCGGTACCCGCGCAGCGACACGCGCACGCGGCCCTTCTGCACGTCCTCCAGCTTCACGTCGGCCGGCGTGGTCAGGCCCGCGTCGCGGCCGCCGATCAGCACCCGCGCCCCTTCGGGATCCGTGACGATACGGATGCTCCCCGGCTGGGTCGGGGCGGCGGGGGCCGGCGCGGGCGGAGGCGCCGGGCTCGAGGTCGCGGCGCTCGCATTGGCCGGACCGGCGGGCGTGCCCACGCTGGCGGTCTGGCCGCCGCCACCGGCCGGCGCGCCCCGGGACGTCAACGCGACGGCGAGCGCCACGGCGGCAATCGCCACGGCGGCAATCATCAGCCAGGTCGTCAGGCGGCTGCCCGGCGCGGCGATCACCGTCTGACGCGCGGCCGTCCCCGAATCGCCCGGCAGCGCGACCGCGCCGGCCGGATCGGGATGCCCCGTGATCGGCGCGGCCTCCGCCATCGTCGGCGGGATGAAGATCGTCTGCGCGAGATCCGGCGACTCGGTCTGCATCGTCTCCGATTCGCGCTCGGCCGCGAGCCGCAGCAGCTTGAGCTCCGCCGCGAAGTCGCCTGCGTGCGGGTAGCGGTGCGCCGGATCCTTGCTGAGCGCCTTCATCACGGCCGACACGATGCCGGGCGGCAGGTCCGGGCAGAACCGTGTGAGCGGCTGCGGCTCCTCGTTGATGATCTTCAGCATCACCGCCGTCGGCGACTCGGCCTCGAACGGCCGGTGGCCGCTCAGCATCTCGTACAGCACGACGCCGGAGGCGAACACGTCCGCACGGCCGTCCACCTCGCGCCCGGCGACCTGCTCGGGCGCCATGTAGAACGCGCTGCCGAGCACGCTGCCGGCGCTGGTCATCGTCGACGCCGCGATCTTCGCGATGCCGAAGTCGAGCAGCTTGATCGTCCCGTCGTCGAGCAGCCAGATGTTCGGCGGCTTGACGTCGCGGTGGACGATGCCCTGCTCGTGCGCGTAGTGCAGGCCGGTGAGCAGCTGGATGACGATGTCCAGCTTCTGGACGAGCGGCATCGGCGACCCGGTCTGGAGGCGCTGCGCGAGGCTCTGGCCGCGCAGGAACTCCATCGCGATGTACGGCGAGCCGTTGTCCTCCGCGAACTCGTACACCGTGACGATGTTGCGGTGCTGGAGCCGCGCGGCCGCGCGGGCCTCGCGGAAGAACCGGGTGCGTGCGGCCTCGTCGGTCGAGAAGTCGCCGGCCATCACCTTGATGGCGACCTCGCGATCGAGCACCGGATCACGCCCGCGGTAGAGCACGCCCATCCCGCCGCGGCCCACCCGCTCGATGACCTCGTAACGTCCGATCGTACGCGGCGTCTCCACGTCGGCTCCTTATTCGGCAAACAGCGGCGTGTCGTCGAAGACCAGGCGGTACGGCCCGATCGTCACCGGCACGCCGGGGCGCAGCAGCACCCGGTCCACGCGCCGCGCGTCGACCCAGCAACCGTTCTGGCTGTTCAAATCGACCAGCACCCAGCCGTGCTCCTCCGGGCGCACCTCGGCGTGAAACCGCGAGATGGCCCGATCCGGGTCGTTCAGCACGATGTCGTTCTGCGGCCCGCGGCCGATCGTCACGACGCGGGCGCCCAGCTCGATCGCGCGCACGACCGTATCGCCGCGGCACACGACCAGCCTTCCGCCGCGTCCGGGGCGCGGGTCGAACGGCACGGGTCGCGGCCTAGGCGTCGTCATCCGCCTTCAGTCCGCGCGCGGTGGTGCGCGCGATGAGCGACGACACCATCAGACCCGCGAACAGCGACGCCAGCAGCGGCGCCGCCAGCATCCGCGCGAGCGTCCCGGTGCTCACCGGCCCCGACACCTGCCAGATCCACGAGAGCATCGGAAGAACCGTCATCAGGAACACGATCCCGGCCAGCAGGGCCCCCTGCCCCAGCACGCGCCAGCCCCAGCGCGAGGCCATCAGATCCAGTACGCTCACCCCCGCGTGCGAGCGCGACGCAGACCGGCGCATCCGGACCGTCGGCTCGGGCCGCGGGATCTCGACGTCGCCGGCCGAGCGGAGGGCGTTCAGCGGCGCGGGCGGGATCGGCCCCGACACCTGCATCGACATCGGCGGCGGGAGCACCCGCGTGCGGTCGTCCTCGAAGCCGGCGCGCACCTGCACGGCGTCGACCGGCGTCAGCGGCCGGCTCGGGATCGCGACGCCGGCCGGATCCACGTCGCCGTCGTCGACGAAGCGCACGGCCAGGTGGCCGATCTCCACCAGGTCGCCGGGCGACAGTCTCGCTTCGCGCACCAGCCGCCCGTTCACCCGCACGCCGTTCCGGCTGTCCAGATCGCGCACCGACAGCCCGTCCGAACCCGCCACGAACTCGGCGTGCCGGCGCGACAGCCGGGGATCGCTGTCCGTGATGTCGCAGGACGGATCCCGCCCCACGAGCATCCGCTCCTTCAGCACGAGCTCGCGCTGCGTGCGCCCGTCGTCCAGAACCAGCCGGCGGCTCATGAACGGGCTCCGCTCCCGCGCAGCCGCGCGAGGGCCGCCGTGAGCGTGCGCTCGCGCGCGTCCAGGTCGGCGGCGATGTCGTTCAGCGCCGCGCGGCGGAACGGCACGACGCCGAGCGCGGCGGGGCCGCGGTCCTCGAGCACGGGATAGCGATCCAGCAGCTCGTCGCTGAAGGGCGAGACCGGCCCGGCGGCGCCCGTGAGCGCCGCATGCTCGTCGGCCAGGCGCGCCACGACCGCCGCGCGCTCGCGCGTGGCGACGGCCAGCCCGCGGGTCTCGCGGTCGACCTCCTGCTGGAACCGCACGAGGTCGGCGAGCAGCGCGCCCATGTCGCGATACCGATCGGCCGTGTTCTTCTCGAGCGCCCGCATGAGCACCCGCCACAGCGCCGGCGGGCACTGCGCGGGCGGCAGCGGCGGCGGCGGCTCGCTGGTCACCTTGTGGAGCACCGCGGGCAGATCGGCGGCCGCGAACGGCTTGGCGCCCGAGAGCATGTAATAGAAGACCGCGCCGGCCGAGAACACGTCGGACCGCTGGTCGATCTCCCGTCCGCGCGCCTGCTCCGGCGACATGAAGTCGGGCGTGCCGACGATGAAGCCGCTGGCCGTCATGCTGGAGTTCGCCAGGCGCGCGACGCCGAAGTCGAGAATCTTCAGTCCGCCGTCCCGCTGCAGGAACAGGTTGCCGGGCTTGATGTCCCGATGCACGATGCCGTGCGCGTGCGCGACCGCCAGCCCCTCGCACGTCTGCATCATCAGGTCGAGCGCCTGCTCGAGCGACAGCTGCCCCACGCGCCGCATGTGATCGTTGAGCGGCTCGCCGTCGAGCAGCTCCATGACCATGAAGAGGCGGCCGTCCTCTTCGCCCATCTCGAACACGTTGATCACGTTGCGGTGCAGCAGCTGGCCCGCGACCCGCGCCTCGCGGACGAAGCGCTCGCGCGTCTCGCGGTCCCCCTCGAGATCCGCGGTCATGACCTTGACGGCGACCAGCCGCCCCGACCGCTCGTCGCGCGCGCTGTAGACGACGCCCATCGCGCCGCGGCCGATGCGGTCGAGGATGCGGAAGTGGGCGATGCGCGCGGGCAGCTGGCGCGTGCCACCCGTCCCCCCGGGGAAGGTGCCGCTGCCCGTGCTGCCTGGCGCGGTCATGCCGGCGCTCCCGCCTCGAGGACGACGGCGGTCGCGTTGTCGCGGCCGCCGCGATCGAGCGCGGCGCGCACCAGTTCCGCGGCGGCCGATTCCGCCGACCCGTTGCCGAGCAACCGGGCGATGCCGGCTTCGTCGAGCGGCTCGTGCACGCCGTCGGAGCAGAGCAGCAGCCGGTCGCCCGGCTCCAGCGCCAGCTCGCGCACGTGGACGTCCACCTTGTCGCGCGCGCCGACCACGTTCGTCAGGACGTGCCGCATCGGATGGCGCGCCAGCTCGTCGGCCGACAGGCCCTGCGCGCGCAGCGCCTCCACCCAGGAGTCGTCGACGGTCAGCCGTGTCACCTCGCCGGCGCGCCACAGATAGATGCGGCTGTCGCCGACGTTCGCGATCGCGGCCCGCAGGCCGCCGTCGATGAGCACCGCGACCATCGTGGTGCCCATGCCGGTGTAGTCGTCCTGGCTCTCGGCCGCGCGGAACACGCGCCGGTTGGCCAGGTGGATGCCGGTGCGCAGCCGGTTCGCGCCGTAGGACAGCTCCGCCAGCACGCCGTACGGCCAGGACAGATCGGTGTCGGTCGCCGAGCGCCGGACGAATGCGGCCAGGGCATCGAGTGCGAGGCGGGAGGCGACCTCCCCTGCGTTGTGTCCACCGATGCCGTCGGCGACGGCGTAGAGTCCCAACTCCTGATCGATGAGAAACGCGTCCTCGTTCACCGGCCGGACCGGACCGGCATCCGTTGCAGCGTGGGCCTGAATCATGGGTGACCACCGGCTCTGCGGCGGCGGGCGTTAGTATAGCCCGGGTTGGGCCGCGCACCGGGAGTACTGGTGTCCGACACCCGTGCCAGTACGGGTGCCAGACACCCGTACGCGGTGGCGGCACCCTCTGGTACGATGCCGCCATGCCCGATGTCCCGCCCGGTTCCCCGCCAGACGATCCCTCCGAGGCCACGCTCGTCTTCCGCGAACAGAGCGACGGACGCCGCGTCGGGCGGCTGCCGGGCGGCAAGGTCGTCCTGCTCGATCTGAACTGGCTCGATCGGGTGCGCGACGGCGAGCAATGGCGAGTACGCCTGCGCCACAAGGAGACGTTCGCGATCGCCCATCCCCTCGAGCGGGTGAGCAGCGGCGGCGGGACCCCGCTGGTGCCACCGGCCGTCCTCGAGACCCGCGGCTCCGCGCGCGCCGACGATCGACCGGACGACACCACCGGCGAGACGCCCGAGCCGGGAAACGGCGCCGACCCGACCGAACGGGCGGCCCCGGCTCCTCCGGCGGCGCCCGAGCTCCCGCCCGTCGACGCCGTCGAGGCGCCGAAAGCCGCCCCCGCGCCGGCGGTGACGCCGGCCGACATCCTCCGCCCGAGCGACCGCGTCGCCCTCTTCGTCGACGGCGCCAACATGGACGGCGCGGGACGGCTGGCCGGGTACTTCCTCGATTACCGGAAGGCGCAGCAGTACTTCACCGCGGGCGGCACGTTCTACGCGGCGTTCTACTACACCGCCGTCGCCGCCGGACAGCCCGATCCGCTGCAGCAGCGTTTCCTCGACTTCCTCTCCCACAGCGGCTTCATCGTCCGGCGCAAGGCGCTGAAGGCGATCCGGGATCCCGACACCGGCGAGCAGGTGATCAAGGGGAACCTCGACGTCGAGATCGTGCTCGACATGCTGAACACGGCCGGCAACTACGACGTCGCCTTCCTGTTCTCCGGCGACAGCGACTTCGAGCGGGCCGTCGATCTGCTGCGGTCGCAGGGGCGGCGCGTCTACATCGTCTCGGCCCGCAGCGGCATCAGCCGCGAGCTCGCCTACGTGGCCGACAAGCCGATCTTCTTTCTCGAGGACCACCGCGCCGCGCTGGCACGCGACGACCGCTTTCCGGGCGTGCGCAATGGCTGACGCGGACTCGCGGCTGCGTTCCGCTTTGCAACCGGAGGCTCCGGGTCACTGGCCCGGGTGCCCGGGCGGGGTGTAGGACCAGCGGCATGTCGGCATCCCCTGGCACGCGGCTGACCGGCTGGAAGCAGATCGGCGGCTACGTGGGGTGCAGCGTACGTACGGCGCAGCGGTGGGAGGCGCTGTACGGCCTTCCCGTGCGGCGCCTGACGGGCACGCGCGGCGGCACGGTCATCGCGTTCGGCGACGAGCTCGATGCATGGGTCGCGAGCGAGCGCGGACAGGCCGCCCGCACCGACGCCGCCTCCGAGCTGCCGGAGCGGGACGCCGGCTCCGCGTCGCGCGCGGCCCCGTCGACCGGCGCCGGGCCCACCGCCATGCCCCTGCCGCGGCGCCCGCGCATCCGGACGGCCGCGCTCGCCGTCGCCGGCACGGCGGCCGCGGCGCTCATCGCCATCGGTGTGGCCGGCGACGCCTCGATGCTCGACACCGCGCTCGAGTGCCCCGCCCCCTGCCGGCTGCGCCAGGGCGAGTCGATCGTGCTGCGGATGACGGCCGCCGAACCGGGCGACCAGTACACGCGGTGGACGCGGCACGAGCGCGGCGGCGTCCACGCCTTCGGGCCGCCGCTGGCGCCGGATCCGTCGGGGCTCGTGACCTGGGGATTCACGACCGACTGCAGCACGCCCCCGGGCCTGCACGAACTGCGGCTCGTGAGCGTTCGCAGCGGCCTTGCCACCCGCTCGGTCCACCTGGCCGTCGAGCCGACCGCGGCCTGTTCGGAGCCGGTGGCCGATCTCGTCGCCGAGGGCGTCGAGCTCGATCGCATCGCCGCGCAGCCCGGCGAGCGCCTGACCGTGAGGTTCAGAATCCGCAATCAGGGACGGGCCCATGCGCCGGCATCGGTGGCCCGGCTGCGGCTCGGGCGTTCGGCCGATCGGACCGCCGTGACCGACGCCGGGATCGGGGATGTCGTCACGCCGGAGCTCGGCGTCGGCGCCGCCGCGGCGCTGTCATCCGAGATCCGGATACCCGGTGACCTGCCGCCGGGCGGCGGCTACTTCGTGTGGGTGGTCGCCGACAACGGCAGCGCGGTCCTCGAACGCGTCGCCTCGAACAACTTCGCCCGCTCGCCCGCGCTCACCATCCATCCGCCACCGGCCGGCCCTCGCTGACGTCATCTCGCGACAGAACGCGCCAGGCGGGGTTTGTCGCTTGCCAGACAGCCGCGCTGGCTGCGACAAGAAAGGCGCGACCCGGCTCCCCAGCGCCTTCGCGCAGCTTCTCCGGGCTGCGCGGGGTCCGTGGTCGCAGGCGGGCCGGCCGCCCGCCCGGCAGCCGGCCCGCAGCCACAGCCGGCCATGGCGTCTTCGCGCGACGGGAACGAGGCTGGCGCCGTGCCGCACGCGCGACGGCGCGTCCCTCTGCACTTCACGATCGGCTACGGCTCCTTCACGGCGGCCCTGGACGGGCGCGTGCTGTCGACGAGCGGCCCGCACGTCTTCTGGCTGGCGCCGGGCGACTACGTGCTCGAGGGGCTCCTGTCCTCGGACGGCACGCACGGCGCGCTGGTCCAGATTTCCTTCACGTCCTTCCGGCCCGAGGGCTCGGACGACAACGGCGTGCTGCTCGGATCGATCCGGAGCCTGGAAGGCCCGCGCTCGGAGCCCTGCCGCGGATACGCCATGCTCTACCAGCACGAGGGCTCAGGCGCCCGCCCCTTCACCATCCGCTTCACCGTCGCGGCGCACGAATCGACGGTGGAGACGTGTCCTCCGTGAATCGGGTCGGATCGGGTCGGATCAGGTCTGATCGAGTCGGATCAGGTCTGATCAGGTCCCGCCTTCGCCGCGCCTGCCAACCAGCGCGCGGCTGCGGCGGATCAGGTCGGATCGGGTCCCGCCTCGCCGCGCCTGCCAAACCAGCGCGCGGCTCCGGCGGATCAGGTCGGATCGGGTCAGCCCGTCCCCACGCGGCTACGGCGCAGGCGCGACGGCGAACCAGACGTTGGTGTCGCGGCCTGGCTCGATGTCGACGAGCAGCGTGTGCGCGCTCGTGCTCCGCCATCCGGCCGGCACCTCCAGACGCGCGGTATAGCGGCCCGGCATCAGGCGGCCCCGGAAGAACGGCTCGGGGTTGCAGCCGATGACGGCGGTCGATCCCGACCCGGCGGGCCCGGTCCAGCGGATCACGAACCCGGCGACCTGGCGGCCGCCGGGACAGTCGCGCCCCGGCTCGGCAACGAACCGCTCGCCGGCGTCCCAGTCGCCGTTGCCGCTCTCGTCGACCGCGATCCGGCCCACGAGATAGCCGCGCCTGTCGCCGACGATGTTGCTGGCGGGGGTGTTCGGGAGCACGATCGGGCGAACGGCGGGAAGCGGCAGTACGGCCAGCCGGGTCACCGCGAAACTGACGAGCGCCGAGATGCCGGCGCAGGCGAGCACGAGGCCGGGGGCGATGCGTCGGGCGGGCGCAGCCGACACGGCATCGGCCCGCGGCGCCGCCTGCGCCCCGGGCGCGACAGCTCCGGCATCCGCCTGCAGCCCCGCGTCCGCCGCCGCCAGGTCCCGTCCGACCGTCGTCGTCGAGCGCAGCCACTTGTCCAGCGCCGCCGGGTCGGCGGAGACGCCCAGCGTCCCGCGCACAACCGGCAGCGCGAGCGTGGTCTCCCAGCGCTGGGCCGTGCGGACGGTCACGCCCATGTAGTCGGCGATCGCCTTCCACCCGCGCAACTGACCGGTCGGGCTCATCCGGGAATGTGGATGCGCCGGCCGCGAACCCGACGCCGCGGCAAGGATAGTGACCCGACTCACCGCCGGTCAACGCGGACGACCCGGAGGGATGGCGAGGGCGCCGGCACGACGCGGACGACCGGAGGCTCCAAACGAAAAACGGACGGCGATCCTGCGGGGATCGCCGTCCGTTTCGAGACCCGGGTACCGGATGACCTACTCGACGTCCCCGGTGTTGGCGGGGCCGAGCGCCTCTTCCGGCTCGACCAGGTACTCCATCTCCCGATCGAGCTCGAGCTCGTCGTCGCTCGGCTGCAGCACCGGCGGCGGCGGCGGCGGCTCGTCCGGCGGGATCCGGACGTGCCGGTACCACTCGAACCCGGTGCCGGCCGGGATCAGCCGGCCCATCGTGACGTTCTCCTTCAGGCCGCGGAGGTGGTCCACCTTGCCCGAGATCGACGCTTCGGTGAGCACGCGCGTCGTCTCCTGGAAGGAGGCCGCCGAGATGAACGACTCGGTGGAGAGCGACGCCTTCGTGATGCCGAGCAGGAGCGGCCGCCCGGTGGCGGGGCGTCCGCCCTGCGCGATCACGCGCTCGTTCTCCTCGAGGAAGCGGAACTTGTCCACCTGCTCCTCGATGAGGAACTCGGTGTCGCCGACGTCCTCGATCTTCACCCACCGCAGCATCTGGCGGACGATCACCTCGATGTGCTTGTCGTTGATGTTGACGCCCTGGAGCCGGTAGACCTCCTGGATCTCGTTGACCAGGTAGCTCTGGAGCGCCTTCTCGCCGAGCACGTTGAGGATGTCGTGCGGGTTGCTCGGGCCGTCCATCAGCGCCTCGCCGGCCCGCACGCGCTCGCCCTCCTGGACGTTCACGTGGACGCCGCGCGGCAGCGAGTACTCGCGCGGCTCGCTCCCGTCGTCGGGGATGACCTGGATCTTGCGCTGTCCCTTGACGACCGGGCCGTGCTTGACCACGCCGTCGATCTCGCTGATGACGGCCGTCTCGCGCGGCTTGCGCGCCTCGAACAGCTCCACCACGCGCGGCAGACCGCCCGTGATGTCCTTGGTCTTGGTCGTCTCGCGCGGGATCTTCGCGAGCACCGCGCCGGGCGTCACCTCCTCGCCGTCCTCGACCATGAGGTGGGCGTGCGACGGCATGTGGTAGCGCCGCAGCGCCTTGCCGGAGGCGTCGCGGATCTCGATGAGCGGCTGCTTCTTCTCGTCCGGCGAGTCGATGATGATGCGCCGCGAGAGGCCCGTGACCTCGTCCAGCTCCTCGTGCACCGTCAGGCCGTCGATGATGTCCTTGAAGCGGACCGTGCCGGCCTCCTCGGTGAGGATCGAGAACGTGTACGGATCCCACTCGACGAGCGTCTCGCCCGCCTTGACGGCCTGGCCGTCGCGGACCTTCAGGCGCGCGCCGTAGATGACGTCGTAGCGCTCGCGGTCGCGCCCCTTCTCGTCCTGGACGATCACCTTGCCGCTGCGGTTCATGACCACCAGCTCGGTCACGCCCGGCGTCGTGCCGGCGTCGACGTACTGGAGCCCCTCGAACCGCACGGTGCCGTCGTACTTGGCCTCCTGGGTCGACTGCTCCGAGATGCGCGAGGCCGTGCCGCCGATGTGGAACGTGCGCATCGTGAGCTGCGTGCCCGGTTCGCCGATCGACTGCGCGGCGATGACGCCGACGGCCTGGCCGAGCTCGACCATGCGGCCGGTGGCCAGGTCGCGGCCGTAGCACTTCGTGCACACGCCGCGCCGGCTGGCGCAGGTGAGCACCGAGCGGATCTTGACCTTCTCGAAGCCCGTCTCGTCGATGCGCTGCGCGAGCTCCTCGGTGATCTCCTCGTTGGCCTCGATGATCGTCTCGCCGGTGAACGGGTCGACGAGCTTCTCGAGGGTCACGCGGCCGATGATGCGGTCACGCAGCGGCTCGATGATCTCGCCGCCCTCGACGATCGCCCGCGCCTCGATGCCGTCGAGCGCGCCGCAGTCGATCTCCGAGATGATGACGTCCTGCGCGACGTCGACGAGCCGGCGGGTCAGGTAGCCCGAGTCGGCCGTCTTCAGCGCCGTGTCGGCGAGGCCCTTCCGCGCGCCGTGCGTCGAGGTGAAGTACTCGTGCACGGTGAGCCCCTCGCGGAAGTTCGACGTGATCGGGGTCTCGATGATCTCGCCGGACGGCTTCGCCATCAGGCCGCGCATGCCCGCGAGCTGGCGGATCTGCTGCTTGCTGCCGCGCGCGCCCGAGTCGGCCATGATGTAGACCGAGTTGAACCGGCCGGCGCGATCCTGGTCGCGCATCTCGTCGAACATCTCGTCCGAGATCCGCTCCGTGGCCTCCGACCAGATCGCGATGACCTTGTTGTAGCGCTCGCCGTTGGTGATCGCGCCCTCGAGGTACTGCGACTCGACGCGGATCACCTCGTCGCGCGCGCGGTCCACCAGCTGCTTCTTCTCCTCGGGGATGATCAGGTCGTCGATGCCGATCGACAGCCCCGAGCGCGTCGCGTAGGTGAAGCCGAGCGTCTTCAGGCTGTCGAGCATCTCGACCGTCCGCTCCAGCCCGTGGCGCAGGTAGCAGAACTGCACCAGCATCTGGAGCCCCTTCTTCTTCAGCAGCCCGTTCACGAACGGGATGCCCTTCGGCAGCGCGTCGTTGAAGATCACGCGCCCGACGGTCGTGCTGATGATCTTCCCCTGCACCTGCTGCACGTCGGCGCGCAGCACGTCCTGGTCGTCGCGCGCGGCGGCCAGGTCCAGCAGCTCGCCCGTGAAGCGGAGGCGGATCGGCGTCAGCGTCTCCACCTCGCCCGCCTCGAGCGCGAGCAGCACCTCGTCGGTCGACGCGAACGCGCGCCCCTCGCCCTTCGCGTTCGGCTTCGCCTTGGTGAGGTAGTAGCAGCCGAGCACGATGTCCTGCGACGGCACGGCGATCGGCGCGCCGTTGGCCGGCGACAGGATGTTGTTGCTCGACATCATCAGCACCGAGGCCTCGATCTGGGCCTCGGGCGACAGGGGGATGTGCACCGCCATCTGATCGCCGTCGAAGTCCGCGTTGAACGCGGTGCAGACGAGCGGATGGATCCGGATCGCCTTGCCCTCGACGAGCACCGGCTCGAACGCCTGGATCCCGAGGCGGTGGAGCGTCGGCGCGCGGTTGAGCAGCACCGGGTGCTCCTTGATGACCTCCTCGAGGATGTCCCAGACCTCCGGCTTCTGCTGCTCGACCATCTCCTTCGCCTGCTTGATGGTCGCGACCAGCCCGCGCTCCTCGAGCTTGTTGTAGATGAACGGCTTGAACAGCTCGAGCGCCATCTTCTTCGGCAGCCCGCACTGGTGCAGCTTCAGCTCCGGACCGACGACGATGACCGACCGGCCGGAGTAGTCGACGCGCTTGCCGAGCAGGTTCTGGCGGAAGCGCCCCTGCTTGCCCTTCAGCGTGTCGGACAGCGACTTGAGCGGCCGGTTGTTCGCGCCGCGCAGGACGCGCCCGCGCCGGCCGTTGTCGAACAGCGCGTCGACCGCCTCCTGCAGCATCCGCTTCTCGTTGCGGATGATGACGTCGGGCGCCTTGAGCTCGATGAGCTTCTTCAGCCGGTTGTTCCGGTTGATGACCCGGCGGTACAGGTCGTTCAGGTCCGACGTCGCGAACCGGCCGCCGTCGAGCGGCACCAGCGGGCGCAGCTCCGGCGGGATGACCGGGATGACGTCCAGGATCATCCAGTGCGGCTGGTTGTTCGACTTGCGGAACGAGTCGACGACCTTCAGGCGCTTGGCGTACTTCAGCTTCTTCTGCGCCGAGGTCTCCGTGCGCATCTTCACGCGGAGCTCCTCGGCGAGCTTGTCCACCTGGACGCGCTTGAGCAGCTCCTTGATCGCCTCGGCGCCCATCTGCGCCTTGAACTTGTGGCCGTAGTCCTCGCGCGCCTTGCGGTACTGCTCCTCGGTGAGCAGCTGGTTCTGCTTCAGGTCCGTGTCGCCCGGATCGATGACGACGTAGGCCTCGAAGTAGAGGATCCGCTCGAGATCGCGCAGCGAGATGTCGAGCAGGTGGCCGATGCGGCTCGGCAGCCCCTTGAAGAACCAGACGTGGCTGACCGGCGTGGCGAGCGTGATGTGGCCCAGGCGCTCGCGGCGGACCTTCGCCTGCGTCACCTCGACGCCGCACTTGTCGCAGATCACCCCCCGGTGCTTCATGCGCTTGTACTTGCCGCAGAGGCACTCCCAGTCGGTGATCGGCCCGAAGATCTTCGCGCAGAACAGGCCGTCGCGCTCCGGCTTGAACGTCCGGTAGTTGATCGTCTCCGGCTTGGTCACTTCGCCGTGCGACCAGGAGAGGATCTTCTCCGGCGACGCCAGGCTGATGCGGATGGCGTCGAAGTCCGTGCGCAGCTGCGTCTTGCTGTCGTGCAGACTCGGTCTCATGTGTTCCTTCGTTCTGTAGCTGGCGGCTGGCAGCTGACGGCTGGCAGTCGACCCTGAGCCCGCGGCAGCGCGGCCGGCGCCGGGGCTGCCGGCCGCCGCTGCCCGCTACGTCCTTCTCCCTACACCTGCTCCAGCACCGGCTCCACCGGCTGCTCCGGTTCGGCCGGCCGGCGCCGCGTCGAAATCAGCTCCACGTCCAGGCAGAGCGACTGGAGCTCGCGGATCAGCACGTTGAACGACTCGGGCAGGCCCGGCGTGTAGCTGGCGTCGCCCTTCACGATGGCCTCGTAGATCTTCGCGCGCCCCGTGACGTCGTCCGACTTGGCCGTCAGCAGCTCCTGGAGGATGTGGGCCGCGCCGTAGGCCTCGAGCGCCCAGACCTCCATCTCGCCGAACCGCTGGCCGCCGAACTGCGCCTTGCCGCCGAGCGGCTGCTGCGTGATGAGCGAGTACGGCCCGATGGACCGGGCGTGGATCTTGTCGTCGACCAGGTGCGACAGCTTGAGCATGTAGATGTAGCCCACCGTCACGTCCTGCTCGAACGGCTCGCCCGTCATGCCGTCGTACAACCGGGTCTTGCCGCTGCGCGGCAGCCCGGCGTCCTCGAGCCACTTCTTGATCTCCTCCTCGCGCGCGCCGTCGAAGACCGGCGTCGCGAAGTAGAGCCCGAGGGCGTGTGCCGCCCAGCCGAGGTGCGTCTCGAGGATCTGCCCGACGTTCATGCGCGACGGCACGCCCAGCGGGTTCAGCACGATCTCCACGGGCGTCCCGTCCGGCAGGTACGGCATGTCCTCTTCCGGCAGGATCCGCGCGATGACGCCCTTGTTGCCGTGGCGGCCGGCCATCTTGTCGCCGACCGACAGCTTGCGCTTCATCGCGACGTACACCTTCACCAGCTTGATGACCCCCGGCGGCAGCTCGTCGCCGCGGCGGATCTTCTCCTTCTTCTCCTCGAAGAGCTGGCGGATGACCTCGACCTGCCGCTCGGTCCGGTTCTCGAGCAGCCGCAGCTCGTCCTCGAGCCCCGGGTCGTCGCTCTGCACCTTCAGCCGGATCATCCGGTCGTAGGGCAGCGCCTGGAGCACCTCCTCGGTGAGCACGGTCCCCTTGCGCAGCACGCGCTCGCGGCCGAACTCGTCGAACAGATCCGTGCGCAGGGTGTGCCCCTGCAGCATCCGCATGACGCGCTTCTTGACCTCGTCGTGCAGGATGCGGATCTCGTCCTGGAGGTTCTTCTCCATCAGATCGAGCTCGTCCTGCTCGATCGCCTTCGCGCGGTCGTCCTTCTCGATGCCCTTGCGCGAGAAGATCTTCACGCCGACGATGATCCCCTCGATCCCCGGCGGGCAGATGAGCGACGCGTCGCGCACGTCGCCCGCCTTCTCGCCGAAGATCGCGCGCAGCAGCTTCTCCTCCGGCGTCAGCTGGGTCTCCCCCTTCGGCGTGACCTTGCCGACGAGGATGTCGCCCGGCTTCACGTAGGCGCCGATCCGGATGATGCCGCTGTCGTCGAGGTCGCGCAGGTACGTCTCCGACACGTTCGGGATGTCCCGCGTGATCTCCTCGGGCCCGAGCTTCGTGTCGCGCGCCTCGATCTCGAACTCCTCGATGTGGATGGACGTGTAGTAGTCGTCCTTGACCAGCTTCTCGGAGACGAGGATCGCGTCCTCGAAGTTGTAGCCGCGCCACGGCATGAACGCGACGAGCACGTTCCGCCCCAGCGCCAGCTCGCCGAGTTCCGTGCACGGGCCGTCGGCCAGCACCTGCCCCTTGTGCACCTTCTGGCCGACGCGCACGATCGGCTTCTGGCTGATGCAGGTGTTCTGGTTGCTCCGCTTGAACTTCGTCAGCCCGTAGATGTCGGCGCCCATGTCCTTGCCGACGTCGTCGCTCTCGCCCTCGACGCGCACGACGATGCGCTGGCTGTCGACGTAGTCGACGGTACCCGACCGGCGCGCGAGCACCACCGCGCCCGAGTCGCGCGCGGTGATGTACTCCATCCCGGTGCCGACGTACGGCGCCCGCGCCCGCAGCAGCGGCACGGCCTGCCGCTGCATGTTGCTCCCCATCAGCGCGCGGTTCGCGTCGTCGTTCTCGAGGAACGGGATGAGCGAGGCCGCGACCGAGACGAGCTGCTTCGGCGAGACGTCGATGAACTGCACCGCCTCGCGCTGCGCGAGGATGAAGTTGCCCTGCTGGCGCGCGATGACGCGGTCACCGACCAGCCGCCCCTTCTCGTCCACCTCGACGTTCGCCTGGGCGATGACGTACTGGTCCTCCTCCCAGGCCGACAGGTAGAAGGAGTACGGCTCGAACTCGACCCCCTTCTTCTTCGACTGCCCGTTGGCGCCGACGATCTCGTCGGCCTCCACGATGTCGCCGACCTTGTACTTCGGGTTGCCGCCGGCGTTCGTGATGATCACGTAGTCGACGATCCGCCCGTCCTTCACCTTGCGGTACGGCGACTCGATGAACCCGAACTCGTTGATGCGCGAGAAGCACGACAGCGACGAGATCAGCCCGATGTTCGGCCCTTCCGGCGTCTCGATCGGGCAGATGCGCCCGTAGTGCGTCGGGTGCACGTCGCGCACCTCGAAGCCCGCGCGCTCGCGCGACAGGCCGCCCGGCCCGAGCGCCGAGAGCCGCCGCTTGTGCGTGATCTCCGAGAGCGGGTTGGTCTGGTCCATGAACTGCGACAGCTGCGACGACCCGAAGAACTCGCGAATCGCCGCCATGACCGGCTTCGCGTTGATCAGGTCGTGCGGCATGGCGGTCGCCATTTCCTGGTAGACCGACATCTTTTCTTTGATCGCCCGCTCCATGCGGACCAGGCCGATGCGGAACTGGTTCTCGAGCAGCTCGCCCACGGAGCGGACGCGGCGGTTCCCCAGGTGATCGATGTCGTCCACGTTGGCCGGGAATTTGCGCAGCTTGAGCAGGTACTTGATGACTTCGTAGAAGTCCTGCGGGTGCAGGATCTTCTCGTCGAGCGGCGTGCTCAGCTTCAGCTTGGTGTTCAGCTTGAGGCGGCCGACGCGCGAGAAGTCGTACTTCTGCGGGTTGAAGAACATGCTCTCGAAGAGATTG
>DASVDJ010000037.1:0-30129 GCA_036381155.1 Vicinamibacterales bacterium
GCGTCGCCGCGCACGAGCGCGGCGACGACCCGCCCCACGTCCTCGGGCTGTCCCCACCGCTGTTCCGGCACCAGGCCGCCGGCGATGCGCTCGTCGTAGACCGCCTTCACCTTCGCGGTCATGTCGGTCGCGATGATGCCCGGCCGGACCTCGTACACGGCGATGCCCTCGGCGGCCAGACGCACGGCGAACAGCGACGCGGCCATGCTCAGACCGGCCTTGCTGACGCAGTACTCGCCGCGGTTGGTGGACACGAGGGCCGCGGAGATCGACGTGACGAAGACGACCGTCGCGTGACGATTCGGGTGTGCCTGCCGGCGCGCGGTGAGGAGCGACACGGCAGCCTGCGTGAGGAAGTACGGGCCCTGCAGGTTCGTGCGGAGGACCTCTTCGAAGCTCTCCTCGGTCGCCTCGAGCAGATCGGCGCGGACCCGCGGCGCGCGCCCCGCGTTGTTGACGAGCGCGTCGAGTGCGCCGAAGCGGTCGGCGACGGCGTCGAGCAGGCGGCGCCGATCGTCCCGCCGTCCGACGTCGGCGGGCCAGTAGAGGACGTCCGGCGAGCCGGCCTCGCGCAGCGTCGCGATCACGCCGGCGACCTCGCCCTCCGGCCGGACGCCGCAGAGTGCAAGCGACCACCCTTCGCGCGCGAGCGCCGAGGCGATGCCGAGTCCGATGCCGCGCGTCCCGCCGGTGACGAGCGCCGTGCGTGGTTCGCTCACGCGCCGTTCTCCGGGCCGAAGAAGGTCAGGTACGGGCCGCCGCCCGCCAGCCGCAGGACGTAGAGCGCGGCCTCGCGGGCATGATAGTCGCCCCACTGGCTGCTCTCGCCGCGCGGGATGCGCGAGCCGTCCGGCACGTGATCCCACCCGTTCGGCCGGTGATACACGGAGTGCAGCAGCAGCCCTTCGTGATCCGGATCGGTGCTGAGATACGGGCCGTCCGGATCGAAGAGCACCGCGAGGACCCGCAATCCCGCCTGCATGTAGAGGTCGCCCGAGCCGCCGTGTGACGACAGGTAGCGGCCGAATCGGAGCAGCCCCTGGGCTGCGATGGCGGCGGCGGAGCTGTCCACCGGCTCGTGGTCGTTGAAGGGATCGGCGGGCGCGGCGGTCCAGTCGCCGAGCCGCACGAGCCCGGGCGCGCCCGTGTCCCAGTACGGGATGCCGTCCGACGCGGTGGCCAGCCGGATGTAGTAGTCGCAGGTCGCCTGCGCCGCTTCCTGCATCCAGCGGACGACGGCGTCGCGCCCGCCGTGCGCGTCGAGCGCGCCGGGCTCCAGCGTGTCGAGGAACTCGAGCTGCTCGGCGAACCCGAGCATCGCCCACGCCAGCCCGCGCGTCCACGTCGTGAACGGCGAGTAACCCTGCTGGCTGTTCGGCCCGCGATACGAGCCGTTGACGACGTTGAAGATCGACTCGTGGGCGACGCGTCCGCGCACGTCGTAGTGGTCGCGGCCGCGGCCGTAGTAGACGCTGTACTCCGCGGTGGCCTTCGCGTGCTGGACCAGCCGATCGAGGAGGCTGATCTGCGCGTCCTGCTCGTCGCTGAGGCGGTGGCCCAGGCGATGCGCGAGCGCGAGGGCGCGCAGTGACCGCATCGTGTCCACGAACAGCGAGTGCGGGCCGTTGAACGAGTGGATGAAGCCGCCGTCGGGCAGGCGCGTCCAGCGGCGCGCCTGCACGGCGCCGCTCACCTTCAGCGCGAGCTCGTAGCACGCCACTTCCCACGCGCAGCCGTCGATGCGCCCCTCGCGCGCGAGGCGCCAGAGCCCGCCGTAGGTGCTGACGTTGTTGAAGCCGTGATCGTGGACGCCGACGTGCGTCAGGTGCGGCGCCATCCGGCGCAGCGTCCGGTCGCGCGCCAGCGCCAGGAACGCCTCGTCGCCGGTGGCGTCGAACTGCAGCACCGCGGCGCCGAACTGGAAGCCCTGGGTCCATTCGGTCCAGCCGCGCGCCTGGTAGCGGCCGTTGACGGTGAACACCGGCGCGCCGTCCTCCGGTCGCCATCGCGATTCGAGCGCGCGGATCTTGTGGGCCGACAGTTCGAACACCCGCTCGGCGAGCGGCACGAGATCGCGCGGCGTGCGCGCGCGGTCGATCGCAAGCATGACCGCAGCATGATACCGGGATTCGAACGGAGAATCCCGACGTGACCGGGCTAGAAGGTGGCGCCCAGCGTGACGTGCGCGCGGGTGCCGTAGTCCAGACCGCGTGCGACGTCCACGCGCAGCCCGAAGAGCGGGCCCCGGAGGAACAGGCCCGCACCGACTCCGGTGTCCCACCGGCTGCCGCGCAGGCGATCGGTGGCGGACCAGACCGTGCCGGTGTCCGCGAACACCGCGACGCCGGCGCGCGTGTGACTGAGCGGCGACGAGAACGGCGCGCGGATCTCCACGCTGGCGGCGGCCAGGCGATCGTCCTGACGGTAGCCGGTCCCGAAGCCGCGCAGCCGCGTGCCGCCGAGCAGCGCCTGCTCGAACACCGGCACCGGCTCCGACGTCCGGATGTGGAGGCCGTGCACGGCGAGCACCAGCTGACGGACCAGACCCACGTACGCGCGGCCATCCAGGGACACGCGAACGGCGTCAGGGGGCTGCCGGAAGTCCAGGCGCTCGATCGCCGCGGACGCGAACACCGCGTTGCGCGGAAACGCCGGATCCCGGCGCGTGTCGACCACGGCCTCCGCCCCGAACGTGCCCAGCCGCTCGTCGTCCGTGCCGAACTGCACGTCGTGCAGGCCGGCCGTCGCGGCGACGTGCATCCAGGAGGTCAGGGCGCGCTCGGCCCGGGCGCTGACGCCGGTGCGCCGATTGCCGATCTCCAGCGTGGGGTGCTCCCGTCGCGTGACGCCGGCCCGTCCGGCGATCCGGGTCAGCGGCCCGCGGTCGAAGCGGCGCTCCAGTTCGACGGCGGCCTGGCGCTCGCCGCCCCACGTCAGCGGCACCGACAGCCGCGTGCGCGGCCCGGCCACGTCGACGAAGCTGACGCGGACGCCGTACGTGAAGCCGTAGCCCTCCTCGCGGGACAGGATCGGTATCCACATCGTGTTCGCGCGCAGCCGCCGCATCGGCCCCGGATCGGGCACGTCGACGCTGATGCCGGCCTGTTCCTCGACGACGATGACGAGGAGGTACGCGGTGGGATCGGACAGGGAAGCGAAGCGCGTGCGGACCTCCACGCTCCGGAAGCGGCCGCTCGCCTCGAGGCGCTGCTCGACGGCGGCAGGCAGTCCCGCGTCGAACGGGCGGCCCGGTTCGACACCGGCGAGGCGCAGCACCTCCCGGTCCGGTGTCGTGTGGTTCCCGTGGACGCGGATGGCGACGACGGTGCCGCTGCTGACGGGCGACGAGGCGGCGGGAGGCGCCTGCTGCACTGCGGCGTCAGGAGCGCCGGCACACGCGAGCACCAGCGCAATCAGGCCGACTGCCGCTGTCATCGGACCTTCGCCTTGACCTCGGCCTCCCGGTAGTCGTGATACCGGATGGCGTAATGCACGTCGTAGGTGCCCGAGGCCAGCGTGACGCTGCCGCGCCCTTCGATGCGCTCGGGCAGCCACACGCCCGGGAACGGCTGGCCCATCTCCATCAGCGCGCGCACGCCGTCGACGCGCACGAGCCAGCGGCCGGGGAGGAAGACGAAGCCGAGATTCTCGAAGACGTAGCGGACGATCTGATGCGAGTCCGGCTCGACCCAGAGCGTGACGAGCGCGACCTTGTTGAACTGCTGCTGCAGCCGCGCCTCCTCGTCCGACGGGTTCGACGCCTTCTCATCGTCTTCGAACAGCCTGGACGGGTAGTACTCAATCTTCAGCACGCGGCGGCCGGCATGCTCGTCCGGGCCGGCGAACGCGTAGTGCCCCGGCTCGAACCGGAAGCGCAGGAAATAGGCGGCCGAGACGAACTGCGGCTCGCGCGTGAGGCGCACGAGGGAGTCGACGTCGGTCGCCGGCGGCGGCTCGGGCGGCGCACCGTCACGTGTGTCGCGCCGCTCGGCGCGTTCCCGCTCGCGGCTGATCCAGCGATCCTCGTAGGCGCGGCGTTCCGGCTCCGACAGCGCGACGCCGTTGAACCGCACGGGGCTGCGGACGAAGATCCCGTCGCGGATGTACCACGTGTACTCGCGCGTGAGGCCGAACAGGCGCGCGCCGCCGGGGCCCGTCAGCGACGCGCGCTCCTCTTCGTCGAGCACGTACTGCTGCAGCGTGCGCCAGTTCTCGTCGCGGCGCGCCAGCACACGCGCCATGAACCGATCGAGATCCGACTCGGCCGCGGGGGCCGCGGGCGTCATGCCGGGCAGCCCGAGCAACGCCGCGAGCAGGAGTCCAGTCAGGCAGGTCCGAATCATGAAGCGTCTCGACCGGAGGACGGAGCAGGCACGGTCTCACGGCGGCCTCATGCGGTGCTGGTGCCCGGCACGGCCGCCGTGGATCGCCTGCTTTGACGGGGAAAGAGGAGCCCAGGTTCGATCTGGCGTCCCGGACAGGCGCGGAGCAAGTCGTCGGGGGCGACGATCATCTGATGTCCGCCGCGCGGAGTCCGGAGCGCTGAGCCGGTACCTCCAGCGGAACCTTCAGAGTCGCGGCGGTGCCGGTGTGACCGGCGCCTCGAAGGTGAGCAGCCCCTTCTGCCGCACCTTCCGCTTGTAGACCTTGTCGCCGATCGTGACGTAGAGCTCGTCGAACGCCGGGCCGCCGAAGCAGACGTTCGACAGCGGTCCCGGCTGCGGCTTCGAGACGATGCTGTTGACCTTGCCGGCCTGGTCGGCGACCTGGAGGCCGATGCGGCTGGTCACGTACAGGCTGCCGTTGCGATCGACCGTGATGCCGTCGGCGGCGCTGTCGACGGCGCCTTCCACGAGATGCAGGTGGAAGAACGGCTGCTTGTTCGCCAGCGTGCCATCGGGCTGGATCGACCAGGCATAGACGAACTGCGCGCCGGAGTCCGCCACGTACAGCTGCGTCTGGTCGGGCGACAGTGTGATGCCGTTGGGCCGCCTCAGCCCCTCGTCGACGACCTGCTTCCGTCCATCCGGCGTGATCAGCCAGATTTTGCGGTTCTGGAAGTCGGTGACGTAGATGCGCCCTTTGTGGTCGATGGCGAGGTCGGTCGACGGGACGTCTTCCGCGATCACCGTCTCCTTGCCGTACTCGTCGTACGCGACGATGCGGTTCGTCGCGCCCTGTGCGGCGTAGAGCCGCCCGTCGGGACCGAAGCGCAGGCCGCTCACGCGTCCGGACTGTTCCTTGAAGACCGAGACGCGCCCGTCGAGGCCGACCTTGAAGATCCGCTCGCCGGGGATGTCGACGAAGAACACCTCACCCTTCGCGTTGGCGGTCAGCCCTTCGGTGAACCGGTGTCCTTCACTCACGAGCTGCCAGCCCTCGTCCGGCAGCAGGACGTTCGTCATGACGGGCGTCCGCGCAGGCTGGCCCGCCTCGATCGGTGCCGGGTAGCCGCGCCAGAGCCAGCGCAGCGCCGCCGGCAGGATGGCGCCGCCGTGGCGGCTGTCGTGCCCGCCGGTGCCCCAGTCGGCCAGCACGTCGTAGCCGGCGAGATCGAGCGCGGAGAACATCTCCTGGTTGGCGAGGAACCAGTTGCCCGCGTAGTTGTTCAGGTCGTGGCTGCCGCCCTGCAGGAAGATGCGCAGCGGCTTCGGCTCGGTCTTGCGGATGAGCGGCGGGAAGTGATGCCCGCCGCGCAGGCCGACGTACGTGCCGATGGTGCTGAACACCCGGCGGAACGCGTCGGGACGGTTCCACGCGGCCGCGAAGGCGGCAATCGCGCCGGAGCTGGCGCCGGCGATGGCGCGCGCGTTCGGGTCGGTGGAGAGGTTGTACTTTCGCCCGACCTCCGGCAGGATCTCCTCGATCAGGAACCGCGCGTACCGGTCGCTCACATCGTCGTACTCGACGCTGCGGTTGAAGCGGGGCAGCGCCTGCTCGTTCGCGGCCGGGACGACGCCCGGGTTGATGAAGATGCCGATCGTGACCGGCATCTCGCCCTTGTGAATCAGGTTGTCGAAGACGACGGGCACGCGCCACGAGCCGTCCTCGCGGACGTAGTTCTCGCCGTCCTGGAACACCATCACCGCCGCCGGTCTCGCCGGGTCGTACTGCGCCGGCACGTAGACCCAGTAGTCGCGCACCGTGCCGGGATAGATCGTGCTCGTCCACGTGTGCTTCGTGACCGTGCCGCGCGGTACGCCGGCCTGCACCCGTGAGTCGGGGCCGAGCGTGTAGTGCGGCGCCGGCTTGGTGGACGGCGCGTCCCTCCACAGCCAGCGAAGCGCGTCCGGCAGCAGCGCGCCGCCGTGCACGTGCGTGTGCGCGCCGACGCCGTACTCGAAGCGGTAGTCGTAGCCCTTGAACTTCAGCGCGGCCGCCATCTGCTGGTTGGCGAGCGGCCAGTTGCCGTGCGGGTTGTCGAGGTCGGCGCTGCCGTCCTGCAGGAAGATGCGCAGCGGCCTGACGTCGCTCTTGCGAATGAGCGCGGGGTAGACGTGGCCGCCGCGGATGTTGGTGAAGCTGCCGATGTGGCTGAGGACCTTGCGGAACGCGTCGGGCCGGTGCCAGGCGACCGTGAACGCGGCGATGCCGCCGGAGCTGGCGCCGGCGATGGCCCGCATCTCCGGGTCGGTCGTCAGCGGGTACTTCCGGTTCACCTCCGGCAGCAGCTCGTCGATCAGGAAACGGGCGTAGCGGTCGCTGACGGTGTCGTACTCGACGCTGCGGTTGTTCCCGCGCCACTGGTTCTCGGGATACGTCTCGCCGTAGTGCCCCGGGTTGACGAAGATGCCGATGGTCACCGGCATCTCCCCCTTGTGAATGAGATTGTCGAACACCACCGGGACGCGGTACTCGGCGGTGACGTCCACGTACTTGTGACCGTCCTGGAACACCATCACCGCGGCCGGCTTCGCCGGGTCGTACTGCGCGGGGACGTAGATCCAGTAGTGGCGGATGGTCCCCGCGAAGACCTTGCTGCGGAACAGGAACGGGCCCTCGATGCGCCCCTTCGGCACCCCTTCCTGTACCTGCGAGTCCGGGCCGAGCGTATAGGGTTCGGCGGGTGGAGTCGGAGCCTGGGCCCAGAGCGCGAGCAGAGCGGCAGCAAGGGTCTGGAACATGGCGGGGGATTCTAGTGCGAAATGGCGCTCGCCGTGCGGATTGGGCTCGAACCCCGCCGGCCTGTGGTACAAGAACCCCGGAGACGACCAGATGAACAGACGCGACTTCCTGAAGACGACATCGGCGGCCGCCGCGGGGGCTGCGGCGTTCGGGCCGGCGTTCGTGTTCGGACGCAGCCGTTACCTGCCGCAGTTCGCCGACATGAAGAAGCGGGTCGGTCTGATCGGCACCGGCTGGTACGGCAAGGCGGACCTGTTCCGGCTGCTGCAGGTCGCGCCGGTCGAGGTCGTCTCGCTCTGCGACGTCGACCGCGCGATGCTGAACGACGCGGCCGACCAGGTCGCCGCGCGCCAGGCCTCGAAGAAGCGGCCGCGCGTGTACGGCGACTACCGCGAGATGCTGAAGGAGCGCGATCTCGACCTCGTGCTGATCGCCACGCCGGACCACTGGCACGCGCTGCCGATGATCGAGGCCGTGAAGGCCGGCGCCGACGTCTACGTGCAGAAGCCGATCAGCATCGACGTCCGCGAGGGACAGGCGATGCTCGCCGCCGCGCGCGAGCATGGGCGCGTCGTGCAGGTCGGGACGCAGCGCCGGAGCACGCCGCACCTGATCACCGCGCGCGACCGGTTCATCCGCGAGGGCAAGCTGGGGAAGATCGCCTACGTCGAGATCTACTGCTACTACCACATGCGGACGCGCGAGAACCCGCCCGACAGCGCGCCGCCCGAGACGCTCGACTGGGAGATGTATCAGGGGCCTGCGCCTGCCCGCCCGTTCAACCGCCTCATCCACCCCCGCGGCTGGCGCGCCTTCATGGAGTACAGCAACGGCATCGTCGGCGACATGTGCATCCACATGCTCGACATGGTGCGGTGGATGATGGACCTCGGGATGCCGACGCGGATCCACTCGACCGGCGGCATCCTCGTCGACACGGGCAGCAAGGCGAACACCACCGACACGCAGGTCGCGACGTTCGACTTCCCGGACGTCAAGGTCGTCTGGACGCACCGCGCGTGGGGCGATCCGCCCGATCCGAAGTACCCGTGGGGCGCGACCTTCTACGGCGACAAGGGCACGTTGAAGGCGAGCGTGATGAGCTACGACTTCATCCCGCGCGGCGAAGGGGCGCAGCCCGTACACGAGGACGTGAAGTACGAGCTCGACGAGTATCCCGAGGACCGGACGGAGAAGGACCTCGAGCGGCATGTCGCGCCGGCCATCCGGGGGCACATGAAGGACTGGCTCACCTGTGTCCAGTCACGGCAGCGGCCGGTCGCCGACATCGAGCAGGGCTACATGTCGACGACGGCCTGCATCCTCGCGAACCTGTCGCTGAAGACCGGGCGTTCGATCACCTGGGATCATGCGAAGGGGGAGGCGGTCGGCGACGAGGAGGTCAACCGGCTGCTCAAGCGGGAATACCGGGCGCCGTGGGTGCACCCCTGGAAGGGATGAAGGGATAAGGGGGCACGAACCACAGAGCCACGGAGGTCACAGAGGACGCACAGAGGCCCATGGGCCAATCCATAGTGCCAGAGAACCCCTGATCTCTGCGGCCTCCGTGCCCTCTGCGGCCTCCGTGGCCTCAGTGTGAGCCGATCCGCTGCATTCGAAGGCGCGCCCGTGATCCGCAAGCCGCGCGGAGCGGGCCGGCGCAATCTATAATGCGCGGATGCGCCGACTGTCGATCCTCTCAGCTGTCATCGCCGTCGCCGTAGCCGGGCTGATGCCGCTCGTCTACGCGCAGCGCCCCGAGAATCCCCGCGAGATCTCCCGCCTCTACGGCCAGCTCTGTGCCAGCTGCCATGGGCAGAACCTGGCCGGCGGCATGGCCCAGAGCCTGCTCGACGACGAGTGGAAGTTCGGCGGAGACGACGAGAGCCTCGCGAAGTCGATTCGGGAGGGGCATCCGGAAGCCGGCATGCCGCCGATGGGCAACGCGCTCTCCGAGCAGGAGATTCGCGCGATGGTGATCTACATCCGCGAAGAGGCGACGAAGGCGCGGCGGGCGGCCACGACGTTCAACCAGCCCGAAGGCGACCGCGAGGTCCAGAGCGAGCTGCACGCGTTCCGGCTGGAGACCGTCGCGGACGGCCTCGAAATCCCCTGGGGCATCGACTTCCTGCCGGACGGCCGCATGCTCGTCAGCGAGAAGCCCGGGCGGCTGCGCGTCATCGAGAACGGCATGCTCCTCCCCGAGCCCGTGGGCGGAGTGCCCGAAGTGTGGTCGGGCGGCCAGGGCGGTCTCCTCGACATCGGCGTCCACCCGGACTACGCCTCGAACGGCTGGATCTACCTCTCGTACAGCGACCCCGGTCCCGACGGCTCGGCGATGACGGCCGTCGTCCGCGGGCGGCTGAAGGACGGGCAGTTCGTCGACCAGCAGCAGATCTTCAAGGCGCCGGTCGAGCTGTACCGCACCGGGCGCGTCCACTTCGGCTCGCGGTTCGTCTTCGACAACGGCTACCTGTTCTTCTCGATCGGCGAGCGCGGGCAGCAGAAGGACGCGCAGGACCTGTCGCGGCCGAACGGCAAGGTCCACCGGCTGTTCGACGACGGCCGGGTGCCGCCGGACAACCCGTTCGTCGGCAAGGCGGACGCGCTGCCGTCGATCTGGAGCTACGGGCACCGCAACCCGCAGGGGCTCGCGAAGCACCCGGTGACCGGCGCGCTCTACGACGCCGAGCACGGTCCGCGCGGCGGCGACGAGCTGAACCTCGTGCAGAAGGGGCGCAACTACGGCTGGCCGCTCATCACCTACGGGATGAACTACGACGGCACGCCCATCACCAACCAGACCGCCGCGCCCGGCCTGGAGCAGCCGGTGACCTACTGGGTGCCGTCGATTGCCGTGTCGTCGATTGCGTTCTACACGGGCGACAAGTTCCCGAAGTGGAAGCACAACCTGTTCGTCGGTGCGCTGGCCCAGCAGGAGCTGCGGCGGCTCGTCCTCGAGGACGGCAAGGTCACGCACCAGGAAGTGCTGTTCAAGAACATCGGGCGCGTCCGCGACGTCGTCAACGGGCCGGACGGCTACATCTACGTGACGTTCGACAGCGGCCGGGTCGCCCGGCTGGTGCCGTCGGCGGGAACGAAGTAGCGGGAAACGGGAAGGGCGCGGCTCCCGGTTTTCAAGGTGCTGTGGCGGCGGGCCTTTCAGGCCCGCTGCACCGCGCCCGCGAGCCGGACTTCAACAAGCGGGCGCCGCGCGACTGCGAGTCCACACCGCTTCCCATTGCTCAGCCTTTCCCATTCCCGCGCCGGCCGGGTTTGACGTACGCTCCGGCAGCGTGCACAATACTCCAACTCTTTTAGGCCAAAGGATTTGACGGCCGGGGCGTCGAATCGGCCCGGCCGGGCGGGGGAGGGGTGCACCGGTTCGTCGTCGGCTTGCCGCTCGTGGGTCTCCTCGTACTGAGCGCCGCTCCGCGTGTCGGGGAGTCGGCGGCCGACGAGGCCGAGGTCGCGCGGTTCGAGGAGACGGTCCAGCCGTTCATCGAGAAGACGTGTCTGCCCTGCCATAACGATCGCCGCAAGCGGGGTGGCCTGAGCATGGTGTCCCTGCAGGCGTTCGACTCGGTCGCACGCGACCCGAACACCTGGGAGAAGATGCTCGGGAAGATGCGGACCGGCGAGATGCCGCCGGCCGAGGATCCGCGCCCGCATCCGGAGACGCTGGCGAAGGTCACCGCCTGGATCGACCACGAGCTCGAGCGCGTCGATCGCCTCGCCCCGCCCGAACCCGGCCGCCTGACCATCCGCCGTCTCAACCGCACCGAATACAACAACACCGTCCGGGACCTGCTCGGCGTCGACGTCCGTCCGGCCGACGACTTCCCGCAGGACGATGCGGGCTACGGGTTCGACAACATCGCCGACGTGCTGTCGATCTCGCCGGTGCTGATGGAGCGCTACGTCATCGCCGCCGAGCGCGTCGCGCGGCTGGCGGTGTTCGGCCCCGAGCCGACGAAGCCCACCCTCGTCCGGAAGAACTCGGGCCCGCGCAAGGTCGTCGAGATCACGACCGTTCCCGACGAGTACGACGAGACCGGGCTGACGCTGCCGAACGCGGCGCACACGATGCACCGCTTCCCGGTGGACGGCGACTACATCATCCGCGTGCACGCCGGGGGCATCCGTCCCGCCGGTTCGGAGCCCGTGACGTTCACGCTCTGGATCGACGGGCGCGAGGTCGCGAGCCAGACGCTCGACGCGGCCGCGCAGGCGTCGTTCTCGGCGGACGAGCAGGAGCTGTTCGGCAAGACGCTCGACTTCCGCACGCGCGTGACGGCAGGTGAGCATTGGGTCGCGGTCGCCATCCCGCGGCTCTTCGAAGGGCTGCCGCCGAGCTATGGCGGCCCGAACCCGTCGACGCGGCCCGCGCCGCCGCCGCGCGAGTTCACGCCGCCGCGCCGCAATCTGCCGCCGGAGCGGATCGCGGAGATCCGGAAGCGCTTCGAGGAGGAGCAGCGCCGCGTGCGGCCGAGCAACAGCGCGCGGGTGGGACACCTCGAGATCGGCGGTCCGTACGATCAGGCGACGGGCCCGCTGCCGGGCACGAGGGAGCGGATCTTCATCTGCGGCCACCCGGCCGGCTCGCACGTGCAGGGCTGCGCCAGGCGCATCATCACGAACCTGGCGCGCCGGGCGTACCGGCGCCCCGTCGCAGACGTCGACGTCGAGCCGCTGCTCGAGCTGTTCCAGCAGGCGCGGCGCGCCGGCGACAGCTTCGACCAGGGCATCGCCGTTGCGCTGCAGGCGATTCTGGTCTCGCCCGACTTCCTGTTCCGCATGGAGCTCGACCGCGCGCCGGGCGGCGGCGTGGCGCCGCTCAGCCCGCACGAGCTGGCCACACGCCTGTCCTACTTCCTCTGGGCGAGCATGCCGGACGACGAGCTGATGGCGAAGGCGGACGCCGGCACGCTCGGCGATCCCGCGGTGCTCGAAGCGGAGGTCCGGCGGATGCTGCGCGACGAGCGCGCGATGTCGCTCGTGCGCGAGTTCGGCGGCCAGTGGCTCCAGATTCGCGCGCTGGAGAACATCAATCCGGACGTCGAGAAGTACCCGGACTTCGATCCGTACCTGCGGATGTCGATGCGCGAGGAGACCGAGCGGTTCTTCGCCCGCATCATGCGCGAGGACCGCAGCATCCTCGAGTTCCTCGATGCGCGCTACAGCTACGTGAACGAGCGGCTCGCGCGGCACTACGGCATCCCCGGCGTGCGCGGGCCGGAGTTCCAGCTCGTCCGGCTCACCGATCCGAATCGCGGCGGCATCGTCACGCACGCGAGCGTGCTGACGGTGTCGTCGTACTCGACGCGGACGTCGCCGGTGCTGCGCGGGCGGTGGGTGCTCGACAACCTGCTCGACGCGCCGCCGCCGGCGCCGCCCCCGGATACGCCGCCGATCGATGAAACCGGGGCGAACGCGTCGATGTCGATGCGCCAGCAGCTGGAGGCGCATCGCAAGAACCCGATCTGCGCCGCCTGCCACGTCCGCATGGATCCGCTCGGCTTCGGGCTCGAGAACTTCGACCCGATCGGCCGGTGGCGCGAGCGTGACGGCGAGTTCCCGATCGACGCGACGGGGAACCTGCCGGACGGCCGGACGTTCCAGGGGCCGGCCGGCCTGCGCGAGATTCTGAGCACCGAGGAAGAGGCCTTCGCGAAGGCGCTGACCTCGAAGCTGCTCACCTATGCGCTCGGGCGCGGGCTCGAGCCGTACGACCGCCGCACCGTGCGGATGATCGCGCGGCGGCTGCCGCATCACGAGTACCGGTTCTCCGGACTCGTGCTGGAGATCGTCAACAGCGTGCCATTCCGGATGCGCCGGGGAGTGACCACACCATGATCGCAACGGGCAAGCACCTGCCACGCCGACTGTTCCTGCGGGGCCTCGGAGCCGCCATCGCGCTGCCGTATCTGGACGCGATGACCCCGGCGTTCGCGGCGGGACGGCCGGCAGTCGCGCCGCGCACGCGGCTGATCTTCACGTACGTGCCGAACGGCGTGACCATGGAGGACTGGACGCCGGCCACGGTGGGGCGCGCCTTCGAGCTGACGCGCATCCTGAAGCCGATGGCGCCGTTCCGCGACCGGATGCTCGTGCTGTCGGGTCTGGCGCACAAGAACGCGTACGCGCTCGGCGACGGGCCCGGCGACCACGCGCGCGCCGCGGCCTGCTACCTCACGGGCGTGCATCCGAAGAAGACGGCGGGCGCCGACATCCACAACGGCGTGTCGGTCGACCAGATCGCCGCGAAGGTCATCGGCGCGGACACGCGGTACCCGTCGCTCGAGCTGGGCTGCGACGACTCGCGCACGGTCGGGAACTGCGATTCCGGCTACAGCTGCGCGTACACGAACTCGCTGTCCTGGCGCAGCGAGACGACCCCGAACCCGCCCGAGACGAACCCGCGGCTCGTGTTCGAGCGCCTCTTCGGCGCGTTCAGCGATGCGGGGCTCAGCCCCGAGGCGCGGGCCCGCCGGCAGGACTACCGGCGCAGCGTCCTCGACCACACGATCGAGCGGGCGAAGGCGCTGCTCGGCGTGCTCGGGCCGTCGGACCGGCGGAAGATGGACGAGTACTTCACCGCCATCCGCGAAGTGGAGCGCCGGATCCAGATGGCGGAACAGGACCGCACCGGCCTGCCGGACGACATCGAGATGCCGACCGGGATCCCGGTGACGTACGACGAGTACGCGAAGCTGATGTTCGAGATGCAGCGGCTCGCGATGCAGGCCGATCTCACGCGCGTCATCACGATGATGATGGGGCGCGAGGGGAGCATGCGGACGTACCCGGAGATCGGTGTGCCCGACCCGCACCACCCGCTGACGCACCATCGCAACACGCCGGAGTGGATCGAGAAGGTCACACAGGTGAACGAGTTCCACATGCGGCTCTTCGCGGACTTCCTCGCGAGCCTGCAGGCGACGCCGGACGGCGACGGCACGCTCTTCGACCACTCGCTCATCGTTTACGGCAGCGGCATCGCCGACGGCGACCGGCACTCGCACACCGACCTGCCGGTCATCGTGACGGGCGGGGCCGGCCGGTTCCGGATGGGGCAGCACATCCGGTACCCGGAGGACACGCCGATGACGAACCTCTACCTGACGCTGCTCGACCGCGTCGGCGTGCAGGCCGAGTCGATCGGGGACAGCACGGGCCGGGTGGAGCACCTCACCGACGTCGGCACCGTCTGAGCCATGTGGCGGGGCGCAGGCTCCGCCGGCCGATTCGACGGGCCACAGCGGCACGGATCACACAGAGAGGGCACGGAGGCCAGGTTGGTCAGCGCCGACCTGGCCCTCCGTGCGTCCTCCGTGTTCTCTGTGTCTCTGTGTCTCTGTGTCTCTGTGTCCGTGACTGCCAGCTGCCAGCCGCCAGCTGCCAGCTACTTCATTCAGCAATCCGGTACAGATGCTTCGTGCTGCGCAGGTAGATCTCGCCGTCCACGAGCGCGGGTGACGCGTCGATCGGCTCGTCGAGCGCGTTCGTCGCGAGCACCGTGTACTCCGGGCCGGCTTCGAGCACGAGCGTCGTGCCTTCCCGTCCGACGATGTACACACGGCCGGCGGCACCGACGGGAGAGGCGTAGACGTTCGGCACGGCGTCGAGCCGCTGCGTGTAGCGGACGGCCCCGGTCTTCGCGTCGAGCTGCGTGAGAATGCCGGAGTTCGACTTCAGGAAGTAGAGCCCGCCGCGATAGACGAGCGGCGAGGGCACGTACGGCGTGTCGCGGTCGTAGGTGAAGGCCACGGCCGGCGGGCCGGTCAGCTCGCCCTTCGCGTGTTCGAGCCGGATCGCCTTCAGCGAGTTGCCGCGGAACCCGGCGGTCGCATACACCATCCCGTCGGCCGACACGGGCGAGGGGATGACGTTCAACGTCGTCCCCGCCGTCTGCCAGATCACGTTGCCCGACGCCAGGTCGTACGCGACCAGCCGGTTCGTGCCGTTGACGATGACCTGCGCGCGTCCCGCGTGCGTGACGACGTGCGGCGTCGCCCACGTCGTCGGCTCGTCGCGCGCCTGGCGCCACTTCTCGCGCCCCGTGGCCGCGTCGAAGGCCGCGACGAAATCCTCGCCCTCGTGGTCCCAGGTCACGACCAGCGTGCCGTCGTGCAGCGCCGCGGAGGCGCCTTCGCCGAACGACATCCGCGTCTGCAGGTTGCCGAGGTCCTTCTCCCAGAGGACGTTGCCGTTCAGGTCGAGCGCGTACAGGCCGCGCGAGCCGAAGAAGGCGTAGACGCGCTCGCCGTCGAGGATCGCGGACGGCGAGGCGAACGTGCCGTCGCGATGGTGGCCTTCGTGCGGGCGCTCGGTGCGGACCACCCGCTGCCAGCGCAGGGCGCCGCTGGCGCGGTCGTAGGCGAGCACGGTGAAGGCCAGCTCGGGGTCGGGTCCCGCCGACGCCGGCACGGCCGTCGTCAGGACGATCAGCCCGTCCCAGACGACCGGCGAGCTCTTGCCGATCCCCGGAACCGGGACCTTCCAGGCGACGTTCGTGGTCGCGCTCCACCGAAGCGGCGGCGTCGCGTGCGGCGCCTCGCCCGTGCCGAGCGGACCGCGCCACTGGGGCCAGAAGCGCGCCGCTGCGGGCCCGGTGGCCGCGGCAGGGACAAGGGCGAGCGTCAGGATGGCGGCGGAAGCCGCAAGGCTGAACCGGCGTGGGATGGACATGATGCCATTCAACGCCGGAAGCGGTGGGGACGTTTACTGGGCCTTGGACGTTTGGGCCTTGGACGTTGGGCCTTGGACGTTGGACCTTGGGCTTTGGACCTTGGGCTTTGGACCTTGGGCTTTGGGCTTTGGGCGTTGGGCTTTGGGCCTTGGACCTTGGGTCTTGGGCTTTGGACTCTGGGCCTTGGGCTCCATCCGAACAGCAACAACTTGCTGTTTCAGTCGCGCCGTTCGCTGTCACGCTGTCCGGTTCGCAGGGCCGAACTTCAGTTCGACATGACGCCTTGGATTCTGGGCGCCCCCAGACGAGCAGCCTGGTAGCGGCGAGCTTCAGCCCCGCCTATCCACGCGCAGCGTGACGGCGAACATCCAGCGGGCGAGGATCCGCGCGCAGGGCACGACAGACGGGTCCGGCCGGATGCGCGGAACTGCCCCGCTCCCAAGGCCCAAAGCCCAAAGCCCAAAGCCCAAGGCCCAAGGCCCAAGGCCCAAAAAGGGCCCAAGGCCTAAGGTCGGCCCCATCGCGGGCCCCGCAGGACCTTGGGCTCCGGGTGGTCAGCCCGGAGACCAAGGTCCGAGGCCCAGGGTCCTCAGAACCGGACCTTCACGCCGATCTGGACCTGCCGCTCCGTCGTCCCGCACAGGGCGCAGGACGGGTTCGGCAGCATCGACGTGATCGTGCCGACGCCCGGGCTGTCGATGTTGCTGTTCGGGCGCGGGGCGAACTGCGGGTGGTTGAGCACGTTGAACGCCTCGATCCGGATCTCGGTGTCGAAGCGCGCGATGCGCGTGCGCTTGATGAGGGACATGTCGATGTTGAACTGTCCCGGCCCGCGCAGGATGTTGCGTCCCGCGTCGCCGTAGGTCGCCGTCAGCTCCGTCGGCGAGACGAAGCAGGAGGCGTCGAACCACCGGTCGATCGTCGGGTTGTCCAGGCGGCCGTCGCAGATCCGGTTCGGCCGGTTGCCGGTGCCGGTGGATTGCACGCCCTGGTTCTGCGTGACCGTGAACGGCAGGCCGCTCCGGAGCAGCAGGATGCCGTTGACCTGCCAGCCGCCGTACCACCGGCCACGCGCGAGCGGCAGCTCGTAGATCCAGCTCGAGCTGAACGTGTGCTTGACGTCGTAGTCGGCGGGACCGCGATGATAGTTGACGATGTCGTAGACGTTCGTGAACGACACGTCGCCGTCGTTGTCGGAGTTGATGTCGATCGCCTTGCCCCAGGTGTACGAGTTCAGGAACGAGAAGTTGTCCGCGAACCGCCGCTGGAACTTCACCAGCAGGCCGTTGTAGTCGACGAACCCGATGCTGGCGGCCTGGCCGATGTTGCGCAGCGCCGGCGCGAGCTGGGCCATCGGGCGGTTGATGTTCGAGTCGGTGACGCCCAGCGTGGGAGGCGCCTGGTTCGGGTTCACCTTGGCCATCAGCTGCCGGCCGCGCGAGCCCGCGTACGCGACCTCGATCATGTAGTTCGTCCCCAGCTGGCGCTGGATGTTCAGGTTGAAGTTGTGCGCGTAGCCGTCGCGGAAGTTGATGTCGAAGATCGACCGCGTGGCGCCCGAGGCCGGACGGTTCGGGTCCACTCCCGGCGGCGGCGGCATGCCGTCCTTCAGCAGGAGGTTGGTGCCGGTGGTCGTCGGGGTCGGCGTGAGCGCCGTGGCCTGCAGGAACGGCGGGTTCTGCGCCTTCGACGACGAGGTGCCGCCCGGCGTGAAGTTCCAGAACACGCCCCAGCCGCCGCGGATGATCGTGCGGCCGTCGCCGCGCAGGTCGTACGCGAAGCCGAAGCGCGGGCCGATGTCGCCCTTCGAGTAGGTCTGCAGGTAGCGCCCGACCTTCACGCCCTGGATGACCGCGTCGGGCGAGGCGACCACGAACGTGCCGGTCGAGACGTCGAAGTTCGACTGCCGGTCGTCGACCTCGATCCACGGCGGGAAGACGTCCCAGCGCACGCCCGCGTTGACCGTCAGCTTGCTGGTGACGCGCCAGTCATCCTGCACGTAGAGCGCGTACTCGGGCCGCTTCTCGGTGTAGGTGTCGGCGTCGAAGAGCCGGCGGTTGACCGCCGAGGCGTAGCCGAGCATGAAGCTGGCGACGTCGAAGCCGGTGGTCGTGTCCAGCGCGCACGGCTGCGGCCGGCCGGCGCAGTTCGAGGTCTGGTTGTTGTTGAACGCGAACTGGCCGACGATCTGGTCCGCGTTGAGGATCTCGCGCGACCGGACCGTGATGCTGCCGCCGATCTTGATCGTGTGGCGGTTCTTGATCCAGGTGACGTTGTCGAAGATCTGGAAGTCGTTCTGGTTCGTGATGAGCGGCTGGTTGCCGTTGGCGCCGAGGTTCCGGATGTTCTGGAACGTGATCTGCGACATCGCCGACGTGACCTCGTTCAGGTTCACGCCGCGGATGCCGACCCGCTCGGCCAGGTTCTCGCCGTAGTCGATCGAGGTCATGTTGAACTTGACCGACGACCAGCCGAACCGGAACTCGTTGAGCCAGTTGTTGCCGAACGTGTGGGTGTCGTTGAACGCCAGGCCCTGCGCGTCGATGTTGCCGTCGCCGGCGCCGAAGGTCGCGCCCGCGTCGCCGTGCGGCAGCGTTGCCGGCTGGAACCGGTGGGTCTTCTGCATGCTGTAGCGCACGAAGAACCGGTTGGCCGACGTCAGGTTGTGATCGACCTTGACGTTGAACTGGTCGTCCTCACGCTCCTTGGTCGGGTTGATCAGATAGTTGTCGATGGTCTGCCCCGACGCGGCGACGCGTCCCGGAATGTTCGGCTCCGGATAGAGCATGTCGATGATGTTGCGCGCGATGGGCTCGATCCGGTCGGCCGGGATGACGTTGTTCGGGAACGGCTGGCCCGTCAGCGGGTCGTAGATCACCCGGTTGATCTCGGAGAAGTCCCCTTGGCGCATCTTCAGGGTCGGGACCGTCGAGAGGAACGTCTGGCCCTGCGACTCACGATGCCCCTGGTAGTCGCCGAAGAAGAACGTCCGATCGCGGAGGAGCGGGCCGCCGAGGGTGAACCCGAACTGGTTCTGCGTGAAGTCCGGCTTCTCGCGCCCCGCGCGGTTGTTGAAGAAGTTGTTGGCGTCGAGCGCGTCGTTGCGGTGGAACTCGAAGACGCTGCCGCGATACGCGTTCGTCCCCGACTTGATCTGGAGGTTGACGACGCCGCCGAGCGAGCGGCCGAACTCGGCCGAGTAGGTGCTGGTCTGGAGCTTGACTTCGTCGAGCGCGTCGACGCTGGGGAAGATGACGACCGTCTGCAGCCAGGTCTCGTTGTTGTCGACGCCGTCCAGCATGTAGTTGTTGTCGCGCGCGCGCTGGCCGTTGGCGGAGAAGGAGGCGGAGGCCCGCCAGGCGAGGCTGCCGGCGCCGTCGATGTTCGAGCCCGGGTTGCCGCGCAGGACGCCGGGGACGGTGCGGGTCAGGCTGACGAAGTTGCGCCCGTTGAGCGGCAGCGCCTCGATCTCGTCGTCGGTGACCGTGGTCCCGAGCTCGGACGACGACGTCTGGACCAGCGGGGTGGCCGCTTCGATGGTCACCGACTCGGTCATCGCGCCGACCTCCAGCGCGACGTCGATGCGCACGCGCTGGTCGACGCCGACCTCGATCCCGGAGACGGCCGACGCCTTGAAGCCGTCCATTTCGGTCAGGATGGTGTAGCGTCCGGTGGGAATCTGCGGCGCGGTGTATTCCCCGGAGGCGTCGGTGCGCACCACACGGGTATAGCCGGTGCCCTCGTTCGTGATCGTCACCTGGGCGCCGGTGACGACTCCTCCGGTACTGTCGGTGACGGTGCCGAGGAGCGTCCCGGTGACGGCCTGGGCGTATGCGGGCGCCGGCCCCGCACTGAGGAGCAGCGCGGCGAGTCCGGCGATCCAGACCGGTCGCAGTCCGGTCCTGCCAGCACGACTGATCATGGGTACCTCCGTGTTGACGTCAGCTGACCAGCGACGGTGCCCGCGTGTCACTTGCCTGACCAGTTCTCGCAAATAACGCGCGATATTCGACTTTCGCGATCAGAGTGAGGCGTCGTATATCATATGTGGACAGTCCACTTCAATATTTGTTGTGGACCCGAGCTTTTTACGTCGTGAGGCTCCCGATGATCAGCCCTCCGGCCCCTCGCCCGCGCCGTGCGTTCTGGCGAACCCCGGGCCGCCGGCCGGCCGCGCTGGCCCGGCTGTCGGTGCGCGCCATGGCCTGCCGCTTCGAGGTCGCGCTGCCCGTCGAACGGCTGGACCGCCGGGTGGCTGTCCAGGCGGCGCTCCAGGAGGCCACCCGGCTGGACGAGCGCTGGTCCGTGTTCCGGCCGGACAGCCTCCTTGCCGCGGTCAACCGCCAGGCTCACGAGCGGCCGGTCCCGGTGGACGCCGAGCTGGCGGCGCTGCTGGCTTTGTGCACGCGGCTGCACGAGGACACCGGCGGGGCGTTCGACATCACGACGACGCCGCTCAGCCGGGCCTGGCGGCTGCTGGAACGCGCGGGGGAGGTGCCGGAGCCGGAGGCGCTGTCACAGGCGCGCGCCTGCGTCGGCATGGCGCACGTCGAGCTCGGGCGATCCGGCGACGCCGGGCCGACCGTGCGATTCCGTCGCCCAGGCGTCGAGCTGAACCTGGGCGCGATCGGGAAGGGCTACGCCGTCGATCGCATTGCCGTCCGGCTGCGTGCGGCAGGGGCGACGCCGGCGCTGGTCTCGGCCGCCGGCAGCAGCATCGCTGCGGCCGGGGCGCCGCCCGACGGCTGGCTGATCGCGCTGCGCGGCGGCCCTGAGACGCCGCGCCTCCGCCTGCGCGCCGGTGCCGTCGGGACGACCGGGACCGCGGAGCAGGGCTTCACGGCGGGCGGCGTGCGCTACGGGCACGTGCTCGACCCGCGGACGGGTGAGCCGGCACGCGGCATGACGCGCGTGACGGTCGTCGCCGACACCGCGGCGGAGGCCGATGCGTTGTCGACCGCGTTCTTCATCGGCGGGCCGGATCTGGCAGCGCGGGTCATCGCCCGCCATCCGCACACGCTGGCGATCCTCCAGCCCGACGGCAGCGCGGTCCCGCGTATCATGGGTGACCATCCCGGAGTGACGCTGGAGGCTACGTGCACCTGACGCCCGAACAGCAGACGGTCGGACGCCGGAACTTCCTCAAGGCGGTGGCCGGCGTGCCCGCCCTGGCGGGGCTCGGCGCCGCCATGGCGGTACGAGGGCCCGTGCGTGGAGGCCCGGTACGGCTCGGCTTCGTCGGGCTGGGCGGCGAGGGGCGCGTGCTGCTCGAGCAGGTCGATCCCGCCTTCGCCCGCGTGACCGCGCTCTGCGACATCAACCCTGCGCAGCTGGCCCGCGCCGACGAGGTGCTGGCGAAGCACCACGCGCCGCCGGCGCCGCATTTCGTCGAGTACGCCGACATGCTCCGGAGCGCCGACGTCGAGGCCGTGGTCATCGCGACCCCGCTCTGGACGCACGCCGACATCACCACCGCGTGCCTCGAAGCGGGGAAGCACGTGTTGTGCGAGAAGATGATGGCGTGGGACGTCGAGGGCTGCGCGCGCATGCGCGACACCGCCCGGCGGACGGGGCTGGTGCTCGAGATCGGCTACCAGCGCCGCTACAACGCGATGTACCACGCCGCGTATGAGGGCGTGATCCGTCGCGGCCTGCTGGGCGACGTCTATCTGTCACGGATTCTCTGGCACCGCAACGGGAACTGGCGCCGCCGCGGCGACCCGCCGTCGCCGGACTACGACCCGTCGGCGTGGGGCTATCCGGACTGGGAGCACCTGCTCAACTGGCGTCTCTACACGCGCTACTCGCGCGGGCTGCTCGCCGAGCTCGCCTCGCACCAGGTGAACATCGTCAACTGGTTCTTCGACGCGGAGCCCGACGCGGTGCTCGGGTCGGGGGGCATCTACCGCCACCGTGACGGCCGCGAAGTGGACGATCACGTCTACGTGACCTTCGAGTACCCGGGCGGCCGGACCGCCGTGTTCTCGTCGATTGAGTCGAACGCATTCGACCACTACTACGAGGCGTTCTTCGGCACGAAGGGGACCCTCGTCCTGCGCGGCGAGAGCGAAGCGTACCTCTTTCACGAGGGGAGCGGCGCGCAGGAGGCGCTCGCGATCACGCCGGCCGGACCCGGGCCGGTGCTCGAAGCGTCGGAGAGCCGGGCCGCCGACGCCGCCGGGGCAGGGGCGGACGGAGGACAGACCGGGAGCGGCGATCGGCTGGCCGCGTACCGCGCCGAGATCTCGGGGTTCTGTTCCGCCATCCGTGCAGGGACGCCGCTCCGGTGCGGGGCGGACGCCGCGATGGGATCGGCCGTCGCCTGCCTCCGCGCGCTCGAAGCCATCGAACGGAAAGCCCGGGTCCCGATCCGCGCCGGGCAGCAGGAGCACACGTGAGCCCGATGCCTGCGGCGGACGTGCGCACGTCCCACCGCACCAAGCAGGAGTTCGTCTACCACACCATCCGGCGGGCGATTCTGCGCTGCGAGGCGCAGCCCGGTGAGCGGCTGGTCATCGAGGACATCGCGCAGCGGCTGAAGGTCAGCAGCATCCCCGTGCGCGAGGCGCTGCAGCTGCTGCAGTCCGAAGGGCTGGTCGTGATGGTGCCGCACGTCGGCGCCACCGTCGCGCCGCTCTCGCGCGAGTCGATCATCGAGCTGTTCACGATCACCGAGGGGCTGCAGATCGTCGCGGCCCGCACCGCGGCCGAGCGCGGCACGGCGGAGGAGTTCCGCACGCTCGAGCGCCTCGTCGTCGACATGGACGATGCCGTGCGCGAAGGGCGGCTCGAGGCCTGGAGCGAGCTCAACACGCAGTTCCACGTCGCCATCGCGGAGATGGCCCGGCTGCCGCTGCTGCTGCAGATGACGGTCCAGGTGTTCGACCGCTGGGACCGGACGCGCCGCTATTTCTTCCGCAGCGTGCTGACGATGCGCATGCCGAGCGCGCAGGCGGAACACCACGCGATCGCGTCCGCGATCGCGCGCCGGGCCTTCGACGAGCTGCCCGCGCTCATGCGCGATCACAACCAGAACGCGATGCGCGCCTATCTCGCGCATCTCGACGCGCAGCCCGATCCGGCAGGACGCGGGCCGGAGCCCGGAGACGCGGCGTGAGCACGGGCGCCCCGCGTCCGCGGGCCGAGGCGGTCGCGCTGATCCTCCTTCGCACGCTCGTCGGCTGGCACTTCCTGTACGAGGGGCTCTACAAGCTGGCGCTGCCGGGCTGGAGCCGTGCCGGCACGCCGCTGGCGGACTGGAGCGCGCGGGCGTTCCTCGAAGGCGCGTCCGGGCCGCTCGCGCCGGTGTTCGCCACGCTGGCCGGGCCGGCGCTGCTGCCATGGATCGACCGTGCGGTGCCGATCCTGCTGGGGCTCGTCGGACTCTCGCTGATGCTCGGGCTCTTCACGCAGGCCGGCGCGTGGGGGGCGCTCGGCCTGCTCTCGCTGTTCTATCTGGCGTCGATTCCGACCGCCGGCGTGCCGCAGCCCTTCACCGAAGGCGCATATCTGATCGTGAGCAAGACGCTGATCGAATGGGGCGCGGTGCTCGTGGTGCTCGTCTGCCGCACGGGCGAGCTGGCGGGCCTCGACCTGCTCCGCCGGCAACGCGCCGCCGCGCGCGATGCCGGGGCTCACAGCGTCCAGCTTCACTGACGGAACGTCGCCGATCGGAGCGGGGCTCCCACGGGCCCGTTTCAGGCGGCGCGCGGCCCGACGGCGCGCGACGCCACCGCCACGCCGATCCCGTCGAAGTCCCGGGCCGCCACGACACCATCCTCGCGCGCCTCGACGCGGCCTGCCGCCTCGAGGCGGTCCACGGCGGCGGTCCACTCGGCTTCGTCGAGGCCGACGGTGAAGCGGTCGAGTCCGAGCACCCCGGGTTGCGCGGGAGCGCGGCTGTTCCAGACGTTGGTGCCGACGTGGTGGTGATAGCCGCCGCGCGAGAGGAACAGCGCGCCGGGGTAGTTGCGCTGCGTGACCTGGAAGCCGAGCAGGTCGGCGTAGAAACGCTCGGCGTTCCCCAACGACGCCACCGACAGATGGATGTGGCCGATGCGCGTGGCCGGCGGCATCGTGGTCGCATCGGCCTTCCGGCCCTCCTCGAGGAGCGGTGCGAACGCCAGCGCGTCGGTGTACATCGCGACGCCGCCGTCGCCGGTCTGCGGCCACGCGTCGCGCGGGCGGTCCGCGTACAGCTCGATGCCGTTCCCCTCGAGATCCGAGAGATAGAGCGCCTCGCTGACGCCGTGGTCGGCGGATCCGAGCGGAATCCCGAACTGCAGCAGCCGCTGCAGCACCGCGCCGAGCGACGCGCGGTCGGGATAGAGGAAGGCGACGTGGAACAGCCCCGCCGTGCCGCGGGGACGTTCGGGCGCGTCCGGCGACGCCTCGAGCCGGATGAGCACCGGACCGCGCCCGCCGGCGGCGAGGGCACCTGCCGCCTCGCCCGGGACAGGGCGCATCCCGAGGACATCCTGGTAGAACGCCAGCGCGCGCGGCAGGTCGGCCACGCGCAGCCGGACGTCCTGGATCGCCGCCGCCTCGACGCCGGTTGCGTGCATGCGCGTCATTGTAGTGCGGCGCGATTGCGAAACGTTCGCCGGGGCTGCTAGCCTTTGGCCCATCCGCGGCGGGCGCGGATGGGGAGTGAGGATGCAACCTGGGGCCGACAGAGGCATCGAGCACGGACGAGCCGCGTGGTGGCGCCGCGTGTCCGCGACGGCCGCGCTGGTCGCCGGGTGCCTGGCCGTCCTGCAGGCGGACAACACCTGGTCCGAGTTTCGCGGACCGAACGGCACCGGCATCTCGACGGAGACGGGCATCCCGGTGACCTGGAGCGAGACCAGCAACGTCCGGTGGAAGACCGCAATCCACGGAAAGGGCTGGTCGTCGCCCATCGTCCACCGGAACCGGGTCTGGCTCACCACGGCCACCGAAGACGGCCGGCACCTGTATGCGATGGCGGTCGATCTCGAGTCGGGCCGCATCGTCCACGACCTCAAGCTGTTCGACGAGCCGAACCCGCAGTACGTGCATCCGTTCAACAGCTACGCATCGCCGACTCCCGTGGCCGAAGGCGATCGCGTGTACGTCACGTTCGGCGCGGCCGGCACGGCGGCCCTCGACGCCGGCACGGGACGCGTGCTGTGGACGCGCCGGGACCTCGAGTGCAACCACTTCCGCGGCGCGGGCTCCTCGCCGGTCATCTTCCGGGATCTGCTCCTGCTGCACTTCGACGGCAGCGACGTGCAGTACGTCGTCGCGCTGAACAAGCACACCGGCGAGACCGTGTGGCGGACGCCGCGGTCCATCGACTTCACGGACCTCGGCCCCGACGGCAAGCCGATGGCGGAGGGCGATCTCCGGAAGGCGTTCTCGACGCCGCAGATCGTCGAGGTGAACGGCGCGCCCGTGTTCATCAGCATGGGCGCGAAGGCGACCTACGGCTACGATCCGCTGACCGGCCGCGAGCTCTGGCGCGTGGAGGAGCGGACCAGCCATTCCGCCAGCACGCGGCCCGTGGCGGGGCACGGGCTGGTGTTCCTTCCGACCGGTTTCCCGCGCGGCCAGCTGCTGGCCGTGCGGCCGGACGGCCGCGGCGACGTGACCGGCACACATGTCGTCTGGCGCCAGACACGCGGCATCCCGAACAAGCCGTCGGTGCTGCTGCTGGGCGACCTGCTCTTTCTCGTCAACGACGCGGGGATCGCGAGCGCGCTCGAGGCCCGCACGGGCGAGGTCGTGTGGACCGCGCGCGTCCGCGGTACCTTCTCGGCCTCGCCGGTCTCGGCGGAGGGCCGGGTGTACTTCTTCAGCGAGGACGGCACGACGTCGGTGATCGAGGCCGGGCGCACCTTCACGCTTCTCGCCGAGAACAATCTCGACGATGGGGGACTGGCGACGCCCGCGATTGCCGCGAAGTCGCTGCTGCTGCGGACACGCACGCATCTCTACCGGATTGCCGACTGACACCGGTCCGTGGCGCCGCCGCGGACCCGACGCCGGCCGGTCCGTGCCGGCAGGAGCGGAGCAGAGACGATGAGGCTATCGAGACTGGCAGCCGTGGTACTGGCCGCGATCGTCGCGCACGGCGGCGCGGCGCTGGCCGACGACGAGGGCTGGATCAGCCTGTTCGACGGGAAGACGCTCGACGGCTGGACCGCCAGCGAGGCGCCCGGCACGTTCACGGTCAAGGACGGCGCCATCGTCGTCCACGGGCCGCGGTCGCATCTCTACTACACCGGCCCGGTCGGAAACCACGACTTCAGGAACTTCGAGTGGCGCGCGGAGGTGATGACCACGCCCGGGTCGAACTCGGGGATGTACTTCCACACCGAGTACCAGGAGCGCGGCTGGCCACAGAAGGGGTACGAGGTGCAGGTGAACAACTCGCACACCGACCCGAAGCGCACGGGCGGCCTGTACGACGTGCAGGACAACTACGAGGCGCCGGCGAAGGACAACGAGTGGTTCACGCAGCACATCATCGTGAAGGACCGCCGCATTATCGTGAAGGTCAACGACCGCGTGATCGTCGACTACACGGAGCCGGAGAACGTGGAGCGCCCGGCGCACATGAAGGGGCGCCGGTTGTCGAGCGGGACGATCGCCCTGCAGGGGCACGACCCGAAGAGCCTGGTGTATTACCGGAACATCCAGATCAGACTGCTCGATTGAGCGGCCTGGCCGGATGACCCCACGCCGCACCCGCCGCTGAACATCCTGAGGGAAGGATCCCTCGCCGCAGACCCCGGCGGCAGCAGACGCCGGCCGCCGGGGCCGCGCGGCGCGAGGCATTCGCCTTGCATCGCCGCGCGGTGATGCTGGACGACGATCTCGACCGACTGGCGGCGTGGGAACCGGCCGGGACGCCGGTGTTGAGCTTGTACCTCGACACGCGGCCCGACGACACGGGCCGGCGCACCTTCGACATCTTCCTCCGGAACGAGCTCCCGAAACGGCTGGAGACCTGGCCTGCCTCGTCGCCGGAGCGCGCGAGCCTCGACGCCGACCGGGAGCGGATCGCCCGCCATCTCGAGAACGGACTTCAGCCGTCGACGAAGGGACTCGCCCTGTTCGCCTGCAGCGCCGCAGGCCTCTTCGAGGCGCTGCCGTTCGACGTGCCGCTCGAGAACCTGATCGTGCTGAGCGATCGGCCTCATCTGTATCCGCTCGCGCGCGTGCTCGATCAGTACCCCCGCTATGCCGCCGTGCTGGCCGACACCAACCAGGCGCGCATCTTCGTGTTCAGCACCGGGCGCCAGGAGCGCGAGCTCGAGGTGCAGGGGCAGCAGACGAAGTACCCGAAGGTGGGGGGCTGGTCGCAGGCGCGCTATCAGCGGCACATCGATCACATCCACCTGCAGCACGTGAAGGAGATCGTCGACGTGCTCGACGACCTGGTCCGGCGCGAGCAGATCGAGCATGTCGTGCTGGCGGGCGACGAGGTCGTCATCCCGATGATCCGCGAGCAGCTGCCGAAGCATCTCGAGGATCGCATCCTCGACGTCGTCCGGCTGGACCAGCGGACGCCGGCGCACGAGGTGCTGGCCGCGACGCTGGACGTCCTGCGCGAGAAGGACGCCGAGTCGGACGAGGAGGTCGTCGACGCGCTGATCGGCGAGTACCGGCGTGGCGGTCTCGCGGTGGTGGGCATCGACGCGACGCTCTGGGCGCTGCGGCAGGGACAGGTCGACACGCTCGTGCTGCCGGCGTCCGCGGAGCAGATCGAGGGGGCACGGATCCGCCCGGCGGGCGACGCCGTGCCGGCGCCGACCGTCGGCGCCGGGCTGTCGGCGGTCGACACGCGCGCAGCGGCGTCGGGGCCGACCGCCGAGACGCGGCCGGAGATCCAGGCGGCCGGCGAACTGGTCGCGCTCGCGCGGCAGACCGCGGCGCGCCTCCGCTTCATCGAGCGCGCCGAGCTGCTCTCACCGGCCGGTGGGGTCGGCGCACTGTTGCGCTATGCGGCCTGAGGCCCCGGAGAGTTGGCATGAGCAAGAAGAGCAACGTCAATCCGGATCACTACAAGCTGCGCGGGCGCGATCGGCAGGGTGAGGACATCCGCCAGACCGCCGAGCGCCACCGGTTCGCCAAGGCGGAGGAGTGGGCCACGCGTTCCGGCGGACCGGCGACGCGCGGCGGCAGGGCGGGCCGGAAGGGGACCCGGTAGGCAGCCGTCATGTCCGAATTCGATGCCCGGGAGGCCCGTGAGGTCGAGCGCGGCACGGCGCCGACCGACGCGGAGATGCGCGAGAACGTCGTCCGCCTGGTCTTCCGCGGCGACCGTGAGCGATACGACGCGTTCCTCCGCGCGCTCAGCGAGGCGCTCCCGCCCGACACGGCGGTCGTGCTGCGCGGCAGCGCCGTGACCGGCTACCGGTGGTCGGACGGCGAGCCGTTCGACGCCGAGGGACCCGGCACGAGCGACCTCGATCTGACGTTCGTCGGCGAGTCGCTGCTGGAGGAGTTCACGTCGACCGGATTCTTCGTGCCCGGCGTGCACAGCCGCCCGCTGAGCGACGACGACCCGGACATCGCGCCCGGCCTGCTGCCGCTGCGCGAGCGGCTGATGTCGCTCGTGAACCGTCCGGTGAACATCCAGGCGACGCGCGACGCCGTCATGACCCTGCGCGGAGAGATGCTGGGCCAGCCGTACCTGGTTCTGCTCGACCGGGTGCAGGGCTCGTGACGCTGACGGTCCTCACCTACAACCTGCGGTACGGCGGGCTCGGCCGGGAAGATCCGATCGCGGCCGTCATCCGCGCCCGCGATCCCGATCTCGTCGTCCTCCAGGAGGCGACGCGCCCCGAAGTCGTCCGCGATCTGGCCGAGCGTCTGGACATGCCGGCCTGGGGGGCGCATCGCGGCCGGTCGCTCGGCTATCTGAGCCGCGTGGCGCTCGCCACGGCCAATTGGCACAAACCCCGGTGGTCGCGCCACGCGTTCCTCGAGCTCGTGCCGGAGGGCGCCGACGCCGCGATCTTCGGCGTGCACCTGAGCGCCGTGCATTCGAACTGGACAGAGCGCCGCCGCGTCCTGGAAGTGCGGTCGCTGCTGACGGCCATCCGTCCGGACAGCCGTGGGCCGCATGCGGTGCTGGGGGACTTCAATACCCTCGCGCCGGGGGAGCAGCTGGATCTCGGGCGCCTCCCGCCACGGCTGCGCGCGGTCGTGTACCTCACCGGCCGGCGCCTCCGGTGGCAGACGATCGAGCTGATGCTTCAGAAGGGCTATGTCGACGGCTACCGGACGCACCGCCCGGACCACCCCGGCTACACGTTTCCCTCGTGGGATCCGCACGTGCGGCTCGATTACGTGTTCCTGCCGCGCGCGCACGTGCACCGCCTGATCGCGTGCGAGATCGCGGAGCACGATCGGGCGCCGCTCGCCTCGGATCACGTCCCGCTCCTGGCGCGTCTCGAGATCTAGGGGGCGCGGCCGCCCGGACCGCGCGACCCGCAATCTGCTAGGATCGGCTCCCCGACAGGAGGACTACGTGGAACGGACGAATCGACGCAGGTTCTTCGTGAAGACGGCACTGGCGGCGGCGGGGGCCGGCGCGGTGGCCACGACGGCGCAGGCGCAGCAGGCGGCGCCGGTGAAGAAGGTGCACTGGCGCGGCGGCCGGCGCCCGGAGAACCCCTTGTTCAGCCCGGCCGTGACCTACGGCAACCTCGTGTTCATCTCCGGCATCGGCGCGCACTTCGAGGGCGATATCAAGGCGCACACCGACCACGTGCTGAAGGAGATCGAGAAGCTGCTGGCGGAAGTCGGGTCGTCGATGGAGAAGGTGCTGAAGGTGAACGTGTACCTGAACGACCTGAAGGACTACGCGGCGATGAACGAGGTGTTCCGCGGCCGGTTCGGCCCCGAGCCGGGTGTGCGCACGACGATCGCCGCCGCCGGCGGGATCCCCGGCAACTCGCTCGTCGAGATCGACTGCATCGCATACATCTGATCGAGGTCCGATCAGGGCTGATCAGGTCCCGCCTCAGCCCCGCGCGATCGTTCGCGGGGCTTCGGCGGATCAGGTCGGATCAGGTCGCGCGACCGCTGATCGCGGTCGCGCATTGCCCGGGGCTGTCCTGACGCGTGCTCCGACCCGATCAGAAGCCCGTCCGGAAGCCGAAGTCGAACGACCACCCCCGCGCCGGCGCGTCCATCGCGCGGATGACGGCGAATTCGAGCGGCATGCCGCCGGCGTTGATACGGACGCCGGCGCCGATGCTGTTCACAATCCGGCGGGTCATCGGCTGCGACCCGTCGCGCCCGCGGCTCCAGACGAGCCCGCTGTCCGCGAACACGAA
>DASVDJ010000038.1:0-13616 GCA_036381155.1 Vicinamibacterales bacterium
GGTGTGCAGCTCGTTGCGGCCCCAGGCGTCGCCCACGCCTGACGGATGCGAGCCGGCCCCGTGGAGGGTGAGGCGGACTTCCGCGCCTCCGCCCGCTGGGTTCTCGGCCCTCAGGGTGGCGTGCTGGTGTTCGAGGAGGCGTTTCGCGATCGCGAGGCCGAGTCCGGCGCCCCCGTCGACAGCACCGGGCGGCGGGTTGCCGCGGACGCCGGGCTCGAACGCGTGAAGGAGGAGGGCGGCGTCGAAGCCGGGCCCGTGGTCCCGGACCGTGATCTGAACGGCCGACCCGTCGACGGCTGCCCAGCTGAGGTGGACGGGGGTGCCTTTGGGGCTGTAACGGATCGCGTTGTCGAGGACGTTGCCGAGGGCGCGCTTGGCGCGGTCGCGATCGACGACGACGGCGAGCGCCGGGTCGCCGTCGAGCTCGAACGCGTTGTCGCCGAGGCGGGACGCGTGCTCGGCGCCGGCGACGACCTCGCGGAGCAGGTCGGCGACCAGGACGGCCTCGAGCTGGAGCGCCGGCTGCGTGTAGTCGTCGCGGGTGTACGCGAACAGGTTGCCGACCAGCCGCTCGAGCGCGTCGGCTCTCGCCTCGGCGCGCTCGAGGTGGAGCTCCGGGTCGCCGACCCGGGAGCGGATCGCCTGCAGGTGCCCGCGCAGCGCGAACAGCGGCGTGCGCAGATCGTGGGCGACGCTCGTGATCAGGAATCGCCGCGCCTCGTCCGCTTCGGTTCGCTCGCGGGCGACCTCGCCGAGCGCGGCGGTCATGCCCTCGACGGCCTGCGCGATGTTGGCGATCTCGCCCACCCGGCTGCGCGGCACCGTGACGGTCAGGTCGCCGCCCGCGACCTTGTCGACCTCGGCGCTCAGCCTGCGGAGCGGGACGACCATCCACCGTCCCGCGAGCCAGAGGGCAGCGGCGAGACCGGCGAACAGCACGACGACGCCCGTGACGACCGCGACGAGCGCCCGGGTCGAGCGCGAGGCCGGCCGGTAGTAGAGGTCGGTGAGCAGGGTCGCGGGTGCGTTCCGCGTCCCCACCGGGATCAGGCGCCGTCGGTCCTGCGTCCAGGTCGTGCTCGTCGCCGGCGGGGTGGACGCGGCTTTCGCCTTCGGAGAGCGCGGCTGTCCCTGCTCGAGCGCGGGGCTGACGTAGATCAGCGCTTTCGACGGCGGCGAGCGGCCGACGAGAACCAGTTGCGCGACGAGATCCAGGCGGCCGAGCAGGCGACCGAATTCCTGCGCAGTGGCCGGATCCCGTAGCTCGGTGCGATGCGACCGGAGGTACGAAACGGCGGTGTGCAACCGCTTCTGGATGTCCGTCTGCTGGCGGTTGCGCTCGACCAGCCAGGCTGCGCCGCCGGCCAGCGCCGGCGCCAGCAGCAGGACGAGGACGGTGCCGACGAGAAACGCGCGGATGCGGATCGGCGCGCGTCTCATCTGCCGCCGGGATCGAGGCGGTAGCCCGCACCCCAGACGGTGACGATGTAGCGCGGCCTGGCGGGGTCGGGCTCGAGCTTCTGGCGCAGGCGGCCGACGTACACGGCGACCGCGCTGCGGTCGCCGTAGGAGCCCCAGACGAGCTCGAACAGCTGGTCGCGGCTGAACACCTGTCGCGGATGCTCGACCAGGACGCGCAGCAGCTCGAACTCTCGCGCGGTCAGCTCGACCTCGCGCCCCTCGCACCGCACCTCATGCGCGGCCAGGTCGACCTCGAGCCCGCCGAGGCGAAGGGTCTGGAGCGCCGCGCCCGGAGACGCGCGCCGGAGCACCGCCTTGACGCGCGCAACCACCTCTGCCGGCGTCGCCGACTTGACGATGTAGTCGTCGCCGCCGAGGCCGAGGCCGCGGATCTTGTCGGCGTCGCTGTCGCGGGCGCTCAGGAAGAGCACCGGCACGCTCGAGTCGCGGCGCAGGCGGCGGCAGATCTCGAAGCCCGACTCGTCGGGGAGCATCACGTCGAGCAGCACCAGGTCGGGCCGGCCGCGCGCGAGCTGCTCGTTCGTCTCGCGGCCGGTTCCGGCATGGCGCACCCGGAAGCCCTCCGCTTCGAGGAAGTCCCGCATCAGCTCCGCGATCTGCTCGTCGTCCTCGACGACCAGGACCGCCGGGCGCGCGCTCTCACCGTCGCTCACGCCCGCAGTCTCGCCCAAACGCGACCAGCCGAGGACACCGGCAACGCGCTTTCAACGAATTTTCATCGCCGGCTCCTCGGGCTGTCATTCGGCGGAGGGACGATGCCGGCGTGACCAGCGTGACGGCTCCGATGGGCCTCGCCGCGGCCGTCGCGGTCGTTCTCGTCTCGGTCGTGAGCGGCTGCGGCGGTTCGAAAGGCGGTGGCGTGGCCGAACTCGGCTCGACGGCGGGGCAGAGCGGCGCCCCGGCCCCGGCAGCGTCGGCGCAGGGCAGCGGAGCGCTCGCCTTCGCCGCCTGCATGCGCTCTCACGGCGTGCCGAGGTTCCCGGATCCAGATAGCAGCGGCAAGATCCCGAAGGTCGGGCTCGACCGGCTGGGAGTCGCCGGCTCCCGGTTCCAGGCGGCGCAAGGAGCATGCGGGCACCTGCTCCCGAACGGGGGCCGACCGCCGAACCAGGCGCAGCTGTCTCAGGTGAAGGCGCAGGGGCTGGCGTACGCCCGGTGCGTGCGCGCCCACGGCGTTCGGGGCTTTCCCGACCCCGACAGGAGCGGCCGGATACCGGATCCCGCCCGCGCCGGCATCGACCAGGGCTCGCCGAAGTTCGAGGCCGCCAACCGGGCATGCGGAAAGTTGCGGCCGCCCTACATGCCGTCGAATGCCGCGTACAACGCTTGGGCGCGGACGCACCCGGACGGGTAGCGGGTCTCAGGAAGCGTTAAGCGCCCCGGCGTACGCTTCGCCGATGGACTCCGCCGAGGTCCGGGGCGGGCGCGTGCTGGTCGTGGACGACGATCCAGACGTCCGCGAGGCCGTGGAGACCGCGCTCGAGCTGGAGGGCCACCGCGTTTCCACCGCGATCGACGGGCTGCTGGCGTTGAAGCGCCTGGGACAGGCGGAGTACGACGCGGTCGTGCTGGACGTGCTGATGCCGAATCTCGACGGCTTCGAGGTCTGCCGCCGGCTCCGGGCCGCCGGCAACCGGACGCCGGTCTTGATCCTGACGGCGCGCGACTCGGAGGAGGACACGATCCGCGGCCTCGATCTCGGCGCAGACGACTACCTCATGAAGCCGTTCGCGCTCGGCGAGCTGCTCGCCCGCGTGCGCGCGCTGCTGCGGCGGACGCGCCCGGCCGGCGAGGATGCGCCGCTCTGGTTCGCAGGGCTCTCGCTCGACCCGCAGACGCGGGAGGCATCCCGCGGCGGGCGGCCGCTCGAGTTGACGCGGACGGAGCACGCGCTGCTCGAGCTGTTCCTGCGCAACCCGCGCCAGGTGTTGACCCGCGAGCTGATCATGGAGCGGGTTTGGAACTACGACTTCGGGCCGACCTCGAATCCGCTCGAGGTGTACATCAGCTACTTGCGGCGAAAGACGGAGGCCGGCGGCGAGCCGCGCTTGATCCACACCGTGCGCGGCGTCGGCTACGCGCTGCGAGAGCCGTGAGCCTGCGGACGCGCCTGACGCTCGCCGGGAGCGGCGCTGTGTTCGCCGCGCTCGCGATCGCCTCGCTCGTCATCTACCTCGACGTCCGCGCGAAGCTCCGGGACGAGGTCGACGTCTCGCTGATCAAGTCGGCCGAGACCGCGGCGGCGCGGTGGGCCGCCGCCGAAGCTGCGGCCAATCCTCCACCCGCGAAGATGGCGGCTCTCCTGTTCGGCAAGGACGCCGCCGCAGCCGGCCTGTTCCAGGTCGTTCCGGACCTCCGTGCGCGGACGAACGAAGGACTATCGGCGAGCGGAGCGCCGCTGCCGCCGTCCGGCACGACGGCAGCCGCGTCGGGCTCGACGCCGGACCGGAAGCTCGCCGCGCGCGACGAATCGGTTGCGAGGGGGCTCTCGCCTCCGTACTTCAGGGAGGTTCGCTTCGCGGGTGCGGTCAATCGCGTGTACACCATGCGGTTGCCGTCGGCGGGTGACGGGCTGGTGCGGACCTGGCGCCAGCTGACCGAGGCGAACGCGACGGTTGCCCGCGTCCGCTGGCTCCTTTTCGGCCTGACGCTCGGCGGGGCGCTCGCCGCGGGCCTGCTCGGGCGTCTCGCCGCGAACGCCGTGCTGCGGCCGGTACGTGCGCTCGCCGGCGCGGTGCGCGACGTGAGCGCCACGCGTGACCTCGGCCGTCGAATCCCGGTGAGCGGCCGGGACGAGCTTGCCGGCCTCGCGGCGGACTTCAACGCGATGCTCACGGCTCTGGACGAGTCGCAACGAGCTCAGCAGCAGCTGGTCGCGGACGCCTCGCACGAGCTGCGGACGCCGCTGACCGCTCATCGCGCGAACATCGAGCTGCTGGCGCGGCCGGACCTGCCGGACGCGCGGCGCCGGCACGTGCTCGCCGCGGCCGTCCGCGGCATCGAGGAGCTCTCGGCGCTCGTCAGCGATCTCATCCAGGCCGCGCGCGACGGACGCTCCGTCGACGTCCGGGAGCCGGTCGCGCTCGACGAGCTCGCGGCGGCGGCAGTCGAGCGGGCGCGGCACAGGGCGCCGGAGCTCCGGTTCGAGAGCCGCCTCGAGCCCTGGCGTCTCGTCGGAGCCCGCTTGCGGCTGGAACGCGCGCTCGACAACGTGCTCGACAACGCGATCAAGTGGAGCCCGCCCGGCGGGACGGTCGAGGTCCGGCTCGCCGGCGGGAACCTGACCGTGCGCGACCACGGGCCCGGGATCGCCGAGGCCGACCTGCCGCATGTCCTAGACCGCTTCTACCGTGCCGCCGCGGCCCGTGCGCTGCCCGGCTCCGGCCTCGGGCTCGCGATCGTCAGGCAGGCGCTCGAGGACCACGGCGGCAGCGTCGTCGTCGCGAACGCCGACGGTGGCGGGGTGCTCGTCACGCTCCGCTTCTAAGGAAGCTCTCAGCGGGCTCTCAGCCTGTGCGCCGCCAGGCTCAGGTTGGGCTGGTGAGGTTGGCGCATGACGAAACGCAACCGTCCGTTCGTGCTCGTTCTCCCCGTCGCGGTCGCGGCGCTCTCATTGCTCGCCGCCGGCTGCGGCGGCGGGGGCTCTCCCGGTGTCGCCGGTTCGGCCGGCTCCGCCGGTACGACGACCATCGTGTACGGGACGAGCGGCGCGTCCGCGGCCGCCCTCGCGTTCGCCCGCTGCCTGCGCTCGCACGGGATCGCCGCGTGGCCCGACCCCGAGCCCGACGGCTCGTTCGACAAGGGAAAGCTGCGTCAGCGCGGGATCGACTTCGCCAGGGTGCGGGGGGTCGAAGACCGCTACTGCCACGCCGACTTCGAGAGCCCCGGGCAGGCCCAGGCGATCCCCGCCGCGGCTCGCGTCGACTACCTCGAAGCTGCCGCGTGCATGCGGCGCCACGGCTTCCCCGGCTTCCCCGACCCGAGCTTCCCCGGCCACAGCGTCGCGGTCCACATCCCGGCGAGCATCGACCAGAGCTCCGCCCGCTTCAAGAGCGCGGCCACGACCTGCACGAAGCTGATCCCGGCGGGTCTCCCCTACAGCCGGCGCAACGGCTCGTGACTTTCATCGGTTGTTCATCGCCGGCTCCTGGGGCTGTTATCCGGCCACGCGATCATCGACAGCGTGAGCCGTGCGCTGCTCCTCGTCCCGGCGCTCGTCGCCCTGTCCCTGCTCGCCTCCGCGTGCGGCGGCTCGTCGAGCCGCCGCACGGCGGCGACTGCGCCATCGTCCGCCAATGCCGAGGGGAACGGCTCCCCTGGTTTCCCCGCCGACATGCCCGGCGTCGACACACAGTCGCCGCAGGTACTCGGCGCGATCGGCAAATGCCAGCACCTCGTTCCAGGCTATGCGAACGCTCCTCGCGGGACGTACCCGTAGCGCGAGCGACTTTCCTCGCTCTCTCGACTGAAAGAAGCCCAAGAGAGATGCCCTGCCGCCGTCCAATCGTCCTCGTCTCCGGTCTCGCGGTTGCCGCCTTCGTGCTGCTCGCGGCGGGCTGTGGCGGCGGCGGCTCCCAGGGGGTCGCGAGCGTCGCCACCGCCACGACCACCACCCAGGGCAGCTCCTCCAGCAACTCCTCGCCAGCGTCGGCGCACGGGAACAAGGCGCTCGCCTACTCCCGCTGCATGCGTTCCAACGGGGTGCCGAACTACCCCGACCCGAACAGCAACGGAAACCTCCCCAAGGGCAACGCGCAGGCCTTTGGGGTCAGCACCTCGCGGTACCAGGCAGCCGGGCAAGCATGCTCACAACTGCTACCCAGCAGCGGGAGTGCGTCGCTGACACAGTGCCTGATGACCGGCGACTGTCCACGATCCGTGGTACAGCCGGCGCTGGAAGAAGGTCGGAAGTTCGCCCAGTGCATGCGCAGCCACGGGGTCCCGCACTGGCCCGACCCGACCATCGACTCCATGGGGCGCCCCTCCTTCCAAGTCACCAAGGCGGGCATTTCCATCGATGCCACGCGTTCACCGCAGATGCTCTCCAAGATTGGCGACTGCCAGCGTGAGCCCGGCGCTGTGCTCCTGCGACAGGAATGAGCTGCGCCGATGAGAGGCATGGCGGCAGCGACGGCACGACACGGTTCCCTGTCAGCGGGCTCGGAATCGCTAATTGGACACGTCGTCGCTCGCTCGATCGTCCCGATCAGAGACGCCGGCTACGGCAGCCGTCCCCGGCCCGCTATCAGCCGCAGGGAATCCCCTGCGTGTCGACCCAGTGGCGAACCGACCCCGAACTCGCCGACAGCCCGGCAGGCCTGTCCGGGCCGGATGCCACAGCTCCAGACCAGCGGCTCGGGAGCCGCTAGCGAGTGAGCGTCAGGCGCAAGTTTTCGGGGCGTCGCGTGCTGGCCGGTTCGGCGCTTGGGGTGGCGCTCGCGGCGGGAGCGGTGGCGGTGGCGGATCCGTTCGCCGGCCATGCCGCGCCGCGCGACTCGAATCTCGACAACGGCTCGCCAACCTCGACTAGCCGGGTGGAGCGAACCTCGCTTGCCTCGCAGACGCAGGTCAGCGGCACACTCGGTTTTGCAGGCTCGTGGACGGTCGCGGTGCCCGCCGGGACGGCACAGTCGTCAGTGCTGCAGGCCGAGCAGCAGCAGGCCTCGGCCCAAGCTGCCGTCACGGCGGCAGAGGCGATCGCCGGAGCGGACGAGCAGGCTCTCGCGGAGGCGAGGTCGGCGCTGCACGCGGCGCGGCTGAAGGAGTCCTCCGACTGTGCCGGCGCCAACGCCGCCGCCAGCGGCGACTCCGGCTCGAGCCAGGGCTCGGGCTCGAGCCCGTGTGCGAGCGCGATGCAGACCGTCTCCGCGGACGAGACGGCCGAGTCGGCTGCGCAACAGAAGGTGACCGGAGACCGGGCGCAGCTCGCGAGCGCGCGGGCGACGCTCAGCGGGGCGCAGCAGACTCTCGACGCTGCGCGGGCCACGGCGATGTCGTACGGCAGCAGCTCGAGCTACACGATGCTCCCCTCACCGGGACACGTCGTTCGTCGCGGCCAGCCGCTGTATGCGATCGACGGACAGGCGACGCTGCTCCTGTACGGGTCGATGCCGGCCTGGCGCGCCTTCCGGGCGGGCATGTCGGCGGGAGCGGATGTCGCCGAGCTGAATGCGAACCTTGCGGCACTCGGCTACGGCGCGCGAGGCGACGACGTGTTCACGTCGCAGACGAGCTCGGCGATCGCGGCGCTGCAACAGGCGCACGGCCTGCCACAGACCGGGACGCTGGATTTAGGCGCGGTCGTGTTCGAGCCCGGCCCGCTGCGGGTGACGACGGTGACGCCCACCGTCGGCCAGGCGGTTCAGGCCGGGCTGCTTCTGGCCGGAACGTCGACCCGCGAGGAGGTTGTGGTCCAGCTCGACGCTGCCCAGCAGTCGGAGGTCAGGGTGGGCGACCGGGTGGGCGTGATCCTTCCCGACAACAGCAGCACGCCTGGTGTTGTGAGCGCGGTTGGCAGGGTGGCGACCGTCAGCTCGGCCGATCAGCAGGCCGCAGGCGGCTCAAGCTCGCCGACGATCAACGTCACCGTGCGGCTACTCCGTCCGAGCGCGGCCGGCCATCTCGACAAAGCGCCGGTCGAGGTCTCGATCACCGAGCAGAGCGCCAGGAACGTGCTGGCCGTGCCCGTGAACGCGCTCGTCGCGCTCGCCGGGGGCGGCTACGCAGTGGAAGAGCTCGAGCCCGACGGGACACATCAACTGGTCGCGGTCAGGCCCGGCCTGTTCGACGACGCGCGAGGACTCGTCGAGGTGTCCGGAAGCGGCCTCGCTGCCGGCCAGCGTGTGGTGATTCCCGCCCCGTGAAGGCCGAGGCACCACCCATGCTCGTTTCCGCCCGGCTCGCACCCGACGGAGGCGTGCCGGTACTCGAGCTCGAGGCAGTCACGAAGACGTACGGCACCGACCCGCCGATTCCGGCCTTGCAAGGCGTCAGCTTCAGCGTGGGTGCGGGAGAGCTCGTAGCCGTCGTCGGCCCCTCCGGCTCGGGCAAGTCGACGCTCCTCCACCTGATGGGGACGCTGGAGCGGCCGACGTCTGGGCGGGTCGCGATCACCGGCCTCGACGTCGCCGAGCTCGAGGATCGCGAGCTCGCCGCGGTGCGGGCGACCCGGATTGGCTTCGTCTTTCAGCAGTTCTTTCTCGCCGAGCACTCGACGATCCTCGACAACGTCGCCGACGGGCTCCTCTACGCGGGCGTGGCGGCAGGGGAACGGCGCGAGCAGGCGGCAAGCGCACTGAGCGCGGTCGGCCTCGGGACGCGGTTGAAGGCACACCCACCGCAGCTCTCCGGCGGGGAGCGGCAACGGGTTGCGATCGCACGAGCGCTCGTAGGCGCTCCCGCGATCGTCCTGGCCGACGAGCCGACTGGCAACCTCGATAGCGCAACCAGCGACCAGATCATGACCCTGATCGAAGCCCTGAACGGCGAAGGCGCAACGATCATCGTGATCACCCACGAGCGCGCAATCGCCGCCCGCTGCCCGCGGCAGATTCAGCTACTCGACGGCCACATCGTCGCCGACACCACTGCCGGGCCGCGGAAGGAGGGCCTGTGATGTGTAGCGCGGCTCGGAGAGTCATGCTCTGGGTTGGGTTGGGGGTGACGGCCGTTGCCGCTCTCGCGGGCGCCAGCACGGCCTCGGCGACCGGTACCGCATGTCCGGCCTCCAATCCGCCGAACGAGATCGTCATCGACGGCGGCAGCGGCCAGACGGCCCAGCTCGGCACCACCTTCGCGACGAGTCTGCAGGTGAAGCTCGCCAACACAAACGGCTGCGACCTCACCGGCAACCTCGCCGGAGTCAACATCGACTTCGTTGCCCCCGCCGATGGAGCGAGCGGGATCTTCGCCTCGACCGGCACGAACGTCGCGGGCGCCGGCACCGACGCCTCGGGTGTCGCCACCGCGCCTGCCTTCACCGCCAACGACACCGCCGGCAGCTACAGCGTTCATGCCGAGTCCGACTACGGCAGCGTCAAGCTGTATCTCACGAACACCGCCTCCGGGCTCGCCGCCTCGATCTCAGCCGCTGGGACGGTGAGCCAAACGGCGACGATCAACGCGCTCTACCCCTCCGCGCTGCAGGCGCGCGTCACCGACGCGAACGGCAGCCCGGTGCAAGCGGCGACGGTCACCTTCCAGGTCGTGCCCGGCGTGACCGGCGCCGGCGGCATCTTCCTCGGCGAGCAGGCGAGCGCAAGCACCCGCGCCGACGGGATTGCGACCGCACCGCCGCTTCTCGCCAACGAGAAGCCTGGCCGGTTCACCGCCGTCGCCTCGGTGGCCGGCGTCTCAGCGGTCGCCATCTACACCCTCGACAACCACGCGGCCACACAGACGGTCACCATCGCGCCAAACGGCCTCACAGCGACAGCGACCGTGGCCAGGCGCTTTACCGCGCCCCTCGAGGCGCGCGTCCTTGATGCGAACGGGCAGCCGCTCGAAGGCGCGAGCGTCACCTTCACGATCACAACCCCCGCCGCCGCCGGATCGGCCGGGAGCAGTGGGGCCGGCGCCAACTTCCTCAGCGGCGGCACACAGGCAAACGAGCTCACAGACGCCAACGGTGTGGCGAGCTCGCCGCCGCTGCTCGCGAACACGGCGGCCGGAGCCTTCACAGCGGTCGCCACCACCAGCAGCGGCACCCAGCCGCTGATCTACAAGCTCCGAAACCTCGCCGCCAAGCCGAACACGATCATGGCCGGCGCAGCTTCGGGAGAGTCGACCCGCACCGGCACGCGCTTCCCCATCCGCCTCGCCGTCACGGTCGACGACCGGTACGGCAACCCCGTCGCCGACGCGACTGTCGGCTTTCGGGCGCCGAGGCGCGGGTCGAGTGGCCACTTCACGACCCGCCGCCATGCGGCCACGAAGAAGACGCGGCTCGCGACAGTGAAGACGAACCGCGAAGGGATTGCGGTGGCTCCGCCCTTCGAGGCGGATCGGAAGGCCGGCGGCTACATCGTCACAGCAACGGTCAAACGCGCCGGCAAGCACGTCGCTTTTGCGCTGCTCAACGTCGCCCGCAGCGGAGGCTGAGATCGGCGCGGCAAGCAGCACCGCGCCCGAGCCGCCGCGGCTTCGGCTCTCCGACCTGGCCCGGGTCGCCAGCGTCGGCCTCCGCACCCGCCGGATGCGCGCCGCACTCTCGGCGCTGGGAATCGCGATCGGCGTCGCTGCGATCGTCGCCGTGCTCGGTCTCTCCTCCTCGTCGCAGGCCGGCCTGCTCGCCGAGATCGACAGGCTCGGCACCAACCTGCTCACCGTGACCAACGGCCAGACCCTCTTCGGTCAGGCAGCCGAGCTGCCGTTCGCGGCTCCCGGAATGATCGCCCGCATCGGCCCGGTGCAGCAGGTACAGGAGACGGGATGGACGACCGCGAACGTCTACCGCAGCCCGCTCATCCCGGCCGTCAACACCAACGCCCTCTCCGTGCAGGCCGCGAGCCTCGAACTGCCCGCCGCCGTCGGGACGACCATCGCGTCGGGCGCCTACCTGAACGCCGCGACCGCACGGCAGCCGGTCGCCGTGCTCGGGGCCGCCGCCGCGCAGCGGCTCGGGATCGACCGCATCTTCCCGCGCGAGCGCGTGTGGCTCGGGGGCATGTGGTTCTACCTCACCGGCATCCTCGAGCCCGCGCCCCTTGCACCCGAGATCGACGATTCCGTCCTTGTCGGCTTTCCGGCCGCCCGGCGGTATCTCGGCTTCGATGGCCATCCGACCACGATCTACGTCCGCAGCGTCACCAGCCAGACCGCGGCGGTGCAGTCGGTGCTCGCCGCCACCGCCAACCCGGAGGCGCCGAACGAGGTCGACGTCAGCCAGCCCTCCGCCGCGCTCACCGCCCGCGCCGAAGCGCAGGGCGCGCTGAACAGCCTCTTCCTCGGGCTCGGCGCCGTGTCGCTCCTCGTCGGCGCCGTCGGCGTCGCCAACATCATGCTCATCGGCGTCCTCGAACGCCGCTCCGAGATCGGGCTGCGCCGCTCGCTCGGTGCGACCAAAAGCCACATTCGCACCCAGTTCCTCGCCGAAGCCATCCTGCTCGCACTGCTCGGAGGCGCCGCCGGCGTCGGCGCCGGCGCCCTCTCGACCGCGATCTACGCGTCGACGAAGCACTGGAGCGTCGTCATCCCCACCAGCGCCTGGGCAGGCGGGCTCGCCGCGGCCGTCAGCATCGGCGCAGTCGCCGGACTGCTTCCCGCCATCCGCGCGGCGCGCATGTCCCCGACCGAAGCACTGCGAACAGTCTGACGGCCGGCGCCGGGTCGCTCAGGGACGCTCCAGCGCGACCCTGACACCCGGGAGGAGGCGCGTGCATTCGGCCAGCTTGTCCTCGATCTGCGACGAGTTCGGGTCGAAGCCGTGTACATGCAGCAGGTCGAAACCAGGGCCCTGGCCGGGAGCAACGGTGGGGTCCGGCCAGCCCGGCGTCCCATGCGCACGCATGCACCTGGCGAACTCGCGCATACCGTTCAGCAGCCGCTGCAGCAAGGGCGGTGGACAGTTGCCGGTCTCGAAGCACTGCATCACCGAAGCGTCACTGGCCGGCGGGAGCAGGCGTATGCAGGCGCTCTCGGCTGCCTGCAGCCGGGAGGCGTCGACTCCGAGTTGCTGCGCAGGCGGAGACTTACCGCCGACCGGGAGATCCGGGAACTTCGGAACCCCGTGCGAGCGCATGCAGCGGGAGAAGGCGAGCGCTCCGCTCTGCCTTCCAGACGCGGCCGAAGGGTTGGCGGCGCTCCGGGTCGTTGTCGAGCCGAGCTGGGCCACCTTACTGGAGGCGGAGCCGCCGCAGGCGGTCGCCAGCAGGCTGAGTCCGGCGATTACGGCGGCCGTGATGCAAAGGCTTGGGGCCCGGTTCACGCCGCCGATGATGGCTCCGCCGCGATAACAACCGCAGAAACCGCAGATGAAAATCCGTTGAAAGCAATCCCGCCCGTGGTCTCAGCGCAGCCTGCCAAGGCCGCTGCGACCGCCGACACCGCCACGATCCCGACGGCCCGCGTACCACACCGACTCGAGCGCGGGGCGGTGTAGAGGGGGTCAGAACGTTCGGGACCGGCTTGAAGAAACCAAATCCGACTGTCGATGCGTCCAGCGAGGGAACACCAGCAAGTGCCCGCGAGTGCCCGCGCGTGACAGCCGTTTACGAGACGGACAAGCCTAATGCCCGATTTGCAGGTCTTTCGTTGAAGCCCTCTGACGGACTCGAACCGTCGACCCCCTCCTTACCATGGAGGTGCTCTACCAACTGAGCTAAGAGGGCATGCGCGGCCAGTCTAGCCGCGAGCCTGCGGGGCTACCCGGTCGCTGCGAGGTCGTCGTTGGCCCAGTGCGCGGGCGGACGTTCGCGCCGGCGGCGCTCGTGGCAGAGCAGGTGCGCCTCGATGTCGTAGACGAACGCGTTCTGGTCGCTACGCCACTCGACTGTCGCGCGGTTGCCGCGGATCTTCTTGATCACGCCCGCCAAGCCGCGGACCTCACGCGGTGCGTCAGGTTCCGTCGGACGCACGAAGACGAAATCTCCGCGATGAAAATCGCCGCCCATCCCACCCTCATGCTCATCCGCGCAGTCCCGGGATCAATCCCCCGTTGGGGTGAAGGAGGCGTGAACGGTTCCCCTCATCCTCGCCGCCCGGATTGCCGAAGATAGACACGGGCGGCGGGCCTGCGGCGGACTGACGGCAATCATTCCCCCGTTTGGACCAATGCCCCCATCTCCTTCTCCTCTTGTCAGAGAAGACGAAGAGTGCGCCGACGACGGACCCTGCAGCCGTCATTCTTAGGGGCCGGCCGCCGGCGCACGTCCGGATTACGCCTCGCCCGAGGTGAATCCTTGGCCGTTGTGAGCCGTATCGCCGTCCTTGATCAGTGCGCGATGAGGCGCGGCGACGGGCTGTCCTCGGAAACGAGGCTCTCGAGCAGCGGATCCACGAGCTCCGGGTCGAACTGCGTGCCCGCACCGTTCTCGAGCTCGCCGACGGCTTCCTGCCTCGAGAGCGGAGGCCGATAGGGGCGCTCCTCGCGCATCGCGACGAAGGCGTCGGCGATGCCGACGATCCGTGCTTCGATA
>DASVDJ010000039.1:0-12067 GCA_036381155.1 Vicinamibacterales bacterium
AGGCGGGCATGCACGCGGAGGTTCTCGCGCACCGTGAGCCGGTCCCACAGGCCGGGCGCCTCGGTGAGCAGGCCGATGCGTGCGCGCACGGCGTCGGCGGAACGGCGCGTCAGCGGGATGCCCGCCACGACGGCCTCGCCCCGCGTCGGCGCGATCAGGCCGCTCAGCATCCGGAGGATCGTCGTCTTGCCGGCGCCGTTTGGGCCGAGAAGCCCGAAGATCTCGCCCGCGCCGACCTCGAAGCTGACGTCCTCCACCGCCACGCGATCGCCGAACCGCCGCTCGAGTCCTCTCGTCGAGATCATCACGGTCTCCGCAGGGCCCGGGCGGCAGCATAGCCGACGACCGATCCCGCAATGCCCCATGTCTGCGCCGGCACGCCCTGCAGCGTACCCCCCGCGAGGAGCACGATCAGCCACACCGCGAAGCCCGACGTCAGCGAAGCCAGCCCCTCGGCCGGCGCCGTGCGTCGGGTCAGCAGCGCGGCCACGACCGGAACCAGCAGTGTCACGGTGATGGCGCTGTAGAACGCACGCAGCGCGTCGACGACGGTGGGGAAGACGAGCGCCAGCGCGACGCCGGCAACCCCGGCGGCCAGGGCCGCTGCGCGCGCCACGGCGAGGACGCGCGAATCGGGGGCATCGGGTGCGAGAAAGCGGTTGTAGAGATCCCGCGAGAGCGACGTCGACAGCATGAACAGCACGGCGTCGGCGGAGCTGATCTCCGCCGCGAGCACGGCGGCAAGGGTGAGCCCGCCGACGAGCGGCGGCAGGTCCACCGCCAGGAGCGTCGGAAGCGCGAGATCGGCGGAGGGCAGGTCCGGATGGCGGAGCCGCGCCGCCATGCCGAGCAGGGCCGGGCAGACCGCGAACACCATCAGCACGATCCCGTTCAGCCCCACGCCGATGCGGACCGCGCGCTCGCTGTCGGCGCCGTAGGCCTTCTGCACGAGGCCGGGCGACACGATGAAGGCCGGGACGAGCAGCATCGCGGTGGTGAGCCAGAATGCATCGGGGCCGCCGAACCTGGTGAACGTCGCAGGCACGCCGGTCGCCGAGACGAAGCCGCTCCAGCCCCCGGCGAGCGAGTACGCCAGGACCGTCGCCAGCACGAAGCCCGTCAGCTTGAACGTGAGCTGGACGAGATTCACCCAGGCCGAACTGAGCAGCCCGCCCGCGACGAAGTACACGAGCACAATGGCGGCCGCGAGGAGCGCCCCGACCCAGTGCGGGAATCCTGCGACGACCTGCAGGATGGACGAGGCCCCCATCAGCTGGCCGGCGAGGATGGCGAGCGAGTAGATCCAGAGCAGCAGCCCGGCGACGCCGCGCATGGTCCGCCCGTAGCGCCACTCGAGAAAGTCACCGAACGTCAGGAACCCGCGGTCGTGTGCGAGTCGCCACAGTCGCGGTCCGGCCCACGCGGCCAGCAGCAGCGATCCCAGACCGGCCGAGGCGTTCCACCACCAGGCGCCGACGCCGAGACGATACCCGTAGCTGGCCGCGCCGACGGTGGACCCCGCGCCGATGTTCGCCGCGAGGAACGTCGCGAACACGAGCAGCGGCGGCAGGCGGCGGCCGGCGACGAAGAAGTCCGAGGCGCCGCGGACCCTGCGCCCGATGAACAGGCCGACGCCCACCTGGAGCGCGGCGAAGATCAGCAGCAGCGCGAGCGTGGACGTCAACGGACCGGGTTGGACAAATCGCGGACGGCCGGCAGGCCGGGGAGGCCCGTCGCCTCGCGGACGGCGCGCACGACCGCTTCGGCCGTGACGTCGGCGGCGAGCGCGCCGATGAGCAGCAGGTCCGGCTCTCCGGCGCGCGCGCCGGTGGCCAGCGCAAACATCGTATCGCCGTCGGCCGGTGTATGCGCAGGGACGATGGCGCGGGCGAGCCCGTCGTGCGCCATCTGCGCGACCTTGGTCGCCTGCGCCTTCGTGAGCGTCGCGTTCGTCGCGACGACGCCAATCGAGGTGTTGCCGCCGATGCGCGCGCGATGGCGGCCGTTGCGCAGCAGTGTTCGCGCGTCGAGCAGGGAGCGCCCGTCCTCGCCGCGCACGCCCGCGATCACCTGACCCGTCGCGGGATCGACGATGTCGCCGACGGCGTTGACCGCGACCAGCGCGGCGACCACGAGTCCATCGGGCAGCCGGATGGCAGCCGACCCGATACCGCCTTTCATGGCGTGCGCGCGGCCGTGCAGCTTCCCGACCGTCGCGCCGGCGCCGGCGCCGACGCTGCCCTCCTCGACGGGACGCGTGGAGGCCCCGTCCGCCGCCTTGTAGCCGCACCCGGCATCGGGCCGGATGCGCGGGTCGCCGATCCCGAGATCGAACAGAATGGCGGCGGGCACGATGGGCACGCGCGCAACGCCCGTCTCGAAGCCGATCCCGCGCTCCTCCAGCCAGCGCACGACCCCTGACGCCGTGTCGAGGCCGAACGCGCTGCCGCCGGACAGCACGACGGCGTGCACCCGCTGGACCGTGTTCACCGGTGACAGCAGATCCGTCTCGCGCGTGCCCGGCGCCGAGCCGCGGACGTCCACGCCCGCGACCGCGCCCGACTCGGCCAGCACGACGGTGCACCCCGTCGGCCGTGCCGACAGCGTCACGTGGCCGACCTTCAGCCCCTCGACCGCGGTGAGCGTCCGGTTGTCCATGGGCGAGTCCGCGAAGAGCGCCACGCTCGCGACCGCAGCCGCGGCAAGACCGGACACGAAGCGCGCGAGGGCTGGCATGGTCCGGTCAGTTGACGAGCAGTCCGCCCTCGGGCGACGCCGGCACGACGTAGGGAACGGGCGAGGCGTGATGCACGACCATGCGCCACGCATTGTCGTGGCGGACGAACACGTTGGTCGCGTGCGCCGCCGACGCGTGGATCTCCCCGTCGATCGTGGCGGCAATCCGCTCCGTGCACGAGACCCAGGCGACGTCGCCGAGCAGATGCACGTGCACGTCGGTGGCCGCGACCATCGCGGGGACGGTCGAGGTGAAGGCGATCGCCCAGCTGTCGCGAACCGCGTGCCACCCGCGGAGCGCGATGCCGCCGGGATGCACGCACTCGGCCCAGTCCGCCGGGAACCAGACGCGCTCCATCGCGGCGAGGTCGCGTGCGTTCAGCGCGTCGTAGAAGCCCTGGTTGGCCGCGGCGACGGCTTCCTGTTCGGGCGTCATCCGCAGCCGATCCTAGCACCGGGCATGCCCGGCCGCCCGGCCGCCCGTCCTGAAGCGTGCACGCGGCGGCCGCTAGGGCGTCCTGAAGACATAGCAGCCAGGCGTCACGAGCACGCGGCCATCCGGGGTGAAGAAGAGGCTCGTCGGGCGCAGGAGGCCCGCCCCGCGGAACTGGAAGGTGCCGACCTTCTCGCCCCCCTCGTACACGTAGGTCACGGGCTGCACGAGGCTGACCCAGAGGCGCCCGCGCGGGTCGACCGCCGCGGTGCGTATCACCGGCGAGACGAGCGGGATCTCGCCCTCGTCGGCCGTGCGCCGGGGCCAGGCCTGGGGCTGCTCACGCAGCAGGTCGTCGAGCTCGCGACCCTGGATCGCCCGCTCGTACACGAGGCGTCCGTCGCGGTCGTACAGACGGAACGCCGGCCGGCCGGCGACGAAGACCACGTACGTGCCGCCGCCGGGCACGGCCAGCGGCAGGGCCGAGTTCAGCGCCAGGTGCACCCGGCGGTCCGATTCCTGACCGGTGGGTCTGAGCGCGCCGAAGCTGCGTACCAGCCGACCGGCGATGTCGTACTCCGCGACGAGCGTGCCGGTCTCCGGCCGGTTGAGCAGGATGGTCCGATCGGGCGTGAAGTCCAGCGAGCCGATGCCGTTCAGCACCACGCCGTCCAGCACGACGCGCATCTCCGATCGCTCCGGGAGCGTGAAGCCGCTCAGCCGGCTCCCGCTCGTCACGAAGAGCTGGACGCGCGGCACGCGTCCGGGCGCGTCGCCGATGACGAACTCGCCGTCGCCGAGCCTGAACGCGAACGGCTCCAGCACACGCCCCGACTCGACGCCGATGCGCACGATTCGCCGCGCCCCGGTCATCGCCGGGTCGATGGCGTAGACGGCATGGCCGCGCCGATCGAAGACGAAGTAGTCGCCGCCCGGCGCATGCTGGAACGCGGCGGCTTCACCGAAGAGACCTGTCAGATGCGGAGGCAGCGCCGCCGTGGACCGCAGGATCTGGACGTCGCCCGGACCTGGCTGGGCGGCCGCGGGGACGCGGATCGGGCTCGCGGCAATCAGCGCGAGCGCGGCGAGGGCACGGAGCACACGATCCGGCACGAGTCCGAAACCCCCACCGGCGGCAGGGCGGCGGTCAATACCGGCAGACGTCCCGGATCGCGGACAGCACGTCCGAGGTCTGCGGCAGGATCTCCTCTTCGAGATCGGGTGCGTACGCCACCGGGCAGTCGAGCGCGGCGACGCGCCGGATCGGCGCGTCGAGGTAGTGGAACAGCTCGTCGGCGATGCGTGCCGCGATCTCCGCGCCGAACCCGCACGTCAGCTGGTCCTCGTGCGCGACGATCACGCGGTTGGTCGACTTCACCAGCTCGCTGATGCCGTTCCAGTCGTACGGAATCAGGGTCCGCAGATCGAAGACGGCGACGCTGAGCCCTTCCTGCTCCGCCTGCTGCGCGGCCAGCAGCGACCGCTGCACGAGCGCGCCCCAGGTGATCACCACGGCCTGCGTGCCCGGACGCCGCAGCGCCCCCCGGCCGAACGGAATCATGTAGTCCGGCCCGGGATATTCCCCCTTGTTGTACGTCTGGCGGTAGAGGTGCTTGTGCTCGAGGAAGAGCACCGGGTCGTCGCAGCGGATCGCGGTGCGCAGCAGCCCGGCGGCATCCTGCGCGGTGCACGGGTACGCGATGCGGATGCCGGGGCAGTGCGCGAAGATGCTCTCTCCCGACTGCGAGTGATACGGTGCGCCGCCGCGCAGGTAGCCGCCGATCGGCGTCCGGATCACCATCGGGCAGGACCAGGTGTTGCCCGAGCGGTAGCGCAGCATGGTGATCTCGTCGCGGATCTGCATCATCGCCGGCCAGATGTAGTCGAAGAACTGGATCTCGACGACCGGCTTCAGCCCGCGCGCCGCCATGCCGAGCGCCCGCCCGACGATGTTCGCCTCGGCCAGCGGCGAGTTGAACACGCGCGTGCTGCCGAAGCGCCGCTGCAGGCCGTGCGTGACCTTGAAGACGCCGCCCTTGCCGGGAACTTCCGCGAGCGCCTCTTCGCGGCTCGCGTCCGCGACGTCCTGCCCGAAGACGACGATGCGCGGATTGCGGGCCATCTCGTCGCGCAGCGTCTGGTTGATGGCCGCGACCATCGTGTCCGGCTTGCCCTGCGGCGTCGCCGGGGTGTCGAACTCCGGCCCCGTCGGGTCCACGTCGGGGGAGAAGACCCAATCCGCCGCCGTGTGCCGCGGCGGCTTCTCGGCGGCCAGCGCCTTCTCCGTCGCCTCCGCGATCTCGCGGTCGACGTCGGCGCGCAGCGCCTCGAGCTCGTCCTCGCTCGCGAGCCCTTCCTCGATGAGGAAGGCGTGCATCAGCTTCAGCGGATCGCGCGCCGCTTCGCGCTCGCGCTCCGCCGGCGTCTTGTACAGCCGCTCGTCGTCCGACAGCGAGTGCGAGTACGGGCGGATGACCTTCGCGTGCACGAGCGCGGGGCCCTGCCGCGAGCGCGCCCACTGCACCGCTTCCTGCATCGCGGCATGGCTGGCGAGGAAGTCGCAGCCGTCGGTGCGGATCACCTTCAGATGCGGGAACGACTCGACCAGCGAGGAGATGTCGCCCCCCGGCGTCTGCACCTCGACCGGCACGGAGATGGCGTAGCCGTTGTCCTCGACGAGGTAGACGATGGGCAGCCGCCGGTTCGATGCCGTGTTCAGCGACTCCCAGAACTCTCCCTCGCTCGTCGCGCCGTCGCCGATCGAGCAGTAGGTCACCTCGTCCGGCTTGCAGTAGCGGTCGCGGTCCTCGATCTCCGGGATCTGCGAGTAGAGCAGGCTGGCCTCGGCGATGCCCACCGCCTGCAGGCACTGCGTGCCGGTCGGGCTCCCCTGCGAGACGATGTGGAGCGAGCGGTTCGACCAGTGCGACGGCATCTGCCGGCCGTGCGACGCCGGGTCGTCCTTCGCGCCGACCGCCTGGAGCAGCATGTCGAGCGGCGTGACGCCGAGGGTGAGGCAGAGCGCGCGGTCGCGGTAGTAGGCGCAGAACCAGTCGTAGCCGGGGCGCAGCGTCATGCCCGCCGCGACGAGGATCGCCTCGTGCCCGGCGCCGCTGATCTGGAAGAAGATCTGACTCTGGTTCTTGAGCTGGATTTCCTTGTCGTCGAGCCGCCGCGAGAGCAGCATCAGGCGGTAGGCGTCCCGCAGCTCCTGCGCCGACAGCGTCGTGGCGGTGCGGCCGCCGGAGGCCGAGGGGCGGGCGGCTGGCGCTGCGTGACGGGTGGCCGAAACCTTCATCCGGTAAGCTCCGACGTGGGGGTGATCGGCCCGTGCGGGAGCCAGCTGTTGCGTCGGCTCGCGCCCCGGCACACAACGGCGAATTATATCATTCGGCCGATGCTATACTCGCGGCTCTCTCCCGCCGCTTGCGACCCCGGAGTTCTGATGTATCAACGACTTGCCGCGATCTCACCCGTCCGGCCGAGGCGTTGGGCCGGCCGAGCCGGCGACGGAGCCCAGGCGTCATGAACGACCCGGCGCTGCGGCCGTACCGCTGGGACGAGATTGCGCTCGAGAAGGTCACCGAGACCATCTCGCGCAAGGTCGTCGCGGGCGACCGGAGCATGCTGACGCAAATCTACCTGAAGCGCGGCGCGCAGGTACCGCTGCATCGTCACGAGAGCGAGCAGATGACCTACGTGCTGCAGGGCGGCCTGAAGTTCCTCGTCGGCGGTGAGGAGGTCATCGTCCGTGAAGGCGAGGTGCTGGTGATCCCCTCGAGGATGGATCACCAGGCCGAGGCGCTCGACGACACCCTGACGCTCGACATCTACAGCCCGGTCCGGCAGGACTGGCTCGCCGGCACCGACGACTTCACCGGTTCGTAGTCCGTCAGAACTGGAAGTAGATGAACTGCGATCCCGAGAACTGCCCGAACAGCAGCGTGAGGTACGCGAGCGCGACGTACAGCGCATAGCGCGGCAGCACGGGCAGCTTCGGCACGGCCAGCAGGTCACCCCGCCAGGCTTCGAGGCCGTGGAGCAGAACGAGCGGACCCGCGTAGAACAGCAGCTGCAGCGCGTACTGCGCTGAATAGAGCCCCGGTGCCCAGCCGGCGGCCAGCGCGCCCGTCATCCGGACGATGGTCGCCATGTCCGGTGAGCGGAAAATCAGCCAGCCGTAACAGGTCAGGTGGAACATCAGCGCCCATCCGGCGAACGCCAGCACCGGATGATCGAGCGCGGCCCGCCGTTGTGTGCCGGCGATTCGCCCGTTGGCCCAGCGGTAGATGACGAGCAGCCCGCCCTGATAGACGCCCCACAGCACGAACGGCCACGCGGCGCCGTGCCACAGGCCGCCGAGCACCATCGTGATCATCAGGTTGCGGTACGTCTGCGCCCGCGTGCCGCGATTCCCGCCCAGCGGGATGTAGAGATAGTCGCGAAGCCAGGTGGAAAGGCTGATATGCCAGTGACGCCAGAACGCCTGCGGCGATCGCACGAAGTACGGGAACAGGAAGTTGAGGTTGAGCTCGATGCCCATCCACTTCGAGATCCCGCGGGCGATGTCCGTATAGCCCGAGAAGTCGCCGTAGATCTGGAACGCGAACGCGTAGGTGCCGATCAGCACGTCGAGTCCGGACGGCGACGGATCGGCGAAGATCGCGTCGACCACCGGCCCGAGATTGTCCGCAACCAGCACCTTCTTCACGAGGCCCCAGCCGACCAGCCACCCGCCTTCGGCGATCTGCGCGGGGAGGATGTGCCGGGGCGCCGCGATCTGGGGTATGAGCGCCGAGGCGCGGAGGATCGGGCCTGCCACCAGATGCGGGAAGTACGCGACGAAGAGGGCGAAGTCGAGCAGGCTGCGTGTCGCCGGAATCTCGCGCCTGTACACGTCGATGACGTAGCCCATGCTCATGAACGTGTAGAACGAGATGCCGATGGGCAGCACGATCCGCAGCATCGGGAGCGAGAAGTCGAACCCGCCCGCGTGCAGCAGCCCCTGCAGGCTGTCCACGAAGAACGCGTAGTACTTGAAGAATCCGAGGACGCCCAGGTTGACGACGAGGCTGACGGCGAGCAGCTGTTTCCGCTGTGCCTGCGGCGCCGGGCGCTCGAGGGCGAGCGCGACGGCGTAGTCGACGAGCGTCGTGCCGGCGAGCAGGCCAAGGAACCGCCAGTCCCACGCGGCGTAGAACCAGTAGCTGGCGGCCAGCAGCAGCCAGTTCTGCTGCCGGTGCGGCAGCAGCCGGTACGCCGAATAGACGACGACGAAGAAGAGGGCGAACTCGATCGAGTTGAAGACCATCGCGCGATCAGGGGAGTCCGTGCCGGTCGAGGAACTCCGCCAGCGCGTCGGCGGCGACGCGGTGCCCGTACGGCGTCAGGTGCACGGTCTGCCGGAAGAAGATCCGCTCAGGCGCGCCGGACCGCCGGAAGGCGTCGAGCAGGTCGATCATCGGCAGGCCGAGACGCCCGTACGCCTCCGCGAAGCGCTTCGAGGCCCCGTCGATCTCCAGGCGGTAGCCCGCAGGCTCGACGACGTCGCGCATCCGGCCGTACTCGGCGGGATCGAGCTGGAAGCGCGCAGGGACGAGCGCGATGGCCAGGGATGCCCCGTGCGCTGCGGCGATCCCGGTCATGTCCCGGACGGCGTCCGCTGCGAGGCGGAACCCGTCCTTCACGTCATCCGGAATCGGTGTGGAATACGAGAGAAGCCGCCGATCGGGAGACGCAGGACCCGAGGGGCGAAAGCGCTCGAGGACGACGCGTGCACGCTGCGCCAGAATCTGCAGCACCATGCTTCGCCTGACGGTGCGTTTCAGACGCCGATCCACTTCCCCGGCGACGTAGCCACCCATCGACTCGCTGCGTGCGATCTGCTTCGCGCGATCGAGCGCTTCGACGGCATCGTTGGCGACGAACGAGACGAACAGGACGAGATCGGGTTCGAATCCCGCGCCGACACGCTCCAGGAACCTGAGCGCTTCAATCGGGCCGTATCCCTGGACGCCGGCGTTCAACACGCGATAGCGCAGGCCGTCGCCTCGTGCGTTGAGGCGCGCTTCGAGCCGCTCGCAGAACGTCTCGTGGTGCTCGACCTGGACCGCGAACACGATCGAGTCGCCGAGCACGACGATGCGGCGCTCGTCAGGCCGCTTCGGCCCGACGGGCTCGTCGTCGCGGATGCCCTGTGGATTGATCGCGATCGTCGTGGAGAACTCGGCCGTCGAGAACCGCGTGGTGACCCCTGGCGCCAGCACGTGGCCGATGTACGGGTCGGGCCTGAAGAGCCGCTGGAATGCCGGGGAAGCCTCCGAGCCGCCGTGCCACCGGAGGGCGGCCTCGAAGAACACGAACTGCGCGGCTGCCAGCGCGGCAAGCAACGGAAGCCGACGCAGGATCATCGGGTTCTGGCGGGTGAGTGCATACGCCTCGCATGACGCGCCCGCCCGGGTCTAGTGGACGTGACGATCCCAGTCGTCCTTGCGCCCGCCCGAGTAGACGTCGAAGCGGCGACGCATGCGGTTGATGCGCCACCTGAGGTAACGATACTTCAGCTCGGCCAGCGGGTTCACCCTGAGGAGGCGGCGGCCCTTCAGATAGAAGTAGCCGACGGCGAGGCCGCCAAGGTGGGCGGCGTGGGAGATGCCGCCCGGCTGGTTGCTGATCGACGAGAGGAAGGCCACCGCGCCGATGATCATCACGAAGTACTTCGCCGGAATCTGGAACAGGAAGTACAGGTAGATCGGCCGGTTCGGGAACGTCAGCCCGTAGGCGAGCAGCAGGCCGTAGATCGCGCCGGACGCGCCGATCGTCGGCACGACGTACATCACGTCCGAGAACTCCAGCGGCAGCAGCGAGACGACGATCGTCACCAGGCCGGCGCCGATGCCCGTGATCGCGTAGTACTTGACGAAGAACCGCGTCCCCCAGATGCGCTCGAGCTCCACGCCGAACATCCAGAGCGCGAGCATGTTGAACAGGATGTGGAAGACGTCGGCGTGAAGGAAGGCGTAGGTGACCAGCTGCCAGATGGCGCCGCGCTCCAGGACGGCCTGCGGGCGCAGGCCGAGCTGCTGCCTGATCTCCGGGACCAGGATCGTCGCGATGAACATCGCGACGTTGATGATGAGCAGCAGCTTGACCGCAGGGCTGATGCCGCCCGGGCCAATCGCATAGGTCACGCCTGGAGAGGGATACCGCGCCATGCCCGTTCGATCGTACCACAGGGATCCGGCGCGACCCGACGCGCCGCGTGATCGTTCGCCGATCGTCGTCAGCGCCCCGGCAGCGCGCGGCGGAGCCTCGCGGCGGCGAGCCGGACGATGTCGTTGAGCTCCGCCAGCCTCAGCGCGTACGACGTCGCGACGAGCACTGCAAGCGCGAGGCCGATCGACGCGCCCACGCGGGCCAGCAGCTGGAAAAACCCGCCCGCCGGCCACGCGGCCGCCAGCGCCCGATCGACGCACCACGCGGCAAGGCCCATGACCGCCGCCGCTGCCAGCACGCGCGCGAACACGCCCGCCAGGCGCCAGCCGTCGAGTCCTCCGAGACGCCGGCGGAGCAGCAGCAGCAGGACCGTGCCGTTGAGCAGCGCCGTCAGCGAGGTCCCCAGGCCGAGGCCGACATAGCCCATCTCGCGCACGAGCAGGATGTTGAGGACGACATTCGTCGCCACGCTCCCCGCTGTCACCATGACCGGCGTACGGCTCTCGCCCAGGGCATAGAAGGTCGGCGACGCGATGCGCACGACGGAATAGCCCGTCAGGCCGATCGCGTAGTACGTGAGTGCCGCGGCCGTGGCCGCCGTGTCGGAGGCGGTGAACTCGCCGCGCTCGAAGAGCAGCGCGACGATCGGCCCGGCGAGGACCATCAGCCCGACCGTGGCCGGCACCGTGAGGGCGAGCGTGAGCGCGAGCGCGGAGGAGACCGTCGTGCGCATGCCGGCGAGATCGCCGTCGGCCGCGCGGCGGGAGATGGCCGGCAGCGAGGCCGTCGCGATCGCGACCCCGAAGATGCCGAGCGGCAGATACATCAGGCGGAACGCGTACGACAGCCACGAGACCGCGCCCGGGCCTTCGCCGGTGGCCAGCCAGGTGTTGACGAAGACGTTGACCTGCGTGGCCGCGAGGCCGATGGTGCCCGGGCCCATCAGCAGCAGGACCTGCCGCAGCCCCGGCTCGGCCGGATCGAGCACGGCGGCGTGGCGGAACCCTTCACGCCGCAGCGAGGGCCACTGGACCAGCACCTGGCCCAGCCCGCCGGCAATCACGCCGATGGCCATCGCGTAGATCAGCGGCAGGCCGAGCCCGGCCAGGACCGGAATGGCGGCCAGTGTCGTCGCGATGCTCGCGATGTTGAACACGGCCGGGGCGAGCGCCGGCACGAGGTACCGGTCCAGCGCGTTCAGCATGCCCATGCACGCGGCCGCGAGCGACGCGCACATGAGGAAGGGGAGCATGATCCGCGTGAGCCGGACCGTGAGCTCGAACTTGCCGGGCACCTCCGCGAAGCTGCCCGCGAGGACGGACACGAGCGGTTCGGCGGCCAGCATGCCTGCCAGCACCAGCACGCCGGTCACGAGAATCAGCGCGTTCAGGACGTTGCTGCCGAGGCGCCACGCCGCCGCGCGCCCGTCCTTCCGCAGGTAGCGGGTGAACGTCGGCACGAATGCCGCGCTCAGCGCCCCTTCGGCGAAGAGATCGCGGACCAGGTTGGGGATGCGGAACGCGACGTAGAACGCGTCGACTTCGTTGCCCGCGCCGAACAGGTACGCCATCACCTGCTCGCGCACGAGCCCCAGCACGCGGCTGGTCATCGTCGCGGCGCCGATGGTGCCCGCGGAGCGGGCGAGCGTGCGGGACGGACCGGCAGGCGGGGCCGCCGCCGGCG
>DASVDJ010000040.1:0-25835 GCA_036381155.1 Vicinamibacterales bacterium
GATCGCATCCGCAAGGTCTACGGCCGCGTCGTCGCGGTGGACGACGTCTCGTTCGAGGTCCGTCAGGGCGAGATCTTCGGCCTCATCGGGCCGAACGGCGCAGGCAAGACGACGACGATGGAATGCGTGGAGGGGCTGCGACGCCCGGACCAGGGACGCATCAGCGTCCTCGGACTTGACCCGGCCCGTGATGCCGCTGCGCTCCATCGCCGCATCGGCGTCCAGCTGCAGGAAGCGCAGCTCCAGAAGCGAATCACCGTGCGGGAAGCCGTGGCGTTCTGGGCGTCGCTGTACGACCGGCCGGTCGACGCCGACCGGCTGCTGGCGCAGCTGGGGCTCGCCGAGAAGCGGCGGGCCTGGTTCATGACGCTGTCCGGCGGCCAGAAGCAGCGGCTGTTCATCGCGCTCGCGTTGATTCACGTTCCGGAGCTCGTCTTTCTCGACGAGCTGACCACGGGGCTCGACCCGCAGGCCCGGCGGGCGATCTGGGATCTGGTGCGCGGCATCCGCGCGCGGGGCAAGACCGTCGTGCTCACGACGCACCTGATGGAGGAAGCGGAGAAGCTCTGCGATCGCGTCGCGATCATCGATCACGGGCGGATCGTCGACGTCGCGGCGCCGGACGAGCTCGTGCGCCGGCATTGTCCCGAGCGCACCATCGTCGTCACGATGGCGAAGCCGTCGGATGGCTCCGTGTTCCGCGACGTGCCCGGGGTCGAGTCGGTGAGCGCGCAGGGGAACACCGTGACCATCCGCGGCGGCAACGGCGTGGTGACCGGCGTGATCGGACGGCTCGCCGAGCATCGCCTGGAAGTGGCCGACGTCCGGACGGAAACCCCGACGCTCGAAGACGTGTTCATCCGGCTCACCGGCCACTCGATTCGGGACTGACGATGCTGAAGGGGCTCTGGCGTCTGATCTGGCTCGAGATCGTGATCTTCGTGCGCGAGCCGCTCGGGTTGATCGGGACGGTGCTCGTGCCCGCGCTGGTGTTCGTGGGGCTGGGCCGCACGTTCGGCGGACCGAACCCTGACCACGACGACGCCGCCGTCCAGCGCTTCGCGGCGGACGTGCCGGTGCTCGTCGCGACGTTCATCGCGATCAGCGCGGTGCTGTCGCTGGTGACCATCATCGCGATCTACCGTGAAGGGGGCATCCTCAAGCGCCTGCGCGCCACGCCCCTCACGCCGCTGACCATCCTGACCGCGCACGTGGTCGTGAAGCTGCTGATGACCGCGGGGACGCTCGGGCTCGCGCTGCTCCTCGGCGCCCGCTACTACGCGATCCCCGAGGGCACGCCGCTGCTGTCCTTCACGGTTGCCCTGCTGGCGAGCACGCTCAGCATCCTCGCGTTCGGCTTCCTGCTCGCCAGTGTCGTCCCGACAGCCCGGTTCGCCCAGCCGATCGGCGCGCTCGTGCTCTACCCGATGCTGGGCGTCTCCGGGCTGTTCCTGCCGGTCGAGTCGCTGCATCCGGTACTCCGGGTGCTGGCGCAGGCGCTGCCGCTCACGCATGGCGTGTCGCTGCTGCGGGGCATCTGGGCCGGGGAGGGCTGGATGGCGCACCTTGGCGATGTCGCCGCACTCGGCGTCATCTTCGCGGCGTGTTGTCTCCTCGCGTCACGCGTGTTCAGGTGGGAGTAACACCGCTGCACCCGTGAACCGGCCCGCGCGAAGGTCGTCCAGCGCGGTGTTCGCGTCGTCGAGCCGGTAGGGTCGGGGATGCGTGACGATCGGCGTCCGCGCCGCGACCGCCAGGAACTCGCGTGCGTCCTGCCGGGTGAGGTTGGCGACGGACCGCACGACGCGCTCCTCCCACAGCAGCCCGTACGGAAATTCCGGGATGTGGCTCATGTGGATCCCGGCGCAGACCACGGTGCCTGCGGGCCGTGTGCGTGAGAGCGCCTCGGGCACCAGCGCACCGACGGGCGCGAAGATGATCGCGGCGTCGAGCGGCTCGGGCGGCGGGGCGTTCGACGGACCGGCCCACTGCGCGCCCAGACTCCGCGCGAAGCCGGCGGCGGTCTCGTCACCGGGCCGTACGAAGGCGTAGACGACGTGGCCGTCGTGGACCGCGACCTGGGCGATGATGTGCGCGGCGGCGCCGAAGCCGTAGAGGCCGATTCGCATCGGGCTGCCTGTGTCCGGTTCGCTGCGTGACGCGCCGGCCAGACGGTAGGCGCGATAGCCGATGAGACCGGCGCAGAGCAGCGGCGCGGCATGCAGGTCGTCGTAGCCGCCGGGCAGCGCGAAGCAGAAGCGCGCGTCGGCGATCGTGTACTCCGCGTAGCCCCCATCGATCTGATAGCCCGTGTAGCGCGCCGCGGGGCAGAGGTTCTCGCGGCCGCTGCGGCACCACTCGCAGACGCCGCAGGACCAGCCGAGCCACGGCACGCCGACCCGATCGCCCGGGGAGAATCCCGGGACGCCCTCGCCGATGCCCTCCACGGTCCCCACGATCTCGTGCCCCGGTACCACGGGGATGGCGGGATTGGGCAGGTCGCCGTCGACCACGTGCAGATCGGTCCGGCAGACGCCGCACGCGTGGACACGGATCAGCAGCTGTCCGGGTCCGGGGGCAGGCACGTCGCGCGTGACGGACTCGACGCGTCCGCTGCGCGCGCGGGTCAGGGCCATGGCTCGCATCGCGATCCTCCCGGGCAGTCCACTGTATAGAATCTCACCCGCACCGCGCCCGCAAGGCGCGGCTGCCGGGCCGGCATGACAGCCGGCCGCGAACGTCGTCCAGGACCCATGTCCCAGCCATCCGCGTCGCGCCGGTTCCGGGTCGTCGTGCTGCTGGTCCTCGTGGCCGCGGCAGGTCTGTGGCTTGCTCGCCGCACGGGTCTCGGAGGTGCGTCCACGCCGCTCTATCTCGACCCGTCGCTGCCGCCGGAGGTCCGCGCCGCCGATCTCGTGTCCCGGATGACGGTCGAGGAGAAGATCTCGCAGCTCATGAACCAGGCCGCGGCCATTCCGCGGCTCGGCGTCCCGGAGTACGAGTGGTGGAACGAGTGCCTGCACGGCGTCGCGCGTGCCGGTGCCGCCACGGTGTTCCCGCAGGCCATCGGCCTGGCGGCGACGTTCGACACGGCGCTGATGCACGAGGTCGCGACGGTGATCTCGGACGAGGCGCGCGCGAAGCACCACGAAGCCGTCCGCCGCGGCCAGCGGAAGCGCTACCAGGGCCTGACGTTCTGGTCGCCGAACATCAACATCTTCCGCGACCCGCGGTGGGGGCGCGGGCAGGAGACGTACGGCGAGGACCCGTTCCTCACGGCGCGGATGGGCGTGGCGTTCGTCCGCGGCCTTCAGGGAGATGACCCGCGCTACCTGAAGGTTGCCGCGACGGCGAAGCACTTCGCCGTGCACAGCGGACCGGAAGCGGACCGGCATCATTTCGACGCGCGCCCCTCGGAGCGCGATCTGCACGAGACGTATCTGCCGGCCTTCGAGGCGCTGGTGCGCGAGGCGAAGGTCGAGTCGGTGATGGGCGCCTACAACCGCGTCAACGGCGAGTCGGCCTCCGCCAGCCCGCGCCTGCTCATCGACATTCTCCGGAACGACTGGGGCTTCGACGGGCACGTGGTCTCCGACTGCGGCGCCATCGACGACATCTACAAGACCCACAAGATCGTCGACACGCCGGAGGCGGCAGCCGCGCTGGCGATCACGAACGGCTGCGATCTCGAATGCGGCACCGTGTTCCGCTCGCTCGGCCGCGCGCTGGAGCAGGGGCTCGTGACGGAGCGCGACATCGACGTCGCGTTGACGCGGCTGATGCGCACGCGCATCCGGCTCGGCATGTTCGATCCGCCCGAACGGGTCCCGTACGCGTCCATCCCGTACTCCGTCAACGAGGCGCCGGAGCACGACCAGCTCGCCCGCCGCGCCGCCCAGGCCTCCATCGTCCTGCTGAAGAACGACGGCCTGCTCCCGCTCTCGAAGAACCTGCGGCGCATCGCGGTGATCGGCCCGAATGCCGACGAGCTGATGACACTGCTCGGGAACTACTACGGGACGCCGTCGCATCCTGTCACCGCGCTGGCCGGCATCCGCAACGCCGTCGGCCCCGACACGACGGTGCGGTACGCGCGCGGCGTCGACCTGATCGAAGGACGGCAGGACCCGCGCGCGCTGCCGCCGATCGAGTCTTCGCACCTGCGGCCCGGACCAGGTCTCTCCGGGTTCGGTCTGAAGGGGGAGTATTTCCGCGGCCGCGACTTCGCCGGCGAGCCGCTGTTGACGCGGACCGACGCGACGATCGACTTCCGCTGGTACCGCGGATCGCCGACGAGCGACCTGGTGCCGCGTGGTGAGGTCTCGCCGGAGCAGGCGATTCCGGACGACGACTTCGCCGTGCGCTGGACGGGGCAGGTCATCCCGCCGGTCTCGGGAGAGTACGAGCTCGTGGTCACCGGAGACGACGGGTTCCGGCTGGCCATCGACGGACGCACGGTCATCGACGAGTGGACGACGACTCCGCGCGCGCGGGCGAAGTCGGCAACCGTGACGCTCGAGGCCGGGCGGCCGTACGACATCCGGCTCGAGTACTTCGACGACATCCGCGACGCCGAAGTGCGGCTCGCATGGAAGCTGCCGGGCGCGGGGGACCCGTTCGCGGAGGCGGTGAAGGCCGCTCGGGAATCGGAGGTCGCGATCTTCGTCGGCGGGCTCACCGGCGACGTCGAGGGCGAGGAGATGCCGGTCGCGTATCCGGGATTCGCGCGCGGCGATCGCACGCTGCTCAGACTGCCCGGGACGCAGCAGCGGCTGCTCGAGGCGGTGCACGCCACCGGCACGCCGGTCGTGCTCGTGTTGACCACGGGCTCGGCGCTGGCGGTCGAATGGGCGCACGCCAACCTGCCGGCGATTCTGGTGGCCTGGTATCCGGGCCAGCGCGGCGGCGACGCAATCGCCGACGTGCTGTTCGGCGAGGTGAACCCCGCCGGCCGGTTGCCGGTGACCTTCTACCGGTCCGTCGAGCAGCTGCCGCCGTTCGACGACTACGGCATGACGGGACGGACGTACCGCTACTTCACCGGCGATCCGCTGTACCCGTTCGGACACGGGCTGTCGTACACGACCTTCGAGTACTCCGGCCTGCAGATCGATCGCACGACGGCGCGCGCCGGCGAGGCAATCGGCGTCACGCTCAACGTGCGCAACCGCGGCACGCGGGCAGGCGACGAGGTCGTGCAGCTCTACGTCCGCGCGGCCGGAGGCGAGGGGATGCCGCTCAAGGACCTGCGCGGGTTCGAGCGGGTGTCGCTGCAGCCCGGCGAGACGAAGACCGTGCGCTTCCGGCTCGTGCCGGACGACGCGTTCGCGTACTACGACGAATCCGCCGGGGGCCTCCGCATGCGGCCGGGTGAGTACGAGCTGCAGGTGGGCGCGTCGAGCGCGGACATCCGGCTGACCGGACGCGTGACGATCCGGTGACGCCGGTGCGGGGCGCGATGGACGGCCGCGCCCCGCACCCCGACGTTCGTCAGAGCTCCCTGATGTAGATGTTCCGGAACTGGACGAGGCTCGGCGGGCTGGTCCACTGCTCGTCGTCCCAGGCGCCGTGGTGCTGCAGGGCGATGCGCCCGCGCGGCGGCAGCCCCGGGAGCTGCGCGTTCTCGATGACGGTGACGCCGTTGAGCACCACCGTCAGCCGATCGCCTTTCACCGTGATCTCGAAGGTGTTCCATTCCCCGATGTGGCGATCCGCGATCGTCTTCGGCGTGACGCCGGCACGCACCGCGGGCGGCATGTCCGGATCCATCCGGTAGCCGTACACCTCGCCCGATCCCACCGGCCAGTTCCAGATGTTCACCTGCGCCTTCGGCGTGCCGCGCAGGTAGATGCCCGAGTCGGCGTCGGGAACGGTGGTCACGATCTCCTGGCCGTCCGGTCCCTTCTTGTGGCTGCCGTCGGCGAGGATGATCGGCACGTTCGGGTTCAGGTACGGCACCTCCTTGAGGCGCCAGTCGACCCGCAGCACGAAGTCGCCGTACTCCCGCTCCGACCAGAGGCTCTTGTCGTCGGCTGCCTCGCTGCGGGCGTCGTAGTCGATGACGCCGTCGACGACGCGCCAGTGGCCGTTGTCGCCGGGCGGCACGCGCCAGCCGGTGAGATCCCGCCCGTTGAAGAGCGAGGTGAATCCGGGCGGCACGTCGGAGTCGGCGCGGCTGCCGCAGACCGCGGCCGCGAACACGACGGGCACCACCAGCGCGGCCATCACCATCGAACGTCGCATGCGTCTCCTCCACGGTGCACGAGCCGGCGAGGCTCGTGACGTCAGGAACGGCAGGGCCGGACCGAAGTCCGGCCCTGCATCACACGGGCCGGACTGAAGTCCGGCCCCGCGAAGTTACTGCCCGGTCGGGAACAGCTTCTTGAGCTGATCGAACGACGCCTGGCGTCCGTACTGTCCCAGCATGAACGCCTCGGCGTACTTCACCTTGCGCCCGCGCTCCTCGCCGTACAGCTTGATCAGGTGGTCGCGGTACTGATCGGCTACCGCCGCCGTGCGCTGCTGCGCGAGCTTCAGCAGGTAGGCCGGCCGCTCGGTGTCGCTGTCCGGGACGTCAGGACGCGTCCGTGCCTGCCAGGAATCCTTGTCGCCGAACTGCGACGGCATCGCCGAGATGCACTGCCACTTCTTGTCCGCGACGCTGTCGATGTCGACGACGATCGACGGCACGAACTTCGAGGGGTGCTCGAAGCCGTCCGAGTAGTAGAAGAACAGCGGGTTGCGCGGCGTCGGCTTGGTATCGGGCACGAAGAACGGCGCCACGACGACCACCGCCGCGTCGTCCATCAGCACGCCGGTGTAGCGGTGATCGGGATGGTAGTCGTAGGGGCGGTGCCCCATGACGATGTCGGCCTGCCAGTCGCGGATGAGGCGCGCCACCGTGCGGCGGTTCTCGAGCGTCGGCACGAGCTCGCCGTCATGGATGTCGAGCACGTCGGTGGTGATGCCCAGGATGCGGGCGCACTCCTGGACTTCGGCGTACCGGCGCTGGGCCAGCGGCCCGCCGGCCTGGCTGAAGTGGCCGATGTCGCCGTTCGTCATCGCGACGAACTTCACCTTGTGCCCCTGCGCGGCCCAGAGCGCCGCCACCCCGGCGGCCTTCAGCTCCGCGTCGTCCGGATGGGCGCCGAACGCGATGATGCGGAGCGGGCGGTCCTGTGCCGACTGGGTGTGCACCAGCACGGGCGCGAGCACGAGCGCAAGCAGGGCAAGAATCGTGGCTGATCGGGTCATCGTCTCTCCAGAGATGCGGATTGCCGGAGCCCGCGGCGCCGGTGTCCGGGCCGCAGGCAGGCCGATTCTCGCAGAACCGGGGAATTCGTGCAGCCCCCGGGGCTCCGGCCTCCGGACTCGGCGGCCGTCACGTGGTCCTGGCGCGGCCCCGGGCGGCTTTCGTCTATGATGGCGCCGCCCCGCGTGGGGCCCTTTCGAGGGAGTGTGCCTATGCTTCGCCCCAGCCTGTCGTGTCTCGCCCTTCTGTTGTGCGCCGCCGTCACCACGCTTGCCTCGGACGTGGCCGGCAAGTGGCAGGGGTCCGTCCCGACGCCGGACGGGGATCTGACCCTGACGTTCGAGTTCAAGACCGAAGGCGAGGTGCTGACCGGCACGGTCGAGAGCGTCATGGGCGTGGCGCCGCTGAAGAACGGCAAGGTGAACGGGAACCTCCTCACGTTCGACGTCAAGGTCGACGCGATGGTGATCTCGCACGAGGCGACGGTCGACGGCGACGAGATCACGATCACGGCGCGCGGCGACTGGGGCGAGACCGTCTACGTCGTCCGGCGCGTGAAGCCGTAGACGGCGTCGGCGCGCGGCATCCGCCGGGCTTCAGGCGCTGGAGCCGGGTCGCGGACCTGTCGCACAATACCGGCGATGGGCCTGCGCGCGGTGCTCATCGTGCTGGTGCTGCTGGGGCCCGGGTGTGCGACGACGCCGCGCGGTCCCTGGGTGCTCGACTCGCGCGAGATGCGCGTGCGTCCCACGCGCGTCGGCGAGTGGATCGCCAGCTACCAGCAGGCGCTCGCGGCCACGCTCGACGTGTTCGAGAAGGACCTCGGGTTTCCGCCGCTCGAGGTCCGGCTGGTCTTCCTGCCCGACGAACCCACCTTCGAGGCGCTGCTGCTGGAGATCGGCTACCCGGCGCCGCTCGCCCGCGACGCCGCCGCCGACATGACCGCAATCGGGGGACACCGGAGCGTCCTGCTCAACCAGGAGCGCGTGGAGCGCCGGAGCTGGCCCGAGCGTGTCGGGCTGCTGGCGCACGAGCTCACGCACGTGCTGCAGTACGAGCTCGGCGGCGGCACGCGCGGCGAGTCGGACCAGTGGCTCAGGGAGGGCTACGCCGAGTGGGTCGAGTCGCGCGTGCTCCAGTCGCTGCACCTCGGCGACGGCGACGGCGACGCGCTGCGTGAGGCTCGCGGCCGGTTGCGGGGGCACCGGCCCGAGACGCTTCCGCCGTTGACGGCTCTCGGCACGTTCCCCGAGTGGGTCTCCCGCGGACGGCAGGGCGTGGGCCCGCTGCTGTATACCCAGGCGTTCGCCGCCGTTGCCTTCCTGATCGAGCGGCATGGAACGCCGGCCGTGCTCGACTACTTCTCGCGGTTTGCGAAGTCACAGGACCGCAACGGCAACTTCGAAGCCGCGTTCGGCGAGAGCAGGGAAGCGTTCGAAGCCGCGTTCAGGCAGTCGGTCTGGGGGAGGTGAGGCTTGTAGCTGGCGGCTGGCAGCTTGCGGCCGGCAGCAGCTCCCGACTCGCAGGCATCACGCTTGCTCTCCACCCGTTCATGACTTCAACAGGCGAAGCTCTTCTTGCCGGGACGGCCGGCGCGCTGGCATTGACGACGGTGCACGAGGTCGGGCGGCGGACGTTGCCGTCTCCGCCGCGGATGGACATCGTCGGCATGCGCGCGCTGGCCGCGGGTCACCGCGCGCTCGGGGCACCCGTGCCATCCGAGGGGCGGCTCTACTACGAGACGCTCGCCGGCGACGTCGTGTCGAACGCGCTGTACTACGCGATGGTGCCGGGCCGCGACGCCGCCGCGACGTGGCGGCGCGGCCTGCTGCTCGGCGGCCTCGCTGGTATCGGCGCGGTGATGCTTCCGCGGCGGATGGGGCTGGGCGATCCGCCGAACAGCGGGGCCGTGGGGAACCAGGTGATGACCGTGGCCTGGTACGTGCTCGGCGGGCTCGCGGCGGCTTGTACCGCGCTGTGGCTGCGTTCCCGGATGGAACCGGAGGAGGAGTTTCTGGCTTCGCAGTGGCTGGTGTGGTGACAGGCCGAAGCGCTGCGGGTCTAGTCTAGGTCTAGTCTGCCGGCTGTTCCGCAAGACTCCGCCAGATGCGGGCGGTCTCCGCGTCCGCCGGGAAGAACGTCTCGAGCGCCAGCTCGGACAGCGTGATGTCCGCCGGCGTGCCGAAGACGGTCGTCGTCGAGAAGAACGAGAGCGTTCCGGCTTCGGTGCGCAGCCTGAACGGCACGACGAACGCCTCGGGATCGACCTTCGTCTCGCGCTCTGTCGTCATCGGAGCGGGATACCCGCGCAACTCCTCCAGCAGGTTCGAGAGAACGGCATCTCCCGACACCTCGACCTGGCGCTGCAGCCGATGAAACAGGTGCGCGCGCCATTCGTGCGGGTTCGCGAGACGGTCCGCGAGGCCGTCCGGGTGCAGCGTCAGCCGCAGGACGTTGACCGGCGGTTCGAGCAGCGCGGGCGCGATGCCCGCGAGCAGCGGTTGCACCGCGCGATTGGCGGCGACGAGCGTCCAGTGGCGGTCTACCGCGAGCGCCGGGTAGGGTTCGTGGCCGGCGAGCACCAGATCGACCGCGCGCCGGGCAGCCGACAGCGCCGGATCGGAGAGCGGCCGCTCGGGATAGATCGGCGCGAAGCCGGCGGCCACCAGCAGGGTGTTGCGTGCGCGCAGCGGCACGTCGAGCCGCTCGGCGAGCCGCAGGACCATCTCGCGGCTCGGGCGCGCGCGCCCCGTCTCGAGGAAGCTCAGGTGCCGGGACGAGATGCCGGCATCGCAGGCAAGATCGAGCTGGCTGAGCCGGCGTCGCAGCCGCCACTCGCGCAGCAGCTCGCCCGCCGGACGAACGGATGGTTGCATGGCGTTCTCACGACGATAGTGCAGCCCGCGGTCGCACCGCCATTACCTCCGACGTAATCGACGCGCGTCCCGCCGGACTGCCATCATCCGGCCATCGACCTTGCAGGAGTCGAAAGGAGGACTGATGGCACACAGGGACAATCGGGGGCTTCTGCGACAGGTGCTGCTCGTCGACGGCGTGGTGAGCGGCGCGACCGGCGTGCTGATGGCAGCGGCGGCGTCGCCGCTCGAGGCGTGGCTCGGCATCCCCGCCGTGTTGTTGCGTACGGCGGGGCTGGTGCTCCTGCCGTTCGCGGCGTTCGTGCTCGCACTCGGGCGCACCGCGCTGCCGGCGCGGCGCGCCGTCGGCGCGGTGGTCGCGATGAACGCCGCCTGGGCAATCGGCAGCGTGCTGCTGCTGTTCACCGGGCTGGTGCAGCCGTCGGCGTTCGGCTACGCCGTCATCCTCTTCCAGGCCGCGGTGGTCGCGGCACTGGGGGAGCTGCAGCTGGTCGGCCTGCGCCGGGTCGCGCATCCGGCGTGAGCGGACCAGCGCTCACTTCTTCTCGACAATCCAGTCGCCCGGCGCCAGCTCGATGCCCCGCACGAGCTCGGCGCCGAGGCGTACCTCCGCATCCGCGGTGCCCGGCCGCGCAACGCGGTACAGCGCGGTCTCGTCGACGATGAACCACTCCGGGAACTCGTTCAGGCGGACGTAGTTGGCCGGGAGGTTCAGATCGCGCCGGTGGCGGGCGTAGTCGAACCGCACGCGCAGGGGGCCGGGTGCGGTGACGTGTATCGCGAGTCCGCGGTCGAAAGGCGCGGCGCCGATGCCGACGCCCGGACGCCAGTGCGCCGGACGGACGCCACGGCTCTGCATCAGCGCATAGAGCAGCGCGGTGCGGTTGAAGTTGCCCTCGCCGTACCAATACTCGATGTGCCCGTCGGGCCGCTGCATGCCGAGCATGACGTCCATCTCCGACTCGATCCAGTCGAGGGCCTCCGGCACCGGCTCGCGGTTCACCAGGTAGATCGCGCTCTCGATCGTGTCGGCGTAGCCGTCGAACGAGCCGAGCGGCATCGACGGGTCGTTGCGCGGCTCCCACACGTGGCGACGGTACTTCGGCAGGTTGCCCAGGACGCGCCGGACCGCGTCGCGATATTTCGTCTCGCCCGTCACCTGGTGGAAGGTGTAGATCGCGCCGTACACGTAGCCCCAGTTGTCCGACAGCCGCGTCGAGACCGGTTGGAGCGTCGCGGCGTCGACCTCGTCGTAGAGCAGGCCATCGGCGTTGGCGGACTCGAGGATGCGATCGAGCATCCGCGCGATGACCGGTTTCCAGCGCGCCGCGCGCGGCGTGCCGAGATGCTGTTCGATGGCGTACTGCAGCACCAGGCCGACGACGAGCTCGTTGCCGTGGTCGCGCAGACGGAGGCGCGGTTTGCCGGTGTGTGCGGTGAAGTCCCACTCGCTGCTCGGCACGCCGTGATTGCCGGGCAGGACCTCTTCGACGTACGCGTCGCCGATGCGGCGCGCCCAGTCGAGGAAACGCCGGTCGCCGGTCATCAGCGCGAGGCGGGGCAGCACCTGCAGGTAGTCGCCGTTCAGCTCCGAGTCGGAGGCGGGCAGCCGTCCGAAGCGGGACTCGACCGGCGCGCGTTCCATCGCGTCGGCGACCATGTCGACCATGCGCGAGAACCACGGCGTCCGCCCGAGAGACTCGGTCACCGTGATCAGCCCGTCCTTCGCATATTCCCCGGCGCCGAACAGACTCGGAGCCTCGGGCGCGTCGCTGTCGAAATTCAGCGGTCCCGGAACCTGCGTGCCCGGCGTCGTCGTGTAGCGGACCTCGTTGCGGAGCATCTCCAGCAGCCGGCCGTCGACGAGGGGTGGGTCGGTCAGGTGGGCCGTGAGTATCAGGTACGGATAGAGGTCCGCGCCGGAGTTGTGCGGCGTGTAGCGCGGCCGGTCGCCGGGACGCAGCCCGCCGCCCGGGCCGGCGACGCGGTCCGGCAGCAGCAGCGTGCGGGGATCCGCGTGCCGCAACCATGCGCGAAGCACGCGATCCGACGCGGCCACGGCGCGCTCGAAACGCGCGGCGCGTGCACGCGCTGCTTCGAGCTCGTATGTGTCCGGTGTCGCGTCACCATACGGGTGTCTGACACCCGTACCGGTACCAGTACCCGTACGGGTGTCAGACACCTGTACGGCAGTCGTACTCGCCAGGACCGCAAGGGTGAGAGCGATGGCCGGGGTGCGCATGCGCGCACATGCTATCCCAGCCGCGTCACGCGCGATCGAGCATCTGACGGATCTGGGCGTGGGCGACGGCGGCCTCGGCGGAGCGGTCGAGCGCCTCCCGGTAGCGGAGTCGCGACTCGTCCGTGCTGCTGGCGTCGATGGCCGTGATCCGCTCGGCCTCGATCCAGAGTGCGTCCCCTTCGGAGGCTGGCGCGTCGTTGCTGGCGATCCAGGTGTCGATGCGGACGATCAGGCCGGAAAACGACCGGAGCCAGTTGAAGTGCTCGTGGCTGAGCACCAGCTGCAGCCACTCGTTGTTCGATCGCACGGGGCCGTACATCCGCTCGTACGCGGCCCGCTCGGCGTCCAGCAGCGTCCGGTGCAGGCGGATCAGACGATCGCGCAGCTTCCTGAGGCTGTCGGGAGTCGCCACCCGATCATCGTAGCGTAACGAAACGGCCGAGCTTGGCTTACGGCGCGCACGCCGCACCGGGCGGCGGCTCGAACCCGAGGCGCGACACGCGACCGTCGGCGTCCCTGCGGATGTCGGCCACGAGATCGCCGCGGTCACACTGGAGGCGCATCCGTACCTGACGGGCGCCATCGCCGGACAGCGCCTCGCCCGGCCTGCACTGCCCGTATGCCATGCGGAGGACCGATGCCGTCGATGCGAATTCGTCGCGCAGCGAGTCGGATGCAAAGGGCAGCGCGTCGGGCGACCCGGGCCCCGACGAGAAGAGCGCCTCGAGCCGGCGGCGGAGATCCGGCTCGACCGGACGTCCCTCGCGAAGCTCCAGCACCTGGAGTCGCGGCGGCTGCGTCGGCGCCAGCGTGAAGCGCACGTCGATCCAGCCGCGCTCGCAGTCGGCACGGAAGGTGCCGCGAAGCCAGTTCTGCGCCGCGATGTCGCCGGCCTTGCACGTGCCGAGCGCGTCACGCAGACGTCGCGCGGCCGCGACGCGGTCGGCGAGCGGCCGATCCAGCGCGAGATTGTCGGCCGCGACCGCCTGCAGCCTGGCTTCGGACGGCTCGTTCAGGAATGCCGCGATCGCATCGCGCGCGGAGAGCAGCGGCGCGCTCGGCGGGAGACGCCGCGGCTGCAGCGCGCCGGTCGCGTGCAGCGCGTCGATCATCATGCGCGTGATGCGTCCCGCCGGTGCGTAGGTGACGTTCGCGAGCGCGAACACACCGACGCCGTGCTCCGGCAGCCAGGTCATGTTCGACCCGTATCCCGGCAGCCCGCCGCTGTGCGCGACGGCCAGCGGAAACCGGCAGTCGACGGTCGTCCGCAACCCGAAGCCGTACGCCGTCGCCTGCGCCTCGACGTGCGCAGCGGGCGGCAGCTGGACGGCGCTGAACCCCGACGCGCGTTGCGCCTGCTGCATCTCGCGCATCGAGGCACGACGGACCGGCCCGCGCTCCGGCGCGTCGCGCGGCGGCCAGGCGGCGAGCATGTAGGCGATGTACTTCGCCAGGTCGTGGCCGCTGGTCCAGAGGCCGCCCATCGGCCCGAAGCTCCCGTGGGCGAGCGGCGTCTCCCTGACCCAGGCATCGCCGTCCCGCCGATAGCCGTGCGCGATGTGCGCCGCCGGCACGTCCGCCGCGTCCCAGTAGCTGGCGGTCATGCCGAGCGGCGCCAGGATCTGCGTGTTCATGTACTCCGCGTAGGGACGCCGCGCGACGGTGGCGACGATGCGGCCGAGCAGCGCGAAGCCGTAGTTGGAGTACTCGTAGGCGGTGCCGGGGGCGGTGGAGAAGGGCAGACCGCGCGCCAGCCATTGGTCCAGCGTCGCATCGGGCTGCGCGAGCTGCCGGTCACCCCAGGCGTTGTCCTCGGCGAACCCGGCGCTGTGCGACATGAGCTGCCGGATGGTGATCGGCGCCGAGTCGCGCGTGGGCAGGGCGACGGATGCGAATCCCGGAATGTGCTTGACGACCGGATCGTCGAGCGACAGCCGGCCTTCATCGCGCAGCTTGAGGATCGCGAGCGCGGTGAAGCTCTTGGTCATCGACGCGATGCGGAAGACCGTGTCCAGCGTCGCCGGCGCCTCCGCTTCGACGTCGCGCAGACCGTACGCGCCGGATGCCGCCAGCCTGCCGTCGATGACCACGCCCCAGACCACGGCCGGCGCGCCGATCTCCTTCGCAAGCGTCGGGACGGCCGCGCGGATGGTTTCGAATGCCGTCGCGAGCCGCTCAGGCCGCGAGGGATCCGCGAAGTACGGCACCGGCCGATCGGACGCAGGGGCCTGCGCCGACGGCGCCGGAGCGAACGCGATCAGGGATACGAGGACGAGCGCAATCCGCCGCATGCGCGGCAATCTACCACGCGCAGCGCCGAACCGCAGGGCAGCCTCGGGTTCGACGGCGGGAGCCGATGGTCGTGACACCCGCACGACGGGCGCCTGCTGATGATCGCGCGCTCGCCGAGTCGTCTGCCGGCTCGCATCTGGCTGTCGTGACAGGCTGGACGACCGCGCTGCAGCCATGACGCGGCACGCACGCCGTTGGCGGAATTGACCTACACGCCGGTGCCGCCGAGAGTGCCGGCGCCTGCACCCCAGAGTGGCCGCGAGGTGACGCCTTCGTGCGCGAGCAGCCACCGCTTCCGATCCAGCCCGCCGCCGTAGCCGACGAGCGACCCGTTCGCGCCGATCACGCGATGGCAGGGAAGGACGATCGGGACCGGGTTGGCCCCGTTGGCGGCGCCGACGGCGCGGATGGCGGAGGGGCGGCCGATGCGGCGCGCCAGCTCGCCATAGCTCCAGGTTGCGCCGACGGGGATCTCGCGCAGCGTGAGCCAGACTTCCCGCTGGAACGGCGTGCCCCCTTCGGGGTCCACCGGAATGCCGTCGAGCGCCTGGAGGTCGCCGCGGAAGTACGCCGCGAGCCGCGCGAGGATGTCGGCGTGCAGCCGGGTCCGGACGCCGTCGGACGCCGGAAGGCGTTCGTCGAAGCGGATCGCCCGCAGCCCATCCGGGCCCGTGCAGACGGTCATCGGTCCAATCGGCGAGTCGAGCACGTCGACGGCGCGCATGCCGCCAGTCTATGCCGTGGCGTGGGCGCCTGTCAGGGGCGCGGGCGGATTGACGGGCTCAGGCGGCGCCGGTCACAATTGCGGCGTCATGGAGGCCGCATGACGAGTCCGCCGTCGCCAGCCCGCCGCCAGTTCCTGAAGACCCTGACCACCACTGTAGCCGTGGTCGGCACCGGGCCGACGTTGCTCGGCATGTCGGACAAGGCAGGCCGCCGCCGTCCCATCGTCGGCAGCGGCGCGTATACGTACGAGGTCCATCACGACTGGGGTGAGCTGCCCGCGACGCTGAAGTACGGCAACACGCACGGCGTGTGCGTCGACGCCCAGCAGCACGTCTACGTGCATCACACCGTGCACGCCGACAGCGAGTCGCGCGACACGATGGTGGTCTTCGACCACCAGGGACGGTTCGTCCGCAGCTGGGGGCCGCAGTTCGCCGGCGGGGCGCACGGGCTGCACCTGGTCCGGGAAGGAAGCGACGAGTTCCTGTTCCTCTGCGATACCCGGCGCGCGATCGTCGCGAAGGTCACGACGAAGGGGGAGCCGGTGTGGGAGCTCGGCTACCCGCGCGAATCCGAGCGCTATCCGGTCAACGCCGACGGCTCGCCGGCAATCAAGTACTCGCCCACCAACGTGGCCGTGGCGCCGAACGGCGACATCTACGTCGCCGACGGCTACGGTTCAAGCTACATCAACCAGTACACCGCACGCGGCCGCTTCATCCGGACCTTCGGCGGGAAGGGGACGCGCGCCGGACAGCTGGACTGCCCGCACGGGCTGATGGTCGACACGCGCGGCGCCGACCCGGTGCTGCTCGTGGCCGATCGCAGCAATCGCCGGTTGCAGACCTTCGCGCTCGACGGCACGCCGCTCGACCTCTACGAGGGCTTCCCGCATCCCTGCCACTTCGCGGAGCACAACGGGCTCGTCGTCGTGCCCGATCTGCACGCGCGCGTGACGCTCATCGATCGCACGAACACGATCGTCGCGCAGCTCGGCGAGGCGCCGCCGGACTCGTGGGTCGGCATTCGGTCCGGTCCGCGCGATCTGTTCCCCGAAGGACGCTTCGTCTGCCCGCACAGCGCCTGCTTCGATCAGGCGGGGAACATCTACGTGGTCGAGTGGGTGGAAGTGGGGCGCGTGACGAAGCTTCGGAAGGTCGACTCGTAGCCGCTGCCGGCAGGGCGGTCGTCCGGATGCTGACGGGCTCCCTGCCGGGCAGCTCGCATCAGCGCGACTACGGCATCCGGACCGTGTCGTCGAAGGTCACCGTAACAGCCGCGTCGGCCCCGGTCTTCACCGGCTCGGCGACCCCGTTCGCGCCGTAGAGCACGATGGGCGTGCCCGACGGCGGTGCCGCCGACCCGTCGTAATCGCCGCGCTCGTCGAACGCCGCGACGAGATAGACCTCCTTCGGCAGCCCCGTGAACGACGCCGTCGCGCCATTCCGGGTCAGCACGTCGGCGGCCAGCGGCACCGAGTTCTCGTCGATCGTCGGCGTATCGAATACCCAGATGTAGAGCTCGTGGGTCGCGTCGACGGTGCCCGGACCGGTGTACCGGACCGTCACCTTCAGCGCACCGGCGTCCTGCGCGATGACCGAGGGGGCCGCGAGGGTCGCCATCGCCAGCACCGCGAAGCCAAGGGCCGCTCTCTTCATCTGCTGTTGCATGCGTGTCATCTCCGGTCGCCCCGGCGGCTGCGGTGCAGCCGGAGCTCACCTTCAGCATAGCCCACGGCGGCATGGCTCACGCCGGCCGCCCTCGTCAGGTGCGCTTCTGTACAGGACGGGGTTGGGCGCGATGCGGTTCCGGGAATGCGTCCACGCCGGTGTACTCTGGACGCCATGCCGCTGCTCGAAGTCATCGCCGCATCGCTGGACGATGCGCTGGAGGCGGAGGATGGGGGAGCGGGGCGCCTGGAGGTCGTGGCCGCCCTGGGGCGTGGCGGGCTGACCCCGTCGCTCGCGGTCCTCGACACCATTCTCTCGCGCGTCCGCATTCCTGTCCGCGTGATGGTCCGCGAGTCGGAGTCGCACGTCGTCTCCGATGGCCGGGTGAGGGAGGCGCTGCTCGCGGCCGCGCACGCGATGGGGCAGCGGCCGGTCGACGGGATCGTCTTCGGCGCGCTCACCGGGGACGGGCGGATCGACGAGCCGCTCCTCGACGAGCTCGCGGAGGTGGCCGGCACGCGCGTGACGTTCCACCGCGCGATCGAAGATGTCCGCGATCTGGAGGTGGCGCTGGCGGTGCTCGGGAAGCGGCCCTTCGTCGACCGCGTGCTCTACAACGGCGGGCCGGGAAGCTGGCCGGATCGGGCGGCCCGGTTGACGCGACTCGGGGCCCTCGCCGGGCCGTCGCTCCGGTTCATCGTCGGCGGCGGTGTCACCGGGGACGCGCTGCCGGTGCTCGCCACACTGCCCATCCCGGTCGACGTGCACGTCGGCCGGCTGGTGCGGCGGCCGGCTACTGACGCGGGGCGCGTCTCGGCGCCGCTCGTTGCCGCGATCGTCGCGCAGTTGCGCGGCACGTCCGCCTGAAGGATTGCCACGCCCGAGCTTCGCCCGTATACTCCCCGCGATCCAGGAATCCGTACCGGTGTCTGACAACCCGTAACGGTACGGGTGTCAGACACGCGTACTGTTCGTGGACCGGGCTGCAGGATTGCAGCCTCGTGCACAGTTTGACCGTCCCGTAAAGGGCCGGCCGTCACCGGCCGAGAAAGGATGCATCATGGATATGCAGCAGCTCGCGTTGCTCGTGCTGGCCGGTCTGGCGCTGACGTTGTACATCATGCGCCGGCGGAGTCGTCAGGGACGGCGCACCCCGAAGTTCTAGTCCCGTTCGAGGGATCACAAGCGGTCCGGTCGCCCCGTCCTGCCTGCTGCGGCTTCCTCCTCGGCCGCACCGGGTGGGGCGGGGCTCGTTTTGTGTACGCGCCCACGTTACACTTGCTCCCCCCGACCCGGGAGAGTGCCGTGACCGTGCAACGCTCCGCCGTGCTCCTCCTCGCCGCCTGCCTGCTGCTGGCCGGCGGCGCGGGCGCCGAAGAAGGCCCGCCACGCCTGTCGGCTCCCTACACCCAGTTCACGCTGCCGAACGGCCTGCGCGTCGTCCTCCACGAGGATCACAGCGTCCCGATCGTCACGGTGAACGTCTGGTATCGCGTCGGCTCCGGGCGCGAGCAGCCGGGACGCACCGGCTTCGCGCACCTGTTCGAGCACCTGATGTTCGAGGGCTCGGGGCACGTGAAGGAAGGGGAGTTCGACCTGCTGCTCGAGGGGGTCGGCGGCGAGAACAACGGATCCACGAACCCCGATCGGACCAACTACTACATCACCGTTCCGTCGAACGCGCTCGACCTCGCGCTGTTCCTCGAGTCGGATCGCATGGGCTTCCTGCTCGACGCCGTCTCGCGCGAGTCGCTGGACGTGCAGCGCGACGTCGTCAAGAACGAGCGGCGGCAGTTCGTCGACAACCGGCCTTACGGCGCCGCGAGCATCGTGCTCGACGAGATGCTCTTCCCGGACGGGCATCCGTATCACTGGCCGACGATCGGCTACATGGAGGACCTGTCGGCGGCCACCTACGAGGACGTCCGCGCGTTCTTCAAGCAGTACTACGGGCCGAACAACGCGACGCTCGTCGTCGCCGGCGACATCGATCCGGCCGTTGCGCGCGAGCGCGTCGAGTACTGGTTCGGCGACGTGCCGCGCGGGCCGGACGTGCCGCCGCTGTCGGCGCCGCCGGTCGTGCACCAGAAGATCGAGCGGCGCACGATCACCGACCAGGTGCAGTTGCCGCGGCTGTATCTCGCCTGGGTGACACCGCCCGTCTACACACCCGGAGACGCCGAGCTCGACGTCGTTGCCAGCGTGCTCGCCGGCGGGCGCAGCTCCCGCTTGTATCGCCGGCTCGTCTACGAGCTGCAGATCGCGCAGGATGTCGCGGCGTTCCAGCAGTCCGCCGATCTGGCCTCGTCGTTCGTCATCGTCGCCACCGCGCGGCCGGGGCATGCGCTCGAGGAGCTCCGCCGCGTGATCGACGAGGAGCTGGAGGCGCTGCGGCAGGCGCCGCCCGAGCCGCGCGAGCTCGAACGCGCGGTGAACACCATCGAGGCGTCCTTCTACGACCGCATGGAGCGGCTGGGCGGCTTCGGCGGCCGTGCGGATCAGATGAACGCCTATGCGACCCGCACGGGCAATCCGGACTACTTCGCGGAGGACCTCGGGCGCTACCAGGTGCTCGCGCCGGCAGACATCCGCGCCGCCGTGCAGACGTGGCTGCCGGCCGATCGGCGCGTCGAGCTGTCGGTCGTGCCCGCGCGGCAGAGTGGGGGCGGACGATGAGACGGATCACCCTGGTGCTGCTGGCGTGCCTGGCGGCTGGTCCGGGCACGGGGCTTCACGGCCAGTCACGGCCCGACCGATCGCGGGCGCCGGAACCGGGGCCTGCGCCGGAGCTGCGGCTGCCGGAGGTGCAGACCGCGCGCCTGTCGAACGGGCTTCCCGTGCACGTCGTCGAGATGCACGAGGTGCCGGTCGTCGAGATCGCGCTCGTGCTCGACGCCGGTGCCGCGCAGGATCCGGCGGGCAAGTTCGGGCTGGCAAGCCTGACGGCCGCGATGCTCGACGAAGGCGCGGCCGGGCGCCCGGCGCTCACGATCGCCGAGGAGGTCGCCCTGCTCGGCGCGACGCTGCGGACGGGCAGCTCGTACGACGCGTCGTTCGTGCGTCTCGGTGTACCGGTGGCGCGGCTCGATCGCGCGCTGCCGATCATGGCGGACGTGGTGCTGCGTCCGGATTTCCCCGCCGACGAGCTCGAACGCGTGCGGAAGGAGTGGCTCACCGACATGCTGCAGGCTCGCGACGATCCCGGCTGGGTGGCGTCGCGGGCCTTCGCGCGGCTGCTGTTCGGCGACGCCCACCGCTACGGCACCGACGAACGCGGGACGCCGACGAGCCTCACGGTGCTGACCGACGCCGACGTCCGCGACTTCCACCGCACTCACTACCAGCCGTCGCGCGCGGCGCTCATCGTGGCGGGCGATATCAGGCGCGACGCGGTCGTCGCGCAGCTCGAGAAGGCGTTCGGCTCGTGGAAGCCGTCGGCGAACGCGCCGGAGCGCCGTGACGTCCCGATGCCGGAGCCGCCGCAGGCGCGCCGGATCGTGCTGATCGACAGACCCGGTTCGGCACAGTCGCAGGTGCGCATCGGCTGGGTCGGCGTGCCGCGGACGACGCCGGACTACTTCCCGCTGATCGTCCTCAACACCGTGCTCGGCGGCTCGTTCACGTCGCGCCTCAACACCAACCTCCGCGAGGTCCACGGCTACGCGTACGGCGCCTTCTCACAGTTCCAGATGCGGCGGGGGGCCGGACCGTTCGTCGCGGCCGCGGGTGTGCAGACCGACAAGACCGCCGAGGCGCTGCGCGAGTTCTTCAACGAGCTGACCGCGATCCGCGATCCGATCCCCGGGGACGAGTTCGCGCGCGCGCAGCGCAACATCGCGCTCGGCTTCGGTGCGGGGTTCGAGACGACCGGCGACATGGTCGATCGGCTGCAGCACCGGATCGTCTACGGGCTGCCGGAGGACGTCTACAGCCAGTACGTGCCGAACGTCCTGGCCGTCAGGCCGTCCGACGCCCACCGGGTCGCCGCGGAGCGGCTCGACCCGGCGCGGTTCCTCGTCGTGGTCGTCGGGGACCGGGCGTCGATCGAGGCGCCCGTGCGGGCGCTCGGGCTCGGACCGGTCACGGTCGTCGAGCCGGGGCCCCTGCTCGAGTAGCGAGCCGGGCCGACAATAGTCCGCGACCTGCCAGACTTCGCTTCGCCTTCCGCGACGAAAGTGTCGAATTTCCCGAACAATCTGGACTGGCCTGCCGCTTGCCCCTACCTGGGGCATGACTACGCTGAGTCAGATTTTCACGGGCGCCCTTCCCGGGAGCGCCGGCGAGGCTGGCCAGGCACCGGGACCGCTGGCGCGCGTCAACGCCGTGCTGGCGGAGTTCCGCTGCCGGCTCCTCGGGCATCAGCCGGAGCTCCGGATTGATACCGCGCGGGTGTTCCTGGCCTGCCCGGATTGCGGGAACCAGTCGCCCGGCTGGGTGCTCGACCAGCAGCAGCCGAAGCCGCGGTTCGACGGCGCCCCCGACCGGTTCCAGCGCTACGCCTGGATGACCGGCCGGTAAGGCCGTCCGCGCACTCGCCCCTCGCCGCCTCCGCTCCCCGCGGGCGGCGACGGGCGGGTGCCCCGGATGCGGCGCCCTACAGCCAGCGCCGGGAGGGGCCGATATACCCCCCGGACATGGCGCTCGCAGACTGGCTGCTCCCGCTCATGCTGCTCCCCACGGGTGAGGACGAGGGGCAGTGGCCGTTCGACTGGTCGGCACTCGACGCGCGGTGACCTCCCGGACCCGCGCCCGCTGCGGTTCGGCCCACCTTCCTGACAACTCGACCCCGCTGCTGAATTGACAGCCCGCGCTGCGGGACTTATCGTGAGCGCTCACGGCCGCCCGTCTGGGAGCTCTCATGTTTTCCCGCTCATGGCGTCCGGTGGCGCTGGCCACCGGCCTCGTGGGGCTCGCCCTCGCGATCAACGAGGTCATCACGCCGGGTTTCACGCCGCTGTCCACGCTGCTGCTGATGGCAGTGCTGGTAGCGGCGCTCTACGGAAGCCGCCTGGGCGGATGGCTCGCGCTTGCCTTCGCGATGGCCGGCCTCGCGGCCATCCGGCTGTATCAGCCCCTCACCGTGCGGACGATGGCGGTCCGGCTCGCGGGGTTTCTCGTCATCGGGGTCGCGACGGTTCTCATCGCCGACCGCCAGCGGAAGCACCGGCAGCAGCTCGAGGAGCTCCGCGAACAGCACGCGCGGCTGGCCGAGGTCATGCACGAGATCGGCATCGGCCACTGGTACAGCGACCTGCCGTCGCAGCGGATGTGGTGGGACGACCAGTGCAAGGTGCACTTCGGGTTCACCGACAGCGACGCGCCGGTCAGCTTCGACGACATCGAGGATCGTGTCCACCCGGAAGATCGCGAGCGCGTCGAGCGCGCCGCGGAACGCGCGATCTTCAGCCACACGAACTGCGACATCGACTTCCGGGTCGTGCTGCCGGGCGGCACCGTGCGGTGGCTGAAGGGGCTCGGACGCGGCTTCTACGACAAGGCGGGACGGCCCACCCGTTTCGACGGGATCACGATCGACATCACGCGGCTGAAGGAGGTCGAAGCGCAGCTGGCTGACGCCAACCGCCTGAAGGACGAGTTCCTGGCCACGCTGTCGCACGAGCTGCGCACGCCGCTCAACGCGGTCCTCGGCTGGGCGCGGATGCTGGCAAGCGGACGCGTCTCGGCGGGCCGCGTGGACCACGCGCTCGCCGTCATCGAACGCAACGCCCAGGCCCAGGCCCGGCTGGTCGAGGAGCTGCTCGATCTCTCCCGCATCGAGAGCGGGCAGCTGCGCCTCCAGATCGAGCCGATCGACGTCTCCATCGTCGTGCAGAACGCGCTGGAGGCGGTGCGTCCTGCCGCCGACGCGCGCGGGGTGGAAGTGTCCGTCAGCATCGATCCCGCCGCGCGGTGGGTGACCGCGGACGCGGATCGGCTCCGCCAGGTCGTGTGGAACCTGCTGTCGAACGCCGTCAAGTTCACGCCGGGCGGCGGCCGCGTCAGCCTCACGCTCGAGGCGAACAACAGCGCCGTCGTGCTGCGGGTCAGCGACACGGGCTGCGGCATCTCGCCCGAGTTCCTCCCGCGGGTCTTCGATCGGTTCTCGCAGGGAGAGCGGGCCGAGTCGCGCGGCGTCCGCGGTCTCGGGATCGGCCTGGCGATCGTGCGCGAGCTGGTCGAGGCGCATGGAGGCGCCGTGGAGGCGTCGAGTCCCGGCGAAGGGCTCGGCGCGACGTTCACGGTCACGCTGCCGGGACGCGTGGAGATGCCGGGACCTCCGCCCGTCCGGCGCGGCGACAGCGTGCGCGTCTAGCGCCACGGCATCAGGACGCCGGCCCGCAACTCTGCAGATAGCGCGACGGCAGCGCGTGGCCGACCGCCGGCGCGACGACGCGCGACGCACGGACGACGCCGTCGAGATCGATGCCGGTCTCGATGCCGAGGCCGTGCAGCATGTAGACGAGATCCTCGGTCGCGAGATTGCCGGCCGCACCCGGCGCATACGGGCAGCCGCCGAGACCGCCCGCTGACGCGTCGAAGACGGTGATGCCCGCCAGCAGGCCCGCGTAGACGTTCGCCAGCGCGGTGCCCCGCGTGTCGTGCAGGTGCAGCGCCAGGCGCTCTCGTGGCACGCGCGATGCGGCAGCCTCCACGATCTCGTCGACCTGCCGGGGTGTCGCGACGCCGATTGTGTCGCTCAGCGCGACCTCGAAGACCCCCAGCTCCAGCAGGCGCTCCGTGAGCGCCGCAACCCGCTCGGCCGGCACGGCCCCTTCGAACGGACATCCGAACGCCGTCGAGAGATAGCCGCGCACGCGCAGGCCGCCGGCCTGAGCCGCGCGCACGACCTCGGCGTACAGCCCGAGCGATTCGTCGATCGAGCGGTTGATGTTCCGGCGGCTGAACGTCTCCGACGCGGCCGCGAAGACCGCGACTTCCGTCAGCCCCGCCTCCATCGCGCCCTCGAGCCCGCGCATGTTCGGCACGAGCGCGGTGTAGCGGGTGCCCTTGCGACGCCGGATGCCGCCGGCGACCTCGATCGCGTCGGCCATCTGCGGCACCCATCGGGGGCTGACGAACGCCGTTGCTTCGATCACGGGCAGCCCGGCATCGGTCAGCGCGTCGACGAACGTGATCTTGACGGCGGTCGGAATCCGGGCGGCCTCGTTCTGCAGCCCGTCGCGCGGGCCGACCTCGACGACGGTCACGTGGGAGGGAAGGGCGCCAGGCGCGCTCATGCGAGCTCCACGAGTTCGGTGCCCGGCTGCACGAGATCGCCGATGGCGCAGTGCACGGCCTCGACCGTCCCATCCGCCGGCGCGCGCAGCGGCAGCTCCATCTTCATCGCTTCGAGCACGATCAGCGTCTGTCCCTCGGTGACGCGGTCGCCGGCCGCGACGAGCACGGCGCGCACCGACGCCGGCATCGGCGCGGCGAGCGCGCCGGCGGCAGCGCCGCGAGCGCGCGGGACCACCGCCTCGTCGTCCACTTCAGGACGGACAACGAGGCCGCGATGAAACAGCCAGGGATTGCGCGGCGTGCCGGCGGCCAGCACGACGGACGTGCGGCCGTCGATTGTCACCCGCCACGCATCCGGCCCTGCCGGCTCGATTGCGGCGGGCGCGCCGTCGACGGCGACCTGTCCGTCCGGCCCGACCTCGACACGCCGGGTGGTGCCTCGCCACCGGACTTCGAACGTGCGGCTCATCGGGTCTGCACCTCGGGCGCCGGCCGCGCCTTTTCCCGATCGTCCTCCCGATCGTCACCGCCAATCCGCCAGCCGCGCAAGGTGGTCCATGGATCCGGGAGCGCCCGCGCCCCGGCGGCCGTGCTTGCCGCGGTGTTCGAGAGCAGGCGATGGACGGCGACCGCGGCGGCTGCAGGGTCGAGCTCCGACGGCTCCGCGGCCGCGAGCAGCGTGGGAAGCTCGCGCTCCAGCAGCCCCGTGTCGGGCTGTCCGTCGCGCACGAGCGGATGCTCGACGAGCGCCCGGAGCAGCGGGAGGTTGGTCGCGATCCCGAGCACTGCGAACTCCCGCAGTGCGCGCGCCGCGCGCGCGAGCGCGGCCGGGCGCGATTCCGCGTGGACAATCAGCTTCGCCAGGAGCGGGTCGTAGTGCACGCTGACGGTGTCTCCCTCGCCGACGCCGCTGTCCACGCGCACGCCGGGACCGTGCGGCTCGCGATAGACGAGCAGCGGGCCGGCCTGCGGCAGGAAGCCCGCGGCCGGATCCTCCGCGTAGACGCGCAGCTCGATCGCGTGCCCCTGCAGGGCGATCGTGTCGACGGAGAAGGGGAGCGGATCGCCCGCCGCGACCAGCAGCTGCGCGCGCACGAGATCGAGTCCCGTCGTCGCTTCCGTGACCGGGTGTTCGACCTGCAGGCGCGTGTTCATCTCGAGGAAATAGAACGATGACCCGTCCACGAGAAATTCGATCGTGCCGGCGTTGACGTAGCCGGCGGCGCGCGCGGCGCGAACGGCGGCCTCGGTCATCCGCGCGCGAAGGGCCGGCGTCAGGAGCGGCGACGGGCTTTCTTCGACGATCTTCTGATGCCGGCGCTGCACCGAGCACTCGCGCTCGAACAGGTGCACGACGGCGCCATGGTGGTCGGCGAGCACCTGGATCTCGACGTGCCGTGGCTTTTCGATCAGGCGCTCGACGTAGAGCGTGCCGTCGCCGAAGGCGTGAAGCGCGTCGCGCCGCGCGGCCTGAATCGCCGCACGCGCATCCTCGCCGGCGCGCACGACGCGCATGCCGATCCCGCCCCCGCCGGCGC
>DASVDJ010000041.1:0-5442 GCA_036381155.1 Vicinamibacterales bacterium
CACGCTGTCCCGCCGACGCTTCCTCCAGACCGCCAGCGGCGCACTGCTGACCGCGCCGCTCGCCTCGGGCGCCGCGCCGGCCGCCGCGCAGGTGCCCGACATCAAGCTGCCCGAGCTGCCCGGGCGGCAGGTCGGCTGGGCCCTCGTCGGGCTCGGCAACCTGTCGATCAACCAGCTGATGCCGGCCTTCGCGCACGCGCAGCGCTCGAAGCTCGTGGGGTTCGTGAGCGGCCGGCCGGAGAAGGCGCGGCACCTGGCGCAGATCTACGGGGTCAATCCGAAGAACATCTACACCTACGACAACTACGACAGCATCGCGAACAACCCCGAGATCGAGGTCATCTACATCGTCCTGCCGAACAGCATGCACGCGGAGTACACGATCCGCGCCCTCCAGGCCGGCAAGCACGTGCTCTGCGAGAAGCCGATGGCCAACACGCCGGAGGACTGCGAGCGGATGATCGCCGCCGCGAAGGCGGCGAACCGGAAGCTGATGGTCGCCTATCGCGTGCGCTACGAGCCGTACAACCAGACGATGATCCGGATGGCGCGCGAGGACACGGAGGACATGGGGCCGACGCGCGTCGTGCTGTGCGACGCCGGCTTCAACATCGGCAACCCCGACCAGTGGCGGCTGAAGAAGGACATGGCCGGCGGCGGATCGCTGATGGACATCGGCATCTACGCGCTCAACGCCGCGCGCTATCTCACGGGCGAGGAGCCGGTTGCCGTCAACGCGATGATGCACTCGACGCCCGGCGATCCCCGCTTCCGCGAGGTGGAGGAGAACATCAACTTCCAGCTCGAGTTCCCGAGCGGCATCCTCGCCAACTGCGGCTCGAGCTACGGCGTGAACTTCAACCGCTTCCGGGTGCTCAAGCCGCGCGGGTCGTTCGAGCTCGACCCGGCCTCGGGATACACCGGCCTGCGCATGCGCGTCTACCGTGGCGGCCGCATCGAGGAGCGCGTCCTGCCGCAGCGCAACCACTTCGCGCTCGAGATGGACCACCTGTCGGAGTGCGTGATCAACGACACCGAGCCGTTGACGCCGGGCGAGGAAGGGCTCAAGGACATGCGCGCGATCGCGGCCATCTACGAGGCCGCGCGCAGCGGGAAGACCGTGAGACTGTGACCCGGCGGATCCGGATGGGCGCGCGGCCGCGCGCGCTCACCGTTCCCAGCCGGTCAGCTGGGCGCCGGGGCGCAGTCCCGCGCGCGCCATGTTCCTGAGGCTGACGCTGCCGGGCCGGGCATCGGAGACCACCAGCGTCAGCCCTTCGTGCGCGGCCTGCCGGAGCCGGGCGTGCAGCAGCTGCGTCTGCAGGCCGCGCCCGCGATAGTCGGGCAGGGTGCAGGCGTTGGCCAGCCGGCCGATGCCGTCGACGATCGCCAGGGCGCCGGCAGCCGCCGGCCGGTCGTCCACGCGCGCCAGCCAGAGCCTCCAGTCGCCGGACGCGAACCGCGCCTCCGTCAGCGGCCGCTCCTCCTCGATCTCGGCATCCGGCACGCCGTAGCCGCGCAGGAACACGTCGATGAACTCGCTGGTGGCCGTGTCCAGCGGCTCGAGGGCCGGCGTGGGGCCGGGATTGCACTCGCGGGGGTCCGCCCAGAGCTGCACCTGCCACCGCCGCATGCGGTAGCCGGCCTGCTGGAGCGCATCGACCACCGCCTCGTTCTCGAGCGTCGGCGCCACGTCGATGCAGGGCGTCAGCGCGAACTCGCGCGCGATCGCGTCGAAGTCGTGGAGGCACCCCAGGTCGGGCGGATGCAGGCCCATCAGCCGCGCATAGCCGCCCTGCGACCAGGCCAGCGCCTGTCCGTACTCGACGGCGAACTGCCGCCGCGGCCCGACGGCGGCGACGATGCTTCGCGCGATCTGCAGGTAGTGTCGCGTCCGGACGCGTTCGAGCAGCAGGGTGAACTCGTCGGTTCCGGGGAGTGGATGCATCTGAACGGCGTTGCGGCGGCACCGCATGGCTCGTGCGCGGCGGACGGATAGTAATATGCGCCTGTGTTCCGGGTCATCCTCGCCGCGGCGCTCCTCCTGGTCGCGCTGCCGGTGCCGGCGCGTCAGCCGGATGCCGGCGCGGCGGGCGACATCCGCCCGTCCTCGCGGCACCCGGGCTACTGGGAGTTCCGCGGACGCACGCAGGTCCTGCTCGGCGGCAGCGACGACGACAACCTGTTCCAGTGGCCGGACGAGCCGCTGCGCGAGCAGCTGGACCGCCTGAAAGCGGCCGGCGGCAACTACCTCCGGAACACCATGTCCGACCGACGGGACCGCGGCTTCGAGGTCTACCCGTTCCTGAAGCTGGATGACGGCCGGTACGATCTCGACGCGTGGAACTCCGAGTACTGGCGGCGCTTCGATCGGTTCCTCCAGTGGACCGCGGATCGCGACATCGTCGTGCAGATCGAAATGTGGGACCGGTTCGACTACAGCCGCGATCATTGGACGCCGCATCCGTACAACCCGGCCAACAACGTCAACTACTCCTACGAAGAGTCCGGTTTCAAACCCGAATACCCGAACCATCCGGGCCGGAACGAGCAGCCGTTCTTCTTCACGACGCCGGCGCAGCGCGACAACCAGGTGGTGTCCAGGTACCAGCGCCGGTTCGTCGAGCGCATGCTGGACTCGACGCTGCGGCACGGGCACGTGCTCTACTGCATCGACAACGAGACGAGCGGCGATCCGGCGTGGAGCGCGTACTGGGCGAGCCTGATCAGGCGGACGGCGCAGGCGCGCGGACGGCGCGTGTTCGTGACCGAGATGTGGGATGACTGGGACATCCGCGCGGCGCGGCACCGGGAGACGCTCGACCGGCCCGACCGCTACGACTTCGCGGATCTCTCTCAGAACAACCACAACTCCGGCGCGGAGCACTGGCGCAACGCCCTCTGGGCCCGCCGTCATGTCCGCACCGGGCCGCGGCCGGCGCGGCCGATCAACGCGGTGAAGACCTACGGCGCCGACGGGAACCGCTACGGCCACACCGACCAGGACGGCATCGAGCGATTCTTCCGGCACCTGCTGGCCGGCTTCGCGGCCGTGCGCTTCCATCGGCCCGATGCCGGGCTCGGGTTGAGCGCAGGAGCGGAGGCGGCAATCCGTGCGGCCCGCCGGCTCGTCACGCTGGCGCCGCTGTGGGAGTTCGAGCCGGTCGAGCAGCCGGTCGACGCCGGCAGCGATCGGCTCGCGTACGTCGCACGGGCACAGGGAGACGAGGGCCGGCATGTCGTGTATTTCCCGTCCGGCGGGCGCGTGCAGCTGGCCGTGCCGGCCGGCCGGTACGACGTGACGTGGATCCATGCGGACGCCGGCGCGGCGGAGCAGTCTGCGAACGGGTCGGTGGACGCAGACGCGAACGGCCTGACGCTGAGCGCCCCGGGCACAGGGAACGTGCTCGCGGTCGTGACACCGGCATCAGCCAGGCAGTGACATCACAGAGCGGCGCTCGGGCGCGCCGGGGAGAGGAGTCGCCATGATTCGTCGGGGGGCGGCCGTGCTGGCCGCGATCGTGTCAATCATCATCGCGGGTCTCGTCACCGGGACCGCCGCGCGGCAGACGCCGCAGGGCGCCGCGCCGATCCGCGTCGGACTCATCGGACTCGACACGTCGCACGCCGTGGCGTTCACCGAGCTGCTGAACGACGCCGCGCGCGCCGACCACGTGCCGGGCGCGCGCGTGGTGGTGGCCTACAAGGGAGGCAGCCCGGACATCCAGGCGAGCGCCACGCGCGTCGACAAGTTCACGGCGGAGTTGCGCGACACCTGGAAGATCGAGATCGTCGACTCGATCGAGGAGCTGGTGACGCGTGTCGACGCCGTGATCCTGACCAGCGTCGACGGACGCGTGCACCTGGAACAGGCGCGACCGGTGATCGCGGCCGGCAAGCCGCTGTTCGTCGACAAGCCGTTCACCGCCAGCACGCGCGATGCGCGTGAGCTCGTCCGGCTTGCCCGCGAGCGCAACGTGCCGATGTTCAGCTCGTCGTCACTGCGCTTCACCGATGAGGTGCAGGCCATCCGGCAGGATCCGCGGATGACGGAGATCCACGGTGCGATCACGTGGGGGCCCGCGACCCTGGATCCGTCGCACCCGGATCTCTACTGGTACGGCATCCACGCCGTGGAGATGCTCTACACGTTCATGGGCCCGGGCTGCGAGCGCGTCACCCGCACGCACACGGCGGACGCCGATGTCGTCGTCGGCCACTGGAAGGCCGGCCGCATCGGCGTCGTCCGCGGCAACCGGACGGGTCCCTACGCGTTCGGCCAGGTCGTCTTCGGCCCGAAGGCGGTGCTCACGCAGCCGGATTACCAGGGGAACCCGCCGCCGAAGCGCTCGGGCTACTACGGGCTGATCAAGGAGGTCGTCGAGTTCTTCCGCACCGGGAAGGCCCCCGTGCCGCTCGACGAGACGGTGGAGATCATGGCCTTCATGGAAGCCGCCGACCTCAGCAAGGCGCGCAACGGCGCGCCGGCGGAGCTGGCGGAGCTGCTGAAGTAGAACTCTGCAACGGGAAGCGTGCAACGGTAAGCGGGAAGGGCGCGTGCGCTCGAGGGCTCCTTGAGCTCGCGCACGCGCGGGGCGGGCCACATGCGAGGATGGCCCGCCCTCAGCCGTCAGCGCGGCGCGCGCACTGACTCGGGAGCGCGCCGCCGCGCGACCGCGAGGTCAAGAACGCATCGAGCGGTCGCGCCCTTTCCGTTTGCTGTTTCCAGTTTCCCGTTCAATCGAGCGCCGCGCTGCGTGCGAACCGCGGCGCGCGCCTGTGCTTCGTCGCCTGTTCGAACGCGTACGCGAGCCGGAAGAGCGTCGGCTCGCTCCAGGCGGGCCCGATGAACGAGATGCCGACGGGAAGCCCGAAGGCGAAGCCGCCCGGGACGGTGATGTGCGGGTAGCCGGATACCGCCGCAATCGTCGAGCTGCCGCCGAGGAAGTGATCGCCGTTCACGAGATCGGTGACCCACGCGGGCGAATCCGTTGGCATCACGAGCGCGTCGAGCCGATGCTTCGCGAACACCGCGTCGAGCCCTTCGGTCCGTGAGAGGCGCCGGCACTCCGCCAGCGCCTTCGTGTACGCCGCTTCCGTGAGCGGGCCCTTCTTCTCGGCCATTTCGAAGATCTCCTGGCCGAAGTACGGCATCTCGCGGTCGCGGTGCACCTCGTTGAACCGGATCGCGTCGGCGAGCGAGCGCACCGGCGCGGTCGGGCCGAGCCGCGCGAGGTAGGCGTTCAGGTCCGCCTTGAACTCGTAGAGGAGGACCTCGAATTCCGGATCGCCGATCTTGCTCACCGTCGGGATGTCCGCGGGGTCCACGAGGACGGCGCCCTGCTGCCTGAGGACCTCGAGCGCCTCCTCGCCGATCCGGTCGGACGCGGCGCTGTATCCGAACAGGCCCTTGCGGGGGACGCCGATCCGCGCGCCCTTCAG
>DASVDJ010000042.1:0-5625 GCA_036381155.1 Vicinamibacterales bacterium
CGCTGGTTGACGGCGTGCCAGGTGGAGGTGCCTTCCGACGGGCTGGCGCTGCGGGCGCGGCCGACGTAGGCCAGCGGCACGCGGTCGACGAGCAGCTCCTCGAGCAGCGGGCGCACGAAGGTCCACGCGCCCATGTTCTCCGGCTCCTCCTGCACCCAGACCACCTCTTCCAGCGCCGGGTACGTGTCGAGCAGCGCCTTCACGTCGCTCCACGGGAACGGATAGAGCTGCTCCAGCCGGGCGATGGCGATGTCCGGATGGCGCTCGCGGAGCGGGCTGGTGACGAGGTCGACGTAGACCTTGCCGCTGCAGAGGACCAGCCGCCGGATCGCGCCGGCGTTCGCCTCGGCCTCCTCGTCGCCGATGACCGGATACCAGCGCCCCTCGACGAGGTCGACCGGCCGGCTCGCGACCAGCGGATGCCGCAGCAGGCTCTTCGGCGTCAGGACGATGAGCGGCAGCGGGTCGACGGTGAGGAGCACCGCCTGCCGGCGGAGCAGGTGGAAGTACTGCGCCGCGGTGGTGCAGTTGGCGATGCGCAGGTTGATGTCGGCCGCCGCTTCGAGGAAGCGCTCGACGCGCGCGCTGGAGTGATCCGGCCCCTGGCCCTCGTAGCCGTGCGGCAGCAGCAGCACCAGCGACGGCAGCAGGCCCCACTTCGCGCGGCCGGAGACGAGGAACTCGTCGATCATGACCTGCGCGCCGTTGATGAAGTCGCCGTACTGCGCTTCCCAGATGACCAGCCGCCCCGGCGCCTGCAGGTTGTAGCCCAGCTCGAAGCCGACGGTCGCGCACTCGGTGAGCGGCGTGTTGCCGATCTCGAACGACGCGCGCGCCTCGGACAGCCGCTGCAGCGGGATGTCGCGCGCGCCGGTGTGGAAGTCGTGCAGCACCGCATGGCGGTGGCTGAACGTGCCGCGCTCGACGTCCTCGCCGGTCAGCCGGATCGGGATGCCGTCGGCGAGGATCGACGCGAAGGCAAGATCCTCGGCGGCGGCCCAGTCGACGCTGCGCTCCGCCGGGTTGTCGAGGATGGTCCGGCGCCGCTCGCGCGCCCGTTCGAGCTTGCGGTGGATGGTGAAGCCCTCGGGGATGCGCGTCAGGTCGGCGTTGAGCGCCTGCAGCCGGTCGAGCGGCACGGCGGTCTTCGCCTGCCGGGCGGTCCCGCGCGGCGGCGGCTCGGGGTAGGCCACCTGCGGCGGCGCGTTCTGCTGCACCCCTTCGAAGGCCTGCTGCAGCCGGTCCATGTACTTCTGGACCAGCGCGTCGGCGCGGGCCGCGTCGATCTCGCCGCGCTCGACCAGCCGGCGCGCCCAGATCTCGCGGACGGTCGGGTGCTCCGCGATGATGCGGTACATCTTCGGCTGCGTGAACGACGGCTCGTCCCCTTCGTTGTGGCCGTGCCGGCGGTAGCCGATCAGATCCACCAGCGTGTCGCGCCGGAACTTCGCGCGGAACGCCGCGGCCAGACGCGCCACTTCCAGGCACGCCTCCGGGTCGTCGGCGTTGACGTGGAAGATCGGCATCTTGAAGCCGCGCGCCATGCCGCTCGCGTACGAGGTCGAGTAGCTCTGGCTGCCGGTGGCGGTGAACCCGAGCTGGTTGTTGGCGATGACGTGGATGGTCCCGCCGACGTCGTACAGCCGGAGGCGCGACAGGTTGATGGTCTCGGCGACGATCCCCTGGCCCGGGAACGCGGCGTCGCCGTGGATCAGGATCGGCAGCGTGATGTCGCGGTCGACCACCGGCGGCCCCGGCCGGTCCGCCGTCGTGCTCGCGGCGCGCGCCATGCCGACGACGACCGGGTTGACGAACTCGAGGTGGCTCGGGTTCGGCGGCATGGTGATGACCACCTCGGGCGCCGATCCGTCCTCGCGCACGCGCGCGCGGGCCCCCGCGTGGTACTTGACGTCGCCGGTCCAGCCCAGGTCCTCGCGGAACGGCTGGTCGCCCATCGCGTCCTTGAACTCCGCCAGGATCTGCGCGTAGCTCTTCTGCATCACGTGCGCGAGCACGTTGAGCCGCCCGCGGTGGGCCATGCCGATGAGCACGTGCCGGACGCCGGCGTGCGCCGAGTCGGCGATGAGCTCGTCGAGCACCGGCACCATGATGTCGAGCCCCTCGATGGAGAAGCGCGTCTTGCCGGGGAAGGTCCGGTGGAGGAAGCGCTCGAAGGTCTCGACCTCGGTGATCCGGTCGAGCAGCTCGACGCCGTCGATCGGCGTGTGCGGCGGACGGAAGGTGCCGGCCTCGATGTGGTGCCGCAGCCAGTCGCGCTCCTCGGGCACGAAGATGTGCGAGAGGTCGTAGCCGATGCTGGAACAGTAGACGCGGCGGAGGGCCTCGATGGCGTCCCAGGCGCTGCCGGAGGAGGCGGCCAGCGGGCCGCCGACGAGCTCGGCCGGCAGGGCGCGGAGGTCCGCTTCGGTCAGGCCGTGGGTCCTCGGCTCGAGCGACGGATCGCCGATCGGCTCCGATCCCAGCGGATCCTGCCGCGCGGCGAGATGCCCGTAGCGGCGGATGCACTCGGCGAGGTTGACGACCCCGACGACGGCGCGGAGGTTCGCGGGGGCAGCGGCCGGGGCGGCGGCCCGATCCAGCCCGGCGGGGGGACCGGAGCGCTCGAACGCGGCCCGGGTGGCGGGGTCGACTGACGCGGGATCGGCCAGGTAGCGTTCATACAGCTCGAGGAGGTACCCCTCGTTGATCCCGCCGATCGCGCGCCATTCAGACATAGTTCCCAACAGTGTATCGGAACCGTGACGAAAGTGGTTAGGCCGGAAAGAGGGGGAATCGGGAGGATTGGGGAAAACTGGAAACGGAAAACGGAAAAACGGGAAGGGAGCCGCTCGCGTGAACCCCGGGCTCGCGGCTCCGGTCGCGCTCGCGTGACCGCCCGCCCGCGCTCCCTGCGGTCCAGGGACACGCGCGACGGCGAGTCGCGAGCCTTCGAGCCGGCGCGCCCTTCCCGTTTACGGCTCCCCATTTCCGGCTTCTTCCACCGCTCCGAAGCTGATCCACAATGTCTCCCGCCCATGCTTCGCCTCATCGTCACCGGCGGGACGTTCGACAAGCAGTACGACGAGATCCGCGGCCGTCTCTATTTCAACCAGACGCACGTGCCGGAGATGTTGCGACTCGGGCGGTGCCGGGTGCCGGTGGCGGTGGAGACGCTGATGCTCGTCGACAGCCTGGACATGACCGACGCCGACCGGGCGCGCATCGCGGCGCGGTGCCGCGGGGCGGTCGAGACGCGGCTGGTGATCACGCATGGCACCGACACGATGGTCGAGACCGCCGCCGCCCTCGCCGCCGCGGATCTCGGCAAGACGATCGTCCTCACCGGCGCGATGGTGCCCTACGCGTTCGGCAGCTCCGACGGGCTGTTCAACCTCGGGAGCGCGATCTCGTACGCGCAGGTGCTGCCGGAAGGCGTGTGGATTGCGATGAACGGCACGCACTTCCCGTGGAACGGGGTGCGGAAGAACCGTGAGACGGGGATGTTCGAACCGCTGGGGTGAACGCCCGGCGATCCCAGGAGGGCCGGCCTTCAGGCCGGCGAATCACGAGAGTCCCAGGAGGGCCGACCTTCAGGTCGGCGAATAGCGGCCTTCAGGCCGGCGAATCACAGCTCCCCATGAAACGACTCCTCAAGTTCCTCGCGTTTCTCCTCCTCGGCCTCGTCATGGTGGCCGTGCTCGTTTACGCCTGGATCCACATCACCGTCGAGCGGCGCGCGGCGCGCGTCTACACGGTGAGCGTGCCGGCCATCACCGTGCCGCACGACGACCCGGCGGCGATCGCGCGCGGGCGGTACCTCGCGCACCAGGTCTCGATGTGCGTCGAGTGCCACGGCGAGGACCTCGGCGGCAAGATGGCGATCGACAGCCCGGCGATCGGGCGGATCGCCGGGTCGAACCTGACGGCCGGACGCGGCGGGCTCGGCGCGACGTACACGGACGAGGACTTCGTCCGCGCGATGCTGCACGGCGTGCGGAAGGACGGCCGGTCGGCGGTGTTCATGCCGTCGCAGGACTACCACTTCAAGGCGAGCGACGTCGCCGCGCTCATCGCCTACATCCGCTCCGTGCCGCCGGTCGACCGCGAGCTGCCGCCGCCGACGTTCGGCCCGCTCGGTCGCATCCTGACCTTCGCCGGCGCGATGCCGCTGCTGCCGGCGGAGCGGATCGACCACGAGGCGCGCACGTTCGTGGCGGAAGGCGACGAGTCGACCCCGGAGGCACGCGGGAAGTATCTCGTCGACACCGGCGCCTGCCGCGGCTGCCACGGCCCGCAGCTCACCGGCGAAAGCGGCATGCCCGACGCCGCGAACCTGACGCCGACCGGCATCGGCCACTACACGTTCGCCGACTTCCAGCGCGCGCTGCGGGACGGCGTCCGCCCGAACGGCACCGCGATCAAGCCCGACATGCCGCGCGTCTTCGGCCAGCTGTCCGACGAGGACATGCGGCTCATCTTCACGTATCTGCAGTCGCTGCCGCCGGCAGGGAAGAAGGCGAAAGGGCAGCTTTGATCAGGTCGGATCAGGTCGGATCGGGTCGGATCAGGTCGGATCGGGTCGGATCAGGTCGGATCAGGTCGGATCGGGTCGGATCAGGTCAGATCAGGTCAGATCAGATCAGGTCAGATCAGGTCCGCGCGCTGCTCGCTGAATCCCTGCTCGCAGCGCGCGATCGGGTCCCGCCTCCGCCGCGCGTGAACCAAGGCGCGGCTCCGGCGGATCAGGTCGGATCGGGTCCCGCGCGCCCGCTCGGTGATTTCTGCTCGCGGTCGCGCGATCAGGTCCCGCCTCCGCCGCGCGTGAACCAGGGCGCGGCTCCGGCGGATCAGGTCGGATCGGGTCCGCGCGCCCGCTCGGTGATCTCTGCTCGCGGTCGCGCGATCGGGTCCCGCCCGCGCTGGTGATCGGAATGCGCGGCGGGTCCCGCCGAAGCCCGCCGATGCCTTCCGCGGGCGGAGGGGACGGCTCTCCCGGCCCCCCCATCCCCCGGTTCGGAACAAATTCGGAAGTTTTCGAAAGACTTCCCGTGCCGGGTTGGCCGACTCTGGCGCGACCGGGTCGCGTACCTCGGTACCGGTTCCCGGAGCAGGAGGTCGTTCTATGTCCCAGGTACGTCAGGGGCCCGTGTGCCTCGTGCTGCTCCTTCTTCTGTCCGCGTGCGGGGGCGACTCGAGCCGGACGCCCGTCGCGCCGGTCACTCCCACCCCCACGCCCGGCTCCTTCACCCCGGCGCCGGCTGCGCCGGACGTGTACAACGTCACGCCGTCGGCGGTGAGCACCGGCACACTCGTCAGCCTGACGATCAACGGCGAGGCGTTCGACACGGCCACGGCACAGGTGGTGGTGACCGGACCCGGCTGCTTGGGCGACACGACGTGCGTGGTGCCGAACGATCGGCTCAGCACGAAGACCAGCACGCAGCTGGTGGCCCCCGTGCTGTTTGCGAACGAGGGTGGCTTCACGATCCGCGTGCGGCACGGGGCGGGCGGGCCGATCTCCGCCGGCCGTCCCGTGACGGTCACCGACCCGCCGGCGCTCACGGTGAACGGCAGCGACGCGAGCACTCTGCCGCAGGGGCAGACCTTCGTGTTCGTTGGGACGAA
>DASVDJ010000043.1:0-46526 GCA_036381155.1 Vicinamibacterales bacterium
CGTGGGCTCGCCTGGGGCGAGCCCACGGCTCGCTCATGGCGAGCCATGAAACCCTGAGCGAGCGATTCCCTGCACGCATTGCCCTGCGCTCTGACCCGGCTCCCGTCCCACGCACGCGATGCGGCCCCGTCCTCCCTTCCCCCTGACATCGAAGACTTCCGTGACGCCCGCTGGCGGCGGGAGCCGGCGCGGCAGGTGGCGACGGTCTTCGAGGCCGAGCGCTTCATCGAGCAGGTCGGCTTCGCCGCCTGCCTCACCGACTCCCGCCGGCCAGGCCCGTCGCTGTACGTCGCGGTCTGCGGACGCCGCGACGCGGTGCTCCCGCGCAACGTCCAGAAGGATCCCGAGACCTCCCTCGCCTGGCAGCTGAAGGACGAGCTGATGCGGCGCGGGCGCGTGTACTACGGCAAGCTCGCGCGCGGCACGGCGATGTTCCTCGCGCCGCGGATGGTGCCGTACTTCCACGCGATCTGGGGGATGCCGCGATCCGCCGAGCGCACGCGCCTGAGCCGCGACGCGCGCGCGATCCTGCGCGTGCTCCGCCACGAGTGGGAGATGGCGACCTGCGACCTGCGCGTCGAGTCGAAGGTGACCGATCGCCGCGCGTTCAGCCGCGCGCTCGACGAGCTCCAGGCCGCCATGCTGGTCGTGCCGGCGGAGGTCGTCTACCAGCCGTTCACCTACATCTGGACGCTCGCGATCGGCCGCTTCCCCGACGCGTTCACCCGGCGCGTGAGCCGGCAGGCCGCACTCCGCGAGATCGCGCGCTGCTTCCTGGCCGGCGCCGGGCTGACCGTGCGCGGCGAGCTCGCCCGGGTCACGGGATTGACGCGCGCCGACGCCGGCCTCGGCAACCGCGCGCTCGTCCGGGAAGGCTACGCCGTCATGAAGGCGCCCGGCGTCTACGCGCTCGCGGAGCTCGAGCCACGCGACGGCGACGCGCCGTCGGCGGGCCACACCGACGGCGACGTGGCGTAGCGGGAATCGGTCGGCAGTCCGGTTCGGGCCATCCGCAATCCGCGGCGAAAAATGGTAGGCTCCAAGTCGTGGACGCTGACCTCGAACGACTGATCCAGCTGCAGGCCCTCGACACGCAGGCAGCCGAGGCCCGGAGAGCGCAGACCGCGATACCGGAGACCCAGCGGGCCCTCGACGCGAAGCTCGAAGGCGCCAGGCACCGCGTCGCCGCCGAGAAGGAACGGCTCGACGCCAACCAGGCCGCCCGCCGCGCCCTCGAGAAGGACCTCGCCGCCGTGCAGACCCGCCTCTCCCGCTACAAGGATCAGTTGATGGAAGTGAAGACGAACCGCGAGTACCACGCCATGCAGCACGAGATCGAGGCGGCGCAGGGCGAGGTGAAGCGGCTGGAGGACCTGATGCTCGAGCGGATGCTCGAGGCCGACGACATCACGGCGGCGCTGAAGCGGGCCGAAGCCGATTTGAAGGCCGCCGAAGCGCAGATCCGGCAGGAGCACGCGGATCTCGACAGGGAGCTGGAAGCGGCGGCCGCGACGCTGACTCGCACACAGCAGGAGCGCGAGGTGCTGGCAGCCGGTATCCCGAAGCCGCTGCTGGCCCTCTACGAGCAGGTGGCGCGGGCGCGCCGCGGGCTGGCGGTCGTGCCGGCCCGCGACGGCCTCTGCTCGGAGTGCCACGTCCGGCTGCGCCCGCAGGTCTTCGCGGAGGTCCGGCAGAACAGCGCGATCATCCAGTGCGACAGCTGCCAGCGGATTCTCTACTACGTCCCGCCGCAGGCGGCGGCGCCGGCCGACAGCGGGGCCTCGGCATGATCACGGCGTACATCGACGGCGGCTCGCGCGGCAACCCGGGGCCCGCAGGGTACGGCGTCCAGATCGTCGACGCGGACGGAACGGTCGTCGCGGAGCTCCACGAGTCGCTCGGCACGGCGACGAACAACGTCGCGGAGTACCGCGGGCTGCTGGCGGCGCTGTCGTGGGCAGTGGACCGCGGCCTCACGAGCCTGCACATCCGCTCCGACTCGGAGCTGCTCGTACGGCAGATGCGGGGCGAGTACCGGGTGAAGAACGCGGGGCTCCAGCCGCTGTATCAGGAGGCACGCGGGCTCATCGCGCGGATCGGCCGCGTGACGTTCGAGCACGTGCGCCGGGAGTACAACCGGGAAGCGGATCGGCTCGCGAATCTCGCGATGGACGCCGCCGCGGCCGCCGACGCCCGCAGGTGATCCCGCGCGGGAGCCAGCGATCGGATTCGATCCGACCTGCTCTCAGCCCGCTCCGCCGCCCCTGATGAAGCCCGCCATCCTGCCGGCGGCCGCTCCCTCGCGCCGGTAGGAATGAAACCACGCGCCGTGGCATCGCGTGCAGAGGCCGCTGGCGTGAACCTGCGCCGCCGGCACTCCGGCCGCGATCAGCTGGTCGCGGTTGGCGGTCCACAGATCGAGATGCCGCTCCGACCCGGGCCGCGTGAACCAGCGGTCGAGGACGTCGCGCCATCCCGCCTCCGCGAAGCGATCGGCCAGCTCGTCTCCGACTTCGTAACAGCACGGGCCGATGGACGGGCCGATCGCCGCGTGAAGGTCGCGCCGGTCCTCGCCGAGCCGGACGAGCGCCTCGATGGCCGTGCCGGCGACGTTCGCCGCGGTGCCGCGCCATCCGGCGTGCGCAGCGGCCACGGCCCGCCGTCCCGCCACGAGCAGCGGCACGCAGTCGGCCACCTGCACGGCAACCGCGAACGTCCCCGACGCGGTGACCGCGATATCCGCCTCCGGCCGCATGCCGGCAGCCGCAGGACCATCCACGACGTGCACCGCGGCGCCATGCACCTGGCGCAGATGGACGAGCGCCTTCGGTTCGACGCCAGCCACGCCGGCCACCTGCGCCCACTCGTCCGGCTCCGGCGGCCGGAGCCGCAGCGGCTTCGCCGTCCAGCCATGGGGAACATGGGCGAGCGCATCGGCGCGCAGCACGAACCCCCAGGGCGCGCGGCTCCAGGAGAAGCCGGCCCGCGGCGCCGGCGGCGCAAGCGCGGCGTCCGATGCGGATGTCTTCACGGTTGCAGTGCTTTCAGGTAAGGTGATGCGCGCTCCTGCCCGCAGCCGCGCGCTCTCCCGATTGTAGAGTACGCCCATGACCATCGTCGGACTCGGACTGGACGCGACCGAGATCGCGCGCATCGCCGACACGCTGCAACGATACGGGGAGCGCTTTCTCGAGCGCGTCTTCACGCCGCGGGAGATTGCGTACTGCATGCGGCGGCGCAACCCGGCGCCGCACCTGGCCGGCCGCTTCGCCGCGAAGGAAGCGGGGATGAAGGCCATCGGGACCGGCCACTCGCAGGGCGTGCTGTGGAGGGACGTGGAAGTGGTGCGCGCAGGCGGCCCCCCGCAGCTCCATTTCCACAACGAGGCGGCGCGGCATTTCGCGAGACTCGGCGCGACGCGTGCGCTGCTCACCATCACGCACACCGACGACCTGGCGCTCGCCCACGTGATCCTGGTCGGCGACCCGCGGTAACCGGCGTTTCCCTTCCCGCGCGCCCGGCAGCCGCAGCCTTCCCCGCGTCCGCTTCGTCGCGGACTCGCAACCCGTCCGGGCACGCGACTTACGCAGACGACGAGCCGGCGCGTCGATCCGGCAGGTCTCTTGCCTTTCGCACGGCAGGTCCCGGGCGTGCGGCTCGCGCGCCCCTGCGAAGGAGTGATGCCGTGGTGGTCAAGATCACGCCGAACGACAAGGGAAACCCGCCGGGCAAGCTGGCGGACGCCGAACTGCATTTCGTCGACGGGCCGCTCGCGGGGCTCAAGCTGATCGGGTTTGCCGTCTGGGAACGGCGGTCGGGGAGCGGCCGCAACGTGACGTTTCCGTCGCGCCAGTACAGCGTCAACGGCGAGCGGCGGAGCTTCGCGCTCCTGCGGCCCGTCGCGGATGCCAGCGCGCAGGATCGCGTCCGCGACCTCGTGCTGCATGCGTACGCCGAGTTCGAAGAGCAGCAGCAGACCGTCAGCTCCTGACTGGAGCTTCCTCCGCTGCGGCGGCGCCGGTCGCGGAACCGGGCCTGCTACTTCATCTTCCGCGACCGGCGGGTGTCGTCGTGGTGAGCCGCGGCGCGCCGCCGGGGCGCGCCGGAGATGCCGCTAGCTCTCGTTCTGCCGGCGGAGGAAGGCCGGCACGTCGAACTGCGAGGCGCCGGCGCCGTCCATCGCCTGGTCCTCGGCGCCCGCCGCCTTCGCCATCGGCGGCAGCTCGACCGGCGTGCGCCGGACGATCGACTGGCGCGGCACGATGGCTGCGGGCGACTCCGGCGTGCGGAGCCGCGAGGAGTAGTGCGACAGATCCACCGGCGTCTGCACGGTGTTCGCCGCCGGGTTGCGGGTGGCCCCGGAGCGATCGAACCCCGTGGCGATGACGGTGATCTTCACCTTGCCGGCGAGCGCCTCGTCGACGACCGCGCCGAAGATGATGTTCGCGTCCTCGTGCGCGACCTCCTGGATGATGGTCGACGCCTCGCTGACCTCGAGCAGCGACATGTCGGGGCCGCCCGTGACGTTGATGATGACGCCCCGGGCCCCTTCGACCGACGCGCCCTCCAGCAGCGGGCTGGAGATGGCCTTCTGCGCCGCGAGCATCGCGCGGTTCTCCCCTTCGGCGATGCCGGTTCCCATCATCGCCAGGCCCATGCCGGCCATGATGGTCTTGACGTCGGCGAAGTCGAGGTTGATCAGCCCCGGCACGAGGATCAGATCCGAGATGCCCTGGATCGCCTGCCGCAGCACGTCGTCTGCCGTGAGGAACGAGTCGTGGAGCGTCGTGTTGCGGTCGATGATGTTGAGCAGCCGCTCGTTCGGGATCGTGATCACCGTGTCCACGCACTCGCGCAGCGCTTCGAGCCCGGCTTCAGCCTGCTGCTGCCGCTTCTTGCCCTCGAAGCGGAACGGCTTGGTCACGACCGCGATCGTGAGGGCGCCGAGCTCCGAGGCCAGGCTCGCGATCACGGGCGCCGCGCCCGTGCCGGTCCCGCCGCCGAGGCCCGTGGTCACGAACACCATGTCGGCGCCGTCGAGCGCCTGGAGCAGCTTGTCCGTGTCCTCCAGCGCGGCCTGACGCCCGACGTTCGGGTCGGCCCCCGCGCCGAGCCCCTTCGTCAGCTTCGCGCCGATCTGGATCTTCACCGGCGCCGGATTCTGCTGCAGCGCCTGCAGGTCGGTATTGGCGACCAGGAAGTCCACCCCCTGGAAGCCGGCCTTCACCATGCGCGAGACGGCGTTGCTGCCGCCGCCGCCGACACCGATCACCTTGATCCGCGCGCCGGTGCGCCGATCCTCGTCAAGGCGCAGCCTGAGATCGCTGGTGTCGACGTCCTTGAAGATCGGCGTGAAATCGTCGTGCCCCATTCGTGCCCCTCCGCGCCCAGCGGGCGCCCGATCAGAAGAACTCCCGGAACAGCCCCTTCAGCCGGCCCGCAACCCGGCTGAACGCGCCCGCACCCGCGGTCCGCACCGCCTCGATGGCCCGATGCCGCTGTCCGTACAGGACGAGGCCGACCGGTGTCGCATAAGCCGGACTCGCCACGTGATCCGCCAGCCCGCCGATGCCCGTCGGCAGGCCGCGCCGGATCGGCAGGTCGAATATCTGCTCCGCGATCTCGGGCATGCCGTCCAGGATGGCGCCCCCGCCGGTGAGGACGATGCCCGAGTTCAGCGACTTCTCGTAGCCGGCGCGCCGGATCTCGTCCCAGACGAGATGGAAGATCTCCTCGGCGCGCGGCTGCAGGATCTCCGAGAGGATGCGCCGCGCCATCACGCGCGGCCGGCGGCCGCCGACGCTGGCGACCTCCATCGTCTCGTCCTCGTCGACCATCGCGGAGAGCGCGCAGCCGCACTTGCGCTTCAGCTTCTCCGCGTCGGGGATCGGCATGCGCAGCCCCACGGCGATGTCGCTCGTGAAGTGGTCGCCGCCGACGCCGATCACCGCCGTGTGCCACAGGCTCCCGCGCTCGTAGATCGCGATGTCGGTCGTCCCGCCGCCGATGTCGACCAGCGCGACGCCGAGCTCCTTCTCGTCAGGCGTGAGCACCGACTCGGCGGCGGCGATCTGCTCGATCACGGTGTCGATGACGCCGACGCCGGCGCGGTTCACGCACGAGACGATGTTCTGCGTCGCCGTGCTGCTGCTGGTGACGATGTGCACGTTCACTTCCAGCCGGGCGCCGGTCATGCCGACCGGCGCGCCGATGCCGTCCTGCTCGTCGACGACGAAGTCCTGCGGGAGCACGTGCAGGATCTCGCGCCCGGCCGGCAGCGACACGGCCTTGGCCGCGTCGATCGCGCGCCGCACGTCGTCGCGGGTGATCTCGCGGCTCTTGCCGGCGACCGCGATGACCCCGCGGCTGTTGAAGCCCTTGATGTGCGGCCCCGCAATCGAGAGGTGCACGGAGTCGATCTCGACGCCGGCCATCAGCTCGGCCTCCTCGATCGCCTTCTTGATCGAGTCGACCGCGGCCTCGAGGTTCACGATCACGCCGCGCCGGATGCCGCGCGATTCGGCGACACCGATGCCGACGATGTCGAGCCCGTTGTCCTCGACGAGCTCGCCGACGATGGCGCACACCTTCGACGTGCCGACATCGAGTCCGACCAGGTAGCGTTCCTTGCGTCCCACGAGCGTCCTCACCTCCGCGCCGGCTCTGCGTCTGCCAGCCGATCCCGCCGGGTGCCGGGGAGTCCGGCGTTCATTGCACGGCCCGCACTGTCCGGGCGGCCGGCCCGCGCGCCGGCCTGACGTACACGCGATCCTCGAACCGGAGATCCGCGTACTCGATCTCGGGAACCCGCAGCCGCAGCGCTTCCGACAGGTCCAGCCACGCCTGCAGCCGCTCGGCGAAGCGGCGGTCGCCGAGATGCAGCAGCGCCGGGTCACGGCGCAGCAGCACCACCGCGTCGCGCGCGTCGCTCACGTCGATCTGCGACACCAGCGGCAGCAGGTCGCGACGCTCCTCCAGCGCCGCGAGCAGCCGTGCGGCCAGCGCCGCCCGCGCCGGATCGACCGCGGGACCGTCCGGCCCCACGCCGTCCGCGACGCCGTCGACGATCGGCAGATCGAACTGCCCGTATGCGGGCCCATAGGCGTCGATGACGCGACCGTCTCGATCCACCAGGTACAGCTCGCCGTCGATGCGCCCCAGCGCCATCGGCGTCCGCTCGCTGATCACCACCTCGACCGTCGAGGGCAGCACGCGCCGCAGCGAGGCCTGCTCCACCCACGGCGACCCCATCAGGCGCCGCCGCCACGGCTCGAGATCCGTGAGCAGGATGTGCTGGCCTTCCAGCCCCGCCAGCAGCGCCATCACCTCGCCGTCCGGCAGGTGCCGGTTCCCCGTGATCTCGATCGCGTCGATCGCCAGCACCCGCGCCGTCGCCATCACGTGCGTCCCGTACCAGCCCGCGCCCGCCACGGCGACCGCAAGCGCCGCCACTCGCGCCGCCAGGCGCCATCGCGCCGCGGCGAGCGACCGGCGCCGCGCCGGCCGCACGTGTGCGCGGCGGAAGCGGCGGTCGGACGGGACGGAGACGGCCATCAGCCGAGCGCCTCCAGAATCCGCGGGCCGACGCTGCCGATCGAGCCGGCCCCGAGCGTGATCACGAGATCGCCGGGCCGTACGCGGCGGGCCACCGCGTCGGGCAGGTCGGCAATCTCGGGCACGACCGTCACCGCCTGGTGCACCTGCCGCACGTGCGCGGCCAACGCGTCCAGCGTCACGCCGGGCAGCGGCCGCTCGCCGGCGGAGTAGATGTCCGTGAGGACGATCTCGTCGGCCAGCGCCAGCGCCGGGCCGAAGTCCTCCATCAGGTGCGCCGTCCGCGTGTAGCGGTGCGGCTGGAACACGCAGACCACGCGTCCCGCCGACGCGGCGCGGGCGGCCCGCAGCACCGCGGCGATCTCGGTCGGATGGTGGCCGTAGTCGTCCACCACCGTGACCCCCTTCGCCTCGCCCTTCCGCTCGAACCGGCGCGCGGTGCCGCGGAACTCCGACAGCGCGCGGGCGGCCGTCGCGAACGGCACGCCGAGCTCCATCGCGACGGCGGTAGCGGCCAGCGCGTTCGCGACGTTGTGGCGGCCGGGGACCGCCAGCGTGAGCGTGCCGAGCGGCTCGTCCTTTCCGTCGCGCCGGAGCACGGCGGTTGCCTGCGACCCGAACCCGCGCAGCTCGATGTCCACGGCGCCGAACCGCGCGGTCCGGTCGTCGAGCCCGTACGTGATCGCGCGCGGCATCCGGGCCGCCATCTCGCGCAGCGACGGGTCGTCGGCACAGAGCACCGCGCGGCCATGGAACGGCACCCGGCCCAGGAACTCCGCGAACGCCTGCTCGATCTCCTCGAACGACGCGTACGTGTCGAGGTGCTCCCGGTCGAGGTTCGTCACGACCGCGACGACCGGCCACAGCCGGAGGAACGACCGGTCGCTCTCGTCCGCCTCCGCGACGAACAGGTCGCTCCTCCCGATGCGGGCGCCGCTGCCGAACTGCGGCACGCGGCCACCGACGACCACCGTCGGATCGAGCCCCGCGCGGTCGAGCACCCACGCGATCATCGAGGTCGTCGTCGTCTTGCCGTGCGCCCCCGCGACCGCGATGCCGCGCGTCGGGCGCATGAGCTCGGCAAGCAGCTCGCCGCGCGCGACGATCGGGATGCCGCGCCGGCTCGCCTCGACGATCTCCGGGTTGTCCTTCGCCACCGCCGAGGATCGAACGACGACGTCGACGTCCCCCACGTTGGCGGCATCGTGGCCGACATGAAACGTCAGCCCGAGCTCGACCAGCCGCGCCGACGCCGGCGACGCCTGCAGGTCCGAGCCGGAGACGCGCAGCCCGCGACGCAGCAGAATCTCGGCGAGCGGGCTCATGCCGCTGCCGCCGACGCCCACGAAATGGGCACTCCGCGTGCTCCCGAGCCCCGTCATGCCCCCACCAGCGCGAGCGCCCGGCCCGCGATCGCCGCGGCGGCGTCCGGACGCGCGAGCGCGCGCGCCGCACGTCCCATCGCCTCGCGCCGCGCCCGGTCGGCCGCGAGTGCGCCGATGCGCGAGGCCAGCGCATCGCCGGTCAGCTCGCGCTGATCGATCACCTCCGCCGCGCCGGCCGCCGCGACGACCTCCGCGTTGCGGCGCTGGTGATCGTCGGCGGCCGTCGGCAGCGGGATCAGGATCGACGGCTTGCCTGCCGCCGCCAGCTCCGCCAGCGTGGTCGCGCCCGCGCGGCAGACGACGAGGTCGGCCTCGTGCATTTCGCGTTCCATCTCGTAGAGGAACGCCTCCACGCGGGCGTCCAGTCCCGCGCGCGCGTAGCCCTCGCGGACGAACGCCAGATCGCGCTCGCCCGTCTGGTGCGTGATCGCCAGCGGCGGCGCCGACGCGGCCAGCGCGGGAGCGGCCTCCACGCAGGCGGCGTTGATCGCGCGCGCGCCCTGCGATCCGCCGAAGATGAGCACCCGCACGCGATCCTCCGCTGCCGCGCCCGCCGGCTCCGGGCGATCGAAGAACCCGGGGCGGACCGGATTGCCGGCGACGAACCCCTTCCCGCGAAAGAAGGGGAGCGTCGACTCGTAGGTCACCGCCGCCGCCCGCACGAGCGGCGCCAGCAGACGGTTCGTCACGCCCGGGAGCGCGTTCTGCTCGAGCAGCAGCGTCGGGATGCCCCGCACTGCGGCGAGCGCGACCACCGGACCGGAGCTGTAGCCGCCGACGCCAATCACCAGATCCGGCGCGCGCCGCGACAGCAGCCGCCAGGCGTCGAGCGCCGAGAGCGGCAGCAGCGCGAATCCCCGCAGGCGCGCCGCCAGCGCGGTCCCCTTCAGCCCGGCACTGCGGATGACGTCCAGCTCGAACCCCTCGCGCGGCACGACCCGCGCCTCCAGTCCGCGGGCCGTGCCCGCGAACGTCACGATGGCTCCCGGCCGCCGCGCCTGCAGCTCCCGTGCGACGGCGATCCCCGGGTAGAGATGTCCTCCCGTGCCTCCCCCCGCAATCACGACCCGCAGCGGCCGCCCGCTCATCGCTGCACCGGTGTCCCGGCCTGCAAGGCTCCGTGCGTCAGGCCTCGGGCACGGCGGAGGCGTGCTGCGAGACGTTCAGCAGGATCCCCATGCCGACCAGGTTGATGAGCAGCGACGACCCGCCGGCGCTCACGAACGGCAGCGGAATCCCCTTCGTCGGCACCAGCCCCAGCACGACGCTGAGGTTGATGAACGCCTGCACCGCGATCATCGCGGTCAGGCCGGTCGCGAGGAACGCGCCGAACTGATCGGGCGCGCGCCCCGCCACACGCAGGCCGCGCCAGATGATCGTGGCGAAGGCCAGCACCGTGAGCGTCGTCCCGATGAGGCCGACCTCCTCGGCAATCACCGCGAAGATGAAGTCGGTATGCGGCTCGGGCAGATAGAACATCTTCTGCACGCCGCCCATCAGACCGCGCCCGGTGAGACCGCCCGTGCCCACGGCGATCAGCGACTGCAGCAGCTGGAAGCCGGATCCGAGCGGATCGCATTCGGGACAGAGGAACGCCGTCAGGCGCTTCCACCGGTAGTCCGACAGCCACACCGCCAGGAACGCGGGCGGCACCAGCAGCAACCCGCTGATCGCGATGTAGCGGAGGCTGAAGCCCGCGGCGAACACCATCAGCCCGACGGTCGCGAGCAGGCAGGCGGAGGTGCCGAAGTCGGGCTCCAGCATGATGAGCAGCGTCATGCCGCCGACCACGCCCGCCACCGGAATCAGGACCTCCTTCAGCTCGTTGATGCGGCTCATCCGCCGCTCGAGCAGCGCGGCGACGAACAGAATCGCCGCCAGCTTCGCCAGCTCCGACGGCTGAATCCCGAACCCCCCGACGCCGAACCACCGGCGCGTGCCGTTGATTGGCGTGCTGAAGAGCACCGCGACCAGCAGCAGGAACGCGACGCCGATGGCGCCGGCGATCACCGCCGGCTGGCGCCAGATCCGGTAGTCCACCCGCATCACGATGCCGAGCAGGGCCAGGCCGAGCGCGACCCACAGCCCCTGCTTCACCAGCAGGCGGTGCGGCTCCTCGTACCGGAAGGCGTTGATGTATGCGGACGCGCTGAAGACCATCACGACGCTCGCGAACACGAGCAGGAGCGTCGCCAGGAACAGCACCTTGTCCGATTTGAGCTTTCGCGCCATACTTCCCGCCCCGCCCGTGGCCCTAAAGCCCGGGCACCGAGCGCCCGAAACATGGTTCGGCCGCGACCCCGGTATACGGGGCGCGGCACAGGAACGGCGGAGCCGGCTCGCCATGGACCGGACCCGCCGCCCGTGAACAGTCAGCAGTCATCAGTCAGCCCGGGGTCGGGACACACGCCTCGCAGACCGGGGCAGCCTGCGTTCCCAGCGGCACGCTCCCAGATCGCCGCAGGCTGACTGACGACTGCTCACTGCTCACGGGATGCCCGCCGCTCCGCGGCGAGCTGCTGCACCTCCTGCCTGAACGCCTCGCCCCGCTCCGCGTAATCGCGGAACATGTCGAAGCTCGAACACCCCGGCGCCAGCACGACCGTGCCGCCCGCCGGCGCCAGTGCGAACGCCGTCCGGACCGCGTCGCGCATCGTCTGCGCCCGCTCCACCCGGACCTCGCGGCCGAGCGCGTCGGCGATGAGATCCGATGCCTCGCCGATGGCCACCACCGCGGCGCCGCGCGCCCGGAGCGGTCCGGCGAGTCCGGCGAAATCGCCTCCCTTGTAGCGGCCGCCCATCACCACGACGAGATCGCGCGCGACGCTCTCGATCGAGCGCCGGGCCGCCTCGACGTTGGTCGCCTTCGAGTCGTTCACGAACTCGATCCCGTCGATTGCGCCGAGCCGTTCCATCGCGTGCGGGATGCCGGTGAACGTCCGCACGGCCTCGGTCATCGCCGCGGCGGGCACGCCGGCGGTGCGACCGATCGCCGCCGCGGCCACGACGTCGCTCAGCAGGTGCCGGCCGCGGACCTGCACGGCCGACAGCGGCACCAGCGGCACGGCGGAGCCGCCCCGGCGCTCGACGATCTGATCGCCGTCCACCGTCACGCCGTCTCCGATCGGCGTGTCGACTGCGAAGGCCACCCGCCGCGCGGCGATGCCGTCGGCCAGCCCGCGCGCGCCCGCGTCGTCTTCGTTGATCACGGCCCAGTCGGCAGCGGTCTGGCGCGAGAAGATGCGCCGCTTCGCCGCCGCATACGCGTCGATCGTCGGGTGCTGGTCCAGATGGTCCGGCGAGAAGTTCAGCAGCGCCGCGATCCACGGGTGGAACGTGTCCGTCGTCTCGAGCTGGAAGCTGCTCGCCTCGATCACGTGCAGCGTCTCGGGCGTCGACCGGTCCACCTGGCTGCTCAGCGGGACGCCGATGTTGCCCCCCACGAGCACGGGCAGGCCGGCCGCCTCGAGCATCCGTCCCGCCAGCGTCGTCGTCGTCGACTTGCCCTTCGTGCCGGTGATGGCGATCACCCGCCCCTGGATCCAGCGCCAGGCGAGCTCCAGCTCTCCGATCACCGGCACGCCGCGCGACCGCGCGTGCTCCAACGCCGGGTGATCGAGCTTCACGCCGGGGCTGACGACGATGAGGTCGGCGGTACCGAAGGTGGCCGGATCGTGGCCGCCGAGCTCGAGGGCAATGCCCTGCGCCGTGAGCGCCGGCGCGTCGTCGATGGCCGGCCGCACGTCCGTCAGCGTCACGCGGGCGCCCCGCCGCGCCAGCAGCGATGCCGCCGAGGCGCCGCTGCGCGCGCCGCCGACCACCACCACACGCCGTCCGGTGACGTCGAAGCCCCTGTCCGTCATCGCAGCTTCAACGTCGTCAGGCTGAGCAGCGCGAAGATCACGCCCATGATCACGAAACGGGAGATGACCTTCGGCTCGCTCCAGCCGATGAGCTCGAAGTGGTGGTGGAGAGGAGCCATGCGGAACACCCGCTGGCCCGTCAGGCGGAACGACGCGACCTGGATGATGACCGACAGCGCCTCCAGCACGAAGATGCCGCCGACGATCGGCAGCAGCAGCTCCTGCTTGATCAGGATCGCGACCGTGCCCAGCGCGCCGCCGAGCGCGAGCGATCCGACGTCGCCCATGAAGATCTCGGCGGGGTACGAGTTGTACCAGAGGAACCCGAGGCTCGCCCCGACGAGCGCGCCGCAGAAGATCGTCAGCTCGCCGGCCGGCGCGAAGCGCACGAGCAGCAGGTACTCCGCCAGGATCCGGTGTCCGGTCACGTACGCGAGCGCCGTGAACGCCGCGACCGCGATCGCGAACGTGCTGATCGCGAGCCCGTCGAGTCCGTCCGTCAGGTTCACCGCGTTGCTCGCGCCCACGAGGACGAGCACCGCGAACAGCACGTAGAACGGCCCCAGGTCGGGAATCAGCCACTTGAAGAACGGGAAGATCAGCCGCGTGCTGTAGAGATCGCGCTCCGCAAGCACCAGCAGCGAGATCCCGACGAGCAGGGCGATGACGATCTGGCCCCCCAGCTTGTAGCGGGGCCGGAGCCCGTGGTGGTCGCGCCGCGTGATCTTCAGGTAGTCGTCGGCAAAGCCGACGGCGCCGAAACCGGCCGTCGCCAGCACCGCAATCCAGACGTAGACGTTCGTCAGATCCGCCCACAGCAGCGTCGGGATCAGCGCCGCGGCCAGGATCAGCAGCCCGCCCATCGTCGGCGTGCCGGCCTTCGCCCGGTGGCTCTGCGGCCCTTCCTGGCGGACGATCTGGCCGATCTGGAACTCGCGGAGCCGTCGGATCAGCCACGGTCCGAGCAGGAGGCTGATGGCGAGCGCGGTGAGGCTCGCCGCGGCGGTGCGGAACGTGATGTAGCGCGTCACGTTCAGCACCGAGAACTCGGTGTGCAGCGGGTAGAGCAGGTGATACAGCATCAGCTCCACTCCGCCCGGATCCGGTCCGCGACGATGTCCGTCCGCGTCCCACGCGATCCCTTCACCAGCACGACGTCGTCAGGCTCGAGCAGCGCCGAGACCGGCGCTGCCGCTTCGTCGCTGCTCGCCCAGTAGTGCGTTCGCTCCGCCGGGAGTCCCGCGTCGCGCGCCGCGTTCACCATCGCCCGCGCCGGGTCGCCGCCGACGCCGACGAGCAGGTCCACGCCTGCCGCCGCGGCGTGGCGTCCGGATTCCTCGTGCAGTGCGACCGAGAAGTCGCCGAGCTCCCGCATCTCGCCGAGCACCGCCACGCGACGCCGCGCGCCGGTCTCCGACGCCAGCGCGGCGAGCGCGCCGGCCAGGGCCGCCGGACTCGAGTTGTAGGAGTCGTCGATCAGCACGACGCCGCGACCGAGCCGCACCACCTCGCCGCGTCGCGGCGCGGCGGTCAGACGCGCCGCGCGTGCCGCGATCGCGTCGAGTGCCACGCCGTGGAGCAGCGCGACGGCGGCCGCTGCCAGCACGTTCAGCAGCGGGCCGCGTCCCGGCAGCGGCACGTGCACGTCCACGCGGCCTGCCGGCGTGACCATCACCGCCGTCGTCCCCTGGACGCCGCGATCGCGGACGTCGATCGCGCGGACGTCGGCCTGGCCGAGCCCGAACGTCACGACCTCGGCGTCGGTGCGTGCGACGCGCGCCATGACGAGCGGATCGTCCGCATTGGCCACGACACGCGTCCCGCGCGTCGCGCCTTCCAGCACTTCGGCCTTGGCATCGGCGATCGCCTCCGCCGACGCGAAGTGCCCGAGGTGTGCGTCGCCGACATTGGTCCAGACGCGCACGTCCGGCTCCGCCAGCTCGACGAGCCGGCGGATCTCGCCCGCATGGTTCATCCCGAGCTCGACGACGGCGATGTCGGGCCGCGCCCGGAGATCGAGCAGGGAGAGCGGCAGCCCGATGTGGTTGTTCAGGTTGCCGCGGTTGCGATACACGGTGTAGCGCGCTGACAGGAACCCGGCGGCCGCCTCCTTCGTCGACGTCTTGCCGGCACTGCCCGTGACCGCGACGACCGCGGCCGACGAGAGCCGCCGCACGTAGCGCCCCAGCTCCTGCAGCGCGGTGAGCGTGTCGTCGACCTCGATCACCAGCGCGCCGGGCACGTCGACCCGCGTGGCGCGGTCGACGAGCACGCCGGCGGCGCCGCGCGCCAGGCTCTCGGCGGCAAACGCGCCGCCGTCGAACCGCTCACCCTTCAGCGCGATGAAGAAGTCGCCGGGCGCGATCGATCGCGAGTCGATCGAGAAGCGCTCGATCGGCTGGGCGCCGTCGCCGGCGCGGACGTCTCCCGACACGGCCGACGCGATCTCGGCGGCCGTCAGGGTCAGCGGCATCCGCGCGGTCTCGACTCCCGTCATTGCACGCTCAGCCTCGCGCGCCGGCGCCTCAGCGCCTCACGAGCCACCGCGACGTCGTCGAACGGCAGGGCGCGGTCTCCGATCACCTGGGTCTTCTCGTGTCCCTTCCCCGCGACGATCACGAGATCGCCGGAGCGCGCTTCGTCGACGGCCCGCCCGATGGCGGCCGCGCGATCGACGATCGCATGCACCTGCGGCCCCTGCGCCGGCTGGGTCTTCGCCTGCCGGCCGGCGGCGCGATCCGCACCGGGGATGCCGCGGAGCACTTCCTCCATGATTCGCGCGGGGTCCTCGCTGCGCGGGTTGTCGGAGGTCACGATCACGATGTCGCTCATCCGCCCCGCGACCGCGCCCATCAGCGGGCGCTTCGTCCGGTCGCGGTCGCCGCCGCAGCCGAACACCGTGATCAGCCGCCCGCCCGACAGCGCGCGCGCGGTCTCCAGCAGGTTCTTCAGCGCGTCGTCGGTGTGCGCGTAGTCGACGACGACGCTGACGTCGTCGTCCGGACCGGAGGCGATCTCGAAGCGGCCGGGCACGCCGCCGAGGCGTGCGAGACCCGCTTCGATCGCGTCGATCGGCAGATCCAGCGCGATACCGGTCGCCACGGCGCCGAGCAGGTTGTAGACGTTCGGCTGCCCCACGAGCGGCGACTGCACCGTGACCGGCCCGCGCGGCGTGTCGGCGGTGAATCGCAGCCCCGTGAGCGACAGCTGGAAGGGCTGCGGCATGACGTCGGCGCGCTGGCGGATGCCGAACGTCACGGGGCGCCGCACCGCCGGCACCAGACGGCCGCCCGCCGGGTCGTCGACGTTGACGATCGCGGGCGCGTCAGCGGGCAGCATCTCGAACAGGCGCCGCTTGGCGGCGAAGTACGACTCCATGTCGCCGTGGAAGTCGAGGTGGTCCCGCGTCAGGTTCGTGAACACGGCGGCGGCGAACCGGATGCCGTCGGCGCGACGCAGCGACAGCGCGTGCGACGACACCTCCATGGCCGCCGCCCGGCAGCCGTTGTCGACCATCGCGCGGAGCATCGCCTGCAGGTCCGGCGCTTCCGGTGTGGTCCGGACCGCTTCCTGATCGCCGGCGCCGACGTCGTAGACCACCGTGCCGAGCAGGCCGCACTTCATCCCCGCCGCTTCGAAGATCGCGCGCAGGAGATACGCCGTCGTGGTCTTGCCGTTCGTCCCGGTGACGCCCACCACCGCCAGCGAGTCCGAGGGATCGCCGAAGAAGGCGACGGCCAGCTTCGCCAGCGCGAGCCGCGCGTCCTCGACCACGATCCACGGCACGCGGGGTTCCGAAATCGGCCGCGTCTCGGCGACGACGACGGCCGCGCCGCGCGCGATGGCCTGCTCCGCGAACGCCGCGCCGTCGGCCTTCTGGCCGCGCAGCGCGACGAAGACCGCACCGGGCGCGGCCCGGCGCGAGTCGTAGACGACGCCCGTCGCCGCGGTCCCTGCGGCGCGGTCGAGCGGCGGGCCGGCGTGTCCGGCAGGCTGACCGAGCGCGTCGACCAGTTGCCCGAGCGTCATGGCAGGGCCGCCTCTCCCTGCGCCATCTGCAGCGGACGCCGATCCAGTTCCAGCCGCACGCTCGTGCCCGGCTCGACCGGCGTGCCCGGCGCGGGATGCTGTTCGGCCACGACGCCGACGCCCGTGACCCGCGCAGCCAGGCCGACGCGCGCGAGCTGGCGGATGGCGGTGCGGGCATCGAGCCCCGACAGATCGGGCATCAGCCCGTCGCGCGCCGGCACGGCGGGCGCCGCAGGCACGACCTGCGCGGACCCGTAGCGCACCGGCGTCACCGGCGTCTCCGCGCGGCGGGCGATGAGGACGGGCGGCTCGGGATCGAGGTTGCGCGGCACGGCGAGCTGCCGCAGGACGACCTCGCTGATCCGGCGGAAGACGGGCGCCGCGACGACGCCGCCGGTACGGCCCATCGCGCGGGGTGTGTCGATCACGACGAGCACCGTCACCGCGGGCTTGCGCGACGGCACGAACCCGACGAACGAGGCCATGTGCTTCCACTTCACATAGACCCCGTTCTCGATCTTCTCGGACGTGCCGGTCTTGCCGGCGATCGTGAAGCCTTCGATGCGGGCCGCGCGCGCGGTGCCGTGATCGACCACACCCTCCATCACCGACGTCATGACGGCGGCGGTGCGTGGACTGACCGTGCGGCGGATCACCTCGGGCTCCATCGCCTTCCGCACGCCGTCGCGGATGACGGCGCGGACGACGCGCGGGGTGTAGAGCTGGCCGCCGTTGGCAATGGAGCTGACGGCCGCCGCCATCTGCAGCGGCGTCACGCTGATCTGGTAGCCCATCGACACAGACGCCAGCGCGCTGTCGTTCAGCTCCGGCCAGACGATTCCGGCCTGCTCGCCGGGCAGATCGGGCGACAGCCGCGTGCCGAATCCGAAGCGCCGCACGTAGCGCAGCATCCGCTCGCCGCCGACCCGGAAGCCCGCCTTGATCGCGCCGACGTTGCTCGACTTGGCCAGGACGTCGGCGAAGCTGAGCACGCCGTAGCGGTGCATGTCGTTCACGCGGCGCGACCCGATCAGGATGTAGCCGGGCGAGCAGTCGATCGGCGTCTCCGGCGTCAGCACGCCTTCCTCGAACGCGGCCGACGCGGTGATGGTCTTGAACGTGGACCCCGGCTCGTAGATGTCCATCACCGCGCGATTGCGGCGGTGCTCGGGTGCGAACTCGCCGTACGTGTTCGGGTTGAACGACGGCAGGCTGGCCATCGCCAGCACCTCGCCGTTCCACGGGTCCATGACGATCGCGACGCCCCCGTCCGCGCGCGCGGCCTCCACGCCGGCGCGCAGCTCCCGCTCGACCGCGTGCTGCAGCACCGCGTCGATCGTCAGCTCGAGCGTGGCCCCCCGGGTCGGCGGACGGTCCACGCGGTCGTACGCGTGACGGCGCGCGTCCGTGAAGACGAGCGACATGCCGTCCTCGCCGCGGATCACGCGGTCGTACGTCTGCTCGAGCCCGCCCAGCCCCTTGTTGTCGATGCCGACGTAGCCGAGGACCGGAGCGAGCAGCTCGCGGTTCGGGTAGAACCGGCGGCTCTCCGAGCTGAAGCCGATGCCCTCGAGGTCGAGCGCCTTCACCGCGCGCGCTTCCTCGGGCGACACCTGCCGCTTGACGTAGGCGAAGGGGCGGCGCCGCGACAGGCGCTCGAGCAGCGCGTCGCGCCACTCCTTCGATCTGAGGCACCCGTCGAGCACCCGGCAGAGCGCGTCGGTCGTCGCGACCGGGTCGTCGATCTCCGTCGGCACGGCGTAGATCGTCGTCGCCTCGGCCGACGTCGCCAGGACGCGGCCGTCGCGGTCGAGGATGTCCCCGCGCTCGGCCGGCAGCGTGATCGTGCGCTGCTGCTGGCGCTCGGCGCGCTGCACGTAGTACTCGTGCCGGAACACCTGGAGCCACACGAGGCGCGCCTCGACCGCCGCGGCCCAGAGGCCGAAGATGACGGCCACCGCGAGCAGCCGCCGTCGCACCGTGCGGCGCCAGATGTGCGGAGAAGCGTCGCTCATGCGCGGGTCCTAGCGGCTCGCCACCACCGAGTGGGCCGGGGGCTCCGACGGCGTCACGCGCTCCAGCACCACCGCGTCCCCGGGTCCGGGCGGCACCATGCCGAGCTGCGTGCGCGCAATCGCCTCGATGCGCTGCGGCCGCCGGAGCGCCTCCAGCTGCAGCCGCAGGTGACGGTTGATCTGCTCCTCCGCGGCGCGCGCCTGCTGGAGCTGATCCAGCCGGTAGCCGTAGTGGATCAGCTCGAAGTGCTGCCAGGCGGCGTAGATGACCAGCGCGGCGAACAGGCAGATCACCCGCGCCGAGCGCCACATCTCACGCATCCGCTCCTGGTCGACCTCGCGGACGATGGGGTTGTTGCGAATGTCCTTCTTGATCTGGTACTCGAAGGCGTCCATCGGCATCCCCCTCACGCCAGCGCGGGCCGCTCGCCCACCCGCAGCTTCGCGCTGCGGGCGCGGCTGTTGCGCGCCACTTCCGCGTCCGACGGCACGATCGGCTTCTTCGTGAGCACGCGGAAGCGCCCGGGCGCTTCGGCCCCGAGCGCCCGCATCGTGTGCTTCACGATCCGGTCCTCCAGCGAGTGGAACGTGATCACCGCCATGCGCGCGCCGACCCCGAGCGCCGCCGCCGCGTCGCGCACGAACCCGTCGAGCCCGTCGAGCTCGCGGTTCACCCAGATCCGGATGGCCTGGAACGTCCGGGTCGCCGGATCGATCCGCTGCCATCCGCGCGAGGGCACCGCGCGCCGCACGATCGCGGCGAGCGCGCCGGTCGTCTCGACCGGTCGCGACGCCGTGATGGCGCGCGCGATCCGACTCGCGTGCCGCTCCTCGCCGTAGCGGAAGATCACGTCGGCCAGTTCCTGCTCCGACGCGGTGTTCACCAGCTCCGCCGCCGTCGGGCCGGCGCTGCGATCCATCCGCATGTCGAGCGGCTCGTCGCGCCGGAAGCTGAAGCCGCGCCCCGGCCCCTCGAGCTGCGCCGACGACACCCCGAGATCCGCGACGAGCCCCGCGACCGTCGTCAGCCCCTTCGACGCCAGCACGGCCGGCAGCTCCCGGTAATCCGCGTGCACGCCGTCGACGCGCGACGCGAGCGGGCCGAGGCGCCGGAGCGCTTCGGCAATCGCGTCGCGATCACGATCGATGCCGATGACCCGATCGGCGCCCGCATCGAGCAGCGCGCGGGTGTGGCCGCCGAGACCCAGCGTGCAGTCCGCGAAGACGCCGCCGCGCGCCGGCTGCAGGGCATCGACGACTTCAGCCACGAGCACCGGCTCGTGCGTGGGCGCATCGGCCACGTTCACGCTCCGCCGCGGTCCGGGCCAGCGGCTCAGATGCCGTACTCGGCCAGCGCGCGCGCGTCCTCGTCGCCGAACGGCTCGCGCTGGAGCTTGCCGAGGAACCGATCGTGGTTCCACACTTCCAGGTAGTCGTACTTGCCGATCACGTCGACTTCGCCGGTCATCGAGGCCGACTCCCGCAGGCGCGCGTGAATGAGCACGCGTCCCTGGTCGTCGAGCTCGGCGACCTGGCCGAAGTAGTTGACGCGGTCGAGGAACCGCAGCCGTGAGGGATGCGTCGAGGGCATCTGCGCGAGCTTCTCCTCGATCGCCTGCCAGACCGGCATCGGGTAGATGCGCACGCTCTCGCCGGTCAGGCTGGTGACGAACACCTCGCGGCCGTACGTCTGGTGGACCGGCGCCCGAAACAGGTTCGGGACCTTGAGTCGTCCTTTGTCATCGATTTTCGCCGGGGCGTTCCCCCGGAGGACGGCCTTTTGCTCCACTTTGGTCCACTCTGGTCCACCGGCATGGTAGGGGTGCCAGCTGGCGTTGTCAACGCAAAACAGTTGCTGCTCAGCAAGTTACGCTTTTGCTTCGCCGTTTTATCGTGCGGCACCCCCATAGCTTGGGCGTCCATCCGGCGACACCCCAGCCGCATGCTACGATTGAGCGTTTCGCCTCCCGGCACCGGCCGGTTTCGAGCCTGACGCCTTCATGCTCCGCGCCGCACTCATCGGATTCCCGTCGACGGGCAAGACCACCCTGTTCCAGCTCATGACCGCCACCCGCGAGACCGCGCGAGGCGGTCGCGGCGACGTCCAGGTCGGTGTCTCGAAGGTGCCCGACCCGCGGCTCGACCGGCTCACGGCGATGTTCAACCCGCGCAAGCGGGTGCCGGCCACCGTGGAGTTCGCCGACCAGGCGCAGGCCGCCGGGGGCGCGAAGGCGCTCGTCGACGTCGCCGCCTACCGCAACGCCGACGCGCTGGTGCACGTCGTCCGCGCGTTCCGCGACCCGGCGGTGCCGCACGCCGCGGGGTCCGTCGACCCGGCGCGCGACGCGCAGGCGATGGAAGACGAGCTGATCCTCGCGGACCTCGGCGTCGTCGAGCGGCGGCTGGAGCGGCTCGAGAAGGACCTGAAGAAGACGCGCGCCGCGGAGCTCGAGCTCGAACGGGACCTGCTGACCCGCTGCCGCGAGGCGCTCGAGAACGGGACGCCGCTGCGCGCGCTGAATCTCACCGGCGACGACACCCGCCGGCTGCGCGGGTTCCAGCTCCTCTCGGCCAAGCCGCTGCTGCTGGTCATCAATCTCGACGAAGCGGACGTCGCGGCCAGCGGCGCCTCGGTGGAGCGCGCCGCGGAGGCCACGGGACTGAGCGGCTTCCTCTCCCGGGCCGCCACGCGCGCCGTCCCGGTCTGCGCGAAGATCGAGCTGGAGATTGCGGAGCTGGAGCCGGCGGACGCGGCGGCGTTCCTCGCCGACCTCGGGCTCGAGGAGTCGGGTCTCGATCGCGTGATCCGCGCGACCTACGACCTGCTCGGGTACATTTCCTTCTTCACCGTCGGCGAGGACGAGTGCCGCGCCTGGTCGATCCCGCGCGGCACGGTGGCGCAGGAGGCGGCCGGCGAGATCCACTCCGACATCGCGCGCGGTTTCATCCGCGCCGAGGTGGTCAGCTACGATCGGCTCGTCGAGCGCGGGTCGCTCGCCGCGTGCCGCGACCACGGCGAGGTGCGTCTCGAAGGCAAGGAGTACGTCGTCGCCGACGGCGACGTGATCAACTTCCGGCACGCGACCTGAGGAGGGCCTGCGGGGCATTCCGCCGCCGGATCCCCGACGCCATGAGCATCCGCACCATTCTGGTCTGCGAGGCGCAGGTGCCGTTCGTGCAGGGAGGCGCCGAGCTGCACGTCCGCGCGCTCGTCCGCCAGCTCCGTGCCCGCGGCTATCTCGCCGAGCTCGTCTCGCTGCCGTTCAAGTGGTATCCGAAGGAGGAGATCCTGGCGCACGCGGCCGCCTGGCGCCTGCTCGATCTGAGCGAGAGCAACGGCCGGCCCGTGGACCTGGTGATCGGCACGAAGTTTCCCAGCTACTTCGCCCGCCACGACAACAAGGTCGTCTGGCTGATTCACCAGTACCGGGCCGCCTACGAGCTGTGCGGGACCGAGTACAGCGACTTCGATCACGTCGAGGCCGACGTGGGGCTGCGCGACACGCTGCTCGAGCTCGACACCCGCATGCTGGCGGAGTGCCGCCGCCTGTTCACGAACGCCGGCAACACGGCCGGACGGCTGAAGAAGTTCAACGGCCTGGAGGCCCGGCCGCTGTATCATCCGCCTCAACTGGCCGATCGGATCCGTCCCGGGCAGTACGGGTCCTACGTGCTCTGCGTCGGCCGGCTCGAGACCGTCAAGCGGCCGCAGCTCGCCATCGAGGCCATGGCGCAGGTCGATTCCGGCATGCGCCTCGTGGTGGCCGGCGACGGCACGCAGCGGGCGAACCTCGAGGCGCTCGCCTCGCGCCTCGGCGTCGACGATCGGGTCGACTTCCTGGGGGCGGTCGGCGACGAGGAGCTGCTCTCGCTGTATGCGGACGCGCGCGCGGTCGTCTACGTGCCGTACGACGAGGACTTCGGCTACGTGACGCTGGAAGCGTTCCTGGCCCGCAAGCCGGTCGTGACCTGCCGCGACTCGGGCGGGACGCTCGAATTTGTTGTCGACGGCGTGAACGGCGCCGTCTGCGAGCCCACGGCCGACGCACTCGCGGCGGCGATCTCGCGCTACGCCGCGTCACCCGCCCTGGCGGCGGCACACGGCGAGGCCGGCGAAACGCGGGCGCGAGCGATCACGTGGGACGGCGTGGTCGAGGCGCTGGTCGGCGCAGGCTCGTGAGAACGGAAGGGACGCGGTGGCCAAGCTGATCATCCAGATTCCGTGCCTCAACGAGGCCGAGACGCTGCCGGCCACGCTGCGGGATCTGCCGCGCACGCTGCCCGGCATCGACCAGATCGAGGTCCTCGTCGTCGACGACGGGTCCCGCGACGGCACCGCGGAGGTCGCCCGCGCGCACGGCGTCCACCACATCGTCCGGTTCCGCCGGCGCAAGGGGCTGGCGGCCGCCTTCATGGCGGGCATCGACGCCGCGCTCAAGCTGGGGGCCGATTTCATCGTCAACACCGACGCCGACAACCAGTATGTCGGCGCCGACATCGCACTGCTGATCGAGCCGCTCGTCCGCGGCGAAGCCGACATCGTCATCGGCGACCGCAACATCAAGGCGCTCTCCGAGATGAGCCCGCACAAGAAGCGGCTCCAGCGCCTCGGCAGCTGGGTGGTGCGTCAGGTGTCCGGCACGCAGGTGCCCGACACGACGAGCGGCTTCCGCGCCTACACGCGCGAAGCGGCCCTGCGGATGACGATCGTCTCGGAGTTCTCGTACACCCTCGAGTCGATCATCCAGGCCGGCAAGCGCCGGATGGCCATCGCCCACGTGCCGATCCGCACGAACCCGCGGGTCCGCCCGTCGCGGCTCTTCGACAGCATCTGGGGATACATCAAGGCCTCGGCAGCCACGATCGTCCGCATCTACGCGATGTACGAGCCGCTCAAGGTGTTCTCGTACATCGGCGCCGCGCTGTTCATCACGGGGTTCGCGCTCGTCCTGCGGTTCCTGTACTTCTATTTCACCGGAACCGGCCTCGGACACGTCCAGTCGCTGATCATCTCCGCGGTGCTGATGATCGTGGGCTTCCAGGTCGTGCTCATCGGGCTGGTCTCGGACGTCATCTCCGGCAACCGGAAGCTGCTCGAGGACCTGGTCTACCGCGTGCGCTCGATCGAGCTCGCCACGGGCCGGCCGACGGAGCAGGCGCCGGTCGACGAGGACGTCCGCGTCGGGATCCGGGAGTAGCCGGTGGCGGAACCGTCCACGACATCGATCATCATCCCGGCGTACAACGAAGCCGAGAGCATCGCGGCGGTCGTCTCCGCGCTCGCCAGCGCCGCTCCCTGGCACGAGATCATCGTCGTCGACGATGGATCGGTGGACGGGACCGGGGAACGCGCGGCGGCGGCCGGCGCGCTCGTCGTGCGTCATCCGTACAACAAGGGGAACGGCGCCGCCGTGAAGTCGGGCGTGCGCCGCGCAACCGGCGCCAACGTGCTCGTCGTCGACGGGGACGGACAGCATCGCGCCGCCGACGCCACGCGGCTCGTCGAGCGCCTCGGCGAGTTCGACCTCGTGGTCGGCGCCCGGTCCGCCCGGACGCAGGCCACGCTGTCCCGGAGAGCCGGCAACGCGCTCCTGAACTGGCTCGCGAGCTATCTCACCGGCCGCGACATCCCGGATCTCACGTCCGGCTTCCGCGCGGCCCGGCGCGAGTGCCTGCTCGAGTTCCTGCACCTGCTGCCGAACGGGTTCTCGACCCCGACCACCACCACGCTCGCGTTCGTGAAGGCGGGCTACAACGTCGCGTTCGAGCCGATCGAAGCGGAGCAGCGCGTGGGCAAGTCGAAGATCCGCCTCGCGCAGGACGGGGCCAAGTTCTTCCTGATCCTGCTGAAGATCGTCACGATCTTCAGCCCGCTGCGCGTGTTCGTCCCGGTGAGCCTGGTGACCTTCGGGGTGGGATTCCTCTACGCGATCTGGACCATCCTGACCCAGTCGCACGTCACCAACTCCTCGGTCCTGCTGATCATGCTCGCGGTCGTGATCTTCCTGGTCGGCCTCATCTCGGAACAGATCTCGGCCCTGCGCTTCGAGAGCCGTCAGTGATGCACGCCGAAGGCGAGCGGCCGCGGCTCCGGCCGCTGCTCTGGGCCGCCGCGGCAGCCATCGTCCTGCGTCTGGTCTTCGGCATCGGCTACTGGGTCGGCAAGCCGCTCACGCACGACGAGCGGGAGTATCTGGAGCTGGCGGCCAGCCTCTCGGCAGGCCGGGGCTTCACGTACGGGACGCCGGCCGACGGCGATCCCGTGGAACGGTTCGGACGCGCGCCGGTCTATCCCCTCTTCCTGGCCGTCGTGACGAGCGCGGCGGGCGCTGTCCGGGTACCTGATCTGACAGCCATCCGGATCGTGCAGTCGCTGCTCGGCGGCGCGACGGTCCTGCTGCTGGCGATGGTCGCGCGCCAGGCGGCGGGCGATCGGGCCGGTGTGATTGCGGCCTGGGGATCCGCACTCTACCCGCCGCTCATCTGGATTCCGGCGTACGTGTTCTCCGAGGTCCTGTATCTGCCGCTTGCCCTCGCGAACGTCCTGCTCGTCGATCGCCTGGCGCTCGCGGCGGACCGCGGCCAGAGGACGGCGCGGCTCGCCTTCGCCTGCGGTGCGCTGGCGGGCCTCTGCGCGCTCACACGGCCGGGCCACGTCCTGTTCGCACTGCTGCTCGCGTCGTATCTCGCCGTTCGACGGCATTGGAGCGCGTTCGCCGCGCTGGCGGCCGGCACCGCCATCGTCATCGCGCCATGGACCGCCCGGAACTACGCCGAGTACGGACGCATGGTCTTCATCGCCTCGGAGGGCGGCATCACCTTCTGGACGGGCAACCATCCACGTGCGATCGGAGAGGGGGATCTGGCGGCGAACCCCGAGATCAAGCGCGACAACCTCCGGCTGCGCGCCGAGCATCCCGGCTGGACGCCCGAGGAGCTCGAATCCGTCTACTACCGGGAGGCACTGGCGTCGATTGCGGCCGATCCGCTTCGCTGGCTGACCCTGCTGCCGCGCAAGGTCTTCTACCTCTTCGTGCCGGCAGGCCCGTCGTATACTCTGCACTCGGCCCGCTACCTAGCCGCGTCGGTGGCGTCATGGGCACTGCTGCTGCCGGCGGCAATCGCGGGGCTCGTCGTCCTCGGGCGGAGCGGCCGGCGGCCGCGCGGTGTCCTGCTGCTCGCCGCCTCCGCCGTCGCCGCGGCACTCGTGTTCTTTCCACAGGAACGTTTCCGTCTCTCCGGGCTGGATCCGGCGGCTCTCGTGCTGGGCGCTGGCGCGCTCGCACTGGCCACCGCACCGCGTCGATCGCCGGCCCCGCTGACCGCCGCATGAGCGTGCTCGTCATCATCCCGACGTACAACGAGCGGGGCAACCTGCCGGATCTGGTCCGCGCCATCATGGCGCACGAGGGCTTTCGGGTGCTCGTCGTCGACGACGGCTCGCCTGACGGGACGGGCGAGGCCGCCGATGCGCTCGCCCGCGAGTTCCCGGGGCGCGTGGATGTCATGCATCGGACCGGGCCGCGCGGACTCGGCCGCTCCTACATCGACGGGCTCCGTCACGCGCTGTCGAACAGCGGCGCCGATCTCATCTGCCAGATGGACGCCGACTGGTCGCACGATCCGAAGTACCTGCCGGCCCTGACGCAGGCCGCCGCAGACCACGATCTGGTCATCGGCTCGCGCTATCTGAATGGCGTCAGCGTCGTCAACTGGCCGCTGCGGCGCATCTTCCTGAGCGCGTTCGCGAACCGCTACATCCGTTCCGTCACGGGCCTCCGCGCAAGCGACTGCACGAGCGGTTTCCGGTGCTGGCGCCGGGAGATGCTGGCGCGCCTGCCGCTCGATCGCATGGTGTCGGACGGGTACGCCTTCCTCGTTGAGCTGCTCTTCGAGGCGCATCGCCGCGGCGCGCGCATCGGCGAGGTGCCGATCATCTTCATCGAGCGGCGCGCCGGATCGTCGAAGCTCTCGAGCGCCGTCGTCCTGGAATCGGCGCTGACGCCGTGGCGCCTGCGGCTCCGCGCGCTCCTGGGGTCGTCGTGAGCCCCCATCGCATCGTGATGGTTGCCACCTCCTACCCGCGCTTCCCGGGCGATACGGTCGGCACCTTCATGGAGCCGATCGCTCACGGACTCGCCGCGCGCGGGCATGAGGTACACATGGTCCTGCCGTGGCACCCGCGCTGGACGCGCGGAGAACGCGACGGCGGCGTGCACTTCCACCTGTTCCGGTACGCTCCGCATCCGGCGCTCCATCTGTTCGGCTACGCCGGCGCGCTCGACGCCGACGTCCGCCTGCGTGTGCGGGCGGTCGCGGCCACCCCGCTCGCGCTTGCTTCCGGCTGGCGCCTCGCGCGGCGCGTCGCGCAGGACGTGAACGCGACGGTGATGCACGGCCACTGGGTCGTGCCGGGCGGCGCGATCGCGGCGGCTGCCGCCGGGGGCCGGCCGCTCGTCGTGAGCCTTCACGGCTCCGACGTCTTCGTCGCCGAGCGTCATGCGCCCGTGAGACAGGTCGCGCGCTGGGTGTTCGGACGCGCGCGCGTCGTCACCGCCTGCAGCGACGACCTGCGCACGCGGGCCGTCGCGATCGGCGCCGCGCGCGATCGCTCGCACACGATCCCGTATGGCGTCGACACCGGCCGATTCCGGCCGGATCCCGCAGCGCGGGCACGCATGCGCAGCGCATGGGGTGTCGGCCAGGATGCCGAGCTGGTGGTCGCCGCGGGCCGGTTCGTGCGGAAGAAGGGCTTCGAATACCTCATCGATGCCATCGCCCGGCTTGCGCCGGGACGGCCTCGGCTGACGCTCGTGCTCGCGGGCGCCGGCGACCTGGACGCCGATTTGCGCCAGCGCGCGGCGGAGCGCGGCATCGCCGACCGCGTGATCTTCCCGGGACTGCTGCTGCAGGACGAGGTCGGCTCGGCACTGGCCGCCGCCGACGTCGTCGCCGTGCCGTCGGTGCGGGACGATGCCGGCAACGTGGACGGGCTGCCGAACGTCGTGCTCGAAGGGCTCGCATCCGGTACACCGGTCGTCGCGTTCCCTGCGGGAGGCATCGGCGCGGTCGTGCGCGACGGCGTCACGGGTCTGCTCGCGCCCGAACGCGACGTGAACGCGCTGGCCGCGGCGATCGCGCGGCTCCTGGACGATTCGGCGCTGGCGGAAAGACTGGGCCGCGAGGCGAGACGCTGGGCCGAGACGAACGCTTCCTGGGCGGCGACGGCCGCGGCGTTCGAGCAGGCATACGAAGCGGCCTGCGGGGCCGAAGGAGCAGGCGCCGCGTGAAGGGCCTGTTGCCGGCCTGCCCCCGGAGCCTGCCGTCCTCCCGTCAATGGCGTTGCGACTTCATCGTTGAAGGAGCAGCAGCCCGATGATCGGCCTGGCGTTGGCGCTGGCGCTCGTCGCCTATCTCCCCGGCGCGCTGATCTTCAGACTTCCGGTGGCGGATCGCGATCGGCGGATGTCGCTGGACCCTGCCGAGCGCGTGTACTGGGCGATCGTGCTCAGCCTGGCGATCTCGCTGACGGCCGGGTTCGTGCTCGCCGCGGCCGGCTGGTTCAGCCTGCCGCGTGTGCTCGCCGCCGACGGCCTGATCGCGGTGCTCGCACTCGCAGCCGGGAACCGGCGCCTGCTGGCGCGCCGGGCTGCGCGGCCCACGGCCTGGACGGCTGCACCGGTACTCGTCGCGGCGCTCTGCCTCTGGCTGTATCCGCCGCCATCGGAATACGTCATGGGCGGCAAGGATCCCGGCACGTATCTGAATGCCGGGATCCGGATTGCACACGACGGAAGCCTCATCTCACGCGACGAGGTCGTCGCGACGCTGCCTCGTGAGTACCTGCCGCTCTTCTTCCCGCCGCACGGATTCGACGAGTACTACAGCCTCCGGTTCATGGGCTTCTTCCTGCTCGATCCGGCAACGGGCGCCGTCGTCGATCAGTTTCCGCACCTGTATCCCGTGGCTGTCGCGATTGGATACGGGCTGTACGGGCTGACGGGGGCGCGTTTCGTGCCGATCGCGATCGCGGTGCTCGGCGTGCTCGGACTGTACTTCCTCGCCGCGCGGCTGACGGGGCGGCCGGCTGCCGTTGCCGCGGCGGGGCTGCTCGCGATCCATCTCGTGCAGCTCTGGCATGCGCGCATTCCGAACTCGGAGATCCTCACCCAGCCGCTGCTGCTCGCCGGAATCCTCGCGTGCACGCGCGCGCATGTCGATGGCGATCGCTTCTTCGCGCCGGTTGCCGCGCTGCTGCTCGGCCTGCTGCTGTTCTCCCGGATCGACGGCGTCCTCATGCTCGCCTTCGTCGGGGCGGGGCTCGGACTGTGGTGGCTGACCGGAGGGCGCGTGCGGGCCGTCTTCGTGATGCCGCTCGCCGCACTCGGAGTCGCGGCGGGCGCGTACGCCGTGGGGTTTCTCGCGCCGTACCTGAACACACCGCGTCGATGGCTCGAGGCCAACTGGATCCCGGTTGCCGTCGTGATGCTGGCCACGGTGGCGGCGTGGGCGGCCGGACTGCGGCTCCGCCGGCGTGAGGCCGTCCAGCGCGCCGTCCGCACGTGGGCGCCTGCCGTCATCGCGGTCGGGCTCGTCGGGCTCGCCATCTACGCCTGGTTCTTCCGGGTCCAGGGAGGGCGGCTCGCCGAGCACGACGCGAGCTCGCTGCGCATGTTCGGCTGGTACGTGCACCCGGCCGCCATCGCGATTGCCGTGGCCGGGTTCGTGCTGCTCGCCATGCGCCGGTTCTGGAAGGATCCCGTCGTCCTCTGTGCGGCCGCGGGCAGCGCCGTCTTCTTCTTCTACAAGATCCGGATCGTCCCCGAGCACTTCTGGACCACGCGCCGGTTCGTGCCGATCCTGCTTCCGGCCGTGATGCTGTGCATCGCGGCGGCGCTGGTCATGCCGCTCGACTTCAGGAACGCCCGCGCACGGCTCGCTGACCGGATCCGCTGCGCGGCAGGGGTGGCCGTGCTCGCGGCGATTGCCGTCTCGTTCTGGCAGGCTGCCGCGCCGGTGCGGGCGCATGTGGAGTACGCCGGTCTCATTCCACGGCTCGAGGCGCTCGCCAGCCGCCTGACCGAGCGCGATCTGCTGCTCGTCGAATCGCGCAACGCGACCGACGTGCACGTGCTCGCGCTGCCGCTCGCCTACATCTACGACCGCGAGGTCCTCGTGCTGACGAGCCCGCGGCCCGATCGGTTGATGTTCGCAGGCTTCATCCGCTGGGCGCTGGAGCACTACGAGAACGTGTATTTCCTGGCCGGGGGCGGCACCGATCTCCTCTCCCGTTCGTTCGTGGTCGAGGCGGTGGCGAGCGAGCCGATACAGGTTCCGGAATACGAGTCGGCGTGGAACGCGTATCCGTCCGGCGCGCGGCTGAAGAAGTTCCATCTGGATCTGTACCGCTTCGCGCCGGCCCGGGACGGCGTGCCGCCGCCGACGTCCGTCGACGTGGGTGCGGCCGACGATCTGCACGTGCTGCGCTTCCATGCGAAGGAGCAGGATCGGCGGGGCACGTTCCGCTGGTCGCGCGACGTGTCGTACCTGATGCTGTCCGGCATCGACGCCAACGCGACGGCACTGGTGCTGCGGCTGGACAGCGGCGGCCGGCCGCCGGCCGCGCCACCGGCCGACGTCGAGGTCAGCATCGGCGAGACCGTGATCGGCCGCATCCGGGTGGAAGACGGCGGCGGAACCTACACCCTGCCGATCCCGCCCGATCTCGCGGAGCGGGCGGCCCGCTCGGCGGACCCGCTGACGGTGCGCCTGCGGACCACGACGTGGAATCCGCACGAGCTGCTCGGCGTGCCCGACGATCGCGAGCTCGGTGTTATGGTGGACCGGGTCGAGGTCGTCCGGCGATGAACGGTGCGCGGCAGCGCGGCGCGACGTGCGCGCACGACGGAGCATCCGGCTGATCGACCCGCGTCCATGTTCGAGCACCTCGATATCTACTCTCCGCGCGAGCGCGTCGCCGTCGGGCTCGCCGACCTGGGCCTCCGGGCCGTCGCAGCCTGGCCGCGGCGCCGGCCGGCGGTGGGGACGCCACGGCGCATCCTGCTGCTCCGGCTGGAACGGATTGGCGACCTGCTCATGTCGATCGGCGCAATCCGCGCGGTGCGGCGGGCCGCGCCGGACGCCAGGATCGATCTGGTCGTCGGCAGCTGGAACGAGCCGATTGCGCGATTGCTTCGCGAGGTCGACGAGGTCGAGATCCTGGATGCGCCATGGCTTGCGCGCAACGGACGGGGCTCCATGCGCGAGCTCGTCGCGCGTGCCTCGCGCTGGCGGGCGCGCGGCTACGATCTCGCGATCAACTTCGAAGGCGACATCCGCTCGAACCTGCTGCCCTGGATCGCGGGAGCGCCGCGGCGCGTCGGCTTCGTGCACGCCGGCGGCGGGCCCCTGCTGACCGACCGCGTCGCCCACGACCCTCGCCGGCACGTCGCCGATGGCGGGCTGCGTCTGGTCGAGCGGGCGTTCGCCATGCCGGCCGGCGCGCTGTCGTCCGTCGAGAACGGCACGGACGCCTGGCGGCTCTCCGTTCCCGAGCAGGCGCGCGCCGCAGCCTCACGTGTGCTCGAGTCCACGCTCCCGGGTGGCGCGCCGATCGTGGCAGTACACGTCGGCGCCGGACGTGTCGTGAAGCAGTGGCCTCCGGAACGATTCGGCGAAGCCGCGGCGATCCTGGCGCGCGAACACGGCGTCGGCCTCCTGTTCACCGGCACGCCCGACGAAGCGGCTCTCGCGGACGCCGCGATGGCGCGCGCACGCGAGCTCGGCGCCCAGGCGGCATCGCTGTCCGGCGGGACGGACCTCGTGCTGCTCGCGGCCGTGCTCGAACAGTGCCGGCTCCTCGTGACCGGTGATACCGGCCCGATGCACCTGGCGTCGGCCGTCGGCACGCCGCTCGTCGCGATCTTCGGGCCGTCGATGCCCTGGCGCTACGGCCCGATCGGTCCCGCGCGCGTGGTGCGCATCGACCTCCCCTGCAGTCCCTGCAACCGGATCCGCAGGCCGCCCCGGCGCTGCACCGGAGTGGTACCTGATTGCCTCGCGGGCATCGGCGTCGACGCCGTGGTCGCCGCCGCGCGCGAGCTCCTCGGCGGGCAGACGACCCGCCTGCAGCCGGCGGGCCAGCCGTGAGCCGGGAGCTCATCGGTTTCGTGTCGTCCGGCGGATCGACGGCGATGCCCGTCAGCGCGCTGCTCGACCCGGACGCGGCCGACCGCGCGGATGCGGACGCCAACCGCTGGATCAAGGCGCTGCGGCACGTCAGCATCGACGGGCGGCCGTGGCGCGATCGCTTCACCTACCGTGGGGACTCGCTCTGGTGGTTCGCGGAGATCTACCTGCACAAGCAGCAGGTCGTGACGCGCATCTTTCGCGCACTGGCCGCGCTCGAGCGGCTCGCCGAACGCGAGCCGGGCCGGCACTGGACGCTGTCCGGCGCGGATCCCGTGCTCGCGCACGTCGCGCGCGCCTTCGCGTCGCGCCTGGCCATCGACATCGAGGGGCCCGCCGACCGCGGACGCCCGGCGCGCTCGATGCAGCTGCGCACGAAGGCGCTGTTCCACACGGTTTCCGCGCTCGCCGATCGGCTGCGGCCGATCCGTCTGCGCCGTCATGGCTCGCCAGACGTCGCAGCGTTCGTGCACTCCGCGTTTCTTCGCGGCACCGGCGAGGAGGCGTACACCGGTCCCGTGCTGTCCGAGCTGCGGCGGGAGCTGCCTCCGGGTGGCCTGCAGCTCGTCGGCCTGGGTCCGCGCACGAACTTCCGCGTACGCCGGTGGCGCGACCGGCTGCGGGAGTTCGCCGATCCCGCGGCGCGCAACCTGCCGGTGACGCCCATCGAAGTGCTGGCCGGGTGGAGGGACCTCGCGCCGTCGCGCACGGTGTGGCGCGACCGGCATGCCGTCTTCGACGCGCTGCGACGGAGCGCCGCGCTGCGCGAGGCCGCAGTCATCCGCGGGTGCGACGTGTGGCCGCTCGTCGAAGAACAGCTCCGCGGGATCGCGGATTTGCAGTTCCCGTGGTCGGCACGCGCGATGGACGAAGCCGCCGCGGCGCTGGATCGGTTGCGCCCCGACGTCGTGCTCACGTATGCGGAGGCCGGCGGCTACGGGCGCGCGCTGGTGCTCGAGGCGAGGCGCCGCGGCATCCCCTGCGTGGCGCTGCAGCACGGGTTCATCTACCGGCACTGGCTGAACTACCTGCACGAGCCCGACGAGATGCAACCGTCGCCGGGCAACCCGCACGACCGCGGCTTCCCGCTGCCCGACTGCACGCTCGTCTTCGACGACTTCACGCGGGAGCACCTGGAGACCCAGGGCCGGTTCCCTCCCGGCGCGCTTCGCGTCACGGGCAGCCCGCGGCTCGACGCCCTGGCCGCGTCGGCCGCCCGGCTTGACGAGACGGGCCGGCTCGCGCTGCGCGCGTCGATGGGGATACCGGCCGGCGCGCCCGTCGTGCTCGTCGCGGCCAAGCATGCCCAGATGGGCGGCGGCTTCGCGGCGCTCGTCGCCGCCATGCGGGAGATGCCGGACGCCTGGCTCGTCGTGAAGCCCCATCCCGCGGAAGGACCGGACCCGTATCTGGCGGACGCTGCCGGCGCCGCGCGCGTCGTCGTGGCGCCGCCGGGAGCCGACCTGGGGCGGCTGACGGCCATCGCCTCAGTGCTCGTGACCGTCAACTCGACCGCCGCGATCGAGGCGATGGCCCTGGATGTCCCCGCCCTGGTGCTGGATCTCCCCAACAATCTGAGCCCGTTCGTCGAGGCCGGCGCGATGGCCGGGGCGGCGCGGCACGAGATTGCCCGACGGCTGAGATCGCTCATGTATGATCAGGAGGCGCGGCGGACGCTCGGGGCCGCGCGCCGGGCGTTCATGCACCGGTACGGCATCCGGGCCGACGGTTCCGCCGCGAAACGGGCGGCCGAAGCCGTCCTGTCTTTCGTGAGGAACTGAATCGTCCGTGCATGCCTTCATCACCGGCGGGGCCGGGTTCATCGGATCGCATCTGGCCGAATCGCTGCTGAGCGCCGGTCATCAGGTCACCATCCTCGACAATCTCTCCACGGGGGCGATCGAGAACATCGCGCACCTGAAAGGGCGCCCGGGCTTTCACTACGTCATCGACAGCGTCACCAACGAGCCGGTGCTGGCCGAGCTCATCGACGGCAGCGACGTCGTCTTCCACTTCGCGGCCGCGGTCGGCGTGAAGCTGATCGTCGAGGCGCCGGTGCACACGATCGAGACCAACGTGCACGGCACGGAGGTCGTCCTCCGCCACGCCAACAAGAAGAAGAAGCTCGTCGTCGTGGCCTCGACCTCCGAGGTCTACGGGAAGAGCACCGCGGTGCCGTTCCGGGAGGACGCGGACCTCGTCATGGGGCCGACGCCGAAGCACCGCTGGGCCTATGCCTGCAGCAAGGCGATCGACGAGTTCCTGGCGCTGGCCTACTGGAAGGAGAAGAAGCTCCCGGTCATCATCGTCCGGTTCTTCAACACCGTCGGGCCGCGACAGACCGGGCGCTACGGCATGGTCGTGCCCAACTTCGTCCGGCAGGGCCTGGCGGGACAGCCGATCACCGTGCACGGTGACGGGCGGCAGAGCCGGAGCTTCTGCTACGTGGGGGACGTCGTCAGCGCGCTCGAGCGCCTCGTGGTCGAGCCCCGGGCGATCGGCGAGGTGTTCAACATCGGCAACGACGAGGAGATCACCATTCTCGAGCTGGCGGAAAAGGTACGGGCCCTCACCGGTGGCCGTTCGGAGATCCAGATGATCCCGTACGATCAGGCGTACGAGGCCGGGTTCGAGGACATGCCGCGGCGGGTGCCCGATCTCACGAAGATCAGGCAGCTCATCGGCTACGAGCCGACGGTGGCGCTCGACGAGATCCTCGCCAGGGTCATCGACTATTTCCAGAAGCGGTAGACCGTGCTTCACCCCCTGCGCCGCCGCGCGCGCACGCTCGTCGAGTCGGCGCTGCTCCGCAACGCCCGTCTGGTCAAGCGTGTGCTGCTGGCCACCGGCCGCGACGAGGCGCCGCTGCCCGAGATCGTCCAGATCGAGAGCACGAACATCTGCAACGCGAAGTGCGTCTTCTGCCCCCGCGACGAGATGGAGCGGCGGCAGGGCATCATGGACATGACGCTCTTCAAGCGGATCGTCGACGAGTGCGCCGAGCTCGGGATCGCCCACATCCGGATGCACAACTACGGCGAGCCGTTCGTCGACCGCGCGCTCGTCGACAAGGTGCGCTACGCGAAGCAGCGCGGCATCCCGCAGGTCGGCATGATCAGCAACGGCTCGCTGCTCACGGAGAAGGCGGCGCGCGGGATGATCGAGGCCGGGCTCGACGCGATCAACATCAGCGTCGACGCGTCCGGGAAGGAGACGTTCGAGCGCACGCGGGTCGGCCTCAAGTACGACAAGGTCATCGGCAACATCGAGCGGCTGCTCGCGCTGCGCCAGGAGGCCGGGACGTCGCGGCCGAAGCTGATCCTCTCGTTCGTGCGGCAGGACAACTCCGAGGACGAGCGCGCGTTCATCGAGCACTGGCGGCACCGCGCGGACAAGATCCACGTCACCGACCTGCACAACTGGGCCGGCACCCTGCACCAGCACTCCGACGTGAACTATCCCTGCTACCGGCCGTGGCTGACCTTCACGGCGCTCTGGGACGGCCGCGTCGCGCTCTGCTGCGCCGACTTCGATGGCCGGTCCATCCTCGGCGACCTGCGCACGTCCACGATCCGGGAGATCTGGAACTCGGAGGCGTACCGCGCGGTCCGGCGGGAGCATCTCCAGCGCGGCGGCCCCGAGATCTGCCGGTCCTGCGACCTGCCGAAGAAGGACTCGCCGCTCTGGATCCTGAAGCTGCGCTGATCCGGCCGCGCAGCCGCCACCACGGGCGTATACTGGACGCGCTCCCGGAGCCTTCCGAGACTGCGGACACATGCATCGACGGTCCTCCGGATCGACGCTGGGTGGAGCGGCCATCGGCCTGCTCCTCATCCTCGCGGCAGCGCCAGCGGCCGCGGACCTGCGGCTGTCGTTTCATGCCGGACGCGTCACGATCGAAGCCTCGGACGTCCCGCTGCGGCAGATCCTCGCCGAGTGGTCGCGGCGGGGCGGAACCCGGATCGTCGGGCTCGAGAAGGTTGCCGGCCCGCCGGTCACGCTGACCCTGACCGATCTGCCGGAAGCGCGGGCGCTCGAGGTCCTGCTGCGGCCGCTCGCAGGCTACCTGGCGGCGCCGCGGCGCGACTTGGGCACCGGCGCGTCCGTTTACGACACGGTCTTCCTGCTCCCGACCAGCGTCGCCGCCCCGGCGCCGCCGCAGGCGTACCGGCCGCCGACGTTCCGGCCGCCGCCGCCGCAGCCGTTCCCGGATCCGATCGATCTGGCCAACCAGGACGAGGTCCGGGAACCCGCGGTGGTGGAGGAAACACCGGTTCTCGATCCCAACGGCGGCCAGCAGACTCCGCCGAACACGCCGGAGTTTGGCGCTCCGGGACCGCGGCCCGCTCCTGGCGGACTGCTTCAGCCGCCGGACATGCCGACGGATCCGAATGCCGCTCCCGCTGAAGCGGCGCCGGCGGACCCGACCGGACCGCTCACGTCTCCGCGCCCGGGCGTACTGCCCCTGCCGCAGCCGTCGCAAGGTCAGCAGCAGCGGCCGCGCTCGTAGCGCGCGCCGCGGGTCCGGGAACCGCATCGACGCACGAGACGTGTGACAGAATACGTTGCGGCCATGTCTGCGCCCTCCGAGATTCGCGGCGGCGAGTACGCCGCACGGGGCGACTACCATCGCAGCCCCGATCCCGGGTGGGACTACTACCCCACATATCTGGCGAAGCTCCGATGGGTGCGGCGGTACCTGTCCGGGCTTCCGCCGCAGACGCGCGTGCTCGATGCCGGCTGCGGCGAGGGCGTGCTCGTCGAAGAGTTCGCGGATCGTCTCGCCATCGAGGGCGTGGACGAGCACTACTCGTCCCCTCACGTGCAGCAGGGGTCGATCCTCTCGCTGCCGTACCCGCCGGCGTCGTTCGACCGCGTGCTCTGCCTCGACGTGCTCGAGCACCTGCCGCTCGCGGACCAGCAGCGCGCGCTCCACGAGCTGCGCCGCGTGCTGCGGGAGGACGGAGAACTGCTCATCTCCGTCCCGAACCTCGCCCACCTGCAGTCGCGCGTGCACTTCCTGCTGAAGGGCGCGCTCGTCCGGACCGCCAGCGAGACCAAGCACCCCGGGGATCGCCCGGTGAGCGAGTATCTGCGGCTGGCCCGCGAGGCAGGCTTCGCGGTGATGGCCAGGTATGGCATCTTCCCGACAGTCCCGGTCGTCACGCGCTGGATTCGCGCCCGTCCGAAGCAGCGCCTCTGGGCGCACCGCCTCCTGACAGCGCTCGTTCCCCTCCCCGGCCTGTGCTTTCTGAACCTGATCCGGCTCCGGCCGGAGCCGCGGTCCGGGCGGGCATAACTGGCGGCTGATGGTCGACACCCACCTGGCCAGCCCGGACGCGGCAGACGCGGGGCAGGCGGCGGCGGGATCCGCCATGCCGCCAGCGGAGACCCGCCGCCTGTTGACGGCCGGTCTCCTCATCCTCGGCGCCGCCGGGCTGCTCCGCGGGCTCTGGCTGACGGCCGATCCCCCGACCACGTTCACCACGGTCGGCATCGTCTGGCACGACGAAGGCGCGTGGGTGCACAACGCGCGCAACCGGGCGCTGTGGGGCACCTGGCGTACCGACGCGTGGAACCCGGTGTTCGTCTCCCCCGTCTTCACGGCGCTCGAGTACGGCGCCTTCAGCCTGTTCGGCGTCGGCACGTGGCAGGCGCGGACCGTGCCGCTGCTCTCCGGCCTTGCAGCCATCGGCTTTCTCGGCATCGGGCTCGCCGCGGCGGGAGGACGCCGGGCCGCGCTGTTCGGGATGGTCCTGCTGGCGACGAACTACGTCTTCGTCATGTGGAACCGGGCCGCGCTCATGGAATCGACCATGACCGCGCTGATCGTGGGGGCATGGGCCATGTACGCGGCCGCGGCGGCACGGCCGGCGCTCGGCATGGCTGCCGGCGCGCTCGCCGTGCTGGCCTGGTTCACGAAGGCCGCGGCGGCATTCTTCATCGGCGCGCTGCTGCTGGATGCGGCGCTGACGCTCGCACTCGCCTGGCACGGCGGTCTCCGGAACCTGCTCGGGATCGATCGCCCGTCGCCGGCGGCAGTGCGTGTGGCGTTGATGACGTGTGCCGGAGCGGCGGCCTGCGCCGGTATGGCGGCGGTGCTCTTCGTGATCCCCTACTGGGACGAGTACCGCTTCTACAACTGGCAGATGTCCGTGACGCGGAAGCCGTCGTACTCGCTGCAGGCGCTGTTCGATCGTGCGACGTGGATCCCCATCGTGCACGACACCTTCACGAGGATGTGGGGGACGCTCGTCGCCGCGTCCGTGGCAGTCCTGGCGCTGGCGGGGCGCTGGCGCACCGCGTCGCCCGCCGAGCGGCTCCTGGTGCTCTGGCTGGCGCTCGCGCTGCTCGAGCTCACCGTGCACGACTCCGGGAACGAGCGGCGCTACGTCATGCTGGTGCCCGCGCTGATCGCGCTCGCGGCACTTGCAGTCACCGCGCCGGGGACGCTCGCGTGCGGTTCCCGCTCACGCTGGATTGCTGCCGCTGCCGCCGCACCGCTCGCGTACCTGATCGTGGGCAGTCTCGTGCGCGTTCTCTGGCTTGCGGACGTGAAGGCGGGCCACCTGCGGCTGCCCGTGCGGACAGCGCTGCTGGGTACGGTCCTCGCGACAGGGCTCGTCGCATGGACCTGGCCCCGTCTGGCGCACTGGCTGACCGCCCAGCGGATTCCGGTTCGCGTGGCGGCCATCCTCTGCGCGATCGTCGCGGCCGGCGATCTCTTCCAGTACTGGCAATGGGCCGCGACGCGGACGTTCCTCAACGTCGAGGCGTCGCGTGCAGTCGGCCGTCTGCTGCCGGCCGGCACGCTCGTGCACGGCAAGCTCGCCAACGGCCTGTCGCTCGAGAACCGCATCCGTCCGATCTTCGTCGGGCGGGGCTTCGGCAACTACGCGGACCGCACGACGCGCGACGATGTCCCCTTTGTTCTGACATATACTGCTCCCTACGTTGGCTACGAGGGGGATGTCATCCAGGACGTGCTGGATGCCCATCGCTGCCACACCGTCATCGCCTCGTTCGAGGTGGCCGAGACGGCGGCTGGACACGACCGTGCCGCGCTCATGAACAAGTTCGGTCCGTCGTGTGAGCCGTCAGGCCGGTGAGACAGCCGATCCGCGTCGACCCGGCAGCAGTCCTGTCGTCCCGGACAGGGTGCCCGGGCAGTACTCCGTGAGCACGCGTCGGCGTGCCGGTGCGATTGACGATCCGCGTTCGGGAAGGCCCGCATGCACGTGAAGTCCTCCGTCCTGGTCCTTTGCGCGGTCCTTGCCGTGTCGATGGCTGCCGCCCAGCAGCCGTTCAGCCAGGGCGCCGCGACCGCCGGCCCGGCTGTCGGCGCGAACGCCGTCGCGCTGGCGAACGGTTGGGCGATGGTTGCCGAGGGCGCCGCCGACCGGGCGGCCACACGGGCGGCGGAGATCATGGCCTCCGATCCGCGGTCGGGCGCCGCACTGCACCTGGCGCTGGAGGCGCAGATCGCCCGATCGGGTGCCGCCGGCGCGTTGACGTGGTACGAGACATGGCTCGCTTCGCGGACGATGGACGAGCCTGCGGCGGTGCGGCGCATCGCGCAGGCGATGCTGCGCGAAGAGGCCACGGCCCGGACGAATGTCGAGGCACGGGTCCTCGCCATGCGCACGCTGCTGGCCGAGGGCGATCGCTGGGCAAGCGACGAGCTGGCCCGCCTCGCGGCGTCCCCCGGAACAAGCCCGCAGTTGCTTGCGCAACTCGGGTACGCCGAGGCGGTGGGCCCGGTCGTGGCAGGCCTCGAATCGGGGCACATGGATCCCGTGAAGGCGCTCGACGTGCTCGGAGCGACCGGGAATCGCGCGGCGGCGCGCGCCGTGGAGGCGAGGCTGGGTGATGCGCGTCAGGAGGTCCGCGCGGCGGCGGCCGACGCGCTCGGGCGCATCGGATCGGCCGACGACGCCGAGGCACTCCGCCGGCTGCTCGCGGATCGCAGTCTGCACGTGCGCCTGAAGGCCGCCGGGGCCCTGCTGCGGCTTGGCGACTTCAGCGGGCTGCCGTTCCTCCAGGAACTCCTGACCGACGCGTCGCCGTCGATCCGGCTGGCCGCGGCGGATGCGATGGCCAGCCAGCCCGACGCGGGCTGGCAGGCGACGCTCATCGATCTCACGCGCGAGCCGGACCCCGAGATCCAGGCGTCCGCCGCGCGGCTCCTCGCGCCGCACGATCCCGCCACCGCGCGCGCGGTGCTCGAATCCCTGGCACAGCACGAGAATCCCGCCATCCGCGACCTGGCGGCCGCCGGATTGAGCGAGGTCATCGCCGACGACCTGCCGTCGCTCCGGCGGTCCATGCACGAGTCGCATCCGCTGATCCGCGTCCGCGCCGCGGCACGAGTGCTGCACGTCACACGGTGAGCCCTCGTCGATGAACTGCCCGTCCCGCAGGAGCCGCCGGCCAGGGGGACCGTGACACGCCAGGGTCTCGTGGGCTCCCGTCTCAGAAGCCTGTTCAGCAATCTGGCCATCTACGGCGCGGGCGACGTGGCGACCTCGCTCGTCAGCCTGCTGCTGCTGCCCGTCTACACCCGGTTTCTCACGCCGGTGGACTACGGGATCATCGCGATGCTGCTGACGATCGAAGCGCTCGCGAAGATCGTGTTCCGCTGGGGCGTGGACACCGCCTTCCTGCGCCTGTATTACGACTGCCCGGACGATGCGACCAGGCAGAAGCTGGCGAGCACGATCCTCTTCTTCCTGCTCGCGGCGAACGGCTCGCTGGTACTGCTCGGCGTCGCCTGTGCGGGCTGGTTCAGCACGCTGCTCTTCGGAACGGGGGAGCACGGGGTCCTGATCACGCTCGTGCTCGTGAACACCTTCGTCGGCGCGTTCTACTTCATTCCGTTCCAGGTGCTCCGCATCCGCGAGCGCTCCGGCGAGTTCATCGCGCTCGTGTTCTCGCGCACGGCGTCCACGCTCGTGCTCCGGCTGGTGTTCGTGATCGGGGCCGGGTTGGGCGTGGCCGGGCTCGTCTGGGCTGACATCGTCGTGACGGCGGTGTTCACGCCGATTCTCGGTTACCGGGTCCGGGGGCTGCTCCGACCGGTGTTCTCGAGAGACTTCCTGCGCGGCGCGCTCGCGTACGGCCTGCCCCGAATCCCGCACAGTGTCGCCGGTCAGGTGATCGGGTTCGCGGATCGCTACTTCCTGAACGCGTTCGGATCGCTGCGTGACGTCGGGCTCTTCTCCATCGGCGCGAGCTTCGGCCTCGCACCCAAGCTGTTCCTCAGTGCGCTGCAGACGGCCTGGACGCCGTTCTTCCTGAGCCTGATGCACGAGCCGGATGCCCGCCGGATGTACAGCGCCATCTCGACCTACCTGTTCGCCATGCCGGTGCTGCTGGTCGCGGTCCTCTCCGCGGCGGCGCCCGATCTCGTCCGGCTGACCACGACCGCGGAGTTCCACGACGCGGCGGCCGTCACTCCCTGGATAGCGCTGGGCGTGCTCTGCCAGGGGATCAACCTGATCGGGTCAATCGGCCTCGTGATCACCAAGCGGACGGCGCTCTATCCGATCGCCACCGGCAGCGCCGCAGCCGTGAGCCTCGCCGCCAACGCGCTGCTCGTCCCGCGACACGGCGCGATGGGCGCGGCATGGGCGAACGCGATTGCGAATGCGGCTCTCGCGGGCATCACTGTCGTCTTCTCGTGGCACGTCTACCCGATTCGCTACGAGTGGGGCCGGCTCGTCCGGATCGGCGCCGCCGGAATTGCCGCCTACGGCGCCGGCGCCTGGCTCGCACCCGCGACGGGACCGCTGGCTGGTGTGTTCGTGCGATCCGCGCTGGCGACGGGCGCCTACGGCGCGCTCCTCCTGGTGACGGGGTTCTTCAAGCCCGGAGAGATTCGGATGCTCCGGGACCTGCGCGAGCGCGCGCTCGGTCGCCGGCAGGGGGCGACGCCAGGCGCGAAGGAGGACCGCTCGGTCGAGATGGCCGGCGAGATCCTGAGCGGGGGACCCGAACTGCCAGACGATGAATCGGCCGGCAGCACCCATGGGGCCGGCGCCGGCGGCACCGGGCCCGGGGAGGAACCGGCAGCGGTCCCGCCGGCACCCGGACAGCGAACACGGACGGGTCTCCATGGGCGGATCGGTCAATAAGTCCCTCGTCGCCAACGAGTTGTTGTATTGACCACCACACGCGCCACCCGTATACTCCCTCGCGGGTTGCTCGTGTTTGCACGACGCCCGGGGCGCCCGAACTGATTCGCTCACTGAGAGCTCCCCACTAAGGAGAGGCGGGCGCAGAGCCGATAAGGCGAACGCGGAGCGGATGCCCTGCCGGCCGCGTCTTGCAGCGTGGGCCCGCGCCCGCGCACCCTTCAGTCGAGAGAGGCGTCGAGTGAAGCATCCAGCTCACGTTCGCATCAGGTTTGCCGCCTGCGCAGCCGTCCTGGCCACGGTCTTTTCCACAGTGGTCCTTGCCGACAGCGTTCGCGTGGGGAGCACGTTCTTTCCGAAGCCGTCCGACGGCAAGGCGCGCTACTTCCCCCACGTCGCGTACGACGCCGCAAACAACGCGTACTTGGTGGTCTGGGGGCTTCAGGACGTCGGCGCCCGATACGTCTCGGCCAGCGGTGCGCTGCTGGGCAGCCCTGTCGTCGTCAGCACGACGACGGCCGGGCCCGTCCGGGTTGCGTGTGGCACCGCGATCAACGCCTGTCTGGTGACCTGGCTGCAGGAGCCGAGCTCGGTCATCGGACGGCTCGTCCGGTACAGCGGCGGCAATGTGACGTTCCTGACCGCCCCGTTCAGCGTGAACTCGAACGGCGTCCACAAACTGACGTCCGCGCCGCCCGCGGTTGCCTATTCGTCGGCCTCGAACGAGTTCCTGGTCGCCTGGACCGAGGTCTCGAGCAGCGTGAACGTCAAGGCCCAGCGCGTGAGCAGCAGCGGTGCAAAGCTGGGTGACGAGATCTCGGTGGCTGTCAGCTCCCTCTGGGAAGGCTTCCCGGCAGCGACCTACAACTCGGCGCAGAATGAGTTCCTCGTCGTTCACCAGTACGAGACGACCACGGGTGTCAATGCACTGAAGGCCGTGCGGGTGCAGGCCGGTTCCGGCAGCGTGCTCGGGGGCAACACGATTGCGTCGAGCGTGTTCGACCAGTATCCCGAGGTGGCCTACAACTCGCAGCTGAACCAGTACCTCACGGTGACCTGGGGATTTTCGAGCGGCAACAACTGGATGCTCCGCGGACGCCTGAACAGCGGCACGGCCGCTGCCATCGGCAGCACCTCGCTCGCGCTGGCGGCGGCAGGCGGCGGCCCCGGGATCGGACTCGCGTACAACCCCACGACGAACCGGTACTTCGCGGTGTACCAGAGCCAGACCAATGACGAGGTCTGGGGAGTCGAAATCCGCGCCGACGGCGTGCCCAGGACGCAGATCCAGGTAACGTCGTCCGGCACGGCCCTGGCGGTGCAGCCGCGGGTCGCGTCCACGGGGTCGGCGGGCCGCTGGCTCGCGATTGCGTCCGAGAATTACCGTCGCATCATGGGTCAGCTCGTCGACCACACGGCCGACGCGTCCTCGCCTCCGCCCACGTCGAGCCCGCCGCCGAGCAGTGGCGGGTGCACGACGGTGCAGCCGGGCCCGGACTGGACGTGCGTCAACGGCAACTGGCTCCCGTCGAGCCTAACCGGCGGATCGGGTGGCAGTACTGGCGGCTCCACCGGAGGATGCTCGTCGCCGTCTCCGGGCACCGGCTGGACGTGCGTGAACGGCAACTGGCTGCCCCCGTCGACGGGCGGCAGCAGCGGCGGTTCGACCTCGGGCTGCACGACCGTCAAACCCGCGTCCGACTGGGTCTGCGTGAACGGCAACTGGCTGCCGCCGAGCATGGCCCCGAGCGGTGGGTCCAGCGGCGGGTCCACCGGATGTTCGTCGCCGTCGCCCGGCACCGGCTGGACGTGCGTGAACGGCAACTGGCTGCCCCCGTCGACGGGCGGCAGCAGCGGCGGTTCGACCTCGAGCTGCACGACCGTCAAGCCCGCGTCCGACTGGGTCTGCGTGAACGGCAACTGGATGCCGCCGAGCATGGCCCCGAGCGGTGGGTCCAGCGGTGGGTCCGGCAGCACCTGCACCACCGCGTCGCCCGGCACCGGCTGGACCTGCGTCAACGGCAACTGGCTGCCGCCGTCGACGACGTCCACCTCCAGCTGCACGACCGTGCGGCCCGGCGCTGACTGGACGTGCGTCAACGGGAACTGGCTGCCGCCGGGTTATTGAAGTCCCGTACGACGCTGACGGACCGGAGGCCGCGCAGCGCCTCAACGAGCCTCGGGCTCGTGGGGTCGTGCCTGCGCCCTCCGGACGTCCCTTTCGAGCTGCCAGATCTCGACGATCGGTCCCGGACGCTCCAGGGCGGGGTGAATCCACGTGTTCCCGTTGTGCCGGAATGGCGGGACGGGAGCGGAGTCCGGGTCCACACCGGCCTCATAAGGCGTGAATGCGGCAATCTGCCGCGCATCGCGTCGAAGGATTGCGGTCAGCGACTCGAAGGCGACCGGCGGCGCGCCGTAGCGCGTGAGCACGACATACTCCACGCCAGCGTCGTACAGGCAGCCGAGGCGAGTCTGCTCGTCGACGGCGTAAGGGGAGATGTAGATCTTGTCGACGTCGGCGGGAGGCGCCTGTGTCTTGCCGGACGCACCCAGGTAGATGACGCGATAGCTCGGTCCCGGGCGCAGGGGCGCTTCGAGCTCCAGCCGGTACTTCACCGGCGCGAGCGCGACGTCGCCGAGCCTCGACTCGAGCGCCTCGCGCAATGAATCGTGCGATCGGGTGATCGGTGCGCTGTACGGCTGCACCGCCACCGTTGAACCGGCCGGGACGTTCTGCTCGATGAACGCCAGCGCCTGGATCCGGGTGTCGTCCTGCGCGAAGAAGCGGTTCCAGCGAACGCTGTCCGCCAGACTCACCGAGCCGGCGAGCACCATCAGCACCGCAGTCGACAACCGCGCGTGCCGCTTCATGAGCGTGCCGGCGTACCACGCCCCACAGCCCGCGGCGACGACGAACGACGGCAGCACGATGTTCAGGTATCGGCTTGCAGGAAAGGTGTTGGAGACGAACGCGAGAAAGGCGATCGGAAACGTGACGAGCAGCAGCCCCCGCGCGGTCTCCCGCCACAGTGACAGGACCATTCCCAGCAGGGCAAGCACCGCCACGGGCAGGCCAAGCGCGCCACCGAACAGGAGCCTGGCGTAATGCCCCGCGGACGAGAACAGGCCTGACTGCACGGCGCGGTCGATGTCGACTTCCCGCAGCTCGGTGAAGTCCCGGATGATGACGGCCGGTTCGAAGAAGAAGAACGGCGAGCCGGTGATGAAACCGGCGAGCGTGGCCAGTCCACCCCACAGGAGCAGGCGGACCGACTGGCCCCACGCTCCGGAGCGTCTCGCCTGGATCAGCGCGGTGACGACGAATGGAAAGGCCAGGAACGCCGCGTAGTATTGCGTGGATATCGCCAGCCCGGCCAGGTACCCCGCAAGCAGCCAGCTGCGGCGCGTGGCCGCGCGTTCGGGATCGATGACGATGGCCGCCAGCGCCGCGTGGGCCAGGATGGTGAAGAACGTGACCGGAATGTCCAGCTTGATGTAGTGCGCGTCACGCACCGCCAGCGGGGCCACGGCGAGAAACAGGGCCGCGCCGATTCCTACCACCCGGTTGTACAGGCGGGTGCCGAACCAGTAGACCGCGCCGATGCACGCCGCACCGGCGAGCGCCGTCAGCACCCGCCCGGCAAGGATGTGCGCCGAGGGATCGGTGAAGTACCTCGTCTGGAAGTCCGCCGCCGACTGGAACCAGCCCGACAGCCAGCCGAACGCGAAGAACGCGCCCTGCCACGCGAAGAGGGCGTACAGGTACAGCGTCGGATAGAGGAAGTTCCGCGGGTTCGGATCCCCCTTGGCGAACGTCAGGGCCCGGTCGAGAATGGGCTTCTCGTCCATGTTGAAGATGCCGGGAAGCCCGTAGTCGATGCTCCAGAGGCGCAGGGTGAGCGCCAGGGCGCCGATGGCCACGAGTACAACGGTCGTTCTTCGCCTCAGGATCCGGTCGTGCGACATTCGGCGGGTGATTCGTCTCCCGTCTGCATTGTAGTCCGGCGCTTCGCGGCGGAAGGCACGACCGCGCTACAATGACCTGTCTCGGAGAGCGCCCTCCCGGTCGGCCCCGGGCAGGCGCGGGCGCGCCGCCGCACCGCCCGGCTGGTACCGCACGACCTGGACACTGTCCTGCGGCAATCGGACTTTTGACGTGAAGCTGGCTCGACGCCTGCGTGAGTTGCTCCTGGCCCGCGTCCGCCGGCTTCCGGCGGCGCAGCGTGCATGGGCGCGCTTCCGGAAGCGGCGGTACGAGGCGCACGTCTCCCGGTTCATCGCCGCGAACACCGGCCGGGCCGACGATCTCCCGCGCGGGGTCGTGTACGAAGCGACCATGCGCTGCAACCTGCGCTG
>DASVDJ010000044.1:0-79478 GCA_036381155.1 Vicinamibacterales bacterium
GATCGTCGCGGAGGGGAACGTCCACCAGATCCGCGAGCTCATCGACGAGCACCCGCACACGATCTACATCCGCGGCGAGAACCCGCGTGCGCTGGCGCGCCGGTTCCTGGCCGACGACGACGTGCTGAGCCTGTCGTTCCAGCCCGATGCGCTGGTGGTGCAGACCGCCCGGCCCGACGCGTTCTACACGCGGCTCACGGATCTGGCCGCCAGCGGCGAGGCAGGCCGGGTCGACGAGGTCACGTCGCCCGACGACAACCTTGCCGCGGTCTTCCAGTACCTGGTGAAGTGATGTGACATCTCCGGCCCGACCGATGCCTTCGCTCGTCACGGCTGCCGCCCGGATCTTCGACCTCTCGGTCGGGGAAATGCTCTGGTCGCGCCGGACCGTGTTCCTCGGGCTGCTGGTCGGCGGCCCGATCGTGATTGCGCTCGTGCTGCGCATCGTCGAGGCGATGAGCGTGCCTGCCGTCCGGGTCGACGGGGTCCGCCTGGGCGGGCCCGACATCTTCGGGTTGATGATCTGGTTCCTGTTCCTCCGCTTCATCGTCCCGGTCCTGGGCGTGTTCTACGGGACGTCGCTCATTGCCGACGAGGTTGAGGACAAGACCATCACCTACCTGTTCACCCGGCCGATCCCGCGCGCGGCGGTGCTGCTCGGCAAGTACCTCGCGTATCTCGCGGTGACGGTACTGGTCGTCCTGCCCTCGGTGATGGTGGTCTATTTCCTGGTGGTGCCGATCGGGGGCGGATCGATTGCGTCCACCTTCCCGACGCTGGTCCGGGACCTGGCGCTGCTGGCGGCCGGCCTGGCGGTCTATGGGGCGGTGTTCGCCGCCGTCGGCGCCTGGCTGAAGCGTCCGGTGCTGACGGGGCTGTTCTTCGCCTTCGGCTGGGAGAGCTTCGCCATGGCCGTTCCGGGCTACCTGAAGCGGTTCACGGTGGCGTTCTACGTCCAGGCGCTCGTCCCGCATGCCATGCCGCAGGACGGGCTGGTCTCGTTGATGCAGGCGTTCTTCCGTGAAGCCGTCCCGGCGTTGCACAGCCTGGCGGCGCTTGTGATCATTGCCGCAGCCGGGCTGGCTCTGGCCGCCCGGGCGGTGGAGCGCCGGGAATACGTGCTGGAACAGTAGTCGTCAGGGCAGGCTTCCGGTGCCGGGGCATTTCCCCTATCCTGTCGGAACCGGCGCCGGCTCTGGCGCGTATATCCGCGTAAGAGGATTGACCACGAGATGACGAGGCGGACCCGCTATTTCCTGTTCGGCTCGATGGCTGTTCTGCTGGTCGGGCTGTGCACGGGGCTTGTGGCCTACTACACGGGCATGCCGATGGGGGCGTTCGCCGCGCCCGAGGGTCCGCCCGAGCTCCGATACGTGCCCGCCGAGGCCTCGCTCGTCGCGTATGCCGACGTGCGCAACCTGATGCAGTCCCAGCTCCGGCAGAAGCTCCACGAGTCGATGGACGACGAAGACGGGCGGGACTGGCACGATGGCCACGAGAAGTTCGAGCAGGAGACCGGCATCGACATCGAGAACGACATCGACCGCGTCGTGGCGTACGTGATCGGGTCGGTGGAGGGCGGCGAAAGCCACGGGCTCGTGCTGGCGGCCGGCCGCTTCGATCAGGGCCGGCTGGAGGCCTTCGCCCTGGAGCACGGGGGCAGCGTCGAAGAGTACCGCGGCAAGCGCATCATCCTGACGCCGGAGTTCGACGACGACGATGTCGACGTCAAGGACGGCGAAGTCGGCGGGCCGCGTGTGGAGAAGCCGATGGCGGTCGCGTTCCTCGAGCCGGGGCTCGTGGGCGTCGGCGACACCGCCGACGTCAAGGCGGCCATCGAGCGCACGGGCGGCGCCAGCGTGCTGGCCAACAGCGAGCTGATGGAGCTGGTGCGCGACGTCGATCCGAGCAGCGCCTGGGCGGTCGGCCGCTTCGACACGCTGATGGCCAATGCGAAGCTGCCGAACGACATCGCCGGCCAGATCCCGGCCGTGCGGCTCTTTGCCGCCAGCGGCAACATCAACGGCGGCGTCTCGGGCCGTATCCGCGCCGAGGCGCGCGACGACGAAGCCGCCCGGAACCTCCGGGAAGTCGTGCAGGGGTTCCTGGCGCTCGCGCGGCTCCAGACCAACTCGGATCCCGGAATTCAGCAGGTCGTCAACTCCCTCCAGCTCTCGGGCACCGGTCGCACCGTCGTCCTCACATTCGATTTCCCGCAGCAGATCATCGAAGCCCTCGCCGCATCCCGGTCGAAGGCCGTGGTGCACGAACCGCCCAGGTAGAGCTCGCCGACCCGGGATCGACGCCAGGCACTCGCAGCCGCGCGCGGAATCGCGTACACTGTCCGCCGGACTCCGATGAGCGAGTTCGGTTTCTTCTACGGCACGCTGATGACCGGCTTCGACCGCCGGCGCCGTCTTGGCATGGACAGCCGGATGGCGTTCAGGGGGCGGGGATGGATTCAGGGCGCGCTGTTCGACCTCGGGCTCTATCCCGCGGCCGTGCCGTCCGAAGGTGACCGCATCTACGGCGAGGTCTTCGAGCTCGCCGATCCGGCGTCGGTGCTCGCGGCGCTGGATGAAATCGAGGGCTACCGTCCCGACGAGCCCGACACCAGCCTTTACGTCCGTCGCCTCGTGCCCGTGCAGTTCGATGACGGCTCGACCGTCGAGGCGTGGGCCTACTTCTACAACGCGCCGCTCGGCTCCGCGCCGAAGATTCCGTCCGGGGACTACCTGGAATACCTCGGCGTGCGCTGAGTCCGGTCAGCCTTCGCGACCGGCCTTCACCGCGTCGAGGAACTGCGCAATCGCCGCCGCCACCCACTCGGGCAGATCGACGAACTCGACTCCCGCCCGGTAGATCACCGCATCCGCGTCGACGTCGTGGATGTGGCAATGCGCCACCCGTCCCTTCACGACCACGGACTGGCTGCCGAGGGCGATCCGGAACTCGTGCAGCGCGTTGAGCTGCATCGGGAAGGACGTCTCGATCTGGGCGCCGTGCTGGCTCAACTCGCGCACGCTGATGGGCTGGTGCACGCGGGCGTCGCCTTCGAGCGCTCCCAGGATCTGCAGCCGTTCTTCCTCGCGCCGGTTTTCTGGCATGCCGGCGCGAGTATAGCTCAGGCGGGGCGCGATCCCGCCCGCGTTTCATCACTCCCGCTGTTCGAACAGACGCCAGAGACGCGACCGCGCCAGCCGGCGGTGCCGGTCTGGCGCGGGATGAGAAACGGAATGAAGCAGAACGTGACGGACTATCAGTGCAGCGTCAGCGGCCTCTGCGGCGACGCGTCGTCCTCCGGCTCCTCGAGCAGCTCGTCGGCCTCGCGGTCGTCCTCCTCGAAGGTGGTCGTATACGTGACGATCGGAATCTGTCGCGTATGCGGGTCCAGCTTCAGCATCGAGAGGAGCTGGAAACCTTCCATGTCATCGATGGCCGTGCAGAGGACCACCAGGTGCGGCTGTTCCCGCGTGATCAGCGGGTACGCCTGGTGTCCGGCGTCCGCGAAGAGCAGGTCGTAGCGGCCTCCGTCGAGCACGGACTCGAGCAACTCGAGCACGTCCGGCGTGCCGTTGACGATGACCACCTTCTGGACTGGCCGTACGGCCGTCGGGTGCAGCGTCGTGCTGGTGTTCATCGGCGTACCCTCTGTCCTCCCGACCTACAAGAATCACGCCACGTCCGGAATGCCCCGTAAGCTCCCGGATCTGCAGCGGATGGGACGGTCAAGCCCATCGGGTGCTGCCAACGGGTGTCATCGCCCGTTGACAGCTGTGTGTACTGTGAGACTCCGTTTTGCGCCGTCCGGTTTCAAACCGGATCCGCGCCTTGCACGGCCGGATGCCGGTACGGCACTCTCTTGCCCATGCCGACCACGGGAACGGGCGTGACGACCTACAGGAACTTCATCGGCGGCGAGTGGGTGCCGGCGCGCAGCGGCGAGACCTTCGAGAACCGCAGCCCGGCGAACCGTGACGATCTGCTCGGTGTCGTCCCACGCTCCGGCGCGGAGGATGTCGACGCCGCGGTAGCGGCTGCCCGCGAGGCGTTCGCGCGGTGGCGGCTCGTGCCCGCGCCGAAGCGTGCGGAGATGCTCTATCGCGCGGCGCAGCTGCTGGCCGAGCGCAAGGAGCCGCTCGCGCTTACGATGACGCGCGAGATGGGGAAGATCCTCGACGAGACGCGCGGCGACGTCCAGGAAGCCATCGACATGAGCTACCTGATGGCGGGGGAGGGACGACGGCTGTTCGGGCAGACCGTGCCGTCCGAGCTGCGCGACAAGTTCGCGATGTCGATCCGCCAGCCGATTGGCGTCTGCGGGATGATCACCGCCTGGAACTTCCCGATCGCGGTGCCGTCCTGGAAGATCCTCCCGGCGCTCGTGTGCGGCAACACCATCGTGTTCAAGCCGGCGGAGGAGGCGCCCGAGTCGGGCGTCAACTTCGTGCGGGCGCTCGCCGACGCCGGCGTGCCGCCGGGCGTCGTGAATCTGGTCCTCGGCGACGGTCCCGGGGCGGGGGAGCCGCTGCTGCGGCATCCCGACGTCCGCGTGATCTCCTTCACGGGATCCACGGAGACCGGCCGTCTCGTCAACGAGATCTGCGCGTCCTCCTTCAAGAAGGTCCATCTCGAGATGGGCGGCAAGAACGCCATCATCGTCATGGACGACGCGAACCTGGAGCTGGCGGTCGATGGCGCGGTCTGGGGCGGCTTCGGGACGACGGGGCAGCGATGTACCGCGGCGAGCCGCGTCATCGTCCACGAACGGGTGTACGGCAGGTTCCTCGAGGCGTTCACGGCGCGCGCCCGCGCGCTCCGGGTCGGCGACGGCCTCGACCCGTCGACGCAGATGGGACCGGTCGTCTCGGAGGTGCAGCTGCAGCGGGTCGAGGAGTACGTGCGCGTGGGGCAGCAGGAAGGCGCGCGGCTGGTCACCGGCGGGCGCCGGCTGACCGACGGCGCGTACGCGAAGGGGCACTTCCACGAGCCGACGATCTTCGCGGACGTCACGCGGACGATGCGCATCGCCCGTGAGGAGATCTTCGGACCGGTGGTCGCCGTGCTGTCGTGCCGGTCGCTCGAGGACGCCGTCGACATCGTCAACGACGTGCCCTACGGACTCAGCGCGGCGATCTACACGCAGGACATCAACCGCGCCTTCGCGGCGATGCGCGACGTCTACACCGGGATCTTCTACGTCAACGCCCCGACCATCGGGGCGGAAGTGCACCTGCCGTTCGGCGGCACGAAGGCGACCGGCAACGGCCACCGCGAAGCGGGCATCGCGGCGCTGGATGTCTTCTCGGAGTGGAAGTCGGTGTACGTCGACTTCAGCGGCCGGCTGCAGCGCGCACAGATCGATACGGTGGATCTCTGAGGCCCCTGGACCTTCGGCTTTGGGCCTTTGGCCTTCGGCGGCTCTGGGCTTTGGGCTTTCGGCTTTGGGCTTCAATGGGTATATCGGAGCCCGATGCAGCCGGAGAGGGTTCGCAATCACGCTGCGTGACAGCGAACGCCGCAGCTCAAAGCAGCAGGTTGCTCCGGGTCCAGGAGTACCCAAAGCCCAAGGCCCAAAGCCTGATCATTGATCACATCGTTGGCGCATCCGGGCAGGTGGGGCTTCTCACCGCACACGCGTGAGGTCCGCGCGCGCCAGGCGATAGCCTTCGACGCGCTCGCGCAGCTTGTGGAAGCCGGTCCAGAGGACGCGCCAGCCGGGACGCCCGTTCTGCGGAAAGTGCCCGCCGAGCCGCGCAATGGCCGCCAGCGCCTGCGCAATCGTCGGCGCGGTCGGGAGGCGACTGTCGGGCGACAGCGCGCGCAGCACGCGCAGTTCGTCCGGCTCCAGAACGGTCGTGGCGGGGGCCTGATCGTCCGCCGCGGCGCGCAGGGCCAGCAGCCGCCACGCCAGCGGGGCCAGCAGCCCCAGGGCGTTCAGCAGTGCCGTGCGACTTTCCAATTGGCGCTTCTCATACGCACAGCCCGTCTTCAGGGCCTTGAAATACTCTTCGATCGTCCATCGCGCCCGATAGGCATCCACGATGCGGGTAATGCCCGACGGGTCCGTGATGGGCAGCGTCGTCAGCAGCAGCCACTCGACCGGCGCCGCGTCCGCCGGCGGCGTCGGCTCGCTGACGTGCACGAGGTGCAGTGACAGGTGCGCCGGCAGCGTCTCGCGCCGCTTCGGGGGGCGCGGCACCTGCACCGGACAGGCGCGAATCGCCAGCTGCGCCACGCGGCTCGGGCGCGGCGGCTGGCGGCGCCGCGCCGCCGGCGGCTTGCGCAGGCCCGTGCGCCGCGTCAGCGGCACGGCGCGCTCGACTTGGACCGGCGTGCGGGCCACCACCGTGCGCAAGCCCTCGCGCGCCGCCTCCGCATACGCCTGCACCAGCCGCGCGGCCGACACCCGGATGACAAAGTCGCGGCCCTGCGCGAGGAGCGCCGCAAAGAGCTCATAGGCATCGGCTTCCCGATCCATCACATAGATCGGCGCCACGGCCGCCGGCAGCGCCGCCGCGGCCTGCTCGACGACCGCCGCCCACGTCCGCGCGTCGGCCGGCCCGGCATTCCCGGGCCGCGGGGTCAGGGCCAGCACGCCCAGCGGCGCCCGCGCCGGGGTCACCGCCAAGGCCACCATCGCATTGAAGCCTTGGCGGTCCACCCCCAGCGGCGTCAAGCCGGCGCGCGCGCTGGCGCCGCCAAACACGAACGCCGTCTGGTCGATCACGACCAGCGGACGCTCGCCCGCCGCCTGCATCCGCTGCCCCGTCTGCGTGATGTGCGGGGCCAGCAAGCCCTCCAGGCTCACCCGCCGATTGTTGAGCAAGCGATAGGTCGCCTCGCGCTCGGCCGCCGTGTGCACGGCGGCCGGAAAGCCCGCGGCCGGCTGGCGCTCCAGCGCGGACACGAGCTGGCGCGCGCGGCGATTCAGCCGGGCGTCACCCAGATTCAGATCGCGGAATTCGTCAACGGCGGTGCCTTCACGGATCAGTCGGCGGCGCATGCCGCGCAGTAGATCACACCACCCATCGCCGAGCAACCTGGAACTGCGCAACCGGACCAGCCTTAGCGCCGATCTGTAGGATCATCAGACTTTGGGCCTTGGGCCTTGGGCGCCAACTGAGCTGCGACAACCAGCCGCTCTCCGCTGCGACCTTTGCTGTCACGCTGTCATTCGCGAGGCGTGACCGCGAACGTCCTCCGGATGAGGCGACAGCCGGTAGCGATACGATTGGGCGCATGGCCGCGACCTCCCTCTCCGTTGCCGCGCTGAATGTGTATCCCGTCAAGTCGTGCCGCGGCATTCCGCTGACCGAGGCGGTGGTTGGCCGGATGGGCATCCGGTACGACCGCCAGTGGCTCATCGTGGACGAGCACGGCATGTTCGTCGCGCAGCGCGGCAACGGCACCGGCATCGGCGTCCCGTCGTTGTGCCTGATCCGCACGACGCTCACGGACACCGACCTCGTGCTGACGGCGCCCGGAATGCCTGAGCTTCGGCTCCCGCTCGGCGGCATCGACGGCCCCTCCATGGCGGTCCGGGTCTGGAGCAGCCGCGTCACCGGCATCGATCAGGGGGATGCCGCTGCGGAGTGGGTCAGCACGTTCATCGCCCGCGAACGGCCCGGCCACTACCGCGTCGTCAGGATGCCGGACGAGGGGCGGCGGCAGGCGACGCAGGGGGAGGCCACGCTGGCGTTCGCCGACGGGTATCCGTTCCTCATCCTGTCCGAAGCGTCGCTCGACGATCTGAACTCACGTCTGGACGAACCGCTGCCCATGAACCGGTTCCGGCCGAACATCGTGCTGCGAGGCTGCGAGCCGTACGAGGAGGATCGCCTTGACCGCATCCGCATCGGCGACGTCGTGTTCGACGGGATGACGCTGTGTCTCCGCTGCGCGATCACGACGACCAATCAGGAGACGGGCGAGCGGTCGAAGGAGCCGCTGCGCACGCTGGCGACCTACCGGCGCCACGAGGATGGCGTCGCCTTCGGACGCAACTTCAACCATCGCGGCGAGGGCACGATTCGGCTCGGAGACCCCGTGGAGACCGGTGTACACCTGGCCAACGCCGGTTGAGGGCCCGTTCCGGTGAACCCGTAATAGGATTCAGCAGCGGAAAGGAGCGGTCGTGAAGCGACTCCTGATCATCGCCGGCGTCCTGATCCTCCTGGTCGGCATTGCGCTCACGGTCCTGGCGCGCACGCTGCTCACCGGAGAGAACGTCCGCAGCGCCGTCGCCTCGCAGGTGTCGGCCGCCCTCGGCCAGCCCGTCACCATCGGCGGGCTCGGCGCTTCGGTCTACCCGCGCGTCACGATGGACCTCTCCGACGTCACCATCGGCGAGCCCGCGCGCATCGAGATCAAGTCGATGCATCTCGGCACCGGTCTGCGCGGCCTGATCTCCCGCCGCATCGAGAACGCCACGGTCCGCGTCTCCGGCGCGCGAATCACCCTGCCGTTGCCCGATCTCGCTCCGGCCGGTACGTCCGACCCCGGAAGCGGCGCAGGGCTGCCGGTCCGGATTGTCTCGGTCGACGAGATCGTCTTCGACGACGTCGAGATCGTGAGCGGTGAGCGGACGGTGCGAGGCGAGGTGGAGCTGGCGCTCGAAGGCGATGGCGTCCGGATCCGCCGCATGGATCTCGCCGCCGACGGCGGCGAGGTCGCAATCACGGGCATGCTGAGCTCGCTGGCGCCGATCGAAGGGCAGCTCGAGGCCACGGCGGACGCGCTCGACTTCGACGCGCTGATGGCGTTCCTCACCGACTTCACCGCCAGCGCCGCGCCGGCAGCCGAAGCGAAGAGCCCGGCAGCCGGAGGAGAATCGGCGGCGTCCCTCTACGGTCGCATCACGGTGAACCTGAACGTCGGCCGCGCCAGGACCGGGGGCCTGGAGCTGTCGGACTTGAAGGGGCAGGCAGTCGTCACGCCGGCGGCTGCCACGTTCGAGCCTCTCGGCTTCGGAATCTTCGACGGCCGCTACGAGGGGACGATGCGGCTGGCGCTGCAGGGGACGCCGCGATTCGCGTGGAAGGCGGAGGTGGCCGGTGTGGATGCCGCGCAGCTGATGGCATTCGCGGGTTCCCCTGACACCGTCACCGGCACGCTGGCCGGCACGGTGTCGCTGGAGGGGCAGGGTCTCCACATGGAGCAGGCGTTGCGGACCGCGCGGGGAACCGCCACCGTTCGTATAAACGACGGCACGATCGCCGGGCTCGGGCTGGTCCGCACGATCGTCGTCGCGGGCTCCGGCCGCGGCGGCATCGAGGAGAGCGCGCGGCGCGCCGCGGACCAGCCCGACACGCCGGACGCGGAGCAGTTCTCGCGCCTCGGCGCGACGTGGCAGATCGATCGCGGCGTGATGGCGACGCAGGATCTCGCGATGAGCTCCACGGACGTCGACCTGCACGCCGCGGGCACGGTGCGGTTCGCGGACATGACCGCCCAGTTCGCGGGGCAGGTGCAGCTGTCTGAGGCGCTGTCGAAGCAGGCGGGCACCGACCTGTATCGCTACGCCCAGGAGGGCGGACGCGTCACGCTGCCGGTGACCGTCACGGGACCGATCCAGGATCTCGCCGTCACCGTCGACGTCACCGGCGCGGCGCGACGCGCGATCCGCAACCGTGCGATCGAAGAGACGAAGAAGGCGATCGAGCGCAACCTCCCGGGGCTCGGCGGTCTGTTCCCGAAGTGATCAGCTGCAGCAGACGGCTGGCGGCTGGCAGTCCCTGACTGCTGCCGGCTTTCTACTGCCAGCTCGCTGCCAGCTGCCAGCTGCCAGCTGCCAGCTGCCAGCTGCCTGCCGCCAGCTACAGAGTTCACGAGGAGCCATCGGATGACGACAGCTGCTCCGGAGTCCCGATCCCGCCGGTTCCGTATCGCGCTGGGCGCGGCGCTTGCGCTCACGCTGGCGTCGAGCGCACGGCAGTTCCCCGGCGCCCAGGCTCCTCAGCCCGCGCCGGCCCGGCCGCCCAATCCGTACGCGGCCGAGAACGCGGCCGACCATCGCCACATGATGGAGCAGCTCGGCATCAGGGCCCTCCGTCCCGGTCCGAGCGGCGACCCGTCCGCGCCGAACAGCGCCAATTACGACGAAGCGCTCGCGAACCCCTTTCCCGAGCTGCCGGATCCGCTCACGCTGAAGGACGGCCGGAAGGTCACCACCGCGGAGCAGTGGTGGAAGGAGCGGCGGCCCGAGATCGTCGAGGACTTCGAGCGCGAGGTCTACGGGCGCGTGCCGCCGAACGTCCCGGCGGTGACCTGGTCGGTTGTCGAGACCGCAAAGGGGACGCTCGGCGGTGTGCCGGTCGTCGGCCGGCAGGTCGTCGGCCGCGTCGACAACTCCGCCCATCCGGCGATCACCGTCGAGATCCAGCTGACGGTGGTCACGCCGGCAGCCGCCACGACGCCCGTGCCGCTGATGATCAGGTTCAGGGGCGGCACGCTTCAGCAGGCGGTCGGCAACGAGCCGCCGCCGCCGAGCCCGTTCGGCCCGCCGCCGCCCGGCAGCGATCCGCCGGCGACGGAGCAGCTGATCGCGGCCGGGTGGGGCTTCGCGTTCCTGAATCCCTGGAGCATCCAGGCCGACAACGGCGCCGGCCTGACGAAGGGCATCATCGGCCTCGTCAACCGCGGCGAGCGGCGCAAGCCCGAGGACTGGGGCGCGCTGCGCGCGTGGGCGTGGGGCGCCTCGCGCGCGCTCGACTTCTTCGAGCGCGATCCGTCGGTCGACGCGACGCGCGTCGGCATCGAAGGCGTGTCCCGCTACGGCAAGGCGGCGCTCGTGACGATGGCGTTCGACCAGCGGTTCGCGGTCGTGCTCGTCGGATCCTCCGGCGAGGGAGGCGCGAAGCTGCACCGGCGCCGCTTCGGCGAGCAGGTCGAGAATCTCACCGGCGCCGGCCAGTATCACTGGATGGCCGGCAACTTCCTGAAGTACGGCGCCGCGGACGCGACGTTCGGCAGCATGAACGCGGGTGACCTGCCGGTCGACGCGCACCAGCTCATCGCGCTCTGCGCGCCGCGCCCGACGTTCATCAGCTACGGCATCCCCGAGAAGGGGGATGCGAAGTGGCTCGACCAGCAGGGGAGCTTCATGGCGGCCGTCGCCGCCGGACCGGTGTTCCGGCTGCTCGGCGCGCGTGACCTCGGCACGTCCGACGACTACATGAAAGAGAAGATGCCGCCGGTCAACACGGGCCTGCTCGACGGGCAGCTCGCCTGGCGGCAGCACGACGGCGGGCACACCGACGGGCCCAACTGGAAGTACTTCATCCCCTGGGCGAACCGGATGCTCGCGCGGCAGCCTGGTCCGGCGACCTCGATACCTGCCCCCGACCGGCCCTCGCCGCGGACGGACGCCAACTCGATGCAGGCGCACGCCGACCTGCTCGCGAAAGCGCGCGCGGGTCGCGTCGACGTGTACTTCGTCGGCGACTCGATCACGCGGCGGTGGGGTGCGCTGGACTATCCGGAGTTCCTCGCCCACTGGCGCGAGACGTTCCATGGCTGGCACGCCGGCAACTTCGCGTGGGGCGGCGACCGGACCGAGAACATCCTGTGGCGCCTCGAGAACGGCGAGCTGGACGGCGTGAACCCGAAGGTCATCGTCATCCAGGCCGGCACCAACAACGTCGGGCGGGAACCCGGCGGTCCGGGCAAGGTCGAGGGCATCGTCCGCGGGATTCGCGCGATTGTCGAGACGTGCCGGCGGAAGGCCCCCGGCGCGCGGATCGTCCTCGTCGGGATCTTCCCGCGCCGCGACAGCCCGGCCGTGCTGCCGGAAATCGCGCAGATCAACGCCGCGATCGCGAAGTTCGCGGACGGGAGCACGATCCGCTTCCTGAGCATCAACGATCGCCTGTCCGACGCGCGCGGCCTGCTGTGCAGCGACGTGTCGCCCGACGGCCTGCACCTCTCGCTCGAGGGCTATCGCATCTGGGCCGAGGCGCTCACGCCGATCCTTCGTGAGCTGCTGGGCCCGCCCGCAGCCACGGACCTCGCGCCTCCACCCACCGGCGATCCGGGCGCGCTGAACCGCAGGCGGTAGTCAGCCGCCGGCCGATCGGTCGGGGCGTGCTTCCGCACGCCCTCTGATCGGCTCGCCCGGTCCCCTGCCGGCAGGCCGCCGGCGCCGGATCGCGTCGCGCAAGACTGCGAACTTCGGGCAACTGCCCGTCCCGCGAAATCTCCCGCGCCTCTCGAAAAATCCCCCGCGCGCTCCCGCGCCCCCTGCGGCAAACCCGGAAATTCTTCGAAAAACGCGACGGCACACCTGTTGCCCTCGAGTCGGGTGGTTCGCATTTTTCGGTGATGAGGCCCGACATGAGCTACCCGATTCATACCGTCCGACCAGTCATTCTCACGGCGCTCCTCGTGACCGCCGCCGCTCTCACGGCCTCGGCCCGGGAATCCGCGCCGGCGCCAATCGCGATTCAGAAGGGACAGATCAGCATCGCCGGCAGCTCCAACGTCCACGAGTGGTCTGCGACGACCGCTGACGTTCGCGTCACGCACGCACAACTGGGCGCCGCGGTGTCCGGACCGGCGTTCGCCGAGGAGATCGTCAGGCCGGGCGCGCTCGCGGCGTTCGAGATCGCCGTGCCGGCCGCATCGCTGAAGTCCGGGAAGGACGGCCTGGACAAGAACATGTACAAGGCCCTCAAGGTCAAGGAGCACGCCGACATCACGTTCCGGCTGACGCGTCTGGATCCGGCGGCCGATGGCGCGTTCAAGGCCGCGGGCGTGCTGCGGATTGCCGGCGTCGCACGCGACGTCGTGCTCGACCTGCGGACGCGCACGTCCGGCTCCACCCTCACGGTCACGGGCTCGGTCGACCTGCTCATGACCGACTTCGGCATCAAGCCGCCGACGGCGATGCTCGGGATGCTGAAGACGGATCCGAAGGTGACCGTCACGTTCGAGACGGTCCTGGCCATTCCCCTTACCTAGCGGCGCACCAGCACGCGCAGACATGAGGGACATCATGAAACCCACACTCTTCATCACGCTGACCCTGAGCGCCGCGCTGGCGCTCGCCTCACCAGCGGCCGCCGACCCGGACGAGGCGCCCGCTCCCGTCGCCGCATCCGACGAGACGCCGGCGCCTGCTGCGGCCGAAACCGACGAAGCGGCAGCGCCCGCGCTGGATTCCTGGAAGAAGGGCCGGCCGATCACGATGCAGTACTTCCGCGCCCACGACCAGCGCGGCATCAACGTGTTCGAGACGACCAAGGACCCCGGCGTGGACTTCACCGGCTTCCGCCTGGACTTCAATGCGGCGTTCACGTCGCAGGTGCAGTCGCTCTCGCACAGCAACACGGCGCTGCCCAACGTGGTCGACGGCGTCAACCAGAACCAGCTGGCCGACATCGGGTTCGGGTTCAACAACTCGACCGCGAACCTCTACCTGCACGCGCAGCTGGCGCCCGGCATCCGTGTCGCGCTGAGCACGTACCTGTCGTCGCGGCACCACCCGGAGGCCTGGGTGAAGGACGGCTACCTGCAGATCGACGAGTCGCCGATTGACTTCGTGCCGCTCAAGGCGCTCATGCAGATCGTGACCGTGCGCGTCGGGCACATGGAGATCAACTACGGCGACGCGCACTTCCGCCGCAGCGACAACGGCAACGCGCTCTACAACCCGTTCGTCGGCAACTACATCCTCGACGCCTTCACCACCGAGATCGGCGCGGAGGTGTACCTGAAGCCCGGCAACGTGATCGCCATGGCGGCCGTGACCGGCGGCGAGCTGCGCGGCACGGTCCTCAACCCCGGCCAGCGCGGCCCGGCGTTCATCGGCAAGCTCGGGTTCGACCGGCAGATGACCGACGACCTCCGGGTGCGGCTGACGGGCTCGATGTACACGGCCAACCGGTCGCTCAACAACACGCTGTATGGCGGTGACCGCGCCGGGTCGCGCTACTACTACGTGCTCGAGAACACGCAGGCGGCCGAGGCCTCGCAGTTCACGTCCGGCTCGATCAACCCCGGACTGCGCAACGAGGTCACCGCGTTCCAGATCAACCCGTTCATCAAGGTGCGCGGCCTCGAGGTGTTCGGCGTGCTCGAGCGGGCCGAGGGCCGCGCGGCCAACGAGACGACCGACCGGGTCTGGAAGCAGTACGCCATCGACACGGTGTATCGCTTCTTCGCCGACGAGAAGCTGTTCGTGGGCGTGCGCTACAACCGCGTCGACGGTGAGCTGGCGGGCATCGCCAACGAGGTCGGCGCCAGGCGCTGGCAGGTGGGCGGCGGCTGGTTCATCATGCCGGGCCTGCTCGCCAAGGTCGAGTACGTCGACCAGAAGTTCCTCGGCTATCCCCCGACCCACATCCGCAACGGGGGCCGGTTCCACGGGCTGATGGCCGAAGGGGTCGTCGCCTTCTGACGAAAAGGGAGGAGCGCCATGGCCATCCTGCGCCCGGCCTCGCGACTCCGGATCGGCGGCGGACATCACGTCCGCCGCCGCTCCGTTCGTCTCGCCGCCGTGACAGCGGCACTGGTCGTGCTCGCCAACGCCTGGCTCTCCGGCGCGTCCGGACAGACACCGCAGATCGACGTTCGCGAACAGCACGGCGTCTACCAGGTCGCCGCCCGCTTCGTCGTCCCGCGCCCCGCGCCGGTGGCCGTCACGGTGCTGACCGACTACGACCGCATCGCCACCTTCATGCCGAACCTCACGAAGAGCCAGGTGCTCTCGGAATCCGGTGACACGGTGGTGGTCGAGCAGGAGGCGGTGGCGAAGCTGATGATGTTCTCGCGGCGCATCCACCTGCTCCTGGAAGTGCGCCAGGAAGACGGACAGATCCGGTTCCGCGATCGGAGCGGCCGGAGCTTCCGGGCCTATGAAGGGCAGTGGCGTGTGACGCCGCACGGGGAGACCGCGGTAATCGACTACGAGCTGGCGGCCGACCCGGCGTTCGCCGTGCCCGGCTTCGTGCTGAAGCGGATGCTCGAACGGGATGCGAAACAGATGATCGAGCACCTGCAGGCCGAGATCGCGTCCCGCGCGATCCTTCCCGAGGCCCGCTGATCCCGCGCGATCGAGCCCCGGGGAAATCTCCGGCGGATGGGGAAGATTCCCCGCCGGTTACCGCCGGCCGGACCGTCCTGCCGGGCGGATCCCGTCCCGCAACCCTGGCCCGCCTCTTGCTGTTCAGCACGCCGGCGGGCCGTTTCCCCCGCCAGCGGAGGGCGTGATGGTCGCTGTTGCCGATTGTGACAATCGCCTGGCAGGCCTCATCGAGGCCGAGTATCAGGAGATGCCGGGCATGCGCCTCACAGAACGGCAGATTGCACGGCTCTGGAACCTGAAGCCGGAGGAATGCCGCGCCGTTCTGGCGTGTCTTCTCGAGACCGGCAGGCTGCGGCGTGACCCTGCCGGCCAGTACTACCTTCCGCGGTCGAGCTGCTGAAACAACTCCGCGCGCACGCCTCCCGGGCCGCCCCCGCGGCCCGGGGCTGCCAGTATCATGAGTTCGTGCCCCGCATGCCCAACGCCACAATCCTGATCGTCGACGACGAGGAGCTGATCCGCTGGTCCCTCCGCGAACGCCTGGAGAGCGAGGGCTATGAGATTCTCGAAGCCGGCTCGGGCCAGGAGGCCATCGAGCAGTTCGGGGACGGTGTCGACCTCGTCCTCCTGGATTACCGCCTGCCGGATACCGACGGCCTCGCGGTCCTGAAGGAGCTGAAGAAGCGGGACCCCGACCTGCTGGTCGTCATGCTGACGGCGCTCGTCAGCGTGGACACGGCGGTCGAGGCCATGAAGAACGGCGCCTTCCACTACGCGAACAAGCCGTTCAATCTCGACGAGGTCGCCGCCGTCGTCGCGCGCGCGCTGGAGACGACGCGCCTGCGGCGTGAGGTGCGCCAGCTGCGGGCGGGCGAGGGGAAGCCGTTCGGCCTGCACGCGATCGTCGGCGAATCGGAACCCATCCAGGCGCTGCGGCAGCTGGTGCAGAAGGTGGCCGCCAGCCCGGCGTCGACGGTGCTGATCACCGGCGAGAGCGGCACCGGCAAGGACCTGGTCGCCAAGGTCATTCACTACACGAGCGCGCGGGCCGGACGCCCGTTCATGAACATCACGTGCTCGGCGCTGCCGGAGCAGCTCCTCGAGAGCGAGCTCTTCGGCCACGAGCGCGGGGCGTTCACGGACGCGCGGGCGATGAAGCGCGGGCTGCTGGAGAACGCCGACGGCGGGACGGTGTTCCTCGACGAGATCGGCGAGATGGTGCCGGCGCTCCAGGCCAAGCTGCTCCGGTTCCTCGAGGAGAAGAGCTTCAAGCGCGTCGGCGGCGTGCACGACATCCGCGTGGACGTGCGCGTGATCGCGGCCACGAACCGCAATCTGGAGGACGAAGTCCAGAAGGGACGGTTCCGCAGCGATCTCTTCTACCGCCTGAACGTCCTCCCCATCCGGCTGCCGGCGCTGCGGGAGCATGCGGCGGACGTGCCGCTGCTCGTGAACTTCTTCGTCGACACGTACAACCGCGAGTTCCGGAAGCGCATCACCGGCGTCAGCCCCGCGGCCATGCGCCTGCTCGAGAGTTACGGCTGGCCGGGCAACGTGCGCGAGCTTCGGAACGTCGTCGAGCGGGCGATGCTGCTCGCGGAAGGCGACCGGCTGGAGGCGCGCGACTTCGGCGCCCTGGGCGGCGGGAGCCCGTCCGGCGATGCGTTCGAGCTTCCCGCGAACGGCGTGAACCTCGAGGAGCTGGAACGCAGCCTCGTGATGCAGGCGCTCCGGCGCTCGAACGGCAATCAGGCCCGGGCAGGGGCGCTGCTCGGACTCAACCGTGATCAGATTCGCTACCGCATCGAGAAGTTCGGGCTGACACCGACGCCGTGATCGATCGGGTGCACGAGCCACAGCGCTCCCCGGCAGGCCAGGGAACCGGCGGCCGGCCCGAAGGGCCGCCACCGCGGCGGCACCCTGCCTTCGTCCGGGCGCTGGCCGCCGTGGTGACGGCGGGGATCTTCTGGCTCGATGCCGTCACCACCCCCGGTCTCGCCATCCCGATGCTCTACGTCGTGCCGGTGCTGCTCTTCACGGCCGCCGGCCGGATCTGGGAACCGCTCGCCGCCGCCGCCGGCGTCTCGCTCCTCATCATCGCCGGCCTGGTCGTCACGCCGCCGGGTGGCAGCGCCCCGATCGGGGCCGTGAACCGCCTGCTCACCCTCGCGATGGTCTGGGTGACGGCGGGGCTCGTCTGGCATCATCTCCGCACGCTCGCACGCTGGCAGGCGCAGTATCTGGCCGATCGTCACGCACGCGAGGAGTCGCTGCACCGGCTCGAGCAGATGCGCTACGCGCTCGATCAGGCCGCGATCGTCGCGGTGACCGACCAGCGCGGGATCATCACCTACGTCAACGACAAGTTCTGCGAGATCTCGAAGTACTCGCGCGAGGAGCTCCTCGGACAGGACCACCGGATCATCAATTCCGGCTATCACTCGAAGGAGTACATCCGCAATCTCTGGCGCACGATCGCCCGCGGCGAGGTCTGGCGCGGCGAGTTCAAGAACCGCGCGAAGGACGGCAGCTTCTACTGGGTGGACACGACCATCGTCCCGTTCCTCGACGAGAGGGGGAAGCCGCGTCAGTACATGGCGATTCGCAGCGAGATCACGCAGCGCAAGCTGGCGGAGCAGCGGCTCGCGGATCAGGCGGCACTCGCCAAGCTGGGACAGCTCGCGGCCGTGGTGGCGCACGAGGTCCGCAATCCGCTCGCGGGCCTGAAGGGCTCGCTGCAGATCTTCCGCTCACGGGTCGGTCCCGACGCGCCCGATCGCCGGGTGCTCGACGCGATGATTGCCCGCATCGACACCCTGAACCACAAGGTCGAGGACATCCTCCGCTACGCGAGGCCGAGGACACCGACGCTGGAGCCGGTCGACGTCCGCGCGGTGCTCAGGGACGCGATGACGGCCGCGGAAGCGGCGGCCGGACAGCGCGCGACCCTGGTCTGCAACGGCGCCCCGGCGGTCGTGCAGGCCGATCGCGAGATGCTGCATGCAGTGCTGCTCAACCTGCTGATGAACGCGTGCCAGTCGGGGACGACGACCGTCGACGTGTCCCTGCATGCCGAAGGCGGATCCTGCCGGATCGAGATCGGCGATCGCGGCTCCGGCATCGCACCCGAGGACGCCGAGCGCGTGTTCGAGCCGTTCTACACGACGAAGAAGAGCGGCACCGGGCTGGGTCTCGCCATCGTGCGCCGGCTGGTCGAGCTGCAGAACGGCACGGTCACCCTCGCCCCTCGCGAAGGAGGCGGCACGGTCGCCGAGCTCACGCTGCCTCTGGCTCCCGCAGGCCGCTGATCGCCGGCCGGCACCCTTCCTCCAGACGGCGGATTCACGGTCGAGCCCGGGCACAGGCCTTGCTCAAACAAACAGCATCGAGGTTCTCTGGAGCCTTTTTCGATGCTGCCGCCATTCGACCACCGGGAAAATGCCGCACCGCGCGAAGAAATCCCCGCGCGCGTGCTGGTCGTCGACGACGAGCCGCTCACGCGCTGGTCGATCTGCACCGCGCTTGCGGCCGAGGGATTCGACGCCGTGGCGGCAGCTTCCGCCGAGGAGGCGCTCCGGCTGGCCGCGGAATGGCCGCCGCCGAAGGTCGCCGTGGTCGGCCGCGAACTGGCGGGCGCAAATGGGCAGGAGCTGCTGACACAGCTCGCCCGCGAGTATCCGCGCTGCCAGTTCGTCCTGATGACCACCGAGCGGCGGGGGGGACCGGCGGAACGGCTGCCGCAGGACCGCATGGCCCTCATCGCGAAGCCGTTCGATCTCGCGGCGGTCACACGCCTCGTCCGGCAGCTCGCCGACGGTGCCTGCGGCATCCCCGGCGGGTGAGCCGCCTACTGCGCCCGCTCTCCCTTCACCGCATGCTCGATCCGTTCGAGCCGCTGGACGATGTTGATCAGCTCGAGATGGGCCTTCACGTTCACGTGATGATCGAGATCGGTCCGGATCCGGTCGCGCTCCGCCTGGCGGTTCTGACTCACGAGCACGAAGATTGACAGGAAGATCGCCTCGAGGCTGACGATGAGCGTCAGCAGGCCGAAGGGGTAGGGATCGAAGGCGAGCGACGCCGGCAGCAGGCCGGCCGAGGCGGTCACGTTCAGCAGGATCCAGCACCCGAACCACGCGACGTGGACGATCGTGAAGGCCTGGCTGGCGGCAACCGAGGCGATGATGTCGCTCACGCGCTGCCAGATGGTCGCGGTCTCGGCGATGACCGCGTTCGGGTTCTTCAGGCCGCGGATCGTCGCCGTGCTCGCGCGTTGCCGCGCGCCCATGATCTGCAGGATCCCGATGCTGACGTCGGGGCGCTGCAGCAGGAAGTCGTGGAACGCCTCGCGCGGCAGCACCAGCAGGACCGTGTCGGTGACGGCTCGCGCCGTCGCCGAGCGCGGCCCGCCGTCGAGGAAGCTGATCTCGCCGAACACGCCGCCGGGCCCCACGGTTTCGAGCAGCACGTGCTCGCCGTCCTCGTCCGGCGCGGTGATGGCAACCTGCCCGCTGTCGACGACGTAGAGGGGGCCGGCCGGGTCGCCGATCCAGAAGACCATCTCGTTGGCGGGAACCGCCTGGCGCGTCATGATGGCCGCCAGAGCGCCGAGCGCCTCCGGTTCGAGCGAGCGGAAGATCGGGATGTGCGACAACGGCGTATCCGTGACCATCGGGCGGCTAGCATAGCGCAGCCCGGTGCCGAGTCGGCTCGCCATCGCACGTCGCGCGCGGCCTCCACCGGCAGCCGCCCCCGCGGGCTCATCGAATGGCCGGCGTGATAAGCTTCGCCCGCGTTCCCCGGATGGTTGCCGATTGGCGGAGACGTGCCCCCCTCCGGCACGCCTCGAACAGCACGACTCGTCCGCGACAGTCCTCGAACGGTCGACGCCCCGAGGGGCCCGGTGCCGCAGGCGACGGCAGGCGCCCGGACGCATGAGCCGCACGCCGGGCGGCCCCGACGTTCCCCGCATCGACGGAGGCGGTCCGCTCTGGAACCGGGATCTCGCCCCCACCACTCCGCCGCAGCGCACGTGGTCCGCGTACGACTTCGCCGCGCTCTGGATCGGGCTGAGCGTGGTCATCACCACCTACACGCTGGCCTCGGGGCTGATGCAGCAGGGGATGACGTGGTGGCAGGCGATGCTGACGATCCTGCTGGGCAACACGATCGTCCTGGTCCCGATGCTGCTGAACGCGCACGCCGGCGCGCAGTACGGGATTTCGTTCCCGGTGCTGTGCCGCGCGTCGTTCGGTGTGCGCGGCGCCAACGTGCCGGCGGTGCTGCGGGCCCTTGTCGCCTGCGGCTGGTTCGGCATCCAGACGTGGATCGGGGGTCTGGCGCTGGACACGCTGCTGTCGGCGGCGTGGCCGGCCTGGGCACGGCTGGCAGGGTCCGCGTGGGCGGCCTTTCTGCTGTTCTGGCTCGTGCAGGTCGCCATCATCGTGCGGGGCACGGAAGGCATCCGCCGTCTCGAACGCGTTGCCGCCCCGCTGCTGCTGGCCGGCAGCGGCGTGCTGGTCTGGTGGGCGGTCAGCCGCGGCGGCGGACTCGGCGCCGTGCTCGACGCCTCGTCGCGGCTGCAGGGGGAGACGGATACCGCGTGGCGCCTCTTCCCCGCGGGGCTCACGGCAACCGTCGGCTACTGGGCCACGCTCAGCCTCAACATTCCGGACTTCACGCGGTATGCGCGCAGCCAGCGCGCGCAGGTCGTCGGCCAGTCCCTGGGCCTGCCGCTGACGATGACGGCGTTCGCGTTCGTGGGAGTGGTCGTGACCAGCGCGGCGCTCGTGCTGCTGGGCGAAGCCGTCTGGGATCCCGTCGATCTGATCCGGCGCATCGGCAGCCCGGCGGCCATTTTCGTTGGAGCGCTGGGCGTGCTGGTCGCGCAGATCTCGACCAACCTCGCGGCCAACGTCGTCGCGCCGGCCAACGACTTCTCCAATCTCGCACCCCGGCGCATCAGCTACGTGACCGGCGGTCTGATCACGGCCGTCCTCGGCATCCTCATCATGCCGTGGCGCCTGTACTCCGATGCCGGCGCGTACATCTTCACGTGGCTGGTCGGCTATTCCAGCCTGATGGGCGCCATCGGCGGCATCCTGATCGTGGACTACTGGATCCTGCGGCGCCGGCAGCTGTCCGTGCCGGATCTGTTCCGGGAGGACGGACGCTACACGTATCGCGGAGGCGTGAACCCGCGCGCGATCGTCGCGCTGGCCGTGGCCATCGTGCCCGTGGTGCCCGGGTTCCTGCGCGCCGCCGTGACACCGGGGGGACGGGTCGAGCATCCCGGTGCGCTCGATCACCTGTACAGCTACGCGTGGTTCGTCACGTTCGCCATCAGCGCCGTTCTCTATTTCGCCCTGATGCGCAGCGCGCCGGGGGGCGACCGACAGTCACGCTGACACGCGGCGCGATCCTCGGAGACCGCGATGACCGTCCGCAGGCTCACCTGCTTCGACTCGGCCAGCCCCGAATACACACGAGCGTTCCAGACGTTCCTCGCGCACACCGATCAGAAGGCGCGGGCGCTGGACTGGCTGGCCCGCGAGGTCGATGCGCTCGGCAGGCACGAGGTCGCGATCGACGCCGGAGCCGGGACCGGCAAGCTCACGGCGTGGCTGATGCAGCGGTTCGCGACGGTCGTCGGGATCGAGCCGAACCCCACGCTCAGCTCGGAGTTCGCCGCCACGTGTCCCGGGTTATCGCACGCGCCGGCCGATATCGGCGCAGATCCTGCGCACCTGGATGCCGGAACGAGTGGCAGTTCCTGCATCAATCCGCGGCCGGCGTCTCCTCAGAACCTAAATCTCCCGATCGACGTTCCCGCTCGTCAACGCCGACGGGGGACGCGCCGCCTGGAACCGGTACGGAATCTGCGCGGTATCGGCCGGCAGGCGCCAGTGATCCGGTGCGGCGTACTGATACCGGCGATCCGGCAGGTTCAGCACGGCGCTCGGACGGTTCAGCAGATTCTGGACGCCATGCCACACGCGCGGCGGCACGACGACGAGACCGGGACGATCGAGCCCCAGGACCAGCTCGTTCACCAGACCGTGCGTCGGAGAATCCGGGCGGCTGTCGTAGAGCACGAGCCGCATCAGCCCCTGGTTGACGAACAGGCGATCGGTCTTCTCGGCGTGCGCATGCCACGCCGACACGCACCCCGACTCGACGATCGCCTGGAACACCTGATCGATTTCGACCTCGACGTCGAACCAGTCGCGCCGGAAGATCTCGGTCAGCATCCCGTTGCCCTTCGGCACGTTCCGTACTTCGCGGATGGTCACGCCGTCAATCAGTCTCCGGCCGACGAAGTTCCAGTCCTCGTCCGTGCTCTGGTGATCGCGGACGGCTCCCGGCAGCAACCAGTCGACATGGGCGTGTGTGGTCACGGCGGCTCACTCCTCGCTCTGCTGAAGGTCCAGAGAGGGACGGTGCGCCCGGCGGCGCGGGAGTTCCGGAAGCCCCCGCGTCCTCCGGAGCTTGTCGATGTAGCGGCCCCGGCGCCCCATCAGCCGCATACGGACTTCATCCGAGTGAAGACCCGCAAGGCGGAGCACGGCGCGCCCGGCGTTCTTGAGTGCCCGGACGACGTACGGCCGAATGGCCGTCGACGAGCCGTAGATCGGATCGACCGCGGCGTGGCGCACGGCCATCGCGGTGAGCTCGCGCTCCACGAACCGCGAATCACGTGCGAGGCGCGCGGCCAGCCGGGCGTGTTCGTCGTCCTGTCGCTCGGCATAGCTGCGGGCGCGGCCCCCCGACTGGATGGCCAGGACGCCGAGTGACGACACGGCGCGCAGGTCCGCACCCGCCTTCCAGGCGCGCCGCAACCAGTCCTGCGAGGGGGGCAGCAGGCAGTCACGATAGGACCGCCAGCCGCCGACGCGATCGATCAGCTCCCGGCGCAGCAGCCACGTCGAGGCCGGCACGGACATCTGCGGCTCGTAGCGGCCGGTCTCGCCGGCGCCACCGAGAATGCTCGGTCCCTCCGGCTGGACGAGCGCAACCAGGCTGAACACCAGGTCCGCGCCGGTCTCCTCGATGGCCGACACCAGCACCTCGAGGTGGTTCGGCAACCAGAGATCGTCGTGGTTCAGGAATGCGATGTAGCGGCCGCGCGCGCGCTGCAGCCCTTCGTTGTTCGGCCCGGACTGCTCGCCGTGATTTCGCGGCAGGTTGATCCAGTGGAAGCGCGGATCGCCGTACGACGCGACGACCTCACCGGAGTCGTCGGTGCAGGCGTCCCCGACCGCGATCAGTTCCCAGTCCGTGCGGGTCTGCGCGCGGAGGCTGTCGAGGACGAACCGCAGGATGTTGCTGCGGTTGTAGACGGCCATGACGACGGACACCGTCGGAGCATCGACCGGCAACGGAAACGTGCCACCCGGATCGGACATAGGCGGTCCGGACTTCGTGGGTTGTCGGCCAGGCTGCGGCGGCCGGGGCGCGACCGTTGCGCTCCGGCCGCCACGTGCGGGACAGCAGATTCTAGCTCAGCGGTAGAGCCCGGACCAACGGCGTCTGATCGGCCCCTGAGGGGGCGGCTCCGTGTCAGAGGCGAAGGGGCCGCCCGACGGGCAGGGGCTGCCGTGCAGGCGGCCGGCGTCACTTCTTCTGCTGCTGGCGTTCCACTTCCCCCCGCAGCCGTTCCTCCAGCGCCCGCAGCTCCGGCGTGAGCGCCTCTCCGAAGTCCTCGGCTTCGAAGATCGGACGAATCTCGAGCTCGCCGTCTTCACCCGGCATCGGGTGGGGACAGCGCAGCGCCCACTCGAGGGCCTCGTCCATCGACGACACCTGCCAGATCCAGAAGCCCGCCACGAGCTCCTTCGTCTCGGCGAACGGGCCGTCGACGACGGTCTTCCTGCCATCGCTCGAGAACCGCACGCGCTTGCCGCGGCTGCTGGGATGCAGGCCGTCGCCGGCCTGCATGATGCCGGCCTTCACCAGCTCTTCGTTGAACCGGCCCATTTCGGCCAGAAGCGCTTCGCTCGGCATGACCCCGGCCTCGGAGGTCTTCGTCGCCTTGACAAACACCATCACTCGCACGACTGCTCTCCTCTCCGCGCAGCACCGGGCACCCGGCCCGCGCACCGGATGAAACCGCCGAACCAGTGTTCGGCGTGTCAATCAGATCGACCGGTCGAAAAGCCGGAAATCATCGCCGACGGCCCGGGACCCGCTTCCACGCTGTGACCCTGTGTCCCCCTCTGTGGCTCCGTGGTTCGCAGACGATTCGCCGACGCTCCACCGCTGCGGTATCGTTGACGTCATGAAGCGCCTCGTCGCCGTGCTCGTCCTCACGTGCGTCCCCACGCTCCTGGGCGAGGAGCAGATCAGCCGGGAGCGGATGCGCGCCGACCTCGAGTTCCTGTGCTCGCAGCCGCTCGAGGGCCGTGTGTCGCTCGGCCGTGGAGCGGACGTCGCCGCCTGGTTCCTTGCGTCCGAGATGCGCAAGATCGGGCTCCAGCCGGCTGCCGGCGCCAGCTATCTCCAGCCGTTCGAGGTCGTGCCGCTCAGCCTCGATCGCGAGCGCACGGCGATCGAGGTGCATCACGGCGGCAGCGTCCAGCAGTTCTCCGCCGGCAGCGTGTTCTTCCCCGAGCCCGCGAAGCCGATCGACCTGACGCTGGACGTGGTGTTCGCCGGATACGGCATCACCGCACCGGAGGTGGGCTACGACGACTACGCCGGGCTCGACGTCCGCGGCAAGGCCGTGCTCGTCTTCGACCACGAGCCGCAGGAGGACGATCCGGCGTCTCCCTTCAACGGCACCGGTTTCACGCTGCATGCGAACACGTGGACGAAGACGAAGACCGCCGAACGCCACGGCGCAGCCGCGATCCTGGTCGTCACGGAGCCGGTGAACCGGCATCGCTCGGCCCCGCGGCCTCGCGATCGCGCGAACGCACCACGCCAGGGGCTGGCGCGCAGCGAGCTGCGCATCCCCCGGATCGGGCTGTCGCTCGAGGCCGCCGAGGCGCTGCTGCGCGGGACGGGTCGCTCGGCTGCCGAATGGCAGACCGCGATCGACAAGGCTCCGTCTCCGGCGTCGCGGCCGCTCGACGGCGTGCGCGTCCGGATCCGGGCCGCGAACCGCGAGACGGCCGCGCGGACGTCGTGGAACGTCGCCGGGCTGCTGGAGGGCACCGACCCGGTGCTGCGCCAGCAGACGATCCTCGTGACCAGCCACTACGACCACCTGGGCGTGCAGAACGACCGGCTCTATCCGGGCGCCAACGACAACGCGTCCGGCGTGGTCGCGATGCTCGAGACGGCGCGCGTGCTCGCGGCGCACCGTCCGGCGCGCAGCGTGCTCTTCGTGTCGTTCGGCTCGGAAGAGCAGCTGATGCTCGGCTCGTATCACTACGTCGCGCACCCGCTGCGCCCGCTCGACTCGACGATCGCGGTCATCAACCTGGACATGATCGGCCGGAACGAAGAGCACACGCCCGAGAGCCAGGGTGCGTACGCGATCACGGCGGGACGGTCGGATCAGCTGAACCTCGTAGGCGCGGTGTTCAGCCCGGACCTGCACAAGGTGCTCGAGAAGGAGGCCGCCGCAGCGGGGATCGAGCTCAGCACGAAGTTCGACCGGGATTCCACGAGCCGCGCGCTGTTCCGCTGCGATCATCTGCCGTTCCTGCAGAAGAAGCTGCCGGCGATCTGGGTGTTCGGCGGGTTCCACCCCGGCTATCACGAGCCGGTCGATACGGTCGACCGCCTCGATTTCGACAAGCTCGCCAATGCGGTCCGGCTCGCCGCCGCGGCGGTGCGCACGCTCGGGATGCCGGACCAGGCGACGCCCCGCTTCGGAACGGGCCGCTAGCATGCAGATCCTTGTAGCTGGCAGCTGGCAGCTGGCGGCTGGCAGCTGGCGGCTGGCGGCTGGCGGCTGGCAGCCGGCGGCTGGCAGTCTGCCGGCGGCCAGCGGCTCTCTGTCTCGAGCAGACAAGAGCCCGGCGTGAATCACGCCGGCTGCAACCCCGTGCGCCGCCGATCGCGCCACTCCATCGCCACGGCGCCTGCGCCCCACAGGACCACGGCCAGCGCGACGATCGGCCCGAGGAACGGCAGCGACAACCCCAGCGAGACCACGAGCGCGCCGAGTGCGATCGCACCCCAGCGCGACACGCCCGCCCGATGCGCGCGCTCGAACAGCCATCGGCCGACGAGGTACGAGACGACGGCGGCGGACAGCACCAGCGCGGCGGCGTAGGCGGCCGTCAGGACGATGGCCAGCGGGATGCCGATGACGGTGACCAGCAGGATCGCGATGACGAGCGGCACGGCGATCAGCACGATCGCGCCGGCCAGCAGCGATGCCCACGTCCGCCTGCGGAGCTGCCCGACCACGCGCTCGGACCAGGCCGGCGCGAGCGCGAGCGCGGCCAGGCTCAGCACCAGGAGCGCCAGGAACAGCCCGACCCACTCCAGCGGCCAGGCGACGCCCCACGATTCCCCCCGGGTCTCCTGGTAATCGACCCGGCCCATCACCCGTGCGTCGGGTGAGATGTCCGGTGGGCGAGGAGACCGCACCACCAAGTCTCCCCGGACGACGGTGCCGGGCAGCACGGTGACGCGTTCGGCGTTCGCGTGCACGGCGCCGCCGACCTCGCCGCCGATCTCCGCGCGGCCGGCGCCGATGCGGAGATCGCGTGTGATCCGGCCTTCGGATCTGACGTCGTTGCCGGCGAGCCTGGCGCTGCGGCCGATGACGGAGCCCGGCGCGAGCCGCACGGTCTGCCCGGCAATCATCGCGTTGTCTCCGACCCGGGCGTCGACGGTCACCCGCTCGCCGGCGGCCCAGACGTCGTTGTCGACCGGGCCGGCGATCGTGACCGTCCGGCCGGCGCCCATGATGTAACCCTGCACGGGCGCCAGAATCGCGACGTTGGAACCGGCCGCGGCGACGTCTCCCTCCACTTCGGCTTCGACCCGTACCCGCTGGCCGGCCGTCAGCAGATCGTCATGAACGACCTCGTCGGTGACGATCGTCTCCGGCGTGTTGCCGCCGCCGCACCCGACCGGACTCGTTGCGGCTCCGACGATCAGGACGGCCCGGATGAGCCCGGTGAGCCTCCCACGGTTCTGCTTCGCATGCATGGCGTGCCCTCTCCTGAATGCGAAGCAGGAACGACGCCAGACCTGAAATCGTGTGCCGGGCGGGATGCGATTGGCGCCGCCTCACGCGCGACGTGCAACCGAGTTGTGTGGGCTGCCTGACTGGGCCGGTCGGCTACTGCGGGGATGGCTGTCGCTGCAGCTCAGTGCAGCCGTACCGGCACCCGTCGCCAGCCGCCGAGCGGGTAGGTTTCCCGCACGGGCTCGCTGTCGGGCGCGAGCTCGATCCGCGCGGTCGTGCCGAGAAGCGTCTGCATCGCGACGACCAGTTCGAGCGTCGCCAGCGGCCGTCCCGGGCAGGCGTGGATGCCGATGCCGTAGACCAGGTTGTGCGGCGCGTTCGCTTCGGGTTGATACGCATCCGGATCGCCGAACACCGCCTCGTCGCGATTGGCGGACATCCAGTCGAGATAGATCCGCGTCCCGCGCTCGATCCCGAACCCCGCGATGTCGGTCCCCTTCGTCGTCACGCGCCGGTTGAACAGGAACGGGTCGTCGATGCGCAGCATCTCGTCGATCGCCAGCGCCGGATCGCCGCGCCCCTCGCGAAGCGCCGACTGCACGTCGGGATGTGTTGCGAGGAAATGGACGACGACTCCGAGCGCGGCGGCAAGCGAGCCGAGGTCTCCCGCCGTCCAGTTGCGAAGGATCGAGACAATGTCCGCGTCGGACAGCGGCTCTCCGTTCACACTGACCTGGAGCAGCTCGGTGGTGGGGTCGTGCGGCGCCGCGTGGCCCAGCGTTCGCCGGCGCCGTACCTGCTGCGCAACGATGTCGTCGAACGCGGCGGCAACCGCGGCCGCCTTCGGTCGATCCGCCGAGCGGGCCGCGGCATGGTTGTCGGCCATCCAGGCCAGCAGCATCTCCTCGCTGCCCTGCCATCCGAGCCACTCGGCCTGGGCGCGCACGGCGAACAGGTAGCCGATGTCCCTGACGGCGTCGATGGTCGCGTGCCTGGGCAGCCCGCCGATGATCTCGTGCGCGATCGTCCTGATGCGCGGTTCGAGCTCGCGCATGCGCTCCGGCGTGAAGAACGCGTCGACGACCGCGCGAAACGCCGTGTGCTCCGGCGGATCCAGCGAGTTGGGCACCATGCGATGCGCCGAGACGGCCGACGAGAACGTGGCAGGGTCGGATGCCGCCGCCACCACGTCCGCGTGCCGGAGCAGCGTGACGCCGCGCGGCGACCGCGCAACCGGACTGCGCGCGCGCATGCGATCGTGCGTGGCGCGCTGATCCGCCAGCGCAGCCTCAGACAGCGGCTCCCACGTGGGGATCGGCTTGCCCATTCCCCTCATCTTCGCACGTCACAGGGACTGGCTCGCGGCGGCTAGGCCGCCGCCAGCACGTACTCCATGTTGCTGATGAGCGCGTCCTGCGTGAGCGGGCTCGTGCGCAGCCACTCGGCCAATGGCGCCGGAAGCCGCCGCACGGTCGAGGTCACGTGCAGGTCTTCGCGGACGATGCGGAGCCCCGCGTCCGCGATCTGGCGGCGCAGCCGCGTGACCCGCACCTTCTCCAGCAGGTCGTCGTCCTTGATCTCGCCGCGCCGTGCCGCCTTGATGAACGAGTTCTCGTTCGCGGGCTCCTTCAGCGTCCACGGCGCATGGCGCGCGAGAAACCGGAACGTCGCGAACGCGGCACGGCGCCCGATCATCAGGTGCAGCGGCAGCTGCAGCTTCAGGCGGGGAAGATGCGCGCCGGCAAACGACAGGTACGGCGCGGTCGACAGGAAGATGTGACCGCCGGGCGCGAGCACCCGCGCGCACTCGCGGAGATAACGCGGCGCGTCGGCGACATGCTCGATGACCGCATGCGACAGCACCAGGTCGAACGTGCCGTCCCTGAACGGCAGGAACATGCCGTCCGCCTGCGCGAACACCAGGTTCCGGATGCCCCGCTCGCGCGCCAGCTTCACGCCGGCGTCCTGGAAGCGCGGTGCGGGATCGATCCCGACGACCAGCTCCGCTTCCTCGGCGAGCGAGAGCGGCATGCCGCCGCCGCCGCAGCCGGCATCGAGCACCCGCCCGCGCACGGGAACGCCCGCGCGCTCCAGCGTGGCCAGCACCTTGGCGCTGCGGTAGTACTCGAAGAGCGCGTAGTCGTACTCGGAGCGGAACCGGACGTCCGCGTGCGCCTTGATGGCGGCTTCGTCAATCGTGCGCACGACCCGTCCTGCCTGGCGTGATGACGGCCATGCCGTCCCGTCTGCCGCTGAGCGCGCGTCTCGCAGTGCCGGCAGCGGTTCCGGCCAGGTCGATGTTCATGAATGGCACTGAACGAGCGGCATCGGGCGTCGGGAGGGACCGGTGCGTTCGAGGCCGCAACCGGTGCATGCCAGACTATATCGCAATCGGCCCCGGGAGACGCCGCAGCGACACGCTCACCGCTCCTGAAATCGCCGGTGCAGCTCGAACACGCGCGCGGCAAGCTCGGGGACCGGGCCGTCGACGACGGCTCCCGGAACGACCTCCTGGATCGGCAGCGTCCGGACCGGCGGCGGCGGCACGCCCCGTTCCGCAAGCCACCCGGACAGCTGTGCCGACGATGCGGCGTAGACGATCCGGCCGAGGCCGACCCACCCGTGCGCAGCGGCGCACATCGGGCAGTGCTCCCCCGACGTGTACACCGTGCTCGCGGCGCGCTCCGCGGGGGTCAGGTTCCGGGCCGCCCAGCGCGCGAGCTCGAACTCCGGGTGGCGCGTCCGGTCACCGGAGCCGACGCGATTGTGGTCCTCCGCGAGCACGCGGCCGTCGGCGCCGACGAGCACGGAGCCAAACGGCTCGTCTCCCGCCAGCAGCGCCTGTTCCGCCAGCTGGAGGCACCGTTCGAGGTGCCGCAGGTCCGTTTCGGTCACCATCACGACATCCTACGCCGATGGCGGGAGGGACAGGCAGTTCGGCTCCGAGGTGCCGGGTGACTGGAGACACCAGGGCCAGGGGCCGGCTGAACGGATGCCGGCCCCGTGGCGCCCGCGGACGCCCGTCACAGCGTGTGGAACTGCCCGGGCGTCTTGTTCGCGAGGAACTTCGCGATGAAGCCGTACACCGCCGGGTGGTCCTTGTAGTCGCCGTGATCGAGCCGGTCGTTCTTGCCGTTCACCACGATCACATGGGGTGAGTGTTCGACGATGTCGGCCGGATCTTCCGGTCCGGAATGACCGAGCGCGACGTCGAACATGTCCAGCCACTGCCACGGCAGGATGGCGTCACCGATCCGGAACCAGATGCCGAGCGTCCGGTCGTGCTTCGAGTGCATCACCACGACCTTCCGGCATCGCTTCGACGCATCGTAGAACTCCTCGCCCTTTTCGATCGCTTCGTTGTCGACGGCAGCCGCGAGCAGGTACAGGTTGCGAACCGGCTTGCTCCTTCCCTTCTCGAGCGCCTTCAGCACGACCCGGGCCCCGAGGCTGTGACACATGATGTCGAGCGCCTTCGCCGCGCCCGCAATCTTCCTGATCCACGTCGCAAGCCGCGGGCCGGCCGTATTCGCCCGGGACCGCGCGATCGGGTAGCTGGTGCCGATGGCGCCTCCGGGCCAGGTGTAGCCCGTGACGACGTCGTACTCCTTGCCGAACGTGCTCCTGACCGTCCGCTCAATCCGGGCGTAGGCCAGATTCACGTCGTCCTCCGTGTTGTTGTAGCCGTGAACCAGCAGCAGCACCCGCTGCGCCTTCAGGGCAGCGAGGTACTCGGCCTCGGAGAGATCCCGGTCGACCGCCGTGGACGGGTCCTCCAGTACGACATCCCTGATCGCGTCGGTCTCGGAGAACTCCGTGCAGTTCCAGAAGTCCAGGCGTGAGCTAACCAGCAGCATCGAACGTCTCCTTTCGGTTCGAGCGGGTGGCGCCGTCGGAACATGGCCTCCACGCCTTCCCGGAAGAGGGGGAGGAAGGATGCACCGCTCTTAGACTGACGCAGCGCCGGATTTCCTCTGCACGGAAGCTCGGTGGTCGGCTCCGACTCCGGTCCCGCTCCCCCCTCGCACGCCTGGCCGGCGTGGCATAGGATGGGAACCCGTGCCGACGCCGTCGAAGCCCGCCCCGTCCCTGCTCTCGCGCGCCCTTGCGCTGATCGAGCGCGGTGGCAACGCGCTGCCGCATCCGGCGACGCTCTTTCTCCTGATGGCGGTCGCCGTCATCCTGGTCTCGGCGCTTGCCGCGGCCTCGGATGTCTCGGCGGTGCATCCGGGTACCGGCGCGGTCGTTCGCCCCGTGAGCCTGCTGTCGATTGCCGGCCTGCACCGGATCCTCACGGAGATGGTCGGCAACTTCACGGGATTCGCGCCGCTCGGTACCGTCCTCGTCGCGATGCTCGGCATCGCCGTGGCCGAGGGCAGCGGCCTGATTGGCGCCGGGCTCAAGCTGGTCGTCTACTCCGCACCGCGGCGCCTGCTGACGGCGGCCCTGGTGTTCGCCGGCGTGATGTCGAACACCGGCGGCGAGATCGGCTACGTGCTGCTGGTGCCGCTGGCCGGCGTGATCTTCGCCGGCATCGGCCGGCATCCGGTGGCGGGGCTGGCCGCGGCGTTCGCCGGCGTCTCGGGCGGCTACAGCGCGAACCTGCTGCTCGGCACGCTGGATCCGCTGCTGGCCGGTCTGTCGGAAGAGGCCGCCCGCATCATCGACCCCGAGTACGTGGTCAACCCGGCGGCCAACTACTACTTCATGGCGACGTCGACGTTCGTGATCACCGCTGCCGGGACGCTGGTGACCGAGCGGATCGTCGAACCGCGCCTCGGCACGTGGCGCGGAGAGCAGAGCCCGACCGACATGGCCACCGGGCTCACCCCGGCGGAACGCCGGGGCCTGGCGTGGACAGCCGTTGCGGCCGTGGCGGTCGCCGGGCTGCTGCTCTGGGGCACCGTGCCGGGCGACGGCTTCCTGCGGGATCCGCAGACGGGGAGCCTGCTCCGTTCCCCCTTCATGTCCGGCATCGTCGCCCTGATCTTCCTGATCGGTGCCGTCCTGGGGCTCGTCTACGGGTTGACGGCGGGCACCATCCGGAGCGACAGCGACGTCATGAAGGCGATGGGCAAGTCGATGGAGACGCTGGGCATCTATCTCGTGCTCGTCTTCTTCGCCGCGCAGTTCGTCGCCTACTTCAACTGGACGAACCTCGGCCTGATCCTCGCGGTGAAGGGCGCGGATGCGCTGCGGGCCGCGAACCTCGGGACCATCCCGCTGGTCGTCGCCTTCGTCGCCCTGTCGGCGTTCATCAACCTGTTCATGGGCAGCGCGTCCGCCAAGTGGGCCATCATGGCGCCGGTGTTCGTGCCGATGCTGATGCTGCTCGGCTACACGCCGGAGTTCACACAGGCCGCCTACCGCGTCGGCGACAGCGTCACGAACATCATCTCGCCGATGATGTCCTACTTCGCGCTCATTGTCGCGTTCATGCAGCGATACGACCCGCGAGCCGGCATCGGCACCATCGTCGCGACGATGCTGCCGTACTCGGTGACGTTCTTCGTGGTGTGGACGCTGCTGCTGATTGCGTGGATCGTCGCCGGCCTTCCGCTCGGACCCGGCGCGGAGCTGTACCTGGCATCCGGGGGAGAATGATCGGCCAGGGACCGGTGTCGTCCGGCGAGCTCAGTTCTGCTCCGTGACCTGCCGGACGACGCGGAGCAGGTTGCCGCCCAGGAACTTCCTGATCCGCTGCTCCGACCAGCCTCGCTGGAGCATCGCCTCCGTCAGCATCGGCAGGTCCGAGACGTCGCGCATCCCCCTGGGCAGGGTCGGGCCGCCGTCGAGGTCGGATCCGAGCATCACGTGGTCCTCGCCAACGATCGCGATCGCGCGCTCGACGACGGCGAGCCAGTCGGAGGGGGTGAACTTGAGCTCCTCCGGCGCCGGGAGCCCCACCATCGGGAACTGGGGCGCGACGAGCCGATCGAGCTCCTCGATCGTCATCTCCGACTCGTCACGGCCGATGGCCGTCGTGTCCCAGAACGTCTTCCCGGCGCGCCGCGTGGCCCACTGGAAGAGCGGGGGATTGTGGAACTCGTTGCCGAGGTGAAATCCGATCACGCCTCCCTTTGACGCGAGCTTGCGGAGCAGCGCGTCGGGCATCGTCCGCGGGATGTCGTTGACGCTCCGCAGGCCATGGTGCGTCGCGACGAGCGGATCCTCGCTGAGGTCGATGGCCTGGGCGATCGCCTCGTCCGAGGCGTGGGAGATGTTGATCACCATGCCGAGGCGATTGGCCTCGCGGATGACGGCGCGGCCCCGATCGCTCAGGCCGCCCCACCTGGCCGGCGCGCAGCACGAGTCGGCGACGTTGCCCGCCCAGTTGTGGGCCGAGAGCTGGAAGGCGCGCAGGCCAAGCCGGTGCAGGCTGCGGAGCACGGCAGGGTCACCGTCCAGATCGAAGGCGCCTTCGAGGTCCATGAAGGCGGCAATCCTTCCACTTCTGCCGATGCGCTCGACGTCCGAGGCGGTGAAAGCGAGCTCGATCCTGTCCGCGTTCCTGGCGAGCTGATCGCGCGCCGCGTCGATCAGCCGGAGCACCTGCTTCGTCTCGTAGCGCGCGGGGTAGTACTGCTCGGTCACGAACAGGCTGAAGAACATCGCGTCGACGCCACCGTCGCGCGCGCGCGCCAGGTCGAACTGGCCGTCGTCGACCCGCTGGCCCATGTCGCCGCCGTGATAGAACTGGCGGTTGACCACGTGTACGTGGGCATCGAAGACGAACACATCCTGATGCAGCGCCCTGGCCCGGTCCGATACCTGGAGGTGCGCCGGACGCGTCGACAGCGCCAGCAGCATGGCGATCGCGCAGACGAAGCCCCTCGGCATGCGCTCATCATCGTCGGATTGGCCCGTGACGCCAAGCCCTCGACCGGCGGGTTTGTGCGGCTGCATACCGCCGCCCCCGCACATCTGGCCGGGGGCCCGGCGGCCTGAACTGTTGTAAGCTGCCCCCTCTGGACTCCTCTCAGCCCCGGAGGTTGCGCATGGCAACGGCGACGACGACCCGGTGGGCCCTTCGCGGTCAGGGCTATGAGTTCTGCAATTGCGACTTCGGGTGCGGCTGCAACTTCGGAGGGTTCCCGAACTCGAAGGACGGCAGCTGCCGCGCCTTCGTCGGCATGGTGATCGCGGACGGCCGCTGCGGCGACGTCGACCTCTCCGGCGTCAAGTGCGCCGCCATCGTCACCTGGCCGAAGGCGATTCACGAGGGCAACGGCAAGGCGGTATTCCTGGTCGACACCTCGACGACCGATGCCCAGATCCAGGCGCTCGGCCAGATCCTGTCGGGAGAGCTCGGCGGGTTGCCGTGGGAACTGCTCGGCCCGACGATGCAAGTGATCGGCCTGCAGAAGGTCCCGATCACGATCGAAGGCGACGGGCGTCGCAGCACGTTCCGCGCCGGGGACGTCGCGGAAGGGCGCGGGGACACGTTCAGGAACCCCGTGACCGGCGAGGAGCACCTGGCGAACATCGACCTGCCGAACGGCTTCATCTGGAAGCACGGTGAGTGCGGCCAGGGCTCGTTCCGTGCGAGCGCCGAGGGCCTGTCGGTGAGCGGCGAGAAGACGAACTGGATCTTCTACGAGTTCGACTGGTCGAACGCCTGAGCGATCAGCCGAGGATGGACCAGGCGCCCGCGGCGATCATCAGGACGCCGAGTGCCCGGCCGAGCCACAGGCCGGGAGGGGCGAACTTCTCGACGAGCACGATCGCGGTCAGCCCGACGATCACCGTCAGGTTCATCACGCCGCCGGCAAACAACAGGAGCATGAGCGCCCAGCAGCAGCCGAGGCACCAGGCGCCGTGCTCCAGCCCCATCGTCACGGCGCCGCGCAGGCCGTCGCGCCAGTGCTGCATGATGAACGACAGCGGCGACCGGCAGTGAGCGAGGCAGACCGCCTTCCAGGGGGTCAGCTGCCAGGCGCCGGCCAGCAGCAGCGTGGCGCCAGCTGCCGTGTGGCCGGACATCTCCATCATCGGGTTGAGGATCGCCATCCCGCTGAGCGCCCGCTGCAGCGCGGTCGCACCGATGCTGAAGACGGCCCACACCGCCAGGTAGCCGGCGCCCATCGCGTAGACCCGGACGGCCGCCCGTCCCGATCCGTGCCGCCGCCCCAATGCGCCGTGATAGAGCAGCAGCAGCGGCGCGGCTGACGGCAGCATCATCGCCGCCATCATCACGGCCCACATCAGCCAGAGCAGGAACAGGTGCGGCGCATCCCACGTGGATCGCATCATCCACGCGGAGGCGCCCGTCATCGGGCCGTACATGTCGCGCGCCATCGGCACGATCCAGGCCCAGGCGAGCGCGATGGCGCCTGCGACGACCGCGATCACGCCGATGCGCGACAGCCGGTCCGCCCGCGATGCGCCGTTCAGGACCTGATCGCGCGTCAACCTCGACTCCCTGCTGCGTCTGTACGGGCCGCTCGGAGCGCCGTCGCAGGCTCAGTCCTCGAAGACGTCCGAGCGGGGCGTTCCGTCGGCCCAGTGCCGCAGGTGCATCTGCCCGCCGTGGATCTTCTCCGTCAGCGCGCTGATGAGCTCCATCGCCTGCGGCGTGAACTGCGTGGCGTGGCAGCGCAGCGAGTCGCGCGCCCGCGCCGCGTCCCCGGGAGTGTAAGGGACTCTGACCGTCAGGCGTGCGTCAAGAACCGGCGTGAACGGCGCCGGGAACCTCAGGGCCTTCACGGCCTCCGACTCGAGCCGCGACTTCGGCAGCCCGGCGTAGAACAGCCGATCCGTTGCGTCTCCGGCCTGCACCAGCTGCGTGACGACCGCGCTGACCAGGCGGTGATCCTGGTGACCGTAGCCGCCGTCAGGTCCCCACGTCACGATGGCGTCCGGCTTCTCCCGCGCGACGACTTCGCGCAGCCGGCCTGCCACGTCCGCCAGCACACGGGGCGAGTCGATGCCGCCATCCGGGAAACCCAGAACGACCGGCGGCTCCGCGCCGAGTGCCTTGCAGGCGCACTCGGCCTCCTTCGTGCGCGCGGCCGCGAGCTCAGGGCCTGCCGGAATGTTGGCGAACGGCGTCACGCCCTTGTCGCCGTTCGTCACGATCACGAGCACGACGCGCGTCCCGGCCTCGCGGCCGTATCGCGCCAGCAGCGGGCCCGCAATCGTCTCGTCGTCGGGGTGAGCGAAGACAGCCAGGAGCGTTCGGACTGGCTGGCCCTGTCGTGCCTGTGCCCACACGGGGGCGACGAGACCAACCGCACCGAGCACAACGGTTCCCATCAACGCCAGCACGTTCCGGATCCTGCCCATCAGTCCCTCCTCCTGCCGGCCTTACTACGTTGAGCAGCCGGGCAGGTTTCAGGGGCGCCGGGTGGTGGAGACCGGAGACACGTGTGGGTTACCCCGTGGGGCAGCACGTCGCGCATGAGCCCGGCGGGCGGCGGGCAGGAACGGCGTGGGGCTTCAGTGGGCGCGGACGGGGCGCTGGGCGGCCGCGAGATCACGCCGCAGTTCGTCCGCGCTCCTGCGCGGACCGTAGCCCGGCGTATCGCGCTGGATGCGCCAGCTCTCGCTCAACGGGCCGATGTCGACGACGTCGAACCCGAACTGGTCGATGAGCTCCGACACGCGCTTCTTGGCCTCCGCATCGTTGCCCGCGATCGCGAGCGCGCGGCGGTTCGGCGTGCCCGCGGGCTGGCCGTCCTTCGTCAGGTCCCTCGCGTAGATGTGGTTGAACGCCTTCACGACCTTCGACGTCGGCAGGTGTGCCTGGAGCAGCTCGGACGTCGTGGTCGACTCGTTGTCGAGCTCGGGGAAGTGGCCGTCGCGCTGCGGATAGTAGTTGTTCGTGTCGATCACGACTTTGCCGGCCAGCGGCGCCACCGGCACGGACCGATACGCCTTCAGCGGGACGCTGACGACGACGATGTCGCCGGCGCGCGCCGCTTCGTCCGGTGTCGCGGCGCGAGCCCGCGGTCCGAGCTCCGCGACGAGGTCACGCAGCGTCTCCGGTCCGCGCGAGTTGCTGAGCACGACGTCGTGCCCCGCGGCGATCGCGAGCCGCGCGAGCTGGCTGCCGATGTTCCCTGCGCCGATGAATCCGATGGTCATGCGGCCACTATGGAACAGCGGCCGGAATGAATCAAACAGGACAATGGACAACGGCACCCGGAGGTGTCGCGCTGTTCACCGTGACGCGGCGATCGTTCGGGCCGGGCTGGAAGCCCCGCCGCCACGGAAGCTTCAGAGGGACCGGACGCCGGCACTGGTCCCTGACTCGAGTGGCACTTCCTGGGTCCTGCCGCCGCACTGACGTTCCCGGATCGGCTCTACAAGGTGCGCTGGCTGCCGTAGACGATCAGCGTCGAGCGCGAGGCCGGTTGCGTGCTGACGGCGCAGTCTCTGCCGTTCGGGTCCGGCGCCCCCTCGACCGCTTGTTGGCTTCCACGCGCAGGCGCCACGCCGTCTGCAATGCGCCACGCAACAGGTCTTCGTTCGCCCGTGCCAGCACGACGTGGGTCGCGCCCATCCGGCCCCATCCGCCTGCGACCGGCACGAAGACATCGGGCAGCTCCTCGACGAACGACGCCTGCACCTCCGGCGTGAGCAGCAGATTGCCGTAGCCCTGCTTCGCGTGGGCGAGCGTCGCGAAGATCCGGCCGCCGACCCGGAAGTCGACGGCGCCCATGTGCGATCCCTCTTCGGCCCCCTCGAGGCCGAGGGCAATCCGGCGGAAATCCGCCGGCGTCATGTCTGCCGGCTTCGACTGCCGTGCCATGAGCGCTTCTCCTGTGTGACAGCCGCGTGCCCGTTCCATTCTGCCAGCAGGAACTGGTTGAAGGATCACGACGGATCACGGAGCATACGGGCATGACCTCCAAGAACACCATCTGCCTCTGGTTCGACAAGGACGCGGAAGAGGCCGCGCGCTTCTACGCCGCGACGTTTCCCGACAGCACCGTCAAGGCGGTCCACCGGGCGCCGGGCGATTTTCCCGGCGGCCGCAAGGGCGACGTCCTGACGGTCGAGTTCACCGTCGCCGGCATTCCCTGCATCGGGCTCAACGGCGGCCCGGCGTTCAAGCACAGCGAGGCGTTCTCCTTCCAGATCGCCACGGACGATCAGGAGGAAACGGACCGCTACTGGGACGCCATCGTCAACAACGGCGGCCAGGAGAGCCAGTGCGGGTGGTGCAAGGACCGCTGGGGGATCTCGTGGCAGATCACGCCTCGCGCGCTCACCGCGGCGATGGCGGCGGGAGGGGCCGAAGCGAAGCGCGCCTTCGAGGCGATGATGTCGATGACGAAGATCGACATCGCGGCGATCGAGGCGGCGCGGCGAGGCTGATCGGATCGGGGACGCCGCCTCATCCGATTGCGCAACTCGCGCCACCGCCAGGCGGGCCTCATGCTACGCTGGGGTTGAGCCGGAGCAAGCCCTGCCGTAGTCTCTCATGAGAGGACGCTCCCCCACCGGCTCGTTCCCGTCCGCTGCGTCGTGCGGAGCCGACCGCGCGACGACGGGCGACGTCTATCGCCTTGGGGGAGCTGATTGATGACGCTTGAACTCGCCGGCAACGTGCTGTGCTCGGCCGGCGTGAGCTACTTTCACGTTTATCCCAACGGCGACGTCTACCGCTGCCTGGCCGACTACAACGCCCGCCGGCAGCCGATGTTCAATCTCAAGCGCGACGGCTGGCGGGGCGCCGTCGAGCCGACCGTCTGCGATCACGAGCGCTGCTACAACGCGTGCGACCTGGACTGGACCACGAAGTGGCAGGTCGACGACCAGGGCCGCCTGGAGAAGACGTTCGAGGGACAGCGCAGGGACGTCGACAGGGAGGTCTCGCAGTTCCTCTGCTCGCAGCGCCTGGAGTCGCCGCAGCGGCGGATGGCGTACTTCATCTGGTCGCCGACGCTGGCGTGCAACTACACGTGCGCGTATTGCGGTTGCGCGGCCGGCGAGAAGCAGATCCGGCACGACTTCGCCTCGACCCATCCCGAGCTGACGGTCGACGACTGGATCGACATCTGGAGCGACATCCTCGATCGCTTCGAGTACGGGATCCTCAGCATCACCGGTGGCGAGCCGTTGCTCAGCGAAGCGACGATCCCCGTGCTCCGGATGGTCGCGCAGAAGTTTGCCTGCTACATCACGTCCAACATCAGCCGGAACGTGATGGAGCTCACCCGCGGGAGCATCCATCCCGGCAAGCCCACCGACGTTCCCGGCTTCGGCCTCGTGCCGATCGGCCTGTCCGGGATCAACTGCAGCCTGCATCCCACCTCCCGCGGCTTCAACTGGGAGCTCTTCAAGGGCTCGGTGCTCCTGCTGCGGAACGCGGGCTTCCACGCCTCGGTCAACTACGTCGGCTATCCGCTCCAGCTCTACCTGGCGCCCGAGTACAAGGCATGGTGCGACCAGAACGGCATCGAGTTCACGCTCTCGTCCTGGCAGGGCGTGGACAACGACGGCACGGTCGCACGCTACTCGGTCCCCGAGCGCACGTTCTTCGAGACGATCGCGCCGTCGCATCGCAAGAAGGCGAACGAGCTGGTGTTCATGGACGCCCGTTACGAGGTGCGACTGGACAACCCGGTCCTGCGCGCGCTGATGGCGGACGTGGTGACGCTCACGGGCCGCATCCGCAATCTCTCGTCGACCCCGTGGCAGGTCGGCAGCGGCCCCGACCGCTGGCACCTCTCGGCCTACATCACCCGCATCGGGCGGCGCAAGGTGTGGGTCCGCGAGCTGCGCACCAGCCCGCCCGACTGCGTCGTCCCGCAGAACGGCGAGCTGCCGTTCACGCTGCCCATCGACACGCGCGGTCTGGCGCCCGGCATCTACGAGGTGTGGCTCGACATGCGGATGGGTGAGCGCAACTGGATGGCGCTCCACGGAGCGGTTCCGGTCGCCGCGACACTTCGCATCGAGGCGTTCACCCACGAGATCACCGTCGACGCTGCCGCCGTCACACTGCCACGCGGCGGCACGGCCGTTCTCAACGGCAGCCTGCGCAACACCTGCGGCAAGCCGTGGCCGAACGGCGACGGCGGCGAGCCGCTGCGACTCGGCGCCCGCCTGTTCCGGCCGACCATCAAGGGCGAGCCGGTGCGCGAGTTCCGCGCGCACCTCGAACGGCTGCCCGAGAGCGTGGAGGACGCCGTCTCCTTCCGCCTGGAGGTCGATCCGGGCCCGCTGCCACCCGGCGAGTACGAGCTCGCCATCGACGTCCTGAAGGAAGAGCGGTTCTGGATGGCGGAGAAGGGGGCGACGCCACGGGTCGTCCCCGTCTCGGTCGCCTGACGACAGAGACGCAGACCGAGGCCCCCCGTTACGAAGCGACCGCAACCTGACCCTGGCGCGGTGATGGGGCGGGGAGCGTCGCAATACGCGGCGCCCCCGCCCGATCCGACTACTTCTTTGGCGGGATGTCCTTCGGGAAGTCCGACGGTCCCGGCGGATTCACCTGTCCCCCGACCCGATCCCGGAGCTGCTGCCGCCAGTGTCTCGCGCGCTCGGCGCTCACCTCGCGCGCCTGCTGCCCGGCCGAGTCGGGCGCCGGGTTGACGACGATGCTCTCGCCGGGGTTGAGGCGGGGAGCCACCGGACCTGACATGTCGGGATCCCCGGGGTTCACGTGCGTCACGACCGGCGCCGGCTTCTTCGCGCCGTGGCTGAACCGCCGCGCGAGCGCCCGGCCCAGCTCCGTCGTCTCGTCCTCGCCGGGCAGCCGGACGAATCCCCTCCGCCGGGCATCGGCACGATCCCATTCCTCGACGAGGCGGCCCTGGCTGTCCTCGGTGGTGAAGTGATCCGTGACGAAGTTGCCGCTCGGATCGGTCCTCCACGTGTGCGTGACCGTCGTGCCGTCGGGGAGAGTGGCGCGTGTCACCCCCTCGGACGACCCATCGGCGTAATCGGTAATCAGGACGTAGCGTGTCTCGCGATCCCCGTCGTGTGTCCTGTGCGTGGTGGTCGTCGACCCGTTCTCGGAATTGTGCACCCTCGTGTGCACCGTGGTGGTGCCATCCTCGCCCCGGGTCGTCCACGTGTCGGACTTGGGTTCGTTCCCGGTCTGCGGCTGCTTGCCGCCGCCGCCGTCCTGTCTCGCGGCGCCCCTCATGTACGACGAGAGGTCCATCGACGGCATGAACGCCTGCCGATCGTCGCGCGCCGAGCCCGAGCCCCGCTCGCTGCCGTATGGTCCCGTCGGCAGCGCGGAGCCGCCTGCTCCGAGCGACGGCTCCATGCGCTCGAGCTCCTTCAGCACGTCGAGCACGTCCTTCAACTCCGCCGCCGCCCTGGCGGCTTCCAGCTGTCTGATCTGCTCGAGGCGCGCCTGGTCGGCAGGCGTCAACGGGCTGCCGGTGACGACTCTGGCGGTGGCACGGGTCGCGGCCGATCGCGAGACGATGTCCTTCTGCTTCGTCGACGGGCTGACCGCGCGCACCGTCCGCTTCGTCTTCTTCGTCCCGGGCATGCAAGTCCCCTCTGCGGTCCGTGGTGGAACGTGCCGCGAACGGGCCGGACCTGCCTGCCGCGGCGGGGTTGTGCCGGGGAGGATTGGATGCTACGCGCTCGGCGCCACCGATCGCAATGTGAAGGTCGGGGCAGCCGGTGCACTTTGTGTGAAATGGGCGCGCCGAAGTGCACGCGTACCGGCTCGGACCGGTCACGCACCGACGCGGGTCCGGACACGACCGGGACTTGCCGCCAACGCGGAGAACACCTCCTCGATCAACGGATTGCGGCCTCCGGCCACCCGGTCGACCCTGAACACCTGATTGAGGCAGCGCCGCTTGCCGGGCCGGATGATCCGGATCGGCAGCCTGGCGCTCGCGACGGCGTCGCGGGGAATGATCGACACCCCCTCGCCGTGGCCCACGGCGTCGATCGCTTCCTCGAGCTCCGTCACGTGCCACCGGACGATGCCGCTGGCAGGCTGCCGGCCGAAGTGCGCGTCGAACCAGCGGCCGAAGACGTACTCCGATTCCTCGTACGTCACGAACGGCAGTTCGGTATACGTGCGCAGGCGCCGCCAGTCGGCCGGCGGGCGTCGGATGGACGGCGGGGTCACCATGACGAGCTCCTCGTCGTAGACCGGCACGAGTTGGAGGCGGCTCGAGATTTTCGGGTGGTAGACCGCGCCGCAGTCCACGTCTCCCGCCTCGACCATCCTGAATACCTCCTCCGCCGTCCGGAACAGCAGCGTGACCGACCCCGCGCGTCCGGCGAGCACACGCCGGAGGCGCGGATACAGCACATATCGCCCGAAGCCGCTGACCGTGGCGATGCGCACGGCCTGCGGTCGCGTCTCCAGCGCGCGCGCTTCCGCGCGGAACGCCTGGAACGCGGCGGCGTACTCCTGACCGAGCTCGCGCAGTCGGCGGCCGGCCGGCGTGAGAATGAGCCGGCGGCCGCTCCGCTCGAACAGCGGCACACCGAGCGCGTCTTCGAGCCGCTGGAGGTTGTAGCTGAGCGCCGGCTGCGTCTTGTGCAACCGCGCGGAGGCCCGGCTCAGCGTCCCTTCCTCGCAGACGGCGAGGAACGCCTCGAGGTATCTGGTGTCGACGAGCGAGGAAATCATAGAACGTGTTTAAGGGTTGCGAAGAAACATTCGAATGGATCTTATGACACGACGCCGTCTACCCTGAGGGGCATGCACGGTGTCCGCATCCCGATGGCCGTCGCGACGGCCCTCATCCTGTCGGCCCAGACCTGGGCCGGCGGCGCCCCGCCCGCCGGCGAGACGCAGCGGCAGGCGCAGGCGGCGTTTCTCTTCGTTTATCGTCCAAAGCCAGGTGCCGAGGCGCTGTTCGAGCAGGCGTACCGGCGGCATCTGGATTGGCATCGCCGGAACGGCGATCCGTTGCCGTGGTACGCGTGGTACGTCACGGCGGGGCCGCGTGTCGGGTTGTTCGTCGACGGCACCTTCGGCATCCCGTTCGGCGCGCTCGACCGAAGGGTCAGGCCGGCCGAGGACGCGGCCGACCTCGCGGAGACCGCCGGCGCGTTTGGCGATCCCGTCGATCGCCGCCTCTATCGACTGCGACCCGAGCTGAGCACCGCCACGCCCATTGAATCGGGCGCACCGGACCCGAGCGTGGACGTCCTCGAGATCGTCGTCACGCCAGGGGCGGAGCGGGCGTTCGAGGGTGCCCTCGCCAGCGCCCGGAACGCATGGCAGCGTCGCCCGGATCGACTCGCCTACACCTCGTATCAGCTGGTCACCGGCGGCGAGCTTCCCGCGTATCTCATCCTGCTCGGCAGGACCGGCTGGGCACTCTACGACCGTGGCGAGGGTTCGGCCTGGGATTTGGTACTCGGTGAATCACTCGACGGCGAGCGCCGCTCGGACCGTCTTCGCGGCGTCGTGCGCGAAGTGCGCAGCGAGACATGGACCTACCGGCCCGATCTGACACTTCGCCAGGGTGAGGCGACCACCCAGTGAACTCGAGCTCCGGGCCCGGGACGATAGCAGCTACTACGCGAAGCGCCGTCAAGGGGTCGGCGATTCCAGCGCCACCGAGAAGTCCGGATGCTCGGCGACCCGCTCGGCCTGCTGGACGTGCCGGCGCTGATGGGCCGCGATGAGGCGGTAGCCGTCCAGGACGCTGTAGGTGATCTGCGCGACGAACGGCGACACCATGATCGGCCGGAGATCGCTTGCGTCGAGCGGGCGGAGCCGCTCGATGAGGCCGTGCTGAGTTGCGGCGAACCGGTCGATCACGTCCGGTCCGATGTCGCTGGAGGCGGGCCGCGGCGTAGTGGACGGGCATGACGTACCATACCGTGCGGACCGACCGTGCGCTCGGCTCCGCCTATCCGGCCTCTCCATCAGGCACACCGCATGGCTCGATTGCTCACAATCGTTCTCCTCGCCCTCCTCGCAGCCGCGACTACGTCGCACCTGAGCGCCCAGACCGCCTCCGACCTGCGACAGACCTACAAGACGCGTTTCAGCAGCCGGGCGGAGTCGCTCCTCTGCGAGGTGGTGCGGTTCCGGACCGAGGCGGGGAACGCCGCCGCGCACGAGCAGCAGAAGAAGTGGCTGCAGACGCAGGCGGACGCGTTCGGCCTCGTGTTCCGGGACGCGGGCCCCGTTGCCGAGATCGAGCTGCCCGGACCTGCGGGCGCCCCCGTGCTCGCGCTGCTCGTGCACGGCGACGTGCAGCCACCCGGCGATCACGGGTGGACCTTCCCGCCGTTCGAGTGCGTGTCGCGCGACGGCTACATCCACGGACGCGGGACGGCCGACGACAAGGGGCCGCTCGTGCAGGCGCTCCTCGCGATGGCCAGCCTTCGCGAGGATCCCCGTCCCCGGACGCACACGGTCCGCCTCCTCATCGGGAGCGACGAGGAGAGCGCAAACACAGACATCGCGACGTACCTGAAGACGCACAAGGCGCCGGATGCCACGCTCGTTCTCGACAGCGACTTCCCGGTCGTTGTCGGCGAGAAGGCCTGGGATGCGCTGGAGCTCACCGTGGCCGCACCGTACGAGCGCAGGGACACCACGTCCGTGCCCTGGTCGATCGCGCGCCTCGATGCCGGCGTGACGCCCAGCATCGTCCCGCCGCGCGCGGTGGCGCGGCTCCAATGGCATGGCGACCCATCGAAACTTGGCGGGGCGGCGCGCGCACTCTGCCCGTCGTCCGTGCCGGCCGACTATCGGTGTGAGGTCGAGACGGGCGGCGATGGCGCCGTGGTGACCGTCACCGGGCGTGCCGCGCATTCGGGCATGAACATCGACGGCGGCCGCAACGCGCTCGTCTTCCTGGCGCGCGCGCTCGACGGGAAGGTGCAGCGTTCCAACGCGGCGGACCTCCTGGCGTTCGCCGCCATGGCCGGCCGCGACCTTCACGGCGCCAGCCTCGGCCTCACGCAGAACGATCCACTCTGGGGCCGGTACAACGTGAACGTCGCGATGATGAAGGAGCTGCAGGAGGGCAGGCTCAGGCTGACGATCAACCTGCGCCGGATCCCGCCGATGTCGGGCGAAGAGCTCAAGGCACATCTCGCGAAGCAGGTCGAGGCGTTCAGCAAGCCGCGCGGCCTCCAGATGGAGGTGGGCGGCTTCTTCCAGGACACGCCGTTCGCGGTCCCGCCGGACGCGAAGCTGGTCACGCGCCTGTTGAGCGCGTACGAGCGGGCTACCGGGACGCCCGCGAAGCCGGCCATCGCAGGCGGCGGCACCTACGCGAAGCGGCTGCCGAACGCGATCGCCTTCGGGATGTGGTTCCCGGGCAGCCCGTATCCGGGGCACGACGTCAACGAGCGGATTCCCGTGGCCGACCTGCACCGTGGGGTGAATGTCCTGCTGGAGGCACTGAACGATCTGGCCTATTCGGAGCCTCTGGTGGATCCGCTGCTGCCGTAAGGTTCACGCGGTTCATGGCCGGGCTGCGCCGGTCGAGACCTCGAGTGCAGTCCGGGCGGCGCGGCCGTCGTCCGTGACGCCAGGTTGCGCACAACATCGGCCCGGGGGATTGCGGCAGGTATTCTCCGTCTGTAGACTCACCCCGCTCGTCAACCAGCCGTTCGTCGGCCACTCGCCCAGCGGAGGAGCCGCATGCACCGTACGCTGCTCACCGAGCGAATCCACCGTCACGATCGGGCGAACCGGCTTCTCGAGGCCGGAGCCGTCGGGCTCTCGCGCCGCAGCCTTCTTCAGCTGCTCGCGGCGGCTGGCATCGGCGCGACACGCATCCGGACCGCAGAGGCCCGCCAGGCGATCGTGAAGCCGGCGCCGGCCGATCTGTTCATCCAGGACGGCAGCAATCTCGAGATGCGCTGGGACGCGATGTACTCGCGCGGGTACCTGGTGCCCAACGAGCTGTTCTTCGTGCGCAATAACAGCCCCCAGGTGCCGAAACTGGATCCCGCGACGTGGCGTCTCCAGCTCGAGGGTCCGGGACTGTGGCGGCCGCGGTCGTTCACGTACGACGAAATCCTGGCGATGCCCTCGGTGTCCGTGATCCGCGCCATCGAGTGTGCGGGCAACGGCCGGAACTTCTTCGAGATCGCGCACGGCAGGAAGATCTCGGGAACGCGATGGAATCTCGGCGCCATCGGCGTCGCCGAGTGGACCGGCGTGCCGCTCCGCGAGGTGCTGGCGCGCGCAGGCGTCGCGCGCACCGCGCGCGACGTCATGCCCGAAGGCGCCGACGCGCGGCGCATCAGGCGTCCGATTCCGATCGAAAAGGCCATGGCGGACGACACGCTGCTCGTCTACGCCATGAACGGACACCCGCTGCCGCCCGATCACGGCTTCCCGGTCCGCATGCTGGTTCCGGGCTGGGTGGGCGTCGCTCACGTCAAGTGGGTGAGCCGCATCGAGGTGTCCGATCAGCCGTTCTACTCGGACTACAACACGACGCGCTACGTGCTCGTCGGTCCCGATTACAAGCCCAACCCGCCGGCGCTCGGCCCCGTGCTCACGACGCAGAAAGTGAAGAGCGCCTTCGAGCTGCCGTGGGACGGCGAGATCACGGCCGGCAATCGCCTGCTGCGCGGCCGCTCCTGGTCCGGCGAAGGCCGCATCGTCAAGGTGGACGTGAGCCTGGACGATGGGCGGACGTGGCAGGCGGCGAGGCTGCGGGAGCCCAACATCGAGAAGGCGTGGGTGCGCTGGGACGTCGACTGGGACGCGCGTCCCGGCGCGCACCGCCTGAAGGCACGCGCCACCGACAGCAACGGCAACACGCAGCCGGACGAGGTCCCGTTCAACGAACAGGGCTACTCGTACTGGGCCGTGGTGTCGCACCCGATCCGGGTGACGTAGTGCCGGACTTCAGTCCGGCCGTTCTGGGCCTTGGGCTTTGGACCTTGGGCCTGGGGGGCCTTCGGCCCTGGGCTTTGGGCCTTGGACCTTGGGCTTTAGGCGTTGGGCATCAGCGGAACTGCAGCAACTTGCTGCTCTCAGGTGCGATTCGTGCTGATCACGTCGACCGTGAACATCGCCCGGACTTGTGCTGATGGAGGGACTTGCCCCCGTCCAGCCCAAGGCCCAAGGTCGAAGGCCCATCGCCCAACTGGAGATCTCATGTTGCGCATCTCTGCGGGTTCCCTGCTTGTCCTGTCCGCACTGCTCGTCGCGCCCATCGCCCCGGCACTGGCGCAGGACCCCTCTGGCGACGCCGCGCGCGAGCGCGCGCGGGCGAACTTCGCCCGGCCGATCGTCCTCGCAGAAGACGACGTGCGGCTTTTTCCTGAGCCGCCGGCTGGTTACCGCGAGCTGCCTGGCGGGACGCTGCGGGGGCGCCTCGAGCCGTTCGAGTACGACTCGGCCGTCACCGGCACGCGCCGCAAGGCGCAGGTCTACCTGCCTCCGGGCTACTCCGCAGACACCAGGTATCCCGTGCTCTATCTCCTCCACGGCATCGGCGGCGACGAGCGCGAGTGGACCGGCATGGTCAGGGCCCATGCGATCCTCGACAACCTGATCGCGGCGGGGCAGGCGGTGCCGATGATCGTCGTGTTTCCCAACGGCCGCGCCCTGCCGGACGACAGCATCCCGGAGAATCCGTTCGCGCCGGACAAGGTGGCGGGCTTCGCCCGTTTCGAGCACGACCTGCTCGACCACCTGATTCCGGCGATCGAGGCGAAGTACTCGACGCATCGGGATCGCGAGCACCGTGCCATTGCCGGCCTGTCGATGGGCGGCGGACAGGCGCTCAACTTCGGCCTCCGGCACCTCGACACCTTCGCGTGGATCGGCGCGTTCTCCGCCGCTCCGAACACGAAGCCGCCTGCCGAGCTCCTTCCCGATCCCGCCGCCGCTGGTGCGCAGATGAAGCGGCTCTACCTCTCCTGCGGCAACAAGGACGGCCTGATCAACGTCTCCCAGCGCACGCACCGGTATCTGAAGGAACACGACGTGCCGCACCTGTGGAATGTCGACGATCACGGCCACGACGCGGAGACCTGGGGCAGCAACCTCTATCACTTCGCCCAGCGGATCTTCCGTTGAGGTGCCGGGTGGGCCTCAATCCCGTCATCTCTCCGGCCACAGCACCGCTCCGTCCGCAGGGAGGCGCCGCGTGAGCCACGGAACCCCGCGAGTGACGATCCACATGGTCGCGAGTCTCGACGGCTTCATCGCGAGACGGGATGGAACCGTCGACTGGCTCGAAACGTCGGACACGTACGAGGGAGGCGCCACCCTGACTCCGGAGACGGTGGCCGCCTTCCTCGAGACCATCGACTGCTATGTCATGGGTTCGCGAACCTATGAGACAGCGCTCGACTTCGAGGCCAGAGGGCTCGGGTGGGCGTACGGCGACAAGCCGACGTTCGTCCTGACCCGCCGCACGCTGCCGAAGACCAGGGACAGCGTCGAGTTCTACGCGGGCGACCTCAGCCGTCTGGTCACCGGGAAGTTGAAGCCGAGCCTCCCCAGCATCTGGTTCGTCGGCGGCGGTCAGCTTGCCGCCGACTGTCTGCGCCTCCGCCTGGCAGACGAAGTGCGCTACTCGATCGTCCCCATCCTGATCGGCGATGGGATCCCGTTCTTCCGGGGTCTCGACGCCGACGTGCCGCTGCACCTCCTCGAGGTCACGCCGTACAGCAGCGGCATGGTGGCGCTGCGCTACGAAGTGCGGAAGTAGGTTCCGCCTGAGCCGGTCAGGAATCGGCAGCTGACGCGTGGCCGCTTCGTGTCGCACCGGGGTTCGCGCGCGTGAACGGGAGCGATAGGAATGTCACCCACGACGACAGCACTCCTGCTCTGGCTTTTCGTCATCTTCCTCGGCACCGCGTTCGGCGCCGGCGTGTACGAACATCGCGTCGTCCTTCCGCGCTGGGTCGAGACGGCCGGCGACTCGGGCGGACACTGGAATGCCGACGCGGCGCGCCGCGACGACACCGGCCGGCGGTTCTGGGCCTATGTCACCACCGTGCCGCTGACGCTGCTCACGCTCGTCAACCTGTGGGCGGCCTGGCAGGCGCCGGCGCCGCTTCGCACGTGGTGGCTGATTGCCGCGGGCGTCGCGCTCGTCGAACGTGTCTTCACCTTCAGCTACTTCATCCCGACGATGGTGGGGCTGATGAACGCGGCGGATACGCCCGCGTCGGTGGCGTCGGCGGTGCGGTGGTCGTCGTTCAACTATCTGCGGCACGTGCTCGCGCTGACCGCGTGGCTGGCGGCGCTCAGGACGTTCGCGCTGTTCTACCAGCACCGTCCGCCATTCGGGAGCTGACGGCTTTCGATCACGCGAGCCGCAGCGTCACGCCATCTCCAATGTCCAGCGACCGCGCGTACTCGATGTGCAGCACGCGACGCGGGAGGTCGTTCGTCGCCTTGGACGACGCCTGAACGATGAGCGGGCGCATGGCCATCACGCCACCGGCCCGAACGATGCAGTCCACAGCGGGAACCTCTCTCGTCAGCCGCGCGAGATCCGACTCCGTCAGGACGCCGAGCGTGTGCGTCCCGGGAAGCACACGCAGCGGCCCGTTATCCGGACCGGAGTCATCCAGGTGCAGACGGAGCGCCACGACCTGCGCCAGGGCCGAGGATGGCGCGATCGCATAGAGAACGCCTGCCTTCGTGGACCACGGCCCCCACCCGGGAATGTCGTGGCGTTCACAGAGTGGCAGCGCCGTGTCCTGGTGCCAGGCGACGAGCCAGTTCCGCGCAGGCGACTTGTCGAAGAGCGTCGCCTTGTAGGGAATCGCCGTCCCGCCGAGGAACTGCTCCGCAATCGCCACCATGCGGGGATCGGCGGCGACGGCCTGTACCGCGGAATGCTTCATCAGGTGCCGTGCGCCTGCACGACTTCGGTTCAGATCGGACGTCTCGAGAGTCCGGGCGAGCTGGCCCACTTCCGTCCGGTCAAGGACGGCTTCGACGATGGCGAACCCTTGCGCGGTTGCGTCGTTCGAGATCAGCATCGAGTTTGCGGCGAATGGACGTCTGAGGTCCCAGAGCCAGCGTCCACCAGGGTAACGTCCATGCCACAATGGCAGGAACGTAACAGGGAGGGCATCGTGAACACGCTGGCGCTCCTGCGTTACTCCATCGAGCTCGGCGCAGCGTCCGTCCTGCTGGGCGCGCTCAGCTGCACGCCTGCACAGGCACAGACCTCCGACATCCCGGCCTGCGGCGTCGAACTCCGCATCCACACTACATCGCCTGTTGTCCGGGCCGTGGACGACGCGCTGCACCTTCAGGAGGTGCTCGTCGCGGAGCTGGTGAACGCGGGCAGCGACGCCGTGACGCTCGTCCTGCCGGGCGACGGCAGCGAGAGCGGCTGGCGGACGCCGATCGTTCGCTGGGAAGTGACCAGGAAAGGCTACACGCCGCCACAGATGCTTCGCTGCGGGAATGTCAACAGCCTGATGCCCGGCGAAGTCTTCGATCTCCCGCCCGGCGGCGTCCGCCGGCTCGAGAACTGGATCCCGTCAATCCTGGGTGTCAAGTCCGGCACTTATCGATTGCGCCTGATCTACATCAACGACCCGACGCTGGAGTGGCAGGGGCTGCCAGACGTCGACCACGACTTCGTCGAGATGGGTCGTGTCAAGCGGAGCACGCCGTGTCGGGTGGAGAGCAATGAGATCAGCGTGAGGGTGCGGAAGTAGACGGCGTTCCCGCTGTCCGGCCGTTCGCCCGAGCCCGAACGGAAGTCCTCGGCTCCCAACGACGTAGTATCAGCCCGCCAGCTGCTGGAATCGGTGGTACCGCTCCTCAAGGAGCCCACGATCCGGGCGCCATGCCTCGCGCGCCGGCAGCCGGAGCTGGCGGCCGTGGAATCCCTGGAGCCCGTGAATCAGCATCGGGCCGTCCTCCTGCTCGAGAACGTCCCGGCGGACGTGAACGACGCAGTCCGGCGTGATCCCGATGACGTTCCGGTCGAACGCCGCGTGGTGAAGCGTGCAGAGCGCCAGCCCGTTCGTCACTGACGGCACACCGCGGGGATCCGCATCCGGCACGATGTGGGCAGCGTCCAGCAGCTCGTCGCGGCGCAACCGGCACACGGCACAATGATGCTGATACGCGCGCACAACGCGTTCCCGGAACTGGCGCTGATGCAAACGCTGCTGGAAGATCCGGGTCGCGTACCGGCGGCGGATCTCCGTCTCGCCGACGTCAGGTGCATCGATTGAACCGAGACTGGCGAAGCGTCGGTCGTCCACGCTAACCGTGAACGCCAGGCGCTCAGGGTCGTCGCCCACGATGTATACGGGCCACTCAGCGACGTACCATCCCTTGACAATGCCGAAGAAGTAGATGAGCGGCACCCGGCGCTGCCTCGCGAGCCGGAGTCCGACATTGTCTGGATGCTGCGGATCGGTCCCGCGATACCGGTACCGCAGCAGACCGTCTTCGCCGACGGTGTCGTCGTACGGACGCGTCTCGCCTTCCTCCACGGCCACGGTCGTGATGCTGAGGGGCATCTCAGGCAGGACCCGCGGCTTGAAGATGCCCTTCGGCCCCATCAGCGGGATGCGCTGTCCCTCGTAGACAAACCCGGCAAGAAGCACCTTGTAGGGTAGGGCACCGTCGTTGCCGGCGAGCCGTTGCTGCTCCTCGAGGAACTTGAACGCAGCCAGTCGGACCTGGGTGTCGTCGAGCATCGGGGCGCGGCCCTATTCTAACGAGCGACGTAACTTCACGCCCGTAACGCTGTCCAGTGAGCCGCGGGATGCCGGCGCTCGCCAGGGCAGTCAGAGTTCGAGCGGCGGCCCGACATTCTCCATCCCGAACTCCCGCAGACGCGCGCGATCGGCGTCGGTGCCGGTGCCGAAGAACGACCCGCGGCGTTCGAGCTCGCGGAAGAACTCTTCCATCCGGCCGGCCGGCGTGAAGCCGACGAGCAGCCGTCCCGTGCCCTCGCCCGCGAACGCGAAGGCATGCGGCACGAGGCGGGGCGCGAGGATGGAGTCGCCGGGCTCGAGCGTGTGGCGTTGCCCGCCGACCTCGACGACGTAGCGGCCGGCGAGGCAGTAGAACCACTCGTCGACGTCGAAGTGATAGTGGCGGGCCGGTCCGCGCCGCTCGGTGTTGGTCTGTTCCATCAGGAAGAATGCACCGCCCGTGTCGCGCGTCGAGACCTTCACCCACATCGGGTTGCCCGCGGGCAGGCGCCGAGTCTCACCGAAGCGATCCGCGTCATGGCGCACGACGACACCGTCGCCGTGAACGGGCGCCGGCGGCTGCTGCGGCAGGACGAGGGCCGACCATCCGGCGACACTTCCCAGGAACGTTCGACGTCGCATCACCGCCTCCCGCGGAATCGGTCGGAAGAATGCCACGACGTCACGACCTGGACAATCGCCTCGTGACACGCCACGGCAGCCGCCCTCTCACAGGCCGGCCAGAACATTGCTGGTATCGGGCCCGTCATCTCCAGACATGACTGACGGGATGGATCAGGCCAGAAGGGGAGCACCGATGAGCTTGAACAGACGCAATTTCGTCCGGTGTGCCGCGGCGGGCCTCGGAGCCATGGCCGTGGTGTCGCGCGAGGTGGTGCCGTCGGCCCAGGAACCGACGATGAGCCTGAATGTCCTCTATCCGAATCACGAGGGAGCGCGGTTCGACATCGCCTACTACCGGTCCACCCACATCCCCCTGGCGATGAAGATCATGAAGGCGTCCAGCGTGATGCTGATCGAAGGGGTGTCGAACGGAGCTCCGGCGCCGTACGCGATGATCGCGCACTTCCAGTTCCCGTCGGCCGACGCCCTGAAGGCGGCGCTCGCCGATCCGGGGATGGCGGACGTCCGCGCCGATGTCCCCAGGTTCACCGATATCAGACCGACGGTCATGGTCGGCAGGTCGGTGTAGGGCTGGTGCCGGCCTGAAGGTTGGCCCTCCTGGAGACGGCCTGGAAGGACGGGCGGGACCCGACCGGGCGGTTTGATATCAGTTGCTATCATGCGATAGCATCGGATCATGTCCGGAAGCCTCACCCCCGTTTTCGTCCGTCTGCCGAAGCAGCAGGCCGCCGCCCTCGACCGCCTCGCCGGTCAAACCGGCCGCTCGAAGCAGCACGTCGTCAGCGAACTGGTCGGGCAGGCACTGACCGCGAAACCACCGCTCGCGATGGGCCGCGTCGAGGTGACAAGTGGGTCAGCTATTGGTGCCGACGAGGCCCTGACGCTCGAGGACGTCGCGTCGCTGCTGAAGGTGCCCGTGGCCGCCATTCGTGCGCGGGTCGAGGAGGGAGATCTGCCGGCCCGCCGCTTCGGCGACGAGTGGCGGTTCTCCAGAAGTGCGGTGCTCTCCTGGCTGGCGGATGGCGACACGCCACGAGCACGGCGCCGGGGCCCATCCACATCTCCTTTGACGGGAGAGTCTGCGGCCCGCAAATCGATTTAGCCCGCACAAGGACACGGATCGCTGCCTCGGCCGGTTCCCGCAGGCACGGCCGCTTACCCGCAGCCGTGGGCACTTGCGGGTGCGAGTTCATGTATCCTGCCGGCGCTGCGTCCGCCCTCCGCGCCCCGAGCTCGCTGGAGAACCTCGGCGAGCCAGCGGCGCGACGCGGTTTCGTCAACTGCGCAACCCTTGTGAACGACGCCCATGATCACGCTGTCCTGTTCGAACGTGACCCGCACGGCCCTCCTCGCCTGTCTGCTCGCGCTCGGCGTGTCTGTCAGCGCCACTGCGCAGGACGGGACGATCTACCCGCTCGAGGCACCCGCGGAGCCCAACGCGATTCCGCTCGACACCGGCGGCGTCGAAGGGCAGACCGCACCGGAAAGCTGGTTCCGCCAGTGGGGCGACCCGATGGCGCGCAACGTCTCCAGGGCGACGCTGACCCCGTTCCTGCCCGACCCGGACAAGGCGAACGGCGCGGCGGTAATCGTGGCGCCCGGCGGCGGCTTCCGCTGGCTGTCGATGGGCAATGAAGGCTGGGAGGTCGCCGAGGCGCTCAGGGCGAAGGGCATCGCCGCCTTCGTCCTCAAGTATCGGCTCATGCCGACGCCGGAGTCGCTCGACGCGTTCAGGGAGGAGATGGACCGCATGTTCGCCGCGGTCGGCAGACGTTCCGGCTCCGGAGGCGACTCGCGGCCGCGACCGCCGCGCTGGGACCTGTCGAACCAGCTCCAGGATGCCGAGGCCGCGTATGCGCTGATCGTCAAGCGGGCGAAGGAGTGGGGCGTCGATACCGCGCGCATCGGCATGATCGGGTTCTCGGCCGGCGCCGGCCTGACGATGCACTGCACGTTGAACTCGAAGACGATGAAGCTGGCGTTCATCGGGCCGATCTATGGAGGCATGAACGCGGTGGAGGTGCCGAAGGATGCGCCGCCGATGTTCTCGGTCATCGCCACCGACGACTTCCTCTTCCGCGGCGAGTTCGGCGTCATCAAGTCCTGGTTCGACGCGGGCAGGCCGGTGGAGTTCCACCTGTATCAGAACGGCGGCCACGGCTTCGGTCTCGGCAACCCGAACCGGACGAGCAACCGCTGGTTCGACGCGTTCATCCACTGGCTGGACGTGAACGGGTTTCTCGCGCCCCCGGCAAGCAAGTAGGCGCGATCGGACGTCTCCGATCGATCCGCTGGGAGGACGCCTCGCGACGTCGCGCGATCAGTCCTCCCGGCGGAACCGCGTCCACTCGGCGATCACCTCGCGCGCCAGCGACCGGGCCAGCTCGCCGACGCGCGCTTCCGTCAACTCGAACGCACGGAGCTGCGTGAACCGGTAGTGACCGCGCAGCGCCTCGGGCGCGGTCTGCCAGAAGTGGCCGGCGAGCTGCGTGCCGGCGTCGGCGGCCAGCGCATCCAGGTCGGCCTGGCCCTGAATGTCCGACAGCGAGAGCTCGCGATAGCCGCGATCCCACGACTGGATCCAGATCTCGGGCAGCTCGTCTCCCTGCGGGTTCGGCAGGACGCCGAACACTTCCGGCAGCGGATGCGCGAGCAGCGACGTCAGCATGAAGACGTTGAGCGAGCCGCCGGTGGGTCTCCAGACGCAGCCGCGGTACTCGGGCAAGGAATGGGTGCGCGCCTCGAGGATCAGATCGTCAAGCGGATCATCTGTAGGCCCCTCGATGCGAATGAGCATCTTGCGCTCGAGCGCGCTGCCGAGACCGACCTCGATCGCGCCGAGACGCCGAATCCCGTAGAAGTCTTCGGGACGCTCGGGATTCGTCTCGCGCATCAGCGCCACGAAGCGGAACCATTCACGCCGGACCCGCTCCTCGTCGGCGGGCGCGAGCGGCTGCATGAGGCCTTCGGCCCACGTCAGCCACGCGTCGGGCTCCGGACCCAGCCGGGCGCGCAGGCGGGCGACGATCGGCGGGGGCGTGCGCGGGACCGGATGGTCGAGGGCCGCGCGATAGGCGTCGAAGTACGCGGCCACGGCCCGGTCGGGATCGCATCCGCCTCCGATGTCCCGGCATGCGAGATGGAGCGACGCCGCATAGCGCACGAGGTCGACGATCGCGGGGCCATAGCCGGCGTGGTCGAAATCAGCCAGGCCGAAGTCGTCGTCTGTCACCACGAACTGCTCGAGATGCGCATCGCCGTGGACGGCTGCCGACGGCAGCCGCCAGCGCAGGTCGCGGAACGCCTCGCACGTCCTGTGCTTGAACGGCTCCGCCATCATCCGGAAGTAGCGGAACGGACTCTCGTCGATCTTCGCGAGCAGCGCCTCGGACGCCCCGCTCGCCCGCAGCTGCGCCCGGGTCAGCCGGAGACTGAAGATGCCGTCGCCCGGTGAGCTGGCACGCGGCGACTCGGCAGGAAGGGGCTGCGCCGGCGAGAACGGCACGTCGGCGCTGCGGCACGCCGCGGCGCACACCACCGCGCAGAACAGGCTGCTCAGAACCGCTCGTCGGGCGCTCATGGCACAGGCCACGGGCGATTCTAGTCGACACTCAGCGTGACGCGCCCGGGCGAGGTCCCTGCGGACCGCCGGGCACGCTAGCGGGACGGACCGCGGAGAATCGGTCGGGCGAACACACGGGCGGCGACGAGGCCCGGGATCTTGATCTCCCACGAGCACTGCTTGCAGCCGTCCGACAGACAGCTGGCCTCGTCGCCGTCGATGACGATCTTGCAGCCCTTGCCACCGCTACCGCCTTCGACCTGACAGCCACAGGTGAGCGACATCCCGGTACTGCCGGTGGCCTTGTGGCGCAGCATCACTCGGGTACCGCGCTTGACGAACTCGTACCCGCGTGCAGCCTTGAGGACAGCCTTCTGAGCCATGCGCTCCTCCGTGGACTCGGCGTAGCCGCACGAGTCCAATTCAACCCACACGACTGCCGGAACTGCGCCTGGCCACCAGGTCGACAAATGCAGACCCGGACCGCACTCCAGGCAGCAGCCCTGTTCGGAGGCGAGGCGAGCTGAAATCCAGCTCGCGCCACCGCCAGTGGGCGTGATGTTCGGGGAGCGCCGAACTATTAGCAGATTTCGACAGCAGCGTAAACCAGCGACAGCGACACGTTGCCTTCCGAACGCGACGGGGAGTTGAGCATGCCGCGGCTACCGTCCGATCACCAGGTGCATCGCCGCCTCGGTGAAGACGCGCTCCCTGACGTCATAGCCGAGCGCGCGGAGGTCGAGGCCCTCGAACAGCGACTCGCCGCGCCCGAGCAGGACCGGCGAGATCGCGACGTGCATCTCGTCGATGAGACGGGCCTGCAGGTACTGGCGGATGGTGGAGACACCGCCGCCGATCCGGATGTCCTTGCCGTTGGCGACCGCCTTCGCCTGCTCGAGCGCCGCCTCGATTCCGTCAGTGACGAAATGGAAGACGGTGCCGCCCTCCATTTCCAGCCGTGGACGCGGGTGGTGTGTGAGCACGAAGACCGGCACGTGGTACGGCGGATTGGCGCCCCACCAGCCCTTCCACTCGTAGTCGGGCCAGGGGCCGCGCACGGGCCCGAACATGTTGCGCCCCATGATCCAGGCGCCGACATTCTCGAACGACTTCGCCGCGAACTCATCGTCTGGCCCGGTCGTTCCGTCTTCGCGCCGTTGAACGTCGCGCTGGAAGGTGCGCGTCGGGATCAACCACTCGTGCAACCGCTCGCCGCCGCGGCCCAGCGGGTGCTCGCGGCTCTGGTCCGGACCGGCACCGAACCCATCGACCGACACGCTGAAGGCATTCACGCGAACTCTCGTCATGACGCTCGAGTGGAAAGGCTCGCCCTGAGTGAACGAGGTTGAGTCGAAGGGCTCTACTGCGTGCGAACGAACCGCGAGTACTGGAACGCCTGCGTCGTTCCCCACGGCGTGTGGTGAAGGTGGCGCCTGGCGTCGACCAGACGGAAGCCGGAACCGAGGCGCCGTTCAAGCGTGTCGGGCGAGTACCGCATCACCGGCAACCCGCTGCATGTCTCCGGGCCGTCGGGAGCGAACGTGGCGATGATCGCCGAGCCCCGGACCTTCAACACGGCCCGCAAGCGGTCCAGGTATCGATCCTGGTCCTCCTGCAGCGTCAGGAAATGAAAGACCGCGCGATCGTGCCAGATGTCCATCGGCTCGAGCGTCCAGTCGCCGGTCACATCGGCTTCGATCCACACGGGCACGAACGCCGAGGCACCGAGGCGCGAGCGTGCCCGCCCGAGCGCCGCGCCGGAGACGTCGAGCACGGCCAGGCAATCCATGCCCCGGGCGACGAGGCTGTCCACGAGCCGGGAGTCTCCTCCGCCGACGTCGAGCACGCAGGTGTCGCGGGTCAGTCCGGCGTCCTCGAGCATCTGCAGGGACACGGCGGGCAGTTCCTCGAACCAGCTCACGTCCCGCTCGCCTCTGGACGCATAGAGACGCTCCCAGTGCGCCTTGCGCTGCATGGTGCCCTCATCGGGATCATGTCCTCTCCCGGGCGCGCGATCAACGCCGCCAGAGCGGACCGCGATTGTCCTCATCGAAAGGTAGCTCGACGGTCCCGGCCACGTCGCATACCATTCGCGCGAGCCACCGGATCGCGGCAGCGATCAGCTGCGGCACCTCGCAGTGGCCTCGAAGGATGAGGACGAGCATGACCCGGACTCGAGGACTGGTGGCGGGACTTGCGGTCTGCTGTTCCGCAGCCGCCGCGATGGCCATGGCGGGGCAACCGGCAGGTGAGCCACCTGGACCGGAGATCACGGTCACCCTGCTCGGCACGGCTCCGGGTCCGCCAGTGCGAGCGGGCCGCATCGGGATCAGCACGCTCGTCGAGGCCGGCGGGCAGCGCTTTCTCTTCGACGCGGGATACGGCGCGCTCCGGGGACTGGTGGAATCGGGCCGGTCGATGGATGCCGTCAGGCGCGTCTTCCTGACCCACCTGCACTCGGATCATGTCGTCGAGCTGCCGGCGCTCCTGCTGCTGCCGCGGCCGGTGCCATCGCGGGACCACGAGGGGCTGAGCGTGTGGGGACCGGCCGGGACGCGCGACATGATGCGCGACCTGCAGCAGGCGTTCAGCTACGACATCCAGGTGCGCCGCGAAGACGGGACGGCCCCGGCCGGAGGCATCACCGTCGCCGTCCACGAGGTCACCGAGGGTGTCGTCTACGACGAGGGTGGCGTGAAGATCACGGCGTTCCTCGTCGATCACGGCCCCGTCAAGCCGGCGTACGGCTACCGCGTGGATCACGCCGGACGGTCCGTCGTGCTCTCGGGCGATACGCGCCCGAGTGACAACCTCATCGCCATCGGCAAAGGCACCGACCTGCTGATCCACGAGGCCGTGAACACCGACGCCCTGCGAAAGCTGGTGCCGCCGCAAGTGTTCGAGTCGATCGTGGCGCTCCACACGACCGCCGACCAGGCCGCGGACGTGTTCCGGCGCGTCGAGCCGAGGCTGGCGGTGTTCTCCCACGCCGAGGGAGGATCCGCGCTCGTCGACCAGGTTCGACGCACCTACACGGGACCGGTCGAAGCCGGCGAGGACCTCATGGTGATCGAGATCGGCGACAACGTCGCCGTCAAACGGCGCTAGCCGGTCCCCGGTATCCGGCGTACATCGCGACGATCAGTTGCGTACGGTTGCCGAGACCGGTCCTGGCGTAGATCGAGTGCAGCAGGAACTTCACCGCGTGCACGCTCTTGCCGAGTCGGTCGGCGATCTCCTGGTTCGACAGTCCCTCGGCAAGGACCCGGGCGACCTCCCGCTCCGCCGGCGTCAGCCCGGGCGGGAGCGACAACGTCCGTGCAGTGACGCTGCCGGACGCGGTACTCACTGCGTCACCCACGTCGCAAACGCGCGCCACCAGCCGCTGGTCCCGACCACCACCGCTCCGGGAAACGTCGCCAAGATGGCGAGACCCAGGCCAAGGCTCAGCCAGCGTGTGCGGGCACGGGTCCGGAAATCGTAGACCGCAGGTGCGAGCACGAGCGCGGCGAGCACGGTCAAGAGCGGCACGATCCGCCCGGCGAGGAACGGGACGCGCACGATCGCCGGCCACAGCAGGCCGCCGATGGTCCCGAGCAGCATCAGCCGCCGGTGGATGTCGGGCCGGCGGCGATAGAGCAGTCCGGCGCCGGTCAGCACGGTGAAGTTGGCGATGTCCCTGAAGCCGGCGACCATGAAGCCCAGCGAATCCGGATACGGCCCGCCGGGATGCCACCCGGTTCGACCGCCGTGGATGGCCGTGGCGAGACCGGTGATCACCATGAGCGGCACCAACCCGAGCGCCGCCATCCCCAGACGCCGATGCAGCCCCACCCGGCCCCTGGCGCCGAGGCAGGCCTGCGCGACGAACAGAACGATCCAGCCGCTGAACAGCACCGCGTGGACGTGCACGAGAGGAGGAGTTGGCGACGGCAGCAACCTGCCGGTCGCGGTGTGCGTGGCCCGGGTCAGCGGCCAGAGATAGTACGTGTTCGCGAATCCGAGGAACACGATCGCCAGGACGACGAGGGCCAGGCCGGCGAAGAAGCGACGCTCGGCGACGATGTCCGGCCGATCGAGAGCGACAGGCATGCGGGTACCTCCCGCGGCCAATGCTCGTCGGCCGGTGGCGCGCCGGGGAGTGTCTACCGGTACGACACGGGTGTTGTAACGGTACGTACGTGAGGATTCGACGGCCCCGCCGTGCGGGCAGCAGCTCGATTCCCGTGCTCGAGAGACCGGAACGACGTGGGCTGCCGGTCCGATCAGTCTCTATAATCGCCGGGCATGAGCAGCCCGCCGGTCTCACCGGCCGCCGTGGAGACCCACCTCGAGCGGGTGCTCTCGAGCGCGACGTTCCGCTCGGCCGACCGCTCCCGCCGGCTGCTCGAGTTCATCGTCCGGGAAACGCTCGAGGGGCGCGCCGATCGCCTGAAGGACTACACGCTCGGCGCCGAGGCGCTGGGCCGGGGCGAGGAGTTCGACCCGCGCATCGACCCGATCGCCCGCGTCGAAGCCTCGCGCCTCCGCTCACGCCTCGAGGTCTACTACGCGACCGAGGGGGCCGCCGACGAGATCCGCATCCTCCTGCCCAAGGGGGGCTACGTGCCGGTCTTCGAGGTGCGAGCGGCAGCGGATCGGACAGTGGCCGCGCCGGCACCAGAAGCTCCGCCAACGCCACCGTCATCACGTCCCTCGTGGCCGCTGGTGGTGGCAGCTGCACTGCTGGCCACCGCGGCCTTCACCTGGTGGTCGACCAGACACAGCCCCTCGCGAAGCGCGCCGGAGCTGCGGCTCGAGATGACCACGCCGCCGACGACCGATCCGGCGTCGTTTGCGATCGCGCCGGACGGCCAGCGCATGGTGTTCGTTGCCACGGCCGATGGCGTGTCGAGCCTCTGGATCCGCCGTCTGGACGAGACGACCGCGCGTCCCCTGATCGGAACCGCAAACGCCTCGATGCCATTCTGGGCGCCGGACAGCAGCGCCATCGGCTTCTTCGCCGACGGCCAGATCCGCTCGGTGCACGTGCAGAGCGGCGTGGTGCAGACGATCGGGACGGCCTTGATCCCCGGTGGCGCCGCCTGGAGCCGGAACGGCGTCGTCCTGCATCCGATCGTGCCGGACAGCCCGTTGTACCGGACGTCAGTCACGGATGGATCGAGGGAGCCGGCAACAGCGCTGGCCGCCGGGCAGGCGGGTCATCGCGGACCGGCGTTCCTGCCCGACGGCCGCCGCTTCCTCTTCTATGCACCGGGGCGACCCGGCGTACGCGGCGTCCATATCGGCGAGCTCGGCGACTTCACCATCCGCCGGCTGGTGGATGCGGACTCGCCGGCTGTGTTCCTCCCGCCGGACTCCCTTCTCTACGTGCACCAGTCGCGGCTGCTGGCGCACCGCGTCGATCTCGAACAGGCCGCGTCCATCGGCGAGCCGATCGTCGTGGCCGAGCCGGTGGCATCCGACCCGGGCTCAGGGCTGCCGGCCGTGTCGGTCTCGGCAAACGGGACGATCGCGTATCGAACGGGCGTGATCGGTACCCTGCGGCAGTTCATCTGGTTCGACCGCAGCGGAAGGGAGCTTGCCCGCGTCGGCACACCCGAGGTGCGCGGCCCGGGGTATCCGTCGATCTCGCCTGATGGCCGGCGCCTGGCGATCCAGCAGTCGATCTCCGGGAACACGGACATCCGGCTCGTCGATCTCGAACGCGGCGTCTCGACCCGCTTCACGTCGGCTGCCGGGCCCGACATCGCGCCCGCCTGGTCCCCACGCGGCGATCGCGTCGCCTACAGCTCGCTGGACGACGGTGTCTTCGAGCTGTTCGAGCAGCCGCTCGACGGCGAGCGCGCGCTGATCCTGCGCACCGGCACGCCGAAGCAGATCACGGACTGGTCGCGCGACGGACGTCACATCCTGTATCGAACCGTCACGACAGGTCCGGATGTGGACATGGACCTCTGGGTGATGCCGCTCGAAGGCGACCGCACTCCTGTTCCGCTCGTCCGCACGCCGTTCGTGGAACGCGACGCACAGTTCTCACCTGACGGCGCATGGATCGCCTATCAATCCAACGAGTCCGGGCGCTACGAGGTGTATGTCCAGCCCTTCGCGCGCAGCGGAGATCGTGAACGCATCTCTCCCGACGGCGGCGTGCAGGTGCGATGGCGTGCGGATGGGCGTGAGCTGTTCTATCTGACGCTCGACGGCGAGCTGATGGCAGTCCCCATGACGGTTGGCGCCGACGGCTCACTGCGGCCCGGCGCACCCGTCCCGCTCTTCAGGGCCCCGGTCGGTGGCGTGCAGGGCGTCTCGATGCACAGCTACATCGTGTCCCCCGACGGCCAACGATTCCTCGTCGACGCCTTGCTCGAGCAGCAGCCCAGCCCAATCTCGCTGATCCTCAACTGGCGCCGTTGAGGAGGCGAGCTCGTCGGCAATTACACGTCCTGGCCCTCGCGTTCGGCGAGGAAGGCACGGACGCGCGGCGCGATCATCTCGCGGTGTGTGAAGATCGCGACGTGGCCGCCGCCGTCGACGGCGAGGAGCTCGGCGCCCGGGATGCGCCGCGCCAGCTCGGCGCCGTGGCGGGAGAAGGGGACGACCCGGTCGGCCGTTCCGTGAACGACCAGCGTCGGGACGCGCACGTCCTCGAGGGCCACGTTCGTGCGTGAGGCCTCGATGTCGAGGCGCGTACCTGTCAGCCGATCGGCCATGCGGTGGCGGGTGCTGGCGAGCAGCTCGCGCAGCAGTGGGCCAGCGACGGGATCCGCCAGCGTGCGCGCTCTGACGTCCGCGTCCGGGATCGCGCGGCGCGCGCGCACCTCCGGATCCTGAGGGCACTCGAGTCGCGCCGCGAACCAGCGCCGGCGCGCGAGCCAGGTCATCACGTGGAATGCCAGCGGCGGGCGGGGAACGTCCGGGCTGCCGACCGTCGAGACGAGCACGAGCGACGCGCAGCGCCCGGTGTGGCGAAGCGCGAACCGGATCGCCGATGGCCCTCCGCCCGAGATCGCGACGATCGCCGCGCGCTCGACGCCGAGCGCATCGAGCATCGCCGCATAGAGATCGGCCTGCGCTTCGGGTGACGCACCGGAGGCGCTCGGCGTGCCGAGATAGCCGGGGCGGGAGAGCGCGAACACCCGGAAGCCCGGCTCGACGATCGCCCGGGCGAGAATCGCGGACTGGTCCCATCCCCCCATCGCACCGTGGAGCGTGACGACGACAGGCCCGGGCTCGCCCAGCTCCACATACTCGACCTCTCCACGTGCCGTCTGAATCCTGGCCGGGGTCATCGGGGTCGCTCCTCGACGAATGTCGACAACGTCGATTGACCTGAGGAATGTTGCAGGGTCAGCGGAGCGTCGAACCGGACATGAGACAAGAACATGATCCCTGTCAGATCCGGAGGGGTCGTCGCAGGATTTGGAATGCCGAGGAACGGAGCCACGATGGCCTCGCTCGAGGGACTCGGTGGCACCGTACCGCCAGCAACCCGCACGGGCGCTTCGATCAACCGAGTTCCTGTGCGAGCCCGATCAGCAGGCCTTCAGGCCCGCGAATGTAGCAGAGGCGGTACTTGTCCTCGTACTGGACGACGTCTCCGACGAGCGCCGCTCCCCGTGTGCGCAGCCGATCGAGCGTCTCGTCGATGTCGTCCACGGCGAACATCACGCGCAGGTAGCCCAACGCGTTCACGGGAGCGCGGCGGTGGTCCGCAATCGTCGCCGGCCTGACAAAGCGGGACAGTTCGAGCCGGCTATGGCCATCCGGCGTGCGCATCATCGCAACCTCGACACATTGGTCGCCGAGGCCCGTGACCCGTCCCGCCCATTCGCCTTCGATCGTGCCCCGTCCCTCGAGCTCGAGCCCGAGCTCGCGGAAGAAGTCGATCGCCGTTCCGAGCTCCTCGACGACGATGCCGACGTTGTCCATCCGCTTTAGTGCCATGCCCAAGCTTGGCACGGTTCGCCCGCGTGACCGGAGGCAAATCGCTGGCATCGTCGGCACCGCAACACTCGCTGTCGTCGACGTGAACGTCGCGTCATCAAGGACGGCGTCATCGCGGATCCGGCGGAACTGCCGTTCGCCCGGTGATTGGGCGTATGCGTCTGCATCGCAGCCGTAGCGCGTCGGCGCACGGCCGGCACTGAGCTTGGACTCTCGGCACGGAATGTGAAGGACGGCAGGCCCGTAGCCACTCATGCGATCCGCGACACTGATCCTTGGCCTGCTGGTCACGTGCGGCGGCGTCATCCATTCCCAGGAAGCGGGTGGGGCCTGGATGGATGAGCCGGCGATCGCCTCGTGGAATTCGGCCGGCCGGCCCGTTCCAGCAGCGCCGGACGTGGACAACCCGGTGAATCCCCGGTGTCGGGGACTGGCGCGACCGCCGCAGAGCAACGAGGACACACTGGTACGCGATCGCGGGTGGGATCTCGTCGGCGCCTTCCAGGGCGGCTGGGAGGTAGTGATCGTTCGCGGCACGGCGACCTACGACGGCATGTGCCGGCCGATACAGTTCCAGGACTTCGTCTTCGTGCGCGGCCGCTTCGCAGGGACGCTCGCTCCCGCACCGATGAAGAGCCGGACCGACGGCGCGCTCAGCCGCGTCGCGCTGCAGGGCCCGACGCAGCTGACGGCCGAGTACCTGAGGTACGCGGAGTCCGATGCGCTCTGCTGTCCCTCGCGGATCACTCGAGTAACGTTCGAGATTGCAGCGGACCCGCCGGTCGTTCATGCGCGCTCGGCGTCGACGTCGCAGACGGCAAGGCCCCCCAACCCCTGATGAGGCGTCCCCGTCCTGCGGTCTCGAACGCGCGGAATCCTCACATCGCCTCGGGCTGAGGATCCGCACCGGCGCCTGGCAGGAAGAAGATCACGACCTCTTCATAGGGCTCGGTCCCGGCATTGACGCCGCGATGGACGCGGGGTTCCGGGTGATCCCAGTCGACCATGCCGGCGGTCACCGGCACGATCTGCTCGTCGCCGCCGTCCCGGAACTCGATGCGGAGCCGATCGCCACGGACGACGACCGTGAACCGATGGCAGGGATCGGTATGCCAGGGCATCGCCTCGCCGGGCTCGAGGACGAGCCGGCGGATGACGAGATCGTCGCCGCGGGTGATGACTTCGTGTCGCATGGCTGCGGTCGCCCGGTGATGCAACGAACGGACCGCGCCGGGGAGCCCTGAGGCGGGCTCCCGGCGCCATCCGTTCACGGTTCCCGTCTGCCTACTGCGCCGGGGGCCGCAGGACGAACGTCACCCGGAGGTTCACGCCGCCAGAGGCATTGAACCCGAGCAACGTCTGATGCGCCTCGCCGGTCCACCCGGCGAAGTTCCCCGCGCCACCGGTCACGACGCGCCTGATCGTCCCCTGACCCTCGATGCCTTCCGTGGTGAGCAGCTCCTTCCCCTGCCGGCCTAAGGACGAAGAGCTGCGTTGTGGTCGCCCACCATGGCGCGTCCGGAAGCTCGGAGGCTGAGGCAAGGTGCGTCCCGCGGGAGATCCACACGCCGATGTGGCCGGACGTGTTGGGATCGAATGTCGCCCCGTCACCCTGGATGGTGCCCTCGGGAAACACGCGTCCGCGGGTAACGTAGAACGACCCGCGTTCCGGCTGCGTGTCCTCCGGCCGGACGAAGGTGGGGACGAACAGATCCATGTCTTCGGCAACGTCGACCGTGTACACGTACGGCTCCGGCTCCGGCTTCTTGGCGTGCGACGGCGGCTGCGCCTGCGTGCCGGCCGGCGTCAGGCCGAGCAGCAGGGCCGCCGTCGTCGCAACGGCAACGGCGCGCAGCCTCGACACGCGAGACACGAATGATCTGAACGCAGAAGTGCCCATCACGGTGTCCTTTCGATGAATGCGTTGTTGAGCCCGCGGGATCGGGTGCCTCCCGATGATCGCGTCCGGTGCTCCCGTCGGGCGAACCCCGGACATCACTCGAGACCCAGGCGGTAGATCCGGAAGAACCCGGCGTTCACCGGGAGCACGTCGACACGTTCGAAGCCGGCCGCGCGGGCGAGTGCTCGAACGGTCTCGCTCCGGATCACGGTGCCAATCGCCTCAGAGGGCGATTCCGACATCGCCACCGGGAGACAGTGGACGATGCTCCAGCCGTACATCAGGCGTTCGATCTCGTCGCCCGGCGCATGGAAGCGCTCGGCGACCTTCTCGTCCGCCACCAGAACGGCGCCGCCCGGCGCGAGCGCCTGGCGCATCGCGCGGAGCGCGTCTGCCGGCTGCGCCATGTCGTGAAGCGCTTCCAGCACCAGCACGAGATCGAACGATCCGTGCCGGCCGATCGCGGCGGCCTCACACACTTCGAAGCGGGCCGGGACACCCTCGATGGCGGCATTCCGGCGCGCATCCATGACCGAGGCTTCGTCCGCGTCGAAGCCGATGACCTCGGCGCGCGGAAACGCACGCGCGATGGCGATCGTCGACCAGCCGGCGCCGCAGCCGACGTCGGCCACCCGCAGGGACGACGAGGTCAGGCGCTCGTGAATGTCCGGGGCCGAGGGGATCCAGCGCTCCACCAGATCCGTCGTGAACGCCGGACGGTTGATGCCCGCCTGGCCCTTGCGGAACGCTTCGCCGAACAGCGGATACGCCACGCCCGCACCGCTCCGGTAGGCGGCGAGGACGTGCCCGAGCGCACCGCCGATGCCGGCGACCATCTGCGCGAGCGGCGCGAGATGAGACGGATGGTCTTCGGTCACCAGCACGTTCACGTGCTCGGCAGGCAGGCGATACCGGCGTTCGTCAGGTTGCGCGGCCGGCTGCTCGACGACGAGGAAGCCGGCGACGGCCTGCTGTTCCAGCCACTCGCGCGCGTAGCGGACGGCGATACCCGTGCGGGCCGCCAGTTCGACCGGCGTCAGCGAGCGGTCCGATTCGAAGGCCGCATACAGGCCCAGTTCCTTCCCGAGATAGACGCCGAAGAGCTCGAGCGCCTGGACCGTGGACTGGAGCAGGCGCGAGGCGAGTGCCTCTTCAGCAGCGACAGTAGTGCACGACATGGGAATCCTCCCGGCGACCTGTGTCGCCGTGTTTCATCCCATGGGCGTAAGGGACGCGCCTCACAGTGGAAGGCGCAGGGAGCCGGTGTCGTGAGGGGAATCCGGGGCCGTCAGGTCGTCCACGCCATCGGCCGCTCGGGGGAGTACACGCAGTAGGTGCCGGTGCGCACGCTGTTCTCGAGATGCCGGCCGATGGAGGGGTGGACGGCGGCTATCTTCTTGATGGTGCTGCGGATACGCCACGTGACGGCCGATCGGGCGCGCTCGGCGGCGCTGCCCAGCGCCCGGGACCGGCCGCCCAGCCCCAGCGCCCCCGACAGCGCCTCCACGAGCGCGTCCATCTCCTCGCGGGCCCGTGCACCGCGTGCCGGATCGTGGTCGCGATCGGCCTCGTCGATCTCGCGCTGGAGCTCCTGGAGACGCGCCCGGTACTCACGCCGTGCCCGCTCGTCGAGCACGTCGTGCTGGCCGGCGAGCTCCGCCGGACGTCCAGCGAGTTCCAGGCAATGGCGTTCCTCTCCGGGCCTGGCGAGGAGGGCAGCGAGATCGTGAAGCCCCTTCGCGTCGGAGAGCGTGACGACGAGCCCGTCGAACATCAACGTCCACGTCGATCCGTCGAAGCGGAACTGGCCGGCGTCTGTTCGGACCTCATCGCGAGCGGCAACGGGGACCGGCACGAGCCCGTAATCCGGATCGACCGGGAGCCCGGCGAGCCGGAGGCCGCTCGTGATGCGCTCGACGTCCTCGGCGCGGCGGAACGGGTTGACGTGGAGCAGCCAGCGAAGCGGTTCGCCGGCCTCCGGTTCACGTCCGAACAGGACGCGTTCCTGGAACTCGGCGAGGAACTGGCGGAGATACGCGGATGCACGCGCACGGTCGCCGGCATGGGCGCACGCGGCGGCCAGCAGAGCGGGGCAGTCGAGCGTCGCGTGCGGATTGCGGACGCCGCAGGCGATCGACTCCTCGTAGCGGCCCAGCACGAGCAGCGCCAGTGCGGCCGGCGCCACGTACCAGTCTCCGGTGACGGGGTTGAGCCGGCTCGCCTTCTCGGCAAGCTCCACGCCGCTGGCGCCGTCGCCCAGATACGCGCGGCACAGCGCGCCGTGCGCCAGCACGTCGGCGTCGCTGGGGTTCAGTGCGAGCGCCCGATCGACGTGCACGGCGGCTTCGTCGAACCGGCGCCGGTAGAGCATGATGCGCCCGAGCACGATCTCGACCATCGCGTCGGTGTTGTCCAGTTCGGCGGCACGCGTGGCGTGTGCGAAGGCCAGGCGTTCCTTCTCGTCCCACTGCACCCAGGCCTGGCAGCTCCACTCGTTGAAGTGCGAGAGCGAGAGGCCGGCGTGCGCGCGCGCGAAGAGCGGATCGATCTCGAGCGCCCGCTCGAAGAACTGCCGCGCCTCGGCATCGGCCTCGACCGTCCCGCGCTGCAGGCATTCACGTCCCCGCAGCCAGCACTCGTAGGCCTCGAGGCTGACGAGCGGTTTCCGTCGCGCGACGGCCAGGCGTGCTTCGTCGGTGTGGATGGCGAGCGCCGCCGCAACGCGCGCGACGATGGCGTCCTGCACGTCGAGGAGCTCCGACGCTGCGGGATCGTAGCGGTCGGCCCAGATCTGCACGCCGCTCACCGTATCGGCGAGGCTGACCGAGATCCGGACGCGGTCCTCCTGGCGGCGCACGCCGCCGGTGAGCGTGAACATCGGCGGCGACACACGCCCACTCCCGGCCATCGTGACGACCTGCGGCGCAGACGAGGGGGGAATGACGTCGAGGGTGGCGAAGCGTGACAGCTCGACCGCCAGGTCCAGGCTCAGACCACGGGCGATGACGTTCTGCGCGGGATCACCGGAGAGGTTCTCGAATGGCAGCAGCGCGATGGTCGTCGCCGGCATTCTTTGTCGGAACAGGCTCCTCGAGGCTCAACCGGAAAATCAAGATAGCATCGGGACGGATTCCGGTGACGGGCCATTTCCCATCGGTGGGCTCCGTCCTGGTGTCCGCTTCACACAGAGACATAGAAAGCACAGAGAACCCACAGAGGACGCAGAGGGATATTGCCGCCAATGTTAGCCCTGCACGGCCTGCCGCTCCCCGCACCTGCACATTCACGCCCAGCGGCCGGCGGCGCCGGGACGTGAGCCGCTGAGCGGTGACCCCTTGCCAATCCGGTTGGACGGAATGTACCTCGTCCGCAACGATCGCGTGGTCTCGGCACAGCCCGCAATTCCCTGACACGGACCGACTTCCAGCCTCCTTGACCGAGGGCAGTCCGTGGGCCCTTCTGTTGGCCGGCATCGTCTGTCACGATCGACGCAGCTTCCCTGTCATGTCCTTTGGAGGCACTTCCGGAGGACAAGACAGTGGCCGACAGCATGACAGCAACGATCGATGCCCGGACCGGACACCTCACGCTGGTCAACGTGTACGAGGTCGAGCCCGAGGCTCAGGCGGAGCTGGTGAAGGCGCTCGCGGAGGCCACCGACGCCACGATCCGGCATCAGCCCGGTTTCGTCTCGGTGAGCATTCACAGCAGCCTCGACGGCCGCCGGGTCGTCAACTATGCCCAGTGGGCGTCGAAGGAGCACTTCGACCGCTTCCTGAGCGACCCCGGCACACGCGCGCAGCTCGAGCGCTTTGCGAAACTGGCACGCTCGGTTTCGCCGGGCCTCTACCGCGTGAATGCGGTCATCGCGGCGGAGAACGGTCGATGACGCTGGCAGGCGACGAGCTGTCGTTCGCCGAATGGCGTCCACGGCTCGTCCGGCTGGCCTACCGGATGCTCGGGTCCGTGGCCGACGCCGAGGACGTGGTGCAGGACGCGTGGGCGCGGTGGCTCCGTACGGACCGCAATGCCGTGCGCGAGCCCGCCGCGCTGCTCCGCACGATCGTCGTCCGTCTCTGTCTGAACGAACTGAAGTCCGCGCGCCGCAGGCGTGAGACCTACCTTGGCCCATGGCTGCCGGAGCCGCTCGTGGAGGACGCCGATGCCGACGCGACGGACGACATCACACTCCCGCTGATGCTGGTTCTCGAGCGGCTGTCGCCGCTGGAGCGCGCGGCGTTTCTCCTCCACGACGTCTTCGGCATCAGCTTCGACGAGGTCGCCGAGGCCATCGGCCGCGAGCCGGCAGCCTGCCGCAAGCTGGCCAGCCGCGCCCGGGAGCACGTGCGCGCCGCACGCCCGCGTTTCACCGTCTCGAAAGAGCGGGGGCTCGAGATCGCCCGGGCCTTCTTCGCGGCATCGCGCCAGGGCGACCTCGACACGCTGCGCTCGCTGCTCGCCGAGGACGTCGTCGCCTGCTCGGACGGCGGAGGCAGGATCGCGGCATCGCCGCAGCCGGTCACGGGCATCGACGACGTCCTGGCCCGGCATGCCGAGCTCGCGCGCGAGTTCGCGCAATCGCCGTCGGTGCTCGTCCGCTACGCCCTCATCGACGGACTGCCGGGATTCATCACCATCGAACGCGGCGGCATCGTCCAGACGACGGCGCTGCAGATTGAGGAAGACCGGGTCGTCGGGATTTTCGTTGTCAGGAATCCGGAGAAGGTCAGGCACCTGAAGCAATAGGTGCCTGGTGCTTCTGACCGGGATGTCCCGTGGGACACGCCGATTACGGCGAGCTACAGGCGCGATAGCGCGGTCGATACCAGCGGCCGGAAGGCGCGGCGCTGGTCGGCCATCTGCATCTCGAACATCAGCAGCACGTCGCCCGACAGCACGTACGACGGCGCGATGCCGTGATAGAACGCCGCATCGCCCAGACCCGCGACCGGTCACCTCGTCCACCGAGCCCTTGTCGCCCGGGGCCGGCAGCAGCTTGCCGGCAATCCTGGTTCCCGTCTGAACGGCTTCGAACTGCTCCTTGCCACCCTTCCAGTAGACCGTCACGTGCAGGTAGGGGAACACGTATCTGGCGTTCGCGCCGGAAGCGCGTGAGCACCGCGCGGCGACGCAGTCCGGCGATCTCGACACGCTCGTGCGGATGCTCGCCGAGGACGTCCGCGTCGTGACCGATGGAGGCGGCAAGGTCCGGTCGGCGCTGGAGGTCATCGAGGGCGCCGATCGCGCCGCGCGCTTCCTGGTCGGCGTCACCCGGAAAGGCGCCGACGCGTGGTGGCGCGACGACTTCAGGGTGCGCTACGCCTACGTGAGCGGCCTGCCAGGCGTGATCGTCGACGCGCCGGACGGTGTGATGCAGACGACGGCGTTCGAGATCGAGGGCGATGTGATCCGCGCCATCTACGTGGTGCGCAATCCGGACAAGCTGCGCCACCTGACACCGCAAGCTGCAGGCCCTTCGTGATTGGTGGTGGATGATGAATCCGCAATCAGAGACCCAGATCGTTGGCTTCCGGGGCGTGCGCTACCAGGTCAGCGACGTCGCGCAAGCTGTCGCGTTCTACACGCAGACACTCGGCTTCAAGCTCGACATGCAGAACCTGCCCGCGTTCGGCCAGGTGTCACTCGGCGAGCTGGAGTTGATCCTGAGCGGCCCCGGGGCATCCGGGTCCCAGCCCATGCCTGACGGTCGACCGCAGGAGCCCGGCGGCTGGAACCGCATCGTCCTCCAGGTGCGGGATCTGGACGCATGCATCGGTCGCCTGAAGGACGCGGGCGCGCATTTCAGGAACGAGCTGGAGTCCGGTCCCGGCGGCAAGCAGATTCAGATCGAGGATCCCGACGGGAATCCGATCGAGCTGTTCGAGCCGGTCCGCTGAGCTCGCCCTTCGTCTCGCTTCGCCCTCCACTCGGTTCGCCGGCTCGGGCAAGCCGCTCGTCAACCGGATCGACAGTGCCCGACTCGGCTCAGCATGAGCAGCACCGATGAGGCGACACATCATCGGCCCACGCCCAGGCGTGCTGGATCGCAGCATGCAGTCCTCAGAGTCGGCAATGACAGCGGACGAGAGCGCTAGGGATCGCTCCATAGGCTCTCCGCTGCGCCGCGAAAGAGAGGCGTGCGGTGGACTGGCTGCGCGATCGCGCCCTGACGCTGGTGCTGATGGCGATGTTCGTGCTGTTCCTTGGCGGACAGCTCGTCGCCGGACTGGCCGAGTACAACCACGAACAGGAGCAGCACGGCGAGGGCCCCGTGCCCATGACCGCCTATCTCGCGACCGGTCATCCCTGGGAGGCGCTCTTCGAGAACTGGGAGAGCGAGTTCCTGCAGATGGCCGTGTTCGTCCTGCTGACGACGTTCCTGATTCAGAAGGGGTCGCCCGAATCACGGCGTCCGCATGTCAGGGAGCTCGTCGATGCCGATCCGCGCGACTTCGCCGATGCCTCCGATGCGCCGTGGCCGGTGAGGCATGGAGGGTGGATCCTGCGCGTCTACGAGAACTCGCTGGGCCTCGCGTTCGTCGCGCTGTTCCTGATCGCGTGGGTCGGCCATGTCCTCGGCGGGTTTGCCGTGTTCGCCGCCGATCAGACCGCGCATGGCCATCCGCAGCCGGCACTCGCCGACTATGTGACCTCGTCCCGATTCTGGTTCGAGTCGTTCCAGAACTGGCAGAGCGAGTTTCTCGCCGTGGCTTCGATGGTCTGGCTGGCCGTGTACCTGCGGCAGCGCCGGTCACCGCAATCGAAGCCGGTGCACGCGCCGCATGGCGAGACAGGACGCTGAGAGATCACGGAACAGCTGTCATGCGCCGCACCGCAGGGCGCTCGACGTCGACTGCCTTGCAGCCTCAGCTCGCCTGCGCGGCAGCGACCTCCCCCAGTGGCCGTCCTGCGATGGCATGGGTCGCGCACGATCGCCCAGAGCACGGTTCAACCACCGGCGAACGGATCCAGATGCCGCGTACAGTGCAGCGAAGGCCTATCTCGAACGCATGAAGGGTGAACCCTCGTCACCCGAGCTCGACTTCGCGAGAAGGTGGGTGGCCGCCTACGAGAAGGTCAGGAGACACCACCGCTCAGACGGGCAGCCATAGGCCGTCGGCGGGGACGTCCAATCCCTGGCTGCTGGTTCACGCGCGTCGCGTCGACGGCTGGGCGGGCATCGTCCGGCGCCGGGAGAGGCACGCCCAGGCGCGCGGCGCCCGGTCGTCGCCGTGGAACTCGGTCGTGCGCAGCGACACGATCTCCAGCACCGGCTCGATGGCCGTGACGATGTCGAGCGCGCTGCGCCGCGGAGGCCCCTCTTCGCGCGGCGGACCTTCGGTGCTGCCGATGACGCTCAGCCAGAGGCCCTCGGGCCTGAGAAGGCCTGCCACGTGTTCGGCGACGCGCGCCCGCGCCTCGGCCTCGTCGAACACGTGAAACACGCCTCGGTCGAACACGAAGTCGAACGAGCCCTCGACACCGTCGTCCGCGAGGAAATCCGCCTGCAGGAAGCTGACTCGGGGTGTGCTGCCGGCCCGCGTGCGGGCCATCTCGATCGCGCGCTCGGCGATGTCGACCCCCACCACGTCAAACCCCTGGCCGGCGAGCCACACGGCGTTCGTCCCTGTGCCGCAGCCGATCTCGAGCGTTCGGCCGCGGTCCACAACGCCGCGCCTGATCAGCTCGACGAGGTGCGGATCCGGTTCATCCGTATCCCACGGCAGCTCTCCGCGAAGGTAGTGCGCGTTCCAGTCGTGCTGCATCGAACTCCTCGCGTCCTTCGGATACGGCCATTCGTCCACTCGGCCGGCAGGCACCGCCCCCAACACCGGCCCGATCACTCGTCGTGGACGGGACTCGATCAAGGATCAGCTGGTACTGGGGAGAAACTCAAACTCGAGGGGGAGCTGAGTCGGGCCTGCGATCCCCTTCACAGCCAGCCGACGCGAACGCCCGCCACAATCAGCAACAGGACCGCTGCGTTGGCCACGAGACCCAGTCGTGCGTCCGGCCATCCAGCCAGGCACAGCAGGGTGGACAGCGCTATCAAGACAGAGGCGAACGACAGCCACCAGGACGCGCGTACGAGGGTGGCGCCGGCCACGACGAGAAAGCTCACAGCGACGACGAGCCAGAGGGCGCCGATCATCCTGATGCCGGCCTCACCGACGTCCAGCGATGCACCGAAGATCGTCGTTCGGAACGGCATCTCCGGAAAGGCGCGCAGCTGCCAGCTCACCAGGAATCCCGGCAGGTGCGCGATGCCGTGGCCGGCCATCAGAAGGGCGAGGACGATGCGCATCGCGAGCTCCACCCAACTTCCGTGCAATCGTCATGCTCGCCGCTCAGGCCTCGTAGTTGCCGATTGTCGGTCGCCTGCCAGTGGAAAAATTCCCGCGGCACCTGGCGAAATCTCGCGAGGCTGACGTAGGGCCGAACTTCAGTTCGGCCTAAGGCTCGCGCCGGTTCTCTATCAGCAGCCGTCTCGTGACCACGATGTGCCCCGCCACCGCGATGGTGACGAGCACCGCAGGCAGCCACACGTAGGGGAAGAACAGGACCCACGTGTTGACGTGAGGCGGAGCGTCGCCGAAGTACCGCACCATGGGTGACGTCGCGATCGCGATGGCCAGGATGACGCCCAGACAGCAGATCCCCCAGACGTTCCAGGCCCACACGGCCCACGCCGGAACCGGTAGGCGTGCACGCATCAGGAGCCAGAGGAGCAGCGCGCCGATGCCGGTCACGATGTCGAAGTTGTAGCCGGAGTACGACAGTTCGGGCGGCATGATCCCGAGCGCGCCGGCGCGGTGCATCACGAGCTCGAGCGGAAAGCGGAACGCCTGCAGACCCACCAGCGTGCGCAGCGGAACCGTCGTCGCGACCGCCCGGCCGAACGGAGACAGGCCGATGCCAATCCCGAGCGTCATGACGGTCGCGATCATGACGGCCATCGGCGGCGGGACGAGATCAAAGCGCCGAAGCAGGCCTGTGAGTGCCGCAGTGGCGCTTGCGGCCATCACGAGCGCCGCGGCGACTCCCATGCGCCGGCGGATGTGCGCGTGCCCTGCGGACCAGGTGATGACCCACGCGACGGCAACGAGAACGGCAAGGGATCCGATACCCCACGCGCTGATTGCATCGAATGGCGGTGGCGAGATCGACACGAGTTCTGACAGATTGGGCTACAGATGCATTATCGCGTGGCGAAGCAGCCATCCGCCACGCCGTGCCCCGTCGCATCCAGCCTGGCATCGTCGCGATTGGCGAGCACGATGACGGTCACACCATCATGACGAGGCCAGCGGTACCGGCGCAGCGTCCGCGTGAAGGCGAGTACCGCGAGCTGCCGCGCCGGGCTTCGTGCTCAGTGCCGGCCGCGGAACGGATGCACCATCTGCCGCATCCAGCCCGACGGGACCTCGCGACCTCCGCTCAACCCGTAGCGTGAGGGCCATCGATCCGGCAGGAAGTAGGTGCCGAACAGCAGATCCCAGATCGGAGTGTGAACGGCAAAGTTCTTGTCCACGGCCTCACGCTCGGCGCTGTGGTGCCAGTGGTGGAATGCCGGCGTCGCGACGATGTGGCGCACCCGCCGGAATGTCCAGCGGACGTTGGCGTGGATGAAGGTGGCCTGCGTCGCCACGAGGAACACGTAGATCGCGAGCGCGGTCGTCGAAAAGCCGAGCAGGAAGATGGGAACGTAGGTGAGCCCGCGAGTAACGATGACGTCGACCAGGTGGAGGCGGGAGCCAGCCAGCCAGTCCATCTCCTCGACCGAATGGTGAATGGCGTGGAAACGCCAGAGGAACGGCACCGCATGGAACATGCGATGCACCCAGTACTGCGTGAGGTCGGCGACGAGCAGGATGAGCACGACCTGCACGACGAGCGGCAGGCCCGCAACAGCCGCGGCAACCGCGCTCACCCTGGCCCAGCCCAACAGCACGAGCGCGGGGCGCAGCGTGAGCAGCGTGAGCACCTCGACGAAGAGCGAGTTGACGAAGAAGTAGGTCAGGTCCACGGTCCAGTGCCGCCGGAACACCGCCTGCCCGGGCCGGAGGGCGAACAGGCGCTCCAGCGGCACGAACACGGCGGAATACAGCAGCAGGTTGAGGACGAAGAAGTCCACCGCCAGCCATGACTCCGCACGGCCGGCGGCCTCGTGGGGGCGCGCCTGCGATCCGCCGAGCAGCGCAGCCACGAGCGTGCAGCCGAGTCCAATCAGCGCCAGCGCCTTGTTGCGGCGCAGCGTCGCGCTGATGCTGCCGAACACGAACGCGGCCACCAGGGCGACGTGAATCAGGGCGCGCAGATACGGCGAGGCGTAGATCGGGCGGAGCTCGTCGAAGGCGACGCGGTCGGGAAAGCGCAGGCCGAGGACCACGCCGAGGGCGGCGATCCCGAGCAGCGCGGATGCCAGGCCGCTGGCGAAGCCATGACCGAAACCGGTGGGTTCCGTCGTCTCGAGCGCGACGTGCGCGCGGTCGGGGCGGGTGACCTCAGACATCGCGGGCAGAGGTCACAAGGGGCGTTCGCCCGCGAATCGGCGTTCGTCCGCTCGCGGCATCAAGCGTGGCCAGGAGCAACGCCGCAGCTCCCACCCACAATGCCGACAACGCCAGCCGCAGCCGCGTCGGCTTGGGCAGAGCCGGTGGTTGTGAGGAGCTGACCATGGCCGCTTCGCAGTGTATCGGTTGGGTGGCATGGAAGCTTTTGCCTGGCCGAAATCCTGAGGCTGGCGCAGGAGGTCAGTCGAATGGCAACTCTTGACCTCCTGCTGTCGGTGGCGAGCTATTGAGCTGGAGGCTCGACCCCGCTCCCTCAATCGAACAAGGCGTCCGGGCATTTCCCTGCGCGCCAGGTTCTCACGTCCGAGCCGGCCCACCACGGCCGCGACAGCATTCTCCCCATGCGGTCCCACGTCAGCGTCAAGCGTCCACACCGGGAACCGGCGAGGGCGGATCGGGCCTGCACGCCGAACTGGCGCAGGTGGTGATCGAGATGCCGATAGCCCCAGATCAGCGAGTCACGCCGCGACAATGCGCCAAAATGCGGGATGCTCGCGAGGCCGCGCGTCAGGGCCGGCGAACCGCTTCAGCAGCGCAATCGTCTCCTGTCGATCCCTGGGCGATTCGGGGATCGGCGCTCCGGCGTGACCACCGCTGTCGCGATGGATCCCGTTCCACACACCTCTGGCGCATCGGCTTCAGCGGAGCCGCACCAGCTCCGATGCCGACGGCTATCGACGGGACGGTTGACCGAATAGACGTATACGTCTATGATCACCTCGTGCCGCTCGACGCGCTGGACAATCCACTCGTCCTTCCGCTCCTCGGCCTGCTGATCGAACGCCCGGGGCATCCCTACGAGCTGTCGGCCCGCCTCGCCGAGCGATACCCGCACCTGCCGATCCGCCGATCCAGTGTGCGTACGCTGACGAGAAGCCTCGAGACGGCAGGGTTGATCAAGGCGCGCCGACGGCAGCGCGTGGCGGGACGACCGGCGCGCACGGTGTACGAGCTGACGGACGCCGGTTACGGCCACGTCCGTCTCCGTGTGTCGCGCGACATTGTCTCGGCGCGCGCCGGCTCGAGAAGCCTTCTGCTCGCGCTGTCCTACATCGCCGTGCTGCCCGCGGTCGACGCAGCCGACGCGCTCCAACGCCGGCTCACGTCGCTCTCGGCGGAACTGACGCGCGCGTCCGCGGCGCACTCGCTCCCGGAATACCAGATGCTCGAAGTGTCCTACTGGCGCGAGCTGCTGCAGAGCGAGATCGCGTGGATGTCGACGTTGCGGAAACGCCTGATCGCCGGAGCGATCGACTGGCCGGAGACGGCTGCTGACGAAAGGGAGCGCTGATGTCTTTTCGGTTCGGTCTCTATCCCGGAAGCGCCTGCGGCGACGATGCAGGACGCATCGTCAGCGGCGCGCCCGACGATGTGACGCAGATCCTTCGCGCGCTCGACGCGCTCGACGCGAACGCTGCACGCCCGCTGCTGGCGCGCGCCTACACCGCGTTCACCGATGAACGCGGCGCGGAACAGATCGACATCCTGACGCCGCGCGATGTGCTGCAAGTCCTTGGCGGCAGCCGCCGGCTCGATCTCGTCGCGCAATACCAGTCGCGTTCAGCAGACGTCGACGGTTACGCGCGCTTCGTCCGCGCCCTCGTGCGGCGCTACGGCGCCGTGCTCGCCACGCTCCAGATCACCGAAGAACCCAACGTGCGAGGCAACGCCAATCTCGACGGCGACTATCCGCAGGTGTTGCACGCCATCGCCGCCGGCGTGGCTGCGGCCAACGACGAGGCCCGCGCCTGCGGCTTCACGCACATTCGCGTCGGCGTCAACACCACGCCGCTCTTCGGACCATCACGCAGCTTCTACGACCAGCTCGTCGCGCTCGGCGGCCGTTCGCTGATCGACGGCCTCGCCTACATCGGCCTCGACATGTTCCCGGACGTCTTTCGGCCGGTGCCGAACGGCGACATCCGCGCCGCCACCAAGGGGCTGCTCGAGTATCACCGCCGCGAGATCCTGACCGGCGTGGGGCTCGGGCATCTGCCGATGCGCATCACCGAGCACGGCTGGCCGACGGGCGGCGATCGCTCGCCCGCCCGGCAGGCGGACGTTCTCCGCGACGTCATCGAGACTGTCGTATCGGAGCACGAGCGCCTGAACATCGACGCATACGAGTTGTTCGCGCTCCGCGATGCGGACAGCCAGGGCGACGGGCTCTACCATCACTTCGGCATCCTGACGGACACGTATGCCCCGAAGCCGGCGTTCGACGTGTTCCGGCGCCTGATTGCCGCGCATGGGACGGCCGGGGCGACCGCTGCGCGATAAAGTCCGCGGCGAGGAGCGGATTTCGTCGGCGCCGCAGCATGTGCTGCTCTGTCGCTGTTTCGGCTGGACGCCGCCGCGCTTCCTGCACACGGCGCTGCTGCGCGACAGGGATTCGGCGCGTGACCGGCGAGCGGCGCGAGCCGGTACGCGCGCAGGAAGGCGTGCGGACCACTCGACGAACGAACACCGAAGGTGTGAGTGAGTTGGCTGGGTGTCAGGGACGATTTCCGCAACTGGTTGCTGACGGCCGCCTAGCGACGGGGCGGCAAGTCGAATCGCGAGAGGGTTCGGAATTCCGCTTTTTCGAGAACCAAACTCCTCGATTGCTCGGCGCGCCTGTCCGAAATTTGTCTACAAATATCGGACGAAGTGTCACTTGCGTGTTGTCCGAAAAATGTATACAAATATCGGACATGCCGGGCCTCAACCAGCTCATCCTCGACCGAATCGCCCAGCACCCGCCGGCTCAGGTCTGGACGCCCGTCGACTTCCTGGACCTTGGTAGCCGGGATGCCGTCGACAAGACACTGCAGCGCCTCGCCCGCGCCGGCAAGCTCCGCCGTATCGATCGCGGGTTGTACGACCTCCCACGCACCAATCCCCTGACAAAGAAGCCTGCCGTCGCCGACTACCGGCAGATCATCGACGCTCTGGCGCGGCGCGACCAGGTGCGCATGCTCATCGACGGTCTCACGGCGGCCAACGATCTGGGTTTGACGACGGCCGTGCCGGCGCACGTTGTGGTTCACACCGACGCCCGGCGCCGCTCCATTCGCCTCGACAACCTTACGATCGAGTTCAAGCGGACGGCTCCGAGCAGGCTGTACTGGGCCGGCCGGCCGGCGATGCGTATCGTGCAGGCGCTGCACTGGCTGAAGGACACGGTCGCGACTGAC
>DASVDJ010000045.1:0-3071 GCA_036381155.1 Vicinamibacterales bacterium
ATCCCGCAAACAGCCACGCGGCGCTCGAAACCAGGCAGGCGGCCGCCAGCGCGCCGGTCGCCGGTGACGGGTCGGCCGGGCGCGCCAGCACGGCGACGACGAGCGGCCAGAGCACGGCGCCGACTCCCCACGAGACGTTCACCAGGCTGAGCGCGCCCGCGGGGCGGACCGGATGGAGCGCCGCGATCGCGATGTTGGTCAGCGGGAGGACGAGCCCCTGGCCGAGCCCGAACGTCAGGGCCGCTGCCGGTGCGGCCGCGCGCGGAGCCAGGCCGATGGCGCCGATGCCGGCCGCGAACAGCAGGAAGCCTGCGCTGAGCGCACGCGGCTCGCCGATCCGCTTCGCGACGACGGCCGAGACGCTCGTGGCCAGCAGCGCGCCGGCGAACTGGGAGGCGAAGAGCCGTCCGGCTTCGCGGTCGTCGAGCCCCCACGCGGAGGTGAGCAGCGGGATGATCGGCCCGAGCAGGGTCGTGCCCATCCCGGCGAGCACGAAGCCCGCGTGCAGCTGGATGACGAGGCGCGTCATCGCGGCGGACGTGTCGCCCCGACGTTCATCGGGCCTGATTCGCCAGCGCGAGGCGGCGTCCGAATGGGGCGGGTGTCGAGTGGCGCGTCAGCGCAGGAACTCGCGGACCAGCCGCTCCCACTCGGCGTCCAGCCCGTCGGTGGCAACGGGCCGGCCTGCCCGGCGGTACCAGTACGCGGCGTTGCCCGCATCGCCTTCCTTCCGATGCAGGTAGGCGTGGACGGCCGCGCCGCCGTCCGCGTCGGGAATGTCCTGCGCGATCCGGTGCGCGCGGTCCCAGTCGCCGTTGGCGTCATGCCACAGGGCCTGCAGCAGCGGTCCGGCTCCGGCGGGCGGGTGAGCGGCGGAGAGTGAAGCGCGGAAGTCGTCGTACGTCACGGGTGCCGGGCGGGCTCCGGGCTCCGGCGATCCGCCGGCGCCCGAAGCCCGTCGAACAGGATCAGCTCTTCTCGATTTTCGACGCGGCGATCCACTTGACGCCGTCCTTCTCGGTGACCTCGCCGGTGACCGTCGCCTTGGCTTCGGCGGAGCACTGGTGACCCGCCTCCTCGGCAGCCGCATTCTTGGCGATGAAGTACTCGGTGGTCTTGCCGTCCTGCGTGACGAGCAGCACGTCCTGGCACTTGTCCGTCTTCTTGAGCTTGCACTTCGCGCAGACGAGCGTGCCCGACAGCGTGGTCTCCTCCGCGGAGACCGTCGCCACCGCCGCCAGCCCCATCACGAGCGCCAGCACCACGGCAACCCTGCTGAGAGCGTTCATGCGTTCCTCCTGCGTTCCGGCGGAAGAGGGTGCCGCCGGCGTACCGGTGCGCAGTGTAATCGATCGCGCCGCGTCATGCGAGCGTCCACGGGGCCCGATACGGCCGGTCCACGAGCGCCTGGGCCTCCGGGTCGCCGGGAATCGTCTCGGTCGTCTCGTCCCACGCCACCCGCCGCTTCAGCCGGAATGCGATGTTGCCGAGATGGCACGCGATCATCGACGCATGGCCGATCTCGACGTCGGATCGCGGCCGTTCGCGCGTATCCATGCACTCGAGGAAGTTGCGGACGTGCAGCTGGTGATAGTTGCCTCGCGCGCCGCGCCGTGGCTCGCCGGCGGACCGGTACTGCCGGCGGCCGTCCTTCGTCTCGGTCTCGGGGAACACTTCCCAGCCGCTCCGATCGACGACGAGCACGCCGTTGTTGCCGTGGAACGCCACGCCGTGATCGCGCATGTACGGGCCCTGGCCAATCGCGGTCGCATGCTCCCAGAGCATGCTGAACCCGTCGAACTCCCACAACGCCTGCTGCGTGTCGGGCGTTTCCTCCGCGTCCTCCGGGAATCCGAACTTGCCGCCGGTCGAGACGGCCGCCCGTGGCGCCGTCACGCCCATGCCCCAGTTGGCGACGTCGATCATGTGCGCGCCCCAGTCGGTCATGAGGCCGCCCGAGTAGTCGTAGTACCAGCGGAAATTGAAGTGGAAGCGATTGCGGTTGAACGGGCGCGCGGGGGCGGGCCCGAGCCAGAAGTCGTAGTCGACCGACGGCGGCGGATCGGAGTCGGGCACGACGGGGATGTTGCCCATCCAGTCCTGATACGCCCACGCCTTCACCAGCCGGATCGTGCCGAGCGCACCGCTCTTCACGTACTCGATCGCGTCCGCGTAGTGCGGCGCGCTGCGCTGCTGTGTGCCCATCTGCACGACGCGGCCATGCCGTCGCGCGGCCTCCACCATCACGCGCCCCTCGCGGATCGTCAGCGACAGCGGCTTCTCGACGTAGACGTCCTTGCCCGCCTGACAGGCCATGACGGTGGGCAGGGCATGCCAGTGATCCGGTGTCGCGACGATCACCGCGTCGATGTCGGTGCGATCGAGCACCCGGCGGAAGTCGCGCGTCACGAGCTCCGGCGCCTGCGAGAACTCGCGGTCGATCGTCTCCCGCACCCGGGCCGACTGCGCGTCGTCGACGTCGCACAGCGCGACGAGCTGCGCGCCGAGCCGGAGTGCCTGCCGGAGGTCGCTCGTGCCCATGCCGCCGCAGCCGATCAGGCCCAGGCGGATTCGCCGGTTCGCACCGGCCACTCTCGACCGGGAGCGGGCCGACACGACGGCCGGGGTCGTCGCGGCCGTGCCGGCGGCGGCAAGCCCGGTGAGCGACTGCTGAAGGAAGCGTCGGCGGGAGCGTCTCGGCATGCCGCGCTTTGTATCCCACACGGGACGCCGGAGGCAATGGTCGAGCGGGTGGCGTAAGCGGCCTGCCGGATGTGTGATCCCGACGCTGTCCAGCTTCAGGACAAAAGGTCACGGCACCTGCGTTCGGTGCATACGCCCGGGCGCGCCTCGAGCCGGATACGTCGGCCATGCGGACCGGAAGAGTTGGCGAGGGGAATGCAAACGCCTGAGGTCGATCGGGGCCCATAGCCCCGAAGGTCACCGCGGTGCACGAAAATTGTAAGGGGTACTATGGGCGGGGGAAGCCAAGTGGCGTAAAGTGCACGGCAGGTGAAAGCCAGGTGGCCCCAAAGAGCCTGAGCTGCCGCCTGGCGAGGAGAACCCTTTGC
>DASVDJ010000046.1:0-26821 GCA_036381155.1 Vicinamibacterales bacterium
GGTGAACGTCTGGTATCACGTGGGCTCGAAGAACGAGCGCCGCGGCCGCACCGGTCTCGCGCATCTGTTCGAGCACCTGATGTTCGAGGGGTCGGCGCACCACGATCAGGGCTACTTCCAGCCGCTCCAGGGCGCCGGCGCGATCCTGAACGGGTCCACGAACGCGGATCGCACGAACTACTGGGAGGTGGTGCCGACGGGAGCCGTCGAGCTGGCGCTCTGGCTCGAGTCCGACCGCATGGGCTTCCTGCTGCCGGCCCTCACGCAGGAGAAGTTCGAGAATCAGCGCGAGGTGGTGCTGAACGAGCGCCGGCAGAACTACGAGAACCGGCCGTACGGCCGCGCCGCGATGGCGACGCTGGCGGCGCTGTTCCCGCCCGATCATCCGTATCACTGGCTGACGATCGGCGCCCCCGACGATCTGCGCGCGGCGACGCTCGACGAGGTCCACGAGTTCTTCGCGACCTACTACCACCCGGCGAACGCGTCGCTGGCCATCGCGGGGGCCATCGACGCCGCCGAAGCCTTCGCGCTCGCCGAACGGTACTTCGGCGACCTCCGCCCCGGTCCGGCCGTCGTCCAGCCATCGGTGCCTCCGCCCACGGCAGGCGCGCCGCGCCGCATCCTGCTCGAGGATCGCGTGGAGCTGCCGCGCATCTATCTGGCCTGGCATTCGCCGGCCATGTTCGCGCCCGGCGACGCCGAGCTCGACCTGGTCGCGGACCTGCTCGGCAGCGGGAAGACCTCGCGTCTGTACCGCCGGCTGGTGTACGAGCGCCGCATCGCCACGGAGGTCGCGGCGTTCCAGCAGTCCCGCGAGATCGCCGGCTTCTTCCAGGTGGTCGCGACGGCCGCGCCGGGACGCACGCTCGATGAGCTGGAAGCGGCGATCCTCGAGGAGATCGAGACGCTCGCGGCCGAGGGATTGAACGAGGGCGAGATGACACGGGTCCTCGCGCAGGCGGAGGCGCAGTTCGTCTACCGGGTGCAGACGGTCGGCGGATTCGGCGGCAAGTCGGACCAGCTCAACGCCTACAACGTCTTCCTGGGGGAGCCCGAGTACTTCACGCACGATCTGGCGCGCTACCTGACCGCCACGCCCGCCTCGCTGGCGTCCGCAGCGGCGCAGTTCCTCCGTACGCCGGCGCCGGTCGCCGTGAGCGTCGTCCCGCAGGGACAGCACGCGCTCGCGCTGTCCGACTCGGCGCTCGTCGTGGTGCACTGACGTGCTGGACCGTTCACGCGCGCCGGCAGTCGCGGCCGATCGTCCATTCCGGTTCCCGGACATCCGGAAGCGCCGTCTCGCCAACGGCCTGTCGCTCTGGACCGTCTCACACGGAAGGGTGCCGGTCGTGACGATGGTGCTGCTGGTCCGTGCAGGCTCGTCGGCCGATCCGCCGGACAGTCCGGGGCTGGCCTCGCTCACGGGGGACATGCTCGACGAGGGCGGCGGCGGCCGGACCGCGCTCGAGATGCACGAGGCGCTGGCGCGGATCGGCGCGCAGTTCGACACCGAGGTCGGACCCGACGCCACGTTCCTCACGCTCACGACGCTGTCGCGGTTCCGGCGCGACGGCCTGGAGCTGCTGGGCGACATGGTGGCGCGCCCGCGCTTCGATCCCGCCGAGTTCGAGCGGGTGCGCCAGCTCCGGATGAACCGGCTCCGGCAGCTCAAGGACGTCCCGTCCGCGACGGCCGACCGCGCCTTCACCGCCGCGTTGTTCGGCACGCATCCGTACGGCCATCTCGCGATCGGCACCATGGCCGCGCTCGAGACGATGTCGCTGGACCAGGTGCGCGCGTTCCACCAGGCCGCGTTCGTGCCCGGGCGTGCGGTGCTCATCATGACGGGCGATCTCGATCACGACGCGGCCGAGCGCGACGCGCTCGACGTCCTCAGCCTGTGGGACGCGCCGGCGGGGTGGACGCCCATGCCCGAGCCGATGCTCGGGGCGCCTCCCGAGCCGCGCGACAAGGTGCTGCTGGTCGATCGTCCGGGCGCCGCGCAGTCGGAGCTCCGGGTCGGCCATGCCGGAGCGCCGCGGTCGACGCGCGACTACCACGCGCTGCTCGTTGCGAACCTCGTCCTTGGCGGGCAGTTCGTCAGCCGGCTGAACATGAACCTGCGGGAGCGGCGGGGCTTCACCTACGGCGCGCGCTCGTTCTTCGAGTTCAGGGTGGGGGCGGGCGCCTTCCAGATGCAGGCGAGCGTCCAGACGGACGCGACCGCCGAGGCGATCCGCGAGGCGATTGGCGAAGTCGAGCGGCTCTGCAGTACGGCGCCGATCACCGGGGCCGAGCTCGACACCGCCCGTGCCGCGCTGACGCTCGGTTATCCGCGGAACTTCGAGACCGCCGATCAGATCGCGCGCAGCGTCGCGCAGCTCGCGTTGTACGAGCTGCCCGACGACTACTTCGCGACGTTCGTCCCGCGCATCCGGGACCTCACGCTCGAGGACGTGCAGGACGCCGCATGCCGGCACCTGCGCCCCGACCGCCTGGTCTCCCTCGCGGTCGGCGACGCCGCCCGGGTGGCTTCCGGGCTGGAGGCGCTGGGGCGGGGGCCGGTCGTCCGGCTCGACCCTCCCTGAAACCCGGGCCGGCCGGGATGCGTAGTTCGTAGTCTGATACCTGGTGGTAGGCTAACGCGATGCGCCTTGCTCAGTGGAGCGTCAGCCTGTTCGGCACCATCGCCGTCCTGGCTGCGCTGTTCGCCGGTGCCACGATCTGGCTGCTGCTGACCGATCCGGTCACGGTCGCCGAGTCGGTGGACCAGAGCAAGGTCACCCCGGTCGTCCTCCAGCTCGCCGGCGTGCTCTTCGAGGCCCTCAAGGACCTGCTGAAATACCTGTGATCCGGCGCCTAGACGTGCCGGTGCAGGAACCTCGTGAGAATGGCGCCGTCCATGTACTTGAACGGCGCCGCGCCCGTGCTGTAGTGGCCGCACGGCAGCACCGCCAGGCGATGCGGGATCCCCCGCTGCCGGAACTCCCGCACCAGCTTCCGTGACAGGTCCAGCGGAAAGGTGAGGTCGTAACGCGCGTACACCAGCAAGGTGCTGAGGTCGCGCGTGCGCAGCCGATCGAGGTGGAACTGCGGGCTGATCGGCATCCAGAACGCCCGCAGTCGATCCAGATCGATGTGCCCTTCCAGTCCCTGCCGGACGTGCCGGGTCGACAGCCCCCGCCACACGACATCCGCGAAATACGGCGAGATGTGATTGAGCGCCTGTGCCCGGATGCGCGGCTCGTGACACGCGGTCAGCATCGACAGGCACGAGCCGAGGCTGGTGCCGAGAATGCCGATTCGCTCGTAGCCCCGGCTCCACAGCCAGTCGATCGCGCGCCGGGCGTCGAGCACCGCCTGCCGGCACACTTCGAGCGTCCTGACGACGTTCGCGCTGACGATGTAGTCGGCGCGCGTGAGCTCGGGTGGCATGCGCGCGTCGTGATAGGGCAGGCTCAGGCGCAGCGCGCTCAACCCGAACCGGGCCAGCAGCCGGCAGAGCCCGACGTGCCCCTCGGCGTCCGAGTTCCACTGCGGCAGGACGACCACGGCGCGGCGCGGCGCGTTCGCGCGCGGCGAGGCCGGGAAGTACCGCGTCACCACCGTGTTGTTCGACGGATGGGGCGTCGTCAGCGCTGACGGGAACCGGACGAGGGTGCTGCCATCGCCGGGGCTGGCGCTCTCCTCGAAGTCGCTGCACGGCGGCGGCGTGAACCAGGCGTCGGTGTCGGCGCAGATGCGCCGGACGTACTGCTCGACCGCGGCGGCCGGATCCCCGGCAGGCGGATGGCCGTTGCCCGGAATCCAGTCGAGTCCCCATTCGAAGGGACGCACGACGCGATCCTTGGAGATCGAGGCGAGGTAGCGTTCCCAGCGATGAAAGATCAGCGAGAGCACGAGACGATCGAAATCCGGCGGCTGCCGGCGGAGGCATCCGCCTACTGCGTGGCGCCCGGCGCCGGCAGTGCGATGCCGAGGTTCTTCACCAGGAACGCGAACACGTCCGCCTTTTCCTGGATGATCTTCGACGTGGGCTTTCCGGCGCCGTGGCCGGCCCGCGTCTCGATCCGGATGAGCGTGGGCGCGTCGCCGGCCTGCGCCGCCTGGAGCGCCGCGGCGAACTTGAAGCTGTGCGCCGGGGCCACCCGGTCGTCGTGATCCGACGTGGTGATGAGCGTCGCCGGATACCGCGTGCCCGGCACCAGCCGGTGCAGCGGCGAGTACGCCAGGAGCGTCTCGAAGTCCTCGGCCACTTCCGGGTCGCCGTAGTCGGACGTCCAGGCCCACCCGATGGTGAACTTGTGGAACCGCAGCATGTCGAGCACGCCCACCGCGGGCAGCACGGCACCGAACAGATCGGGACGCTGCGTCATCGCGGCGGCCACCAGCAGCCCGCCGTTGCTGCCTCCGGAGATCGCCAGCTTCGGCGTCGACGTGTACCGCTCGCGAATCAGGTACTCGGCGGCGGCGATGAAGTCGTCGAAGACGTTCTGCTTGTGCTTCAGCCGCCCCGCGTCGTACCACTCGCGGCCGTACTCGCCGCCTCCGCGGAGCGAGGCCTGCGCGTAGATCCCGCCCATCTCCATCCAGGCGATGTTGGCGGGTGAGAAGGCGGGCGTCAGCGGGATGTTGAACCCGCCGTACCCGTACAGCAGCGTCGGATTCTGGCCGTTCCGCGTCAGCCCCTTCCTGTAGGTCAGGAACATCGGGATCGACGTCCCGTCCTTCGAGGGATAGAAGACCTGGATGGTCTCGAAGGCGTCAGGGGAGAAGTCGACCTTCGGCTGCCGGAAGACCGACGCGCGCCCGCTGTCGAAGTCATACCGGTAGACGACGCCGGGATACGCGAACGACGAGAAGACGTAGAACGTCTCGCTCTGATGCCGCCTGCCGGTCACGCCGGAAACCGAGCCCGGCGCGGGGAGCGGAATCTCGCCGGTGCGGCGGCCGTCGAGCGCGTGAATCGTGAGCACCTCGTGGGCGTCCTGCATCCACGTCGCGACGAACCGGTTGCCCACCATGTGCACCGACCCGAGCACGTCGCGGCCCGACGCTTCGGGGATCAGCGTCGTCCACTGCGCGGGTGCCGGCCGCGACCGGTGGATGGCGACGAGCCGGCGGCGCGGCGCGTCCTTGTCCGTCAGGACGTAGAAGAGGTCGCCGTCGTTGCCGACGACGGTGTACTCCGCATCGAACTGATCCAGGAAGGGCTCGATCGCGCTGTCCGGCTTCGACAGATCGCGGACGAAGATCCGGTTCTCCGGCCTGGTGCCCTCCCACTGCGAGATCAGCAGGAACCGGCCGTCCTCCGTCACGTCGGCGTTGAAGCCCCAGTCCGGCTCGTCGGGCCGCTCGAAGACGAGGACGTCGTCGTGCTGCGTCGTGCCGAGCCGGTGGAAGTAGACCTTCTGGAACCGGTTGACGCCGGTGTAGACCTCGCCCTCCTTCGGCGCGTCGTACCGGCTGTAGAAGAACCCCGACCCGTCGCGGAGCCATGAGGCCCCGCTGAACTTCGACCACCGCACGACGTCCGGCAGGTCGCGTCCGGTGGCGACCTCACGGACTCGCCACTCGAGCCAGTCGGACCCGGCCGTCGCGACGGAGTACGCGACGTACTTCCCGTCCTCGGTGAAGGACAGGCTGCTGAGCGCGACGGTGCCGTCCTCCGAGAGCGCGTTCGGATCGATCAGCACCTCGGGCTCGGCATCCAGGGATCGCGTCCGGTAGATCACCGACTGGTTCTGCAGCCCGTCATTGCGCGCGTAGATGTACCAGGGACCGTGCCGCGAGGGGGCGCCGAAGCGTTCGTAGTCCCAGAGCGCGGTGAGCCGCTCCTTGATCCGATCGCGCTCCGCGATGCCGTCCAGGTAACCGAACGTGAGCTGGTTCTGCGCCTCGATCCACGCCCGGGTCTCGGGGCTGTTCGGATCCTCCAGCCAGCGGTACGGGTCGGCGATACGCCGTCCGTGCAGTTCCTCGACGACGTCGCCCTTTCTGGTCTTGGGGTATTCGAGCGGACCGGACGCAGCGGCAGTGATGGTCATGGCGGTGACGAGGGCGGCGGAGACGTGCGCGCGCATGGCAATCGGTCCTCCAATTGTACCGGTTCGGCTCTGCCGCCCGGTCAGTCCGCGCGGCCGTCGTCACGCCCGACGCCGGCCACGATCGCTTCCACCGCCGCCGCGACGTCGAGCAGCAGCGGCGTGGCGCCATGATGTCCGACCAGTTGCAGCGAGACCGGTAGCCCGTTCGAGCGGCCGGCCGGCAGGACGACGGCCGGATGACCCGTGATGTTGAACGGCTGCGTCAGCCGCAGCGTGAGGTTCCGGATCGTGTGGCGGGTTCCGTCGACGTCGACGGCTTCCGTGCCGAGGGGAAAGGCCTCGATCGGCAGGCCCGGCAGGATGAGCGCGTCGAGCGAGGCCAGCGCCGCATCGACGCCGGCGCGGAGCATCCGCTGTCCCTGCCGCGCGCGGACATGGTCCTCGGCGAGCATGTACCGGCAGACCTCGAGCCTCGCGCGCACGGCCGGCGTGTAGCGCTCGGGGCAGGATTCGAGCGTGCGCGCATGATAGGCCGCGGCTTCCGGCGCCATGAGGTGCAGGTAGACGGCCGGGATCTCCGCCGCATGCGGAACGGCCACCTGTTCGATCCGCACGCCGGCCTGCGTCAGCATGTCGAGTGCGCGCGTGTAGGCGGCCCGCACGCCGGGCGACAGCACCTCCTCGAAGTACTCCGGCAGCCGTCCAAGCCGGAGACTGCCGGCGGGCGGCGGGACCGGCGGCCGCGCGGTGCGGCGCGAGAGGATGCAGTACGCGGCGGCGGCATCCGCGACGGTCCGCGCGAGCGGGCCGACGTGATCCAGCGTCTCGCTCAGCGGAACCACGCCGTCGCACGGAATCTCGCCGTAGGCGGCCTTGAGGCCGACGAGCCCGCAGGCCGCCGCGGGGATGCGCACCGAGCCGCCGGTGTCCGTGCCGATCGAGATCGGAGACATGCCGAGCGCGACCGCGACGGCCGAGCCGCCGCTGGACCCTCCCGCGCTGCGCTCCGGATCGAGCGGGTGCCGTACTGCCCCGAAGGCCGTGTCCTCGCTGGTCGTGCCGAATGCGAACTCGTGCAGGTTGGTCTTGCCGATCAGCACGGCGCCCGCCGCGCGCAGCCGCGCCGTGACCACCGCGTCGCGCGGCGCGGGTGTCATCGGACGCACGCGCGAACCGGCCGTCGTCGGCGCGCCGGCCTGGTCGATGAGGTCCTTGAGCGACACGGGGATGCCGTGCAGCGGACCGCGATCGCGGCCCGCGGCGAGCTCGCGATCCGCTTCGCGCGCGGCGTCCAGCGCCTCGTCGGCCGTGACGGTGATGAACGCGCGATGGATGCCGTCGAGCGCCTGGATGCGCGCCAGGCACGCGCGGGTGAGCGCTTCGGACGTCAGCGACCCGGCGCGCAGCCGCCGGCCCGCCTCGATCGCGGTGAGGGCATGCAGCGGTTCAGTCACGGCGCTCGGGCTCGGTGTCTCCGGGCGCGTCGCCGCCATCCGCCCGCTGGTTCCAGTCCGCCTGGCGCAGCGTCCGGGCCGCGCGGGCGAACCCCTCGAAGACAGGCACCGCGTCGGCGCGCCCGCGCGCGGCGAGCTGCGCGCGCGCCCAGTCCTCCCAGGCGTTGACGATGGCGTCTTCCATCAGTGCACCCTGTTCCCGTCGATCGTGACTCACGCGCGCTTCAACGACAGCGCCACGCCGTCGCCCACCGGCAGCAGTGTCGTGAAGAGCGCCGGGTGCGTGGCCAGGCGCCGGTTGTACTGCCGGATGGCCTCGGTGTCCGCCACGGGCCGTCGCGGCTCGGCGACGAAGCCGGGCACCGCCTCGCCGTGCCAGAGCACGTTGTCCGACACCAGCACGCCGCCCGGACGCATCCGCTCGACAATCCGATCCAGCAGCGGTTCGTACTGCTGCTTCGCGCCGTCCTGGAACACGAGATCGAACGGGCCGGCCACCTTGTGCAGGAAGCGCTCCGCGTCGCCGACGATCACGTGGACCCGATGGCCGACGCCGGCGCGCGCGAGATTCCTGCGCGCCGTCTCCGCGCGTGCCGGATCGATCTCCATCGTGAAGAGCGTGGAGTCGTCGGGCATCACCTGCGCCATGCATGCCGCCGAGTAGCCGATGGCCGTGCCGATCTCGAGCACCCGGCGCGCGCCGGTGGCCGCCACGAGCAGACGGAGCAGCCGCGCGGTCATCGCGTCGACGAGCGGCAGGCCCGCGGCGAGCCCTTCCTCGCGGATGGCGTCGAGCACCGGATCGATCGGCGCGTGGTGCTGCGCCAGATAGTCGAGAACGGCGGGGGCGACCATTTGGCTCATGGCGGAGTCCGATTGTAAGCTGGCCCCCGGCCATGCGTCACACGCGGATCATCGCCACGCTCGGTCCGGCGAGCGACACCCCCGCACAGCTCGACCGGATGCTGGCCGCGGGCGTGGACATCGTCAGGCTCAATTTCTCCCACGGCTCGCACGCCACGCATCGCACCGCCGTCGAGCGGCTGCGCGACGCGGCCGCGCGCGCGAACCGCATCGTCGCCGTCCTCCAGGACCTGCCGGGCCCCAAGATCCGCACCGGCCCGCTGGAGGGTGGGCGCCCCATTCCGCTCGCGGCCGGGGACACGCTCGTCGTGGCGACCGGAGAGGCAACGGGACGTCCGGGCCTGGTCTTCACGCCGTACGCCCCGCTGGCGCAGAGCGTCCGGCCCGGACAGCACCTCCTGCTGGACGACGGCCGCGTCGTGCTGCGGGTCGAGTCCAGCGACGGCGAGCGCATCACGGCGACCGTCGTGCACGGATCGCAGCTCGGCGAGCACAAGGGGATCAACGCGCCGGGGGTCGCGCTGCCTGCGGTGGGCCTGTCGGCGCGCGACGAGGAGCATCTCGCGTTCGGGCTCGAGCTCGGCGTCGACTTCATCGCGCTCTCGTTCGTGACGCGGGCATCGGACATCGCCGCGGCGCGCGACGCGATCCGCCGCCGGAGCCGCGACCCCGTGCCCATCATCGCGAAGCTGGAGCGGCCGGAGGCGATCGAGCATCTCGACGAGATCCTCGAGTCGGCCGATGCGGTGATGGTCGCGCGCGGCGATCTCGGTCTCGAGATGCCGCTCGAACGCGTGCCGGCCGTGCAGAAGGACGTCACGCGGCGTGCCCGCGCGCACGGCCGGCCGGTCATCGTCGCGACGCAGGTGCTGGACTCGATGCGGTCCGAACCGCGGCCCACGCGCGCGGAGGTCAGCGATGCCGCCAACGCCGTCGAGGACGGCGTCGACGCGATCATGCTGACCGGGGAGACGGCGGCGGGAGCGTTCCCGGTTCGTGCGGTCGAGACGCTGGATGCCGTCATCCGCGAGGCCGAGACGCATCCGCTGGACCTCGTCTCTCCGACACGCAGCCGCCTGATGCACGCCGAGCACGGACAGGCGATGTGCGAGGCGGCCGTCGCGCTGGCGGAGGAAGTGCGTGCGGAGGCGATCGTCGCGGTGACGCGTGAAGGCAACACCGCGCGCATGCTGTCGACCCTTCGGCCTCGCGCGCCCATCCTCGCGGCGACGGAGCGGCCGGAGATCGCCCGCCGGCTGATGCTCTTCCGGGGCGTCGTGCCGATCGTCGCGCCGCTCGGCGGGAGCGTCGACGACACGGGAGCGGCCGTCGCGCGCGAGCTCCGCGCCCGCGGACTGCTCCACGGCGGCGACGAGGTCGTGTTCGTCAACGTCCAGGAAGACCTCCGGCGCCCCGGGGCCAATTTCATCAAGCTCTCCCGGGTCGACTGACCGCCCGGCTGCCGGCCGGGGTTCTGATACAGTGCCGTCGTATGTCGACGCAGCCGCTGGCCTACCTGATGCCCGAGTTCCTCGTCTCCGACGAGGCACGCCCGATCCGGATCATGGCCGAGTACCTGGAGCCGCTGAAGCGGTTCAGGCAGGAGCGGATTCGCGACACCGTCGTCTTCTTCGGCTCGGCGCGAATCCGCAGCCGTGAGGCGGCCGAGCGGCAGCTGGCCGCGATCCAGAAGGGGCGGACGCCCCCGACCGACGACGCGCTCGCGGCCGCGCAGCGGGCGATTGCCTGGTCGCGCTACTACGAAGACGCGCGGCGCCTTGCGTACGAGCTGACGTCGTGGTCCAAGACGCTGCCGGGCCCGTGCCACCGCTTCGTCGTCTGCTCCGGCGGCGGGCCAGGGATCATGGAGGCGGCCAACCGCGGCGCCTACGAGGCGGGCGGCAAGTCGGTGGGCCTGAACATCCGGCTGCCGTTCGAACAGGGCGCGAACCCGTACATCTCGAAGAACCTGCACTTCGAGTTCCACTACTTCTTCATGCGGAAGTTCTGGTTCGCGTACCTCGCCAAGGCGCTGGTGATCTTTCCCGGCGGTTTCGGCACGCTGGACGAGCTGTTCGAGATCCTCACGCTCGAGCAGACCGAGAAGCTGGCCGAGCGCACCACGATCCTGCTGTACGGCACCGATTACTGGGATCGTGTCTTCGACATCGGACCGCTCGTCGAGTGGGGCGCCATCAGCCCCGGGGACCCGGCGCTGCTCACGCGCGTGAATACCGTGGACGAGGCGCTCGAGGCGCTCAAGCGCGGGCTCGAGGAGCATCTCGCCACGGAGCAGGAGGACAAGGACGCGCCGTCGCTGGCGCGCACCGTGCGATAGGAGGCCGTATCGTGGACCGTACGACGCGTGACGCGCTCGTCGCGAAATACAAGGCCGGCTACCAGGCGGTCGTCGACGCGCTGGCCGGCGCGACCGGGGCGGAGCTCGATCGGGTGCCCGCGCCGGGGAAGTGGACCGCGCGCCAGATCGTCCATCATCTCGCCGACAGCGAGATGACCTCGGCGATCCGGCTGCGGCGGCTGCTCGCCGAGGACCGGCCGCTCATCGTCGGGTACGACCAGGACGAGTTCGCGCGGCGTCTCCACTATGACCGCCCCATCGAAGCGTCGCTCGCGGCGTTCCGCGCCGCGCGCGAGACGACCGCCGAAATCCTGGACCGGCTGACCGAGGAGGACTGGGCGCGCGAAGGCACGCATTCGGAGTCCGGCCCCTACGGCGTGCTCACCTGGCTCGAGATCTACGCCGCGCACGCGCACGGACATGCCGAACAGATCCGGCGCGCCCGCGGTCTCGAAGGCTGAATCCGCCGACGGCAGTACCGGAGGGCCGGCCTTCAGGCCGGCCATTCACGGATTCACTCGTACAGCAGGTAGGGACGCCGGACCTCGAGGAACTCCGCCACGCCGGGCTCCCAGCTCGCGGCGATCTCGTCGATCGGGACCTGCGCCTCGATCTGCCGCCGCAGCTCGGGTGAGCCCGCGAGGATGTCGATCGGCATCTTCTCGTGCTCGTACTCGTAGGGAGGCTGGCGCCACTGGAACAGATCCGGGCTGGCGCCGTAGAACTCCCGGATGATCGAGACGCCCGTCTTGACGGGCTCGAAGCGATCCCGATCCGTGACGTGAATCTGGCAGCCGCCGCACGGCCGGCGGGCGTGCTTCTGGAAGGTCGGCTCGAACGTCACGCCGCGGAAGTGCACGCCCGGCAGCCCAGCCCGGTTCATACGCTGGGCGACGAGCTCGCCATCCAGCCACGGCGCGCCGATCAGCTCGAAGGGGCGCGTCGTGCCCCGTCCCTCCGACAGCATCGTCCCCTCGATCAGCACCGAGCCGGGATAGACGATCGCGGTGTCGAGCGTCGGCATGTTGGGGGACGGCATCACCCAGGGCACGTCGGTCGCGTCCCAGTACGAGGCGCGCGACCATCCCTCCATCGGAACGACCTCGAGCGGCGCGCCGATGCCGAAGTGCTCGTTGAACAGGCGGGCCAGCTCGCCGATCGTCATCCCGTGCCGCATCGGCATGCGGAACTGCCCGACGAAGGACTCGTAGCCCGGTTCGAGCGTCGGGCCTTCCACCCGGAGACCGCCGATGGGGTTGGGGCGGTCGCAGACGATGACCGGAAGGCCCCGCCTGGCGGCGGCGCGCAGGCAGTTCGCCATCGTGTACACGAACGTGTAGATGCGCGCGCCGACGTCCTGCAGGTCGACGACCAGCACGTCGATGAGGTCGAGCATCTCGTCGGTCGGTTCGCGCGTCTCGCTGTAGAGCGAGAAGATGGGGACGTTGCGCCGCGGATCGCGTCCGTGCGGCGTCTCGATCATGTTGTCCTGCGCGTCCGAGTTGTACCCGTGCTGCGGTCCGAAGATCGCCGTCAGCGTGTACTCCGTCGAGGAGCTCAGGCGCTCCGTGATGTGGCGGAACTGGTGGTCGATGGAGGCGGGGTTGGCGAGCACGCCCACGCGCAGGCCGTGGAGGCGCTTCGAGGCGATCAGGCGTTCGGAGCCCAGCAGCATCGGGACATTATAGGAGGCCGGCCGACGGCACGTTTGACTGCTGCGCGGCGCCGGGCCACACTCAGGATCGACGACCCCGATGTCCACTCCGCTCGGTTCGACCCTTCCCCCGGCCCTTCGCGCCCGGCTCGACGGCGGCGCTCCGGGATTCGCGAATACCGCCGTGCCGATCTGCACGATCGACCCGGACGGCTTCCCGCATCCCGCGATGGTGACCGGCGCCGACATCGCCGCACCCGCGCCCGACCGGTTGCGCGTCGTCCTGTACGCCGGAACGAGGACGGCGAGACATCTGTCGGAGAACGGGCTGATCACGCTGCTCTTCGTCGACGAGCACGGCGTCCATTACGTGAAGGCGCGCGCGGACGCACCGCCGCAGCCGGACCCGTCGCGCGGCGACTTCTGCGTGGCGGACCTGCGGGTTGCGTCCGTGCTCGAAGACGCACCGGACCCGAATCGCGAGGGCGGGACCGCCATCATCAGCGGCATCCGGTTCCGGCGCGCGGGGGGAGGCGACCGCATGACGCCGCCGCGCCGTCTCGTCGTCGGCATCACGGGAGCCAGCGGTTCGATACTTGGCGTCCGCCTTCTGGAGCGGCTGCGTGACACGGGCGTCGAGTCGCACCTCGTGGTCAGCCGGTGGGGTGCCCGGACGCTCGCGCACGAGACCGGGCGCGCGCTCGAGGAGGTCCGGCAGCTGGCGACCGCCTCGTACCAGCCGTCCGACCAGGGCGCCGCCATCTCGAGCGGCTCGTTCGTGACGATGGGGATGGTGGTGGTGCCGTGCAGCGTGAAGACGCTGGCGGAGATCGCCACCGGGACCGGCGACGGGCTCATCGCTCGCGCGGCCGACGTCGTGCTGAAGGAGCGGCGCCGCCTCGTGCTCGCGGTACGGGAGTCGCCGTTCCACGAGATTCATCTCGAGCACATGCTGAAGCTGACCCGGATGGGGGCCGTGATCGCGCCGCCGGTGCCCGCGTACTACATCCGGCCCGGCACGGTCGATCAGCTGGTCGAGTACACCGTGACACGGCTGCTGGATCTGTTCGGCATCCACACCGAGGACCTCTCGCGATGGGACGGCCGGATGGAGGGGACGCGCCGTACGACCGTTCCGGGCGCACGGGAGATTTGAAACGCGATGGCGGACCTCGATGTGCTCGACAAGTACACGGGAGAGGTCATCGATCGCGTGCCGGTGGCCGACGCGGCTGCCGTGGACCGCGCGGTCGAGCGCGCCCGTCGGGCCTTTCCGGGCTGGGCGGCGACGGCCGCGCACCGCCGCGCCGCGGTGCTGCTGGAAACCGCGCGGCGGATCCAGGAGCGACGCGAGGAGATCGCGACGCTGATCGCGCGCGAGGCGGGCAAGGCCTGGAAGCACGCGGACAACGAGGTCGCGCGCAGCATCGAGACGTTCACCTTCGCCGGCGAGGAGGCCAAGCGCATCCACGGCGAGACGGTGCCGATGGACGCCTCGGCGTTCGGCGAGAACCGCGTCGGCTTCTACGTCCGGTCGCCGCTCGGGGTCGTCGCGGCCATCAGCCCGTTCAACTTCCCGCTCAACCTCGTCGCGCACAAGGTCGGGCCCGCGCTGGCTGCCGGCAACACACTCGTGCTGAAGCCGGCCGAGGAGACGCCGCTCACCGCGCGCCTGCTCGGAACGTGCCTCCGCGAAGCCGGCCTGCCCGACGGGGTGTTCGAGATCGTCTACGGCGACGGGCCGACGACCGGGGACGCGCTGGTGCGTCATCCGGTCCCGGCGAAGATCTCGTTCACCGGCAGCCCGCCGGTCGGCGCGCAGATCATGCGCAACGCGGGGCTGAAGCGCGTCACGCTGGAGCTCGGCAACAACTCGGGCACGATCGTCGAGCCGGATGCGGATCTCGATCTCGCCGTGCCGCGCACCGTCGTCTCGGCGTTCGCCAACGCCGGACAGGTCTGCATCAGCCTGCAGCGGCTGTACGTCCACCGCGCGATTGCCGACGAGTTCATCGCGCGTTTCCTGGAGGTTACCCGGTCGCTCAAGGTCGGCAATCCGCTCGAGCGTGACTGCGACGTCGGCCCGATGATCTCGGACGAGGCCGCGGACCGCGCCGAGGCGTGGATCTACGAAGCCATCGCGGAAGGAGCGACGCTGCTCGCCGGTGGCCGCCGTGAGGGACGGCTGCTCTGGCCGACGGTGCTCACCGACACGCGGCCCGACATGAAGGTGATGTGCCGCGAGGCGTTCGCGCCGCTCGTGTCGATCGTCGTCTACGACGAGTTCGAGGAGGCGCTGCGGCTGCTAAGCGACTCGCCGTACGGCCTGCAGGCCGGGCTCTACACGAACGATCTCCGCAAGGCGTTCCGCGCCGTCGCCGCGCTCGACGTGGGCGGCGTCATGGTGAACGACACGTCGATCTTCCGGGTGGACCACATGCCGTACGGCGGCAACCGCATGAGCGGCATCGGCCGCGAGGGCGTGCGCTTCGCCATCGAGGAGATGACGAACCTGAAGCTGGTCTGCTTCAATCTGGCGGTAAACCAGTAGCTGGCGGCTGGCAGCTGGCAGCTCTGGCGGCTGGCAGCGGGAGGGGGCATGCGGCGGCGTGGTGGTGCGGGAATCGGTCGCGCGCTGCGGTGGCCCGCAGCCCTCGCCGGTGCCGGGGTACTTGGATACGCGGCGCTGGCCGCCGGCGCGTGGCTCCAATACGGAAGGTCAGGCCGCCCGGCAGACGCACGAGATGCCGACCCCCTGCTCGACCGCTACTTTCCGGTCTACGACGTCGTGGAGCGCCACCGGATCGCCGTGGACGCGCCGCCCGACGTCACGCTGGCCGCCGCCCGCGACGTCCGGCTCGACGACTCGCCCATCATCCGGTTGGTATTCCGGGTCCGCGAGCTGGTCATGGGCGCCGGTCGCGCCGAACGCGACAGCGCGACCCTGGAAGCGCAGATGCGGGCGATCGGCTGGGGCGTTCTGGACGAGATTCCGGGACGCGCGGTCGTCTTCGGCGCGGTGACCGTTCCGTGGGAGCCGAACCCGGTCTTCCGCCCGCTGCCGCCCGACGCGTTCGCCTCGTTCGACGAGCCCGGGCTGGTCCGCATCGCCTGGACGCTGCGCGCGGATGCGAGCGCGGACGGCCGGTCGATCTTCCGCACCGAAACGCGCGCGCATCCGACGGACACGGCGGCGCGCGCACGGTTCCGGCGCTACTGGGCGTTCGTCTCGCCCGGCGTGTGGACGATCCGGCGCCTGATGCTCGGTCCGGTGAAGCGCGAAGCGGAACGCCGCTGGCGGATGATGCAGGCGGCCTCCGATGTCGTCCACTGAACGCGCGGCGCGCACCCGCGCGCAGGCCGACGCGCGACCGAGCCGATCTGACTAACGCGCCACGACGACCGGGCTCCAGATCACCCCGATCCCGAACGCCAGCAGCAGCGCCAGGCTCGCCGCCAGCGCGCACACGGCCACGGCGCGCCAGGTCCGCTGATAGTCGAGCGCGTGCTGCACGGCCACGACCATCGCGGCGAGCATCCAGAGCCAGGTGAGGAGATAGACCGGAACGGTCACCCGCGGGAACGCCGCGAAGACCTGCAGCAGCCCGGGTGCGGCTGCGAAGCCGGTCGTGCGCAGCAGCTCGCCGAGCGTCGCGCGCGTCTGCGGCTCCGGCAGCACGCGCGTGCCGATCTGGAAGATCATCACGGCCCACGCGACCCAGGTGACGAGCGCGATTGCCGCCACGCTCAGGACCGTGCCGAGCGACGGGCCCGACCACCCGCCCGATCCGATGCCGGCGGCGAGGCTGGCGAGCAGGACGGTGATCGCCGCCCACGTCGACGCCTGCGGATCCGTCTCGATGCGCTCGTAGGTCGCGGCGTCGAACGTCGCGGCGCCCATCAGGTGGTGCACGAACGAGCCCGCCTGCGCGGACGGTTCCGTGGCCATCGCGGTCACCCCTTCCCGAAGATCAGGAAATACTGGAACTCGAGGAACGTCTCGCGCGAGAGCAGCGTCAGCCCCGCGGCTTCGGCCTGTTCTATCACGCGCTCCGGGGGCACCCGGTCGCTGATGGGCGGCCCCGGCCCCCCGCCGTCCATCGTGAACTCGATGATGCCGATGCGCCCCGTGGGCTTGATGGAGTCGCGCAGCGCGCGCAGGAGCGCCGCCGGATTGGAGAACTCGTGATACGTCTCGACGAGCAGCACCGCGTCGAGCACGCCGTCGGGGAGCTTCGGGTCGGTCGGCTCTCCGCGCACGTAACGAACGTTGCGGAACCCCTCGCGGTCGATCCGCCGCCGGATCGACTCGAGCATCTCCGGCTGCACGTCCTGTGCGAACACGAGCCCGTTCGGACCCACCCGCCGCGCGAGACGCACCGTGAACCAGCCGCCGCCGGCGCCGAGGTCGGCCACCACCGAGCCTTCCCCGATCCGGAGGGCGTCCATCACCTGATCCGGCTTCTGCCACGCGTCGCGGTCGGGGCCTTCGAGGACCCCGAGCTCCTCGGGCGGGAAGAGCCGCCGCGGGCGCTCGTTGGCGGCCTGCTGCGCGAACACGCCCGAGGAAAGCGCGATCGCGGCGGCCAGCGCGACCACCGCGCTGCTGTACCAGCGATGCATCAGCGATCCCCGACAATCCCCGGCTCGGTCATGGCCTCCGGCGAGAGAATGCGGTCGAGCCGCTCCGCGTCGAGCAGCCCGCGCCGCTCCACGACCTCGCGAATCGAACGGTTGGTGGCGATGGCCTCCTTCGCGATCTCCGCGGTCACCGCGTAGCCGAGGTACGGGCTGAGCGCGGTCGCCGCGGCCGTACTGCGATCGAGCAGCTCCCGGCAGCGCGCTTCGTCGGCCTCGAGACCCTCCACCGTACGCTCGCGCAGCACGGTGAGCGCCTGCGCCAGGATGCCGGCCGCGTGCAGCGCATTCCAGGCGATCACCGGCATCATCACGTTCAGCTCCAGCTGCCCGGCCTCACAGGCGGCCGCGACCGCGGCGTCGCAGCCGATGACCTGGTAGACCACCTGGTTCACCATCTCCGGCACCGAGGGGTTCACCTTGCCGGGCATGATCGAGGACCCGGGCTGCACGGCGGGCAGCACGATCTCCCCCAGGCCGGCCCGCGGTCCCATCGACAGCAGCCGGAGGTCGCTGGCCACCTTGCCGGCCTCGATCGCGAGGCGTCTCACCGCGCCCGAGACGGCGAGCACGTCGCCCATGCTCTGGGTCACCCGGAAACGATTGTCGGCGGGCCTGAGGGGCAGTCCCGTCTCCTGCGTCAGGTGCGCGACGGCGAGCCGCGTGTACTCGGTGCCTGCGTTCAGCCCCGTGCCCACGGCCGTCGCGCCGAGATTCAGCTCGTGCAGCTGCGCCGATGCCGCCCCGACATCGTCGGCGCCGCGGGCGATGCAGGCGGCGAAGCCCGAGAACTCCTGGCCGAGCGTGATCGGCACCGCGTCCTGCAGGTGGGTGCGGCCGACCTTCAGCACGTGCGCGAATCGGGCGGCCTTGTCCTCGAGCGCGCGCGCCAGGTCGCGCGCCGACGTGACGAGCCGCGGCAGCGTGAGGAGCAGCGCCACGCGCGTGGCCGTCGGGAACACGTCGTTCGTCGACTGCCCCATGTTGACGTGATCGTTCGGATGCACGCGTGTGTACGTGCCCCGCGGCGCGCCCAGCAGTTCGCCGGCCCGGTTGGCGAGCACCTCGTTCACGTTCATGTTGTGCGACGTGCCCGCGCCCGCCTGGTACACGTCGACGACGAACTGGTCGCGGAAGGCGCCGGCGAGCACCTCGTCGGCGGCGGTGACGATCGCGCCGGCGACGTCGGCGTCGAGGCGGCCGAGCGCGAGATTCGCCTGCGCGGCCGCCTTCTTGATCAGCACGGTGGCGACGATCAGGTCGGCAGGCGCACGGAGATCGCTGATGGGGAAGTTCCGGACGGCCCGGAGCGTCTGGATGCCGTAGTACGCACCGGACGGCACCTCGAGTGTTCCGAGCGGGTCGCGTTCCGTGCGTGTCGACATACCAGCTCCGGCCGGCCGCGGCGGATCCCGGCGCTAGCCGCCAGCCGCGCCGGCCAGCTCCGCCAGCCTCTCCGCCGAGGCCTCCTCGATGTCCTTGTGGAGGCTGTTCCCGTGCGCGTCCATGGTGACGATGGCGGGGAAGTCGGTCACGCGGAGGTGCCACATGGCTTCGGGGGTGCCGAACTCGAGCAGCGACACTCCCTCGACCGCGTCGATCGTCTTCGCGTAGAACTGCGCCGCACCGCCGACGGCGTTGAGATAGACCGCACCGCACTCCTTCATGGCGGCCAGCGTCTTCGCCCCCATTCCGCCCTTGCCGATCACCGCGCGGACGCCGTAGCGCCGGATCACGTCGGCCTGGTACGGCTCCTCGCGGATGCTCGTCGTCGGACCTGCGGCCTTGATCGTCCAGACTCCGTTCTCCTGCACCGCGACAGGGCCGCAGTGATAGAGCGCGGCGCCGCGCAGGTCGACCGGAGGCTCGTGGTGCATCAGGTGGTGGTGTACCGCGTCGCGTCCCGTGAACATCCGGCCCGAGATCAGCACGACGTCGCCGACCTTCAGCGACCGCACCGCGGCCTCGTCGAGCGGCGTGCGGAGGGCGACCTCGCGGCCCGTCCGCTGGAAGCCGGCCTGATCGAACATCGGAATGACGGGCGTCGCCGGGTCGCGGTACAGCCAGCGGCGAATCGCGCCGGTGCGGGCGTCGAGGACGACGCCGAGCCGGCGGAACGCCCAGCAGTCGTACGCCACGGAGACGAAGTAGCTGGCGGGAAGCCGGTTCAGCACGCCCACCTTGCATCCGATGAGCGACACGGCGCCGCCGAAGCCCATTGCGCCCACGCCGAGCGTGTTGACCGTTCGCATGATCCCGGCCTCGAGCTCGGCGAGCCGCGGGTCGGGGTTGACATCGTCCAGCGTGCGGAACAGCTGCTTCTTGGCCTCCGCGTAGCCTGACGTGCGATCGCCGCCGATGCAGACGCCGACCGCGCCCGGCGCGCAGCCCTTGCCCTGCGCCTGCCAGACCGCGTGCAGGATGCACTTGCGGACGCCATCGAGCGTGCGATCGGCCCGTCCCAGCTTCGGCAGCTCGACGGGCAGCGCATACTGCGCGTTCGTGTTCTCGCAGCCGCCGCCCTTCAGGATCAGCCGCACCTCGATCTCGTCGTCGTTCTCCCACTGTTCGAAGTGCAGGATCGGCGTGCCGGGCCCGAGATTGTCCCCGGAGTTCTTTCCCGTGATCGAGTCCACCGAGTTCGGGCGGAGCTTCCCGCGCCGGGTCGCTTCGGCCACCGCCTCGCGGATCCGCGCCTTCATCCAGATCTGGTTCGCGCCGACGGGCGTCCGGATCTCGAAGGTCGGCATCCCGGTGTCCTGGCAGATCGCGCCTTCGCCCTGGCTGGCCAGGTCGACGTTGGCGGCGATGATCTGGAGCGCCTGGGACGCGCGGGTGCCCTCGGGCTCGCTGCCCATGGCCCCTTTCATGGCCGCGCGCACGTCGGGCGGGAGGTTCGTGGCGGTCTGGATGACGAGCTCGAGGACGGAATCGAAGAACGACGGGAGCATGACTGAATTATAGGTCTCGCGCGGCACCGGCCGGTGTGGTGGCCACGCCGGAACGCGCGCGAGGGCCGGCAGGACGGGCGTTTGCCGAGTCGGCGAGCTCTTTCGCGTCAGCGGCGCCCGTCAGAGTCGCGGCAGCGGGTGGCGCCGATAGCCATGATGCATGGCGGCCTGGTCGAGATCGGCGCTCGCGAGGTCGTCGATGGCGAGCAGCGGGAACGGTGTCGGCACGTCCACGGTCAGCACCTTCAGGAACCCGCCGCACTGCCGGCAGAGCTCCAGCCGGCGGGCCGGACGGTTCCGGTCGGGGGCGACGGTGACGAACCGCTCGTCGGACGTCCCGCAGAAGGTGCAGCGGTCGGTGAGCATCCGCCAGGCGCAGGCACAGAACGCGCACCGCAGCAGCCGCTCGCCGTAGGCGACCTCGGCCAGCGCGGGCCACGATCCGCAGGCGGGGCAGAAACCCGCATCCCAGCGATCCAGCGCCTCCCGGACGGGCGAGTCGGCTTCGTCCTCCCGCAGCGCGGTCAGCTGCTGCAGGTGCGCGAGCGGCGCCAGCGGCACGTCGGCGACGAGCCACAGCGCGTCCATCGCGACCGACTGCTCGGCGGCGAGCTGCCGGACGGCCTCTTCGTCGCGCTGGTACACGAGCGCGAGCAGGCGGGCCGGATCCATCGTGCCCTGCTGGATCAGGTCGGCGGCGCGGGCACCCGCCGGCACGCCGGACACGTCGGTGACCACGCGGCCAAGCTCGACCATGATCGGCGTCAGCGCGTCGACGGGCAGCGGCGGGATGTCCACGCGCAGCACCGGCAGCCCGTCGGCCAGCCGGTGGAGCACGGCAGCTTCCGGCGGCGGCGGCGGGAGCGCGGTTGCCGCAAACGCGGCGAGGAGATCGAGCTGCCGGCCAATCGTCCGGCGCTGGAGGGCGATGGCGCGGCCGAGCCGCGGACGGGCGGCGGCGAGGTCGGCCCAGCGCGCCTCCGCGATGCGCCGCCGGCTCTCGATGTCGGCGCCTAAGTAATTGAGGGTCAACGAGGTAATCGGCTGCAGAGACGGCCCGGGAGCGTGGCCGCGTCCTTGAGAAGGGCGCCGTGCGGTCGCTATAATGAGCGTTGCGGAGAGCTTAACAGATGATCCACGTCACCGAAACCGCCGCAACCAAGATCCACGAACTCCTTGCCGAAGAGCAGAAGGACGGCTGCGGCCTGCGCGTGTTCGTGCAGGGAGGCGGCTGTTCCGGGTTCCAGTACGGCCTCATGATCGACGAGAACACCGGCAACGGAGACCAGGTGTTCGAGAGCAACGGCGTGCGGCTCTACGTCGATCCGATCAGCATCCGGTATCTCAGCGGCGCGGAGGTCGACTTCGTCGACACCGTCACCGGCGGCGGCTTCACGATCAAGAACCCGAACGCCGTCTCGACCTGCGGCTGCGGGTCGTCGTTCAGCGTCTAGCGTCCAGCGTCCGCCGCGCGGGCGCGCCGGTTTCCCCTGACTCACGGGACGGGATGACCACACCCTCACTCGATCTCGAGCGGCTGCGTCCGCAGGGCGGCAAGCGATCGAGCAAGCGCGATCAGATCGTCAACGTGTTCCTCCGCCAGGAGGGGCACCTGAGCGCCGACGATCTCGTCGATCTCATCCGGGCCGAGGACCGTCGTATCAGCCGCGCGACGGTCTACCGCACGCTCCAGTGGATGGTCGACGCGGGCATCGCGCGGAAGGTCGACTTCGGCGAGGGGCGGTTCCGCTTCGAGCATTCGTACCGGCACCCGCGCCACTTCCATCTGATCTGCAAGACCTGCAACCAGTCCTCCGAGTTCCTCAGCTCCGACATCGAGGCGCTCATCGAGGAGATCGCCGCGGCGCGCGGCTTCGCGGCGAGGCAGAGCGTCCTGCAGATCTACGGGGAGTGCGAGGACTGCCGGGCCGGCCGCCGCAGCTCCTCGCCCGTGACCGGGTCGACGACGGCGCTGGTCTTCGCGCGCGACGCGCTGCGCATCGCCATTGCGACCGAGCGCAGCGGGCTCGAGTTCTACACCCGCGCCGCCTCGATCACCCGCGACCCGCGGGGACGCGCGGTCTTCCAGAAGCTGGCCGAGGAGGAGAAGGAGCATCTCGGCACGCTCGAGGCGCGCTACCGCCGGCTGCTCGAGCGTGATCCGCAGCTCGAGTCACGCCCGACGTTCCTGTTCTTCAAGGGCGCGGCCAACGGCCTCTTCTCCGAGGGCACGGAGCGGCTGACGCGCGGCGTCAACGACCAGCAGGCGTATCTCATCGGGATCCGCTGCGAGCGCGGGTCGCACCGGTTCTTCAAGCGGTACGGCGAGCGCTTCGAGGACTCGGAAGGGAAGCAGATCTTCCTCGAGTTCGCCGAAGAGGAGCGGCAGCACCTCGAGCTGCTGATTCGCGAGTACAAGGCGCTCGTCCAGCGGCAGGGCAAGGCGCGCCGGAGCCGGACGGCCGCCGCCGCGCGGACGACCGGACGCAGCGGACAGGGCCGCGCACTGCCGCGGTGATCGACCTCCATACCCATACGACAGCCTCGGACGGCCGGCTGGCCCCCGACGCGCTGGCGCGCGCCGCGTGGGAAGCCGGCGTGCGTACGCTGGCGGTGACCGATCACGATACGACCGCCGCGCTCGCCCCGGCGCGACAGGCGATGGCCGCCTGGGGCATCCGTCTCATCGAAGGCATCGAGATCACGGCGGTCGAATCGGAGCGCGACGTGCACGTGCTCGGCTACTTCATCACGCCGACCGCTCCCGGACTCGCGCGCTTCCTCGCCAGGGCGCGCGCGGGACGGATCGAGCGCGTGCGCGCGATCGCCGAACGGCTCGAGCAGCTCGGCCGTCCGATCGATCTCCCGCGGCTGCTCAAGGACGCGCTCGTTCAGCCGGGCCGCTCCATCGGCCGCCCCGCCGTCGCCGACGCGCTGGTCCGCGCCGGCCATGCCGCCAGCCGCCAGCAGGCCTTCGACGAGTGGCTCCTGCCCGGACGCCCCGCTTTCGTGCCTCGCAGCGGTCCGTCGGTTCCGGAGGTGATCGCGACGATCCGGGAAGCCGGCGGCATCGCCTCGCTCGCGCACCCTGGCGTCACGAAGCGCGACGATGCGATCGCGGCGTGGGCGGAGGCGGGCCTGGACGCCCTGGAGGCGTATCACAGCGACCACGCTCCCGAGGACACGGATCGCTATCTCGCCCGCGCGCGCGAGCTGGGGCTGCTCGTGACGGGCGGATCGGACTTTCACGGCGAGGACGAGGCACGGGGCCGGCCGGTCGAGCGCCGGCGCCGGCTCGGTGCGGTCACGCTGCCGCCGGCCGACTTCGAGCGCCTCGAGGCAGCGGCGGTCGCGCGGCGTGGCTGATCCGATCATCGAGCTGAGCGGCGTCTCGAAGATGTACGGCGGGCTGCGCCCGCTCCGGATCCGCCAGCTCTCCGTCGCCGCAGGGGAGCAGGTCGGGCTCGCCGGCTTCGACGCAACCACCGCCGAGGTGTTCGTGAATCTCGTGACCGGCTCGACGCTGCCGGAAACCGGCCAGGTCCGGGTGTTCGGACGCGCCACGTCGGACATCACCGACAGCGACGAGTGGCTCCGCCAGGTCGACCGCTTCGGCATCGTCTCCGAGCGGATCGTGCTGCTCGACCAGTATTCGATCGTGCAGAACGTCGCCATGGCGCTGACGCTGGAGCTCGGGCGGCTTCCGGCGGACGCGCGGAGCCAGGCCGTCGCGCTCGCGCGCGACGCCGGCCTCGACGACGTCGACCGGCCCGTGGCGGGGCTGCCGACCGCGGCGCGGCATCGCGTGCGTCTCGCGCGCTCGCTGGCCGCGGCCCCGTCCGTCCTGCTCGTCGAACATCCGCGCGCGGGGCTCGACGACGTGGACGTGGCGCCGCTGGCGGCGGACCTCCGGCGGGCGGCCGCGGCGCGCGGCATCGCCGTCGTCGTGCTCGCCGCCGATCCCGCGCACGCGCGTCCGTTCGTCGACCGCGTCGCACGTCTCAATGCCGCCACCGGTGAGCTCGTCGAGGACCGCTGGTGGCACAGGCTCACGCGGCGCTAGTGCGGACGCCGGGCTGGTGAGTCGAAGCCCGGCAATCAGCCATCGGGCGCCGATGCCGGCAGGGCGCCGGACCGACGTCCGGCCCTGCGTTCACTGTCCTCTCCGCTCCCCGGCACTGGCCTGATCCCTGGCCCCTGGCCCCTGATTCCTGGCCTCTGGCCGCTGATCGACTGCGATATCTTGAACTCAAACTAATCCAGCGATCCGGCCTCGCCGGATTGCGCGTCCACGAGGAGTACCGCACCGTGCAGTCCAACGCGTCGTTCCTGCAGCTGCAGATGTCCCCTCTCGCCGCCGTCGTGGCGGTGCTGGCCGCGGCGGCCGTGGCCCACGTGCTGCTGCGCTGGTGGCTCCGCCGCAAGGCGAGCCAGACCGAAGCGGAGCCCGGCACTCCGCTCGAGACGGATGCCGCGCGGATCCGCCGCTGGATCTCGCGGGGGCTCCGCGACGTCGTGCCGCCGCTGGCGCTGCTGCTCTGGGTGCACGGGCTGTACTACGCCCTCGGCATGGCGGCCGGCGAGTGGCTGGGTGGCGACACGGTCGGCCGCGTGCGCACCGCGCTGGAGTGGATCTACGGCCTGGCGGTGGTCGCGTCCCTCGTCTGGCTGTTGGCGCGCGTCGGGCGCCTGATCGAGGCGTTTCTCGCCTCCGTGGCCGCCCGTACCGCAGGCGAATGGGACGACGTGCTGCTCGGCTTCGCGGGGCGGGCGGCGCGACGGCTGCTCCCGGTGCTCGCGCTCCTGCTCGCCATGCCGGTTCTCGCCATCTCGCCGGCCCAGGCGCAGATCGTGCGGAACGCGGCGAGCCTCGTGCTCATCGGCATGGTCGCGTTCGTCCTGTATCAGCTGGTCGACGTCGCCTCCGCGTTCGTGCTGCGCCAGCACCGGCTGGACGTCGCGGACAACCTCCGCGCGCGCGCCATCCACACCCAGGTCCTGGTGCTCAAGAAGGTCGCGATCGCGGTGATCGGCGTGTTCACGATCGCGTCGATGCTGATGGTCTTCGAGTCGGTGCGCCAGTTCGGCGCCAGCATCCTCGCCTCCGCCGGCGTCGCCGGCATCATCGTCGGCTTCGCGGCGCAGCGCAGCATCGCCACCCTGCTGGCCGGCTTCCAGATCGCGCTGACCCAGCCGATCCGCGTCGATGACGTCGTGATCGTCGAGAACGAGTGGGGCCGGATCGAGGACATCACGCTGACCTACGTGGTGGTGCGCATCTGGGACCTGCGCCGGCTCGTGCTGCCGATCACGTACTTCATCGAACAGCCGTTCCAGAACTGGACCCGGCGGTCCGCCGACATCCTCGGCACCGTGTTCCTGCACGTGGACTACACCGTCCCGCTCGACGCGCTGCGGGCGGAGCTGACGCGAATTCTCGAAGCGTCTCCGAACTGGGACGGCAAGGTGAACGTCCTGCAGGTGACCGACGCCAAACCGCACACGCTGGAAGTCCGCGCGCTGGCAAGCGCGCGCGACGCCTCGGCTGCCTGGGACCTGCGCTGCGAGGTCCGGGAGAAGCTCGTGCAGTTCCTGCAGCGCAACTTCCCCGAGAGCCTGCCGAGGCTCCGTGCGACGGTCGAGGAGGTAGCGTCGGCGCGCTGAGCCTCCCGATTGACGCCCGAGGCAGCGCGCGGTGGCCGGCCGCTGGCCGGTGAGGCATACTGCCGCCGGAGGCGGCATGGCCAGTCCGGTGGACCCACGGCACGAGCCGCGCGGCGCGCGCGCGGTCGTGCAGCACTACCTTGGCGACCTGGTGTACGGCGCCAATGACGGCATCATCACGACCTTCGCGGTCGTCGCCGGCGTGGCCGGCGCGTCGCTGAGCGAGCGGACCGTGCTCGCCGTCGGCGTGGCCAACCTGCTCGCCGACGGGCTGTCGATGGCGGTCGGCAACTACCACAGCATCCGGTCGAGCGAGAGCGTGCGGCGCGCACAGGGCCTGCCCGTGCGCGAGCCGTACCCGCTTCGGCACGGCGGCGCGACGTTCGCCGCCTTCGTGGCGGCCGGGTCGGTGCCGCTGCTGCCCTACGTGCTGCACACGCCACCCGACTGGCGCTTCACCTCCGCCCTGGCCGCGACGCTGACGGCGCTGTTCGTGGTCGGATCGATGCGCGCCGCGGTCACGGAGGACCGCTGGTGGCGGAACGGGCTCGAGATGCTCGGTCTCGGCGCCGTTGTCGCGTGCGTCGCCTATTACGCCGGCCAGTTCGTCGCCACCCTGACAGGCTGACCGTCGGCGGGCGGCGGCCCGACCGCAGCGGCAGCTTCGCGGTTGACGGCCCGCATCTCCCGACGACACGATTAGCCGAAGCCGGAACGCAGTCTGCTCCCGGCGCCGGAGTCATCCATGGTGTTCCGTCCGTCCGTGCTCTGTCCCGTCGATTTCTCCACCGCCTCGCGCGGCGCGCTCCGGTACGGGGCGGCGATCGCGCAGCACTTCCAGGCGAAGCTGAGCGTGCTCACGGTCAACGACCCGCTCGTCGCGGAAGCGGCGGCGATCCGGCTGGGACGCGACTGGCTCCCTCAGGACAGCCGACAGGAGCTGCAGCGGTTCCTCGACGACACGTTCGGCGCGCAGCGGCCGGTGGACGACGTCGAGCTGCTGGTCGAGACCGGCAAGCCGGCCCCGGAGATCCTGCGGGTTGCCGCCGAGCGCCGGCACGATCTCATCGTCATGAGCAGCCACGGGCTGACCGGCATCCGCAAGATGTTCTTCGGCGCGACGACCGAGCGCGTGCTGCGCGAGACGCACGTTCCGGTGCTCGTGACGCCGCCGGACGATCCCGGAC
>DASVDJ010000047.1:0-5711 GCA_036381155.1 Vicinamibacterales bacterium
CGCGACTGCGGGCCGTAGAACGCGGCGGCGATGTGGCCGTTGGCGTAGAAGAACGCCAGGAAGATCCAGTTCGTCGCGATCGCGTCGAACAGGTTGTCCGCGAGGAAGAGCGTCGCGAAGTTGGCCGTCGGCTCGGACACCAGCGTCAGGTACATGTAGAAGAAACCCGCTGACGCCAGCGTGATGAAACGTCCGCGCCGCCCGATCATGTCGGCGATGCGGATGCGCCGCTCGGAATGGCGTGCCGTGAACGCCGCGACCTCGAACGGCTCGTGCATCCGCGACGAGAACGCCTGCCGCCGCTCCTCGCGCGAGACGCCGACCCAGCGCCGCAGCAGCAGCGCCTTGATGCCGTACCAGATGAAGCCCCAGAGGACGTAGAAGAAGAGGACACCGCTTGCGACCCGTCCGAGAGAGGCGAGGTCGGGCCGGTAGTTCGGGAAGATCGACGAGTGGGCCCCGGTGACGAGCAGGTAGACCCAGAAGATCGTGAGCGCGGCGTTGAAGGCGAACGCGCCCCGGAACACGCGATCCGCCACGCGCTTGCGCGCCGCGAACGACGCAGCCGGCGTGCCGGTAACGTCATCCGCGCTGACCGCCCCCGGCCCGGCGCCCAGCACCTCCCGCCCTGCTGCTGCGCTTCCGTCCATGCAATCCCCCTGTCCGGACCGTCCGCCCCTGCGAAGAGCGGACCTGATTGTCGCGCACCGGACGTATCGCTCTCCTGCAGAAACGAACGGCAGGGCGCCGGATCGACAGAGACGAGGACGGCTGGCGGGAAGTTCCTGTCGGCCTCCAACCGTCTCAGCAGGGGGACTCACCCAGAGGCCGCAGAGCGCACGGAGACCACGGAGAATTGGCGGGTTTGTGACGTCTGTGGGTCGGAAGTGGCACTGGCCGAAGCCCGCCGCGCACCTGTCTTCAGCGCGGGGCGGGACCTGATCCGCCGAAGCCCGCGAACAGTCGCAGGCGGGCGAAGGCGGGACCCGATCCGACCCGATCCGCCGTAGCGGCGCGGTCATCCTCGCGCGCCGCGAAGGCGGGACCTGATCCGACCTGATCCGACCCGATCAGACCTGATCAGACCCGATCGTACCCTTGCCCTTCGACAGGAACCGCGCTATCTTCTGTCGAAGCAACAGGGGAAGACACATGACCGTCGGCCGGCAGCCTCTGCCACAGGGCACTCTCGACCTGCTCGTCCTCAAGGCGCTCTCCCTCCAGCCGCTCCACGGCTGGGGCATTGCCGATCGCCTGCAGCAGATGACCGGCGAGGCGCTGCAGGTCGGTCAAGGGTCCATCTACCCCGCCCTTCACCGCCTCGAGCGCCGCGGCTGGATCAAGGCGCGGTGGGCGACGACGGAGAACAACCGCCGGGCGAAGTATTACGAGCTGACGGCAGCCGGCCGCCGGCAGCTCGAGTCGGAGGTCGCCTCGTGGCGGCGCCTGGCCGCGCTCGTCGGCCGGGTCATCGACTTCGCCTGATCGGAGGACGCGATGCTGGCCGATCTGCGGTTCCGCCTCCGCGCCCTGCTCCGCCGGGCTGCTGTCGAGCACGAGCTCGACGAGGAGCTCGCGGGCCACCTGGCGCACCTCGAACAGCAGTGGATCGCCGAGGGCCTCGATCCCGTCGAAGCGCGGCGCCGCGCGCGCCTGGCGCTCGGCGGGCTCGATCAGACGCGCGAAGCCTGCCGGGACGCGCGCGGGACCCGCTACATCGAGGACCTTGCCCGCGACCTCCGGTATGCCTGGCGCGCACTCACACGCAAGCCGGCGTTGCTCGCGACCGCGGTGCTCTCGCTCGCCCTCGGCATCGGCGCCAACACGGTCGTCTTCGGCATCGTCTCGGCGGTCGTGCTCCATCCGCTGGCGGTGCCCGATGCCGGTCGCATCGTGGCCGTCAATGGCAGCGGTGGCCCGTCGCACTCGTTCCCGAACTACCGCGACATCCGCGACCGCAGCACGTCCTTCGACGACCTGTTCGCCTACCGGATCGCGCCGATGGCCCTGGAGCTGGATGGCCCGGCGACGCGCGCGTGGGGACTGATCGTCACCGGCAACTATTTCGGAGCCCTCGGACTCGCGCCCGCTGCCGGCCGGCTCATCACGCGAGACGATGACGGGGCGCCGGGCGAGAGCCCGTATGTCATCCTCGGCTACGACCTCTGGCAGTCCCGCTTCGGCGGCGATCCGTCCATCATCGGTCGCCGTCTGCACATCAACCAGCACCCGTATACGGTCATCGGCGTCGCACCGCGCGGGTTCCACGGCGTCGACGTGTTCTACCGCAGCGAGGTCTGGGTGCCGATGGCGATGCAGCCGCAGGTCGAAGGCTGGTCGTGGCTCGACTCCCGCACGACATGGAATGCCTGGATCGCCGGCCGGCTGAAGCCCGGCGTGTCGTTGGCCGACGCCGATGCGGAACTGGGCGTCATTGCCGCGCAGCTCGCCCGCGAGCACCGCGAGAACGAGGGGCTCCGGCTCTCGGTCTCGCCCGCGGGACTGGCGGGCGCGTATTTCCGCGAGCCGGTGGAAGCGTTCGGCCGGGGCGTCCTGCTGCTCGCCGCACTCGTGCTGCTCGCCGCCTGCGTCAACCTCGCCAGCCTGTTCTCCGCACGCATCGGCGAGCGGCAGCGCGAGCTGTCCATCCGCATTGCCATCGGCGCCGGACGCTGGCGCGTGGTCCGCCAGCTGCTCGCCGAGGCCGTGATCATCGCGGTGCTCGGAGGCGCGGCGGCTGTCGCGCTCGCCGCGGGGCTGCTCGATCTGCTCAGCCGATGGCGGGCGCATGCCGACCTGCCGGTGCAGGTGGCGGTCGACGCCGACTGGCGTGTCCTCGCGTTCGGCCTCGGCGTCGGATTGCTCACCGTGCTCGTGTTCGGCGTCGTCCCGGCGCTTCGTGGGTGGCAGGCCGATCCGAACGCCGGTCTCAAGGGGCCTGCGGGCGCGGGACCGCAGAGACGATGGCTCGGAGAGGGCCTGCTCGCCATTCAGGTGGCGCTCTGCGCCGTGCTGGTGACGGCAAGCCTCGTCGCCGTGCGCGGGCTGGTCGCGTCGTTCAAGATGCCCGTCGGGTTCGAGCCCGACGGCCTGGCCGCCGCGACCGTCGAGCTCGATCGCGCCGGCTACGACCAGGCACGCGGGCTGCAGTTCCAGCAGCGCGCACTCGAGCGCGTGGCATCGCTGCCGGGCGTGCGCGCGGCCGCCTGGGCGAACTCGATTCCGCTCACGCTCGATCAGTCCACCAGTTCGTTCTACACGGAGGGCGAGACGGACTTCCGCCCCGCGAACGCGCTGAAAGCGATGGTTTACAACGTCTCGCCCGGCTTCTTCCGGACCGTCGGCGCACGGCTGCGTGCGGGCCGGGAGTTCACGCCCGGGGATCGCGAGGGCAGCGTCGAGGTCGCGATCGTCAACGAGGCGTTCGCCGAGCGCCTGTTCGGAACCGTGCAGGCCGTGGGCCGCCGGTTCCGCCACGGCGGCGGGCCGCCGATCGCCGTCGTGGGCGTCGTCGAGAGCGGCAAGTACCGCTCGCTGACCGAGCCGGCGCAGCCCGTCGTGTTCTGGCCCGCCGCGCAGAAGTACAACGGCAGCACCATGCTGCTGGCGCGGACCGCGCGGCCCGAAGGCGATGTCGCGCGCGAGATTCGCGACATCCTCGTCTCCCTCGATCCGGAGCTACCGGTCTACGGGACCGGCTCGGCGCGCCAGAACATCGGGCTCGTCTACGTCCCCGCGGTCGCCGCCGCCTGGGCGCTGGGCGCGTTCGGGCTGCTCGCGGTGATGCTGGCGTGCACCGGTGTCTACGGGCTCAGCAGCGGCATCGTCGCGCGGCGCGCACGGGAACTGGCCATCCGCCGCGCGATCGGTGCGCAGAGCCGGCAGGTGCTGGACGCCGTGTTCCGCCGCATCGGCGGCGCGCTCGGTCTGGGCGCCGCGGCCGGTCTGGCCGGGATTCTTGCGGCACGCCCGCTCCTCGCGCACGTGGTCCACGGCGCGTCGCCCGGCAACCCGCTGGTCATCGCCGGCGCGGTGATGCTGCTCCTGCTGACCGGCATTCTGTCCGCCTCGGGGCCGGCGCGCCGGGCACTGCGGCTCGACCCGATGCGTGAGCTGCGCCAGGACTGAGCACGAAGGCCCGGCGGCACTCGACTGGCTCCGCGTCAGACCGTGCAGTCCGGCGGGTATGTATCCCGCCGCCCGTACGGCCGATACAACCGCGCATGCTGGATCGTCGCGCCGTCGTCCTCCTGAGCATCGTCGCCGGGGTCGTGCTGGAGCTGGGCATCCAGGCGATCGGCGGCCGGCGAGAGGCCTGGGATGCCGAGGAGTACTGGACCGTGGGCTTGCCGTGCGTCCTCGTGGCCTCCGCAGGGCTCGGCTACTTCTCGAAGAACCACGCCTGGATCTGGACGCTCCTCATCATCCCGAGCCAGGTGACGACGATGATGGTGAGAAGCGGGGAGATCGGGGCGCTGTGGCCGCTGGCCGTGGTGCTGTCGGCCGTCCTCAGCACGCCGTTCGTCGTCGCGGCGTTCCTCGGCTCCCGGTTGCGCCCTCGATCCTGACCGGGGACGTTCAACCGAACAGCGCCGCCAGCGGATCCTTCAGCGGCGTCCGGTAGGACCCGGGGAGCGGTTCGTTGAGAAAGGCGACCAGCGGCGCGACCGCACGGAAGACCCGCAACAGCTCCGGGTAAAAGCGCGGGCTCGTGGCGAGCGAGAGCTCGTAGCTCCGGCCGGCGTACAGCTGTTTCAGCTTCAGATAATCGGCCGCGGGATGATCGGCCGCGAAGCCGCGCGGCACCCGGGTGAGCCGCTCCCCCTGAACCTCCCCCACCAGGCGCCGGAACGCCGGCGCTTTGACGACGGATCGGAAGTGCACGTGATGGTCGGCCAGATGCTCGCGGATGCGCCGCAGCTCGTGCGGCTCCGGCGCGTAGATGCCGCCGCCAATCCACACGTCGCGATCGACGTTCGGGTCGATGTGGAAGTACAGGCCTGCGCCTGCGCGGCGCGGAAGGCGGCGCGAAAAGAAGGACGCCGCGACGTGGGTCTTGAACGGGCGCTTGTCCTCGCTGAAGCGCGTGTCGCGGTAGATGCGGTAGAGGGAGTCGCGCGAGGCGATGAGGTCCGGCGCGAAGTCGGGAAGGTCGGCAGCCAGCCGCTGGATGACGGCCAGCATCGGCGCGCGGACGTGCCGCTCGTAGTCCTCCTTCCTGGCCCTGAACCACTCGCGATCGTTGTTGCGTGCCAGGCTCCTGAGAAATGACAGCGTCCGTGGAGAAAAGCAGGCAGCCATCCGGTTAGTGTGACGCGACCGGATGCGCCGGGCGGCGCAGATCGACGCCGGCCCGGCAGCCTTCCGGATACCGCGGGACCGCCTACTTGCCGGCGGCCTTCCGCGCGGCCCAGCGCCGCCGTGCGGCCTCGGCCATCTTCATGCGGGTTTCCTTCGACAGCCGCCGGCGCTTGCGCCCGGTCTTGCGGCCCGCGCGGCGGGTGGTTGCGCGCGCGCTCGCCCGGCCCGATTCCAGTCCCAGCTGGCCGAGCAGATCAATCGCCTTGTCCCGGATGGCCGACAGCTGCTCCGCCACCGCCTGGCGCTGCTGGAGCCATTCGCTTGCCTTGCGTTCGGTCTGGCCGAGGAGCCGCCCGAGGTCCTCGGCGAAACCGGCCAGCGTGCGGCCCTGGGCGTCGCCGGCCGCAGCC
>DASVDJ010000048.1:0-10173 GCA_036381155.1 Vicinamibacterales bacterium
TGTACCTGGTGCTGCTGGCCACGGGACTGTGGCTCCTGCTCTTCTACCGCGTCGGGTCACCCTGGGAATCGGTGGCCTGGCTGACGGCGAACCCCTGGATCGGCAACTGGGTCCGCGGCCTCCACCGCTACGCCAGCGACCTCGCCGTCGTCGCGACGCTGGTGCACGCCTTCCGGATGTTCGCGCAACGGCGCAGCTGGGGGCCGCACGCGCTGGCATGGATGAGCGGTGTCGGCCTGCTCGCGCTCCTGATGGTCTGCGGGTGGACCGGCTACGTGATGGTGTGGGACACGTTCGGCGGCCTGCTCGCGCGGGAAGGGGCGCGGCTGGCCGACACGTTGCCGGTGCTCTCCGAACCGACGAGCCGCGCGTTCACGGGCGAGAGCCCGGTGCCCACCGCGTTCTTCTTCCTCACGTTGTTCGCGCACGTCGGGTTGCCACTGGGGGCCGGCGTGGTGTTCTGGCTGCACATCAGGCGCGTCGCACGGGCGGCCATGCTGCCGCCGCGGAGGCTGCTCTGGACGATCGCCGGTGCCCTGACCGTGACGGCGGTGCTCTTCCCGCTCGAGATGGCGCCGGAGAGCACGCCGTTCACGCTGCCGGAGACGGTGCCGATCGATCTGTTCTTTGCGTTCTGGCTGCCGCTGTCTCGACAGATGAGCCCCGGAGCCGCGCTGGCAGCCGGTCTGGCGGTCGTGGTCGGGCTTGCCGTCGTGCCGTTCCTCACGCGCCCGCGCCAGGACGAGGTGCCGCCGTCGGTCGTCGACGAGGACCTGTGCACCGGCTGCGAGCAGTGCGCGCTGGACTGCCCGTACGGGGCAATCGCGATGACCACGCGCGCGGACGGCCGGCCCGAGCGGCTCGCGCACGTCGACCCGTCGTTGTGCGTCAGCTGCGGGATCTGCGCCGGCTCGTGTGCGCCGATGGGGATCGGGCCTCCCGGGCGCACGGGACGCGATCAGCTGGCACGCCTGCGTGCCCTTCTGGCCGGACCGGACTGGCAACCGGGTGCGCTGGTCGTGATCGGGTGCGAACAGGGAGCGGCCCGCTTCGGTCCGGACATCACGGCACGAGGGGGACTTCCCCTCCCCGTATCGTGTGCCGGCAACCTGCACACGTCGGTGATCGAGCTGCTCGTGCGCGGCGGCGCAGGCGGCGTGCTCGTCGCGGGGTGCCCGCCACGTGACTGCCGGCACCGCGAGGGGCCGCAGTGGCTCACCGCGCGCGTGTATCACGAGCGGGAAGCCGAGCTGCAGGCGCGCGTGGATCGACGGCGCGTACGGGTAGTGTGGGTGAACGCCGCGGACCGCCGTGGCCTGCTCGCCGCCTTCGACGAGTTTGCCGCGTCCATCGCCGCGCTGCCGCCGCCGGCGGCCGCCCGTCAGGTGGAGCCGAGCGCCGAGTGCGAGCCCGCGGGAGCCCGGCGATGAGACGCCTGCCGACCCGGGTCGCTGCGGCGGCGCTGCCGGCCGCCTGCGTCGCCGGCATGCTCTGGCTGTCGCACTATCCGATGGCGGCTTCGGACGGCGAGGCCGTGCTCCGCCTGGCGTGGAGCGCACGGCCCGACCGGATCGAGACCTGCCGCGAGCTCGGCGCCGACGAGCTGCAGCAACTGCCGGCTCACATGCGGCAACGCGTCGTCTGCGAAGGCAGGACGGCGGAATATCGGCTCCGGGTCGCGCACGACGGACGCTCGGTGCTCGACCGGGTCGTCCGTGGCGGCGGGCTGCGGCAGGACCGGCGCCTGTACGTGTTCGTCGAAGTACCGCTGCGTCCGGGTGAAGCCGACGTCGAGGTGACGTTCGAGCGGACGGACCTGGACGCAGCCGAAGCCTCACCCACGGAGCCAGCCCGCAGCGCCCCTGGCGTTGGATCCGACCACGTGCCCGCCAGGCTCGCGTTCCGGCGCACGCTTCGTCTCGAGCCGCGGGAGGTCGCGCTCGTCACCTACGAGGCAACGGCCGGCGCGCTCGTGCTCCGCCGGCGCCCCTGACCGCGCTCTTTCGCCGACCGGCCCTTGCGGGCTATCCTACGGCCCCGACGAGCGAGGGAGGTCAGACCCGATGCACAGAGGTGTCCTGTCGATTGCCGCGGTCTCGTCTGCCATGCTGGCGGGCGTCATGTCCGGTGACCGCTCCAGCCCGCACGTGGTGACCGGCGAGGACCGCTTCCTCACACGGCCGCTCGTCACCCACGTCTACACCGCGGATCCGTCCGCGCACGTGTTCCAGGGGAAGCTGTTCGTCTACCCCTCGCACGACATCGACGCGGGCGTCCCGGCCGACGATCTCGGCAGCCACTTCGCGATGCGCGACTACCACGTGTTCTCGATGGAGCGGGTCGGCGGGCTCGTCACCGACCACGGCGTCGCGCTGGACATCAAGGACGTCCCGTGGGCAGGCCGGCAGATGTGGGCGCCGGACGCGGCGGAGAAGGACGGCAGGTACTTCCTCTACTTCCCCGCGAAGGACAAGCAGGACATCTTCCGCATCGGCGTCGCGGTCGCGGACAACCCCGCAGGCCCGTTCAAGGCGCAGCCGCAGCCGATCGAGGGCTCGTTCAGCATGGACCCCGCCGTCTTCAACGACGACGACGGGGCGTACTACATGTATTTCGGGGGCATCTGGGGCGGACAGCTGCAGCGATGGGCGACAGGCCAGTACCGCGCCGAGGACGTGTATCCGGCGCCCGGCGAGCCGGCGCTGATGCCGAAGGTCGCCCGCATGCGCGATGACCTGCTCGGCTTCGCCGAGCCGCCGCGCGACGCCGTGATCACCGACGAGCAGGGAGCGCCGCTGAAGGCGGGCGACAACGCCCGGCGCTTCTTCGAGGCCGCGTGGATGCACAAGTACCGCGGCACCTATTACCTGTCCTGGTCCACCGGCGACACGCACTTCATCGTCTACGCGACGGGCTCGTCGCCGTACGGGCCGTTCCGCTATCGCGGGCGGATCCTGGAACCGGTACTCGGGTGGACGAACCATCACTCGATCGTCGAGTACCAGGGCCAGTGGTATCTCTTCTACCACGACACGCAGCTGTCGGACGGACAGACCCACCTTCGCAACATCAAGGTCGCGAAGCTGACATACCGTGAGGACGGGAGCATCGAGACCATCAACCCGATGCTCCGCTGATCCCCTTCCGGTCCGTCCCGCAGGATAATTGGGTCTGGCCCCCTGCGGGGCGGACACGGATGGCCCTGTCACCCGGTACCCGGCTCGGACCGTACGAGATCGAGGCGCCCCTCGGCGCGGGGGGCATGGGCGAGGTCTACCGCGCGGTGGACAGCCGTCTGGGACGGCACGTCGCCGTGAAGGTCCTGCGCCCGGAGGTCGCCCGCGATCCCGAGCGCCGGGCGCGCTTCGAGCGGGAGGCGCGTGCCGTCGCGGCCCTCAATCACCCAGGCATCTGCGCCGTGCACGACATCGGCGCCCACGACGACACCGACTTCCTGGTGATGGAGCTGCTCCGGGGGGAGTCGCTCGCCGCGCGGCTCAGCCGCGGGCGGCTGGCGCTCGAGGAGGCGCTCGGCATCGGACAGTCGATCCTCAGGACGCTGTCGGCGGTGCACGAACGCGGTCTGGTCCACCGGGATCTCAAGCCGGCGAACATCTTCCTGACGCCGCACGGCGTGAAGCTCCTCGATTTCGGCCTCGTGACCGGGCCGACCACCGACGCGGCCGAGACGCGGCTCACGCAGGACGGCATGCTCGTCGGTACGCCCCGGTACATGGCGCCGGAACAGCTGCGCGGCGGGAAGGTCGATCACCGGACGGACATCTTCGCGGCGGGCGCGCTGATCTACGAGATGCTCGCCGGGCGGGCCGCCTTCGACTCGCCGAGCCTGATCGATCTCATCCACGCGATCGTGTTCGAGGAGCCGCAGCCACTGCCGCCCGGAGCGGCGCCGCCAGCCGTGGAGGCGGCGCTGCGCCGGGCGCTCGCGAAGAACCCCGAGGAGCGTCACGACTCGGCCGCGGCCTTCCTGTCCGTGCTGCGTGCCGACGCCGACGCGACGACCACGGAGTTCGGCCGGCCCCGCCAGCCCTCGCTCACCCGGCTCATCGTCCTGCCGTTCCGGCTGTTGAAGCCGGACACGGAGATCGACTTTCTCGGCTTCAGCCTGCCGGACGCGGTGTCGGCGGCGCTGGCGAGCCTCGATTCGGTCGTCGTGCGCTCGCCCCTCTCGGCAGGCGCCGGCGGCGGGACGGGGCCGCAGGACCTCCGGACGCTCGCGACCGAGGCGCAGGTGGATGCCGTCGTGACAGGCACACTCCTCCGGGTGGGCAACCAGGTGCGTGTGGCCGCGCGCCTGGTGGCGGTGCCGGACGGGTCGCTGCTCTGGTCGCACACGATCCAGGCGCCCGTCGACGACCTCTTCCACCTGCAGGACGCGCTCACGAACGCCATCGTTTCGGCGCTGCACGTGCCGCTCTCGGCGCGCGACTACCGCACGCTGCGCCAGGACGTCCCGGCCAACCCGGAGGCGTACGAGCTGTTCCTCCGCGCGAACCAGCTCGCGGCCGATTCGTCGCGCTGGCTGGATGCGCGCGCCCTGTACGAGCAGGCGCTGGACAAGGATCCCGGGTACGCGCCCGCCTGGGCGCGGTTCGGCCGTGTCCTGCGCGTCCTCGCGAAGTACGGCGGATCCGAGTTCCCCGGCGAACGGGTCCGCGCGGAGCGCGCGTTCGAACGGGCGCTGGCCCTGAATCCGGACCTTGCGGCGGCCCACAACCTCTACGCGCACGTCGAGGCGGAGACCGGCCGCGCGATGGACGCGATGGTCCGGCTGCTCACACGCGCACGGGCACGGACCAGTCCCGACCTGTTCGCGGGGCTGGTCACCACGTGCCGGTACTGCGGTCTGCTCGACGCCTCACTGGCGGCGTACGAGCGGGTGCGGGCACTCGACCCGGCCACGCCGACGAGCGTGGCGCACACGTACTTCCACCTGCGGGACCTCGACCAGGCGATTGCGACGGACTGCGGCAGCCCGCCGTACGCGTCGATCCTCTCGCACATGCGCCGCGGGGACCTCAGCGCCGTCCCCACGATCGAGGAGCTCGAGCGCGCCAATCCGCACGCGATCGCGCGGCTGATCGGGACGACGTACCGGCTGGCGCTGCTGGGCGACATCGACGGGCTGCGGCCGAAGCTCCGCGAGCTGCTCGAGAGCAGCTTCACGGATCCTGAGGGCTTCTTTCTCCTGGGCACCTTCGTCGCGCGCACGAACGCCCCGGACGTGGCGCTCCCCCTGCTCGAGCGCGCCGTCCGCGGCGGGTTCAGCTGCCCCCATGCGCTCCGGACCGACCCGTTCTGGGATCCGCTGCGCGGCGAGCCGCAGTTCGAGCGGTTGGCCGCCGAGGCCGAAACCGCCTCGTCCCGGGCCCGGGAGGCTTTCGAGCAGGCGGGCGGACGACAGCTGCTCGAGGTGTAGATCGGAGGCGACACGGGCGCATCCGGCGCGCCCGACACCACCTGCGGAGGAGGGAGATCCGACGTGACCCGACTGAGCGCAATGGCCGCCGTGCTGCTGGCCGCCGCGATGCCGGCCGCCGCGCAGGACGCGCGCGACCCGCATCAGATGCACCGGATGCACGGCGATCCGGATGCCTACATCGCCGCTCTGGAGGATCCGAAGCGCGACGCCTACCAGAAGCCGCACGAGGTCATGCAGGCGCTGGGCATCAAAGCCGGCGAGGTCATCGCCGACATCGGCGCGGGCTCGGGCTATTTCACCGTGCGCCTGGCGCATCACGTCGGCCCCGAAGGCCGCGTCTACGCCGTCGACGTCAGCCCCGACATGCTGCGGCACCTGAACCGGCGCGTGCGCGACCTGGGGCTGCGCAACGTCTCCTCCATCCTGGCGCCGCCCGACGACCCGCTCGTGCCCGAGCCTGTCGATCGTTTTCTGATCGTCAACGTGTGGCACCACGTCGAGGACCAGGCCGGCTATCTCGCACACATGAAGAAGCTGCTGAAGCCGGGTGGACAGGTCGTGATGATCGACTTCCACAAGCGGGAGCTGCCGGTCGGTCCGCCCGAGGGGATGAAGATCGCGAAGGAGGACCTGATCCGGCAGATGGCGGCGCACGGCTTCACCGTCGCCGCCGAGCACACGTTCCTGCCCTATCAGTACTTCCTGGTCTTCACGCTGCAGGCGCCGGGGGCCGCGCAGTGACGGCGCGGGTCCGCCGCGCCATGGCCCCGCTCGTCGCGGCGGCGCTGCTCTGCCCGGCCGCGGCGGTCGCCGCCGATCCGCTGCCCCGTCTTCGCGTGTCCGAGAATCGCCGGTTCCTGGTGACCGAGGACGGCCGCCCGTTCTTCTGGCTCGGCGACACGGCCTGGGAGCTCTTCCACCGGCTCACGCGCGAGGAGGCCGACCGGTACCTGCGCAACCGCGTGGAGCGCCGCTTCACGGTCATCCAGGCGGTCGTGCTCGCCGAGCACGACGGCCTGCGCGTGCCGAACGCGTACGGACACACACCGCTCGTCGACAACGACCCGTTGAAGCCGAACGAGGCCTACTTCGCGCACGTCGACTGGGTCGTCGCCCGTGCCAACGAGCTCGGGCTGTACGTCGGCCTGCTGCCCACCTGGGGCGACAAGTGGAACCTGAAGTGGGGTGTGGGGCCGGAGATCTTCACGCCGGACAACGCGCGCGCGTACGGCGAATGGCTCGGCCGCCGGTATCGTGACGCCGGCGTGATCTGGATCGTCGGCGGCGACCGGCCGATCGAGAGCGACGCGCACCGCGCGATCGTCCGGGCAATGGCCGAGGGGCTGCGCGCCGGCGACGGCGGAACGCACCTCATCACGTTCCACCCGCCCGGCGGCCAGGGCTCGTCGACGTGGTTCCACGACGAGCCGTGGCTCGACTTCAACATGCGGCAGAACGGCCATGCGCCCGAGTTCACCGGCCGGTACGACCAGACCGCCGCCGATTACGCCCGCGTGCCGGTGAAGCCCGTGATCGACGGCGAGCCGATCTACGAGGACCATCCCGTGTCCTTCAACGCGGCGAAGCTGGGGCATTCCATCAGCGCCGACGTCCGGCGCCCGCTCTACTGGGACCTGTTCAGCGGCGCCTTCGGCCACACCTACGGACACCACTCCATCTGGCAGTTCTGGACGCCGGATCGCGAGCCGGTCAACAACCCGCTGCTGACGTGGCACGACGCCATCGAGGCGCCCGGCGCGGCGCAGATGCAGCACGGCCGCGCGCTCATCGAGTCGCGCCCGTTCCTCACCCGCATCCCGGATCAGAGCGTGATCGTCGCCGATCGCGTGCCGACGAGCGTTCCGGGCGAAGGCCGCTACCGCTTCGTCGCGACGCGGGACGTCGATCGCACGTACGCCATGGTGTACGCGCCCGTCGGGCGGCCGTTCACCGTCCGCATGGACGCGATTGCCGGTGCGCAGGTGAAGGCGTGGTGGTTCAATCCGAGAACGGGCGAGGCGACGGCCATCGGTACGTTCCCCGCCCGCAGCGAACGGCGCTTCACGCCGCCGAATCGAGGGGAAGCGCTCGACTGGGTGCTGGTGCTGGATGACGAGGCGAAGGGGTATCCGCCGCCTGGTGAGCGCGAGCAGTAGCGGCGTGCCCTCTCCGTCGCATTCGTCAACCACAGAGAACACAGAGGCCACAGAGGCCACAGAGAAGGCAGAGGGAACAGAGTCGGTAGATAGATGTAGCAGGCAGCAGGCAGCAGGCAGCTGGCAGCTGGCGGCTGGCGGCTGGCAGCATGACTTCGGCGCCTTCGCCTTCTCGCCCTTTTCGTCCTCTGTGTTTCCTGTGCCCTCGGTGCCCTCAGGTATTCTCTGTGGCCTCTGTGTTCTCCGTGGTCTCTGTGTTTCCTACGGGCGATCGCCGGCAGCCGCACGCGCCCGATGGAACGTCTCCAGTTCCTCGTTCGCGCGCACGATGACCGCGAGCTTCGCCTCGAGCGCCGCCAGCTGCCCGCCCGGAATCGCGAAGTACGCCTCGTCGTCTCCCGCGCCCGTGTAGACGCGGTTGCCGATGCAGCCGAAACTGGCCGCGGTCCGCTCCGAGTTGATCGCCTCCGGCAGCGCCGCGCAGGTCGGACGGCCCATCGTCGGGACGGCGCCGGCAACGCCCGCCGCCTGCGCCGCTTCGGCCAGCAGCATCAGCTGCCGCGCCTTGCCGCGCACGAGGACGACGTCCGGCTCCACCGGGGTGTTCGACAGCGGAGCGTAGACCGCGACGCGGAGCGGTGAACGGCGCGTCGGGATCTGCGGCACTTCCTCCAGCCGGATGTACGACAGCTCGACCATCGTCCCGACCAGCCCCATCAGCTCCTGCTGATCGGCCGGTGTCAGCGGAACGTTGTGCGTGTGCGCCCCGATCGGGCACCGCTTGTGATCGTCCGCGAGGGTGTAGAACACCTCGCCCTCCGCCGCGCGGCGCCAGTACCCGCAGCCCGCAGGCTCCGACGCCGCGACACGCGGAACGCCTTCCGGCGGCGCGTCGACGAAGGCGATGGCAACGGGCGGCGAGTCGAGCCGGAGCAGCTGCGCGAGCGACGAATCGGGCATCACGGGTCTCCTGTCTGGACGGTTCACGAAGTCTCGATCGTATCGCGTCAGCAGGTCGGCTGTTCACTCTCGATACAGCGCGAAACGTGTAGCTGGCGGCTGGCAGCTGGCAGTAGCCCGGTCGCAGGCGGCTTGCAGTGACTGCCTGCTGTCAGCCGCCGGCTGCCAGCTACAGGAACAGTCCAGCCAGCTCTGGCAGCGCTCTTGCTGAGCACGGTTCGATGCCTCAGCCGCAGTCTGCCCCGACGGTCAGCGTCGTCATTCCGGCCTACAACGTCACCGCCTACATCCGCGACGCGCTCGAATCGGCCTTCGCGCAGCGGTTCACCGATTACGAGGTGATCGTCGTCAACGACGGCTGTCCGGACTCGGCCAACCTCGAGCGGGTCATCGAGCCCTGGCGATCGCGCATCCGGTACGTGGTCCAGGAGAACCGCGGTCTGGCCGGTGCACGGAACGCCGGACTCCGCGCGGCGCGTGGCCGGCTGATCGCGCCGCTCGACGCCGACGACATGTGGGAGCCCGGTTACCTGGAGGCGCACGTCGCGATGTTCGAGGCGGACCCGTCGCTGGACGTCTCGTTCACCAACGCGCTCATCGTCGGCGACGTCCCGGAAGCGGGACTCGACTGCATGAGCCTGGCGCCCCCGGAAGGCCCCATCACGTTCGAGCGCGTCGTCGGGCAGGAGTGCTACGTGATCGGCTTTGCGGCGATCCGGCGGGAGCCCCTGCTGGCCGTCGGCGGCTGGGACGAGTCGCTGCGAAGCAGCGAGGATTTCGAGCTGTGGGCGCGCATCCTCCAGCGCGGTGGGCGGTTCGCGCGCGACCGCCGCGTGCTGGCGAAGTACCGGCGGCGTGCCGGCAGCCTCTCCTCCGATCCGCTCTGGATGCTCGAGAGCGCCCTGCGCGCGGTGGACCGCATCGCGCAGTATCCGGATCTGACGCCGTCGCAGCGGGCCGTCGTCGAGGCACAACGTCGGCGCTTCGAGGCGGGGCGGCACTACGAGCAGGCGCGCGCAGCGCTGCGCGGCGGCGACATCCAGGGCGCGATCGCCGGCTTCGAAGCCGCCAATGCCCTGCAGCCGGCGCGCGGCACCGCGGCCACCGTGGCGGCGCTCCGGATCGCTCCGCGGTTCCTGATGGCGGGCTATCGGATGCGGCGGTGGTACCTGCAGCGGCGGCTCCGCGCGAAAGTGGCGGCGGGCTGACGCGACCGCGAGCAGAGGCCGGCGAGCGGCCGCGGACCCGATCTGACCTGACAGGCCTGATCGGACCCGATCAGACCTGATCCGACCTGATCTGACCCGATCCGACCCGATCCGACCGGAACCGCATGAACCACAGCACGACCGGCGTGGCCCACAGCGCGATCGCCAGCAGGCCGAGTCCGGCCGCCACCGGCCGCGAGAAGAACACGAGGACGTTGCCTTCCGCCGACGAGAGCGTCTGGATGAAGCGCTCTTCGAGCGGCAAGCCGAGCAGGATGCCCAGGACGACGGGGCCCGTCGGCACGTCGCGCCGATCGAGCGCGAACCCCAGCAGCCCCATCAACCCCATCACGGCGACGTCGAAGTAGCTGCCGTTGATCGAATAGGCGCCGGTGATGCAGAAGAG